>JBDVDE010000019.1:0-6016 GCA_039942135.1 Hyphomonadaceae bacterium
ATTATGTTCCCAACAGTTGAGCGCAGATAGCCGCCCCCAATCGCGCTGTTGTGGAAACAGTCCTTTGGCGTCGCCATCACCCCAGATCGATCGCTCATGATGGGTCGGTTTGATCTTGCGGTGTCGGTTTAGCACCTTCCCCTCTTTGCCAATCGTCACCATCGTACAGTAAAGCGTCGCTTTAGTTTGTGGGTCCAACTCATTGATCCCTAACACAATATCAGACTTTACGCGCTTTGCTGCCTTGCACAGTGCCGCGATCTCCGGACCATCCAGCAAGATCCCGTTAGCCAAGAGCTCTGCCGCCGCATCCCACCATGGTTCCCCCAAGGGGCTATCGATAAAAAATGGATATCCTGGCAGCCACGCCTCGCCCAATGTAATCACGTCCGGCTTATCCTTCGCAGCCCGGTCAATCCAGTCGAGCGCAATCTGCAACGCGGCTTGTTTGTCAAAGAAAGCGGACGCGGCCTGTATCGTACTCAGGCGAAGAGTATCTGACATGAGAAAACCTCCCTACGACTAAGTACCAGCGAGAGCCGCGCGCACAGCATCTAGCGCCGCCTCGGCCTTAGAGCCATCGGGCCCACCAGCCTGCGCCATATCTGGTCTGCCGCCCCCCCCCTTGCCGCCAACTGCCGCACTCGCCGCACGTACCAAATCGACCGCAGAAAAGCGCTCGACCAAATCCTGCGTTACACCGACGGACACGCCAGCCTTGCCATCATTCACGCCGACAAAAATGACGACGCCAGATCCGAGTTGCGCTTTCGCCTCGTCAACCAATGTTCGCAAATCTTTGCCGCCAACACCCTCTGCAATCCGCGCAATGAGTTTCACCCCATCAAAATCTTCTGGACCTTGGGGAGCGCCGCCGCCGCCTCCCATTGCCAGTTTGCGTTTAGCCTCCGCCAATTCGCGATCAAGTGCTTTGCGTTCATCCTGTAGAGAAGACACTTTACGTTCGACATCTTTTAGCGGAACTTTCAGGCGCTCGGATAGATCAAGCGCGACTTGTCCGCGTGCCTTCAAAAAAGCAATTGCTTCTGCTCCCGTGGCCGCTTCTACCCGCCGTATACCCGCAGACACGCCGGTTTCTGACGTCACCGTGAACACGCCGATATCACCCGCACGTTCGACGTGGGTTCCACCGCAAAGTTCAACCGAATACGATCGTTCTCCCGCGGTTGCCTCGCCGCCTATAGATAGGACCCTGACTTCGTCATCATATTTCTCGCCAAACATCGCCAGCGCACCACTTTCGATTGCCTTGTCGAGCGCCATATGGCGTGTCTGCGTCGGAGCATTGCGGCGTATGACGGCATTAACTTGCTCTTCTACGGCCTCGATCTCAGCTTGGGTCATTGGGCCGCCATGTGAAAAATCGAACCGCAGCCGCGCCGCCTCCACAAGCGAACCTTTCTGGCTGACATGTTCACCAAGGACATCTCTCAGAGCGGCATGCATCAAGTGGGTTGCAGAATGATTGGCAATGATCTTCGTGCGGCGTTCAGTACTCACAACCAACTCCGCTTCGTCGCCAAGCCCAACGGCCCCCGAGACCAGTTCGCCAATATGCGAATGTATTGCGCCGGCTCGCTTCTGGACATCACGAACGATAAACCGCGCACCGTTCGCAAAGACAATCTCGCCATGATCGCCGGCTTGCCCCCCGCTTTCAGCATAAAAAGGCGTCTGGTCAAAAACCAGTTCGGCGTCTCCCGGAGCAAGCGTGTCACCATGCGCCCCATCTGCAATAATGGCAGTAAGAGCACCCATTCCACGTGTCGCGCCATATCCCAAAAATTCCGTCGCGCCCAAGCGATCGGACAGATCAAACCAAAGTTTCTTGCTGACCTCGTCAGTCGCCGCAGTGGACAATGCGCCCTTGGATCCGTCTTTCTGGCGCGTCATCGCAGCATCAAAACCAGCCTCATCAACAGCCAGCCCACGCCCACGCAAAATATCCTGCGTCAGATCCAGCGGGAATCCATATGTGTCATAAAGCTTAAATGCTGTCTCGCCGCGCAATGGCGCATCATCTGGAAGTTGTGATATCGCATCATCAAGCAGATTGAGCCCGCGCCCAAGTGTACGCTGGAAGCGCTCCTCTTCCTGCTCGAATGTCGCTTCAATGACAGCTTTGGCCCGTCCCAGTTCTGGATAAGCCTCTCCCATTTCTGCAATAAGCGCCGGGGTCAGTTTATGCATAGAGGGCTCGCGCGCGCCTAACATATGACCATGCCGCATTGCCCGCCTCATGATCCGGCGCAAAACATAGCCCCGCCCCTCATTGGACGGCGACACACCATCAGCCATTAGGAATGAGCACGCCCGCAAATGGTCGGCAATCACACGGAATGAAGCCAGCGCTTCGCCAATGGCCTCTACCTTGTAGACATCCTCACCAGCCGCGATGAGCGACTGAAACAAATCGATCTCGTAATTATTGTGTACGCCTTGCAACACAGCAGCAACGCGCTCAAGCCCCATGCCGGTATCAATGCTCGGGCGCGGCAAGGTTGATCGTTCACCGCCAGATTCCTGATTGTATTGCATGAAGACCAGATTCCATATCTCGATAAAGCGGTCGCCATCCTCATCCGGGCTTCCCGGCGGACCGCCAGGAATGTCCTCGCCATGATCGAAGAAAATTTCAGAACATGGTCCGCAAGGGCCAGTATCGCCCATGGACCAAAAATTGTCGGATGTACCGATGCGAATAATCCGCTCGTCGGGAAGCCCTGAAATCTTGCGCCAGAGTTCGGCAGCTTCTTCGTCTTCGGCATAAACGGTTGCCAGCAGTTTATCGGCGGGTAGACCAAGCTCTTTGGTGACAAGCTCCCAGCCAAACTTGATTGCTTCTTCCTTGAAATAATCTCCAAAGGAAAAATTACCTAACATTTCGAAAAAGGTGTGATGACGGGCGGTATAGCCAACATTATCGAGATCATTGTGCTTGCCGCCCGCCCGCACGCATTTTTGGGAGGTTGTCGCACGTGGCGCAGGTGCCGTTTGGGCGCCAGTAAAAATGTCTTTGAACGGCACCATACCTGCATTTACAAAAAGCAGTGTCGGGTCATTGTCAGGCACCAATGGCGCAGAAGATTTACGGACGTGCCCTTGAGCCTCGAAATAGGAGAGGAATGTCTCGCGGAGATCATTTACGCTGGCCATCTTACATCCTGTCTTTGAGCATACCGGTCATTAGAGACCGGCAGGTTCTGATTTGCCTTCTAAATGCAAATCTTCAAACAGCGGATATAGAGCGCGAATGGGAAGACGCCAAGCACCTGCCGCCTTCCCATTCCATTTTTTTAATTAGACTTTTTGTGAATAGGCTTAGCCATCGGCTGCAACATCAACATCTGATGCTCCGCCGCCATTGGCAGGATCATCACCGATAAGCATTTCATCGGACAAAAGCCCTGCTTTGCGTCTGACCAGCTCTTCAATATGGTCAGCAATTGCCGGATTGGCTTTTAGGAACTGGCGTGTCTTCTCGCGGCCCTGTCCGATCCGGTCCCCATTGAATGAATACCATGAGCCTGCTTTGTCCACGACTTCGCTTTTGACACCAAGATCAATAAGCTCGCCGGTTTTGGAAATACCTTCGCCATAAATAATATCGAATTCAACAACACGGAATGGCGCAGCCACTTTGTTTTTGACAACCTTAACCCGCGTCTGATTACCAATGACCTCATCGCGGTCCTTGAGCGCCCCGATACGCCGGATATCAAGCCGGACAGATGCATAGAACTTCAGCGCATTACCGCCAGATGTCGTTTCAGGACTACCAAACATAACACCGATCTTCATCCTGATCTGATTGATGAAAATCACCATACAATTGGATTTGGAAATAGACCCGGTCAGTTTGCGCAGTGCCTGGCTCATCAGACGTGCCTGCAGACCAGGTAGGCTATCGCCCATATCACCTTCAAGTTCAGCTCTTGGTGTCAAAGCTGCCACCGAATCAATAACCAATATATCCACAGCCCCTGACCGTACCAGAGTGTCAGCGATTTCAAGCGCCTGCTCTCCGGTATCCGGTTGAGAAATCAGCAGGTCGTCAAGGTCAACACCAAGCTTCGCCGCATAGGCTGGATCAAGCGCGTGTTCTGCATCAACAAAAGCGCAAACACCGCCACTTTTCTGAGCTTCCGCGACCACATGCAGGGACAGCGTGGTCTTGCCTGAACTTTCAGGACCGTAAATTTCGATCACACGCCCTTTCGGCAATCCACCAATCCCCAAAGCAATATCCAGACCGAGTGATCCGGTAGACACCGCTTCAATATCAAGCGCCTCACGTTCCCCGAGGCGCATCACTGCGCCCTTGCCAAATGATCGCTCAATATTGCTGAGCGCTGTTTCCAGAGCTTTTTGCTTGTCCACGCCGCTATCCTTATCAACCAGTTTCAATGATGCTTTGCTCATGAGTCGTCTCCACCTTCTAGGGGTAGCGCCAATTTAGCAAGCCCTACCATTGTCATCGATAGACAGTTTGTACCACATTTGTTCTTGAGAACAAATAGGGAATATAAAGTTTCTTGCAGGCGCCTGAAAACACAATGAAAATTCGAAAACTCTGAGCATTCTGCTTTTCAAAACCGGACAAATAGGGCATTATTGAACGATGTTGACATCAAATTCCGAACCCGGCCGCGAGGCAAAGTTACGTTTCCTCGACGCAGACATAAAACCAATCGTGCGAGGCGACTATGTCACCTGCGCCGCCACCGACCGTAAAATACCGCTAGATATGTTGCGCTATTGGAGCGTTGACCGACAAGAAGCCTATTATGATGCAGCGGCCTCGCAACTGCGCAATTCTCAATTAGATGCGGAAAATACCTAGTGCTCCGCGCCTTGCTCTTTCCCGCCGCGCTCCTCGCTACGCCGCCCGGAGATATTGCAGATCAAGCACCCGTTGCCGAGATCACAGCAGACACTGCGACCGTCCAAAGCTCCCAGACCACGTGCGGAGGTGTTTTAGTCCAAGGCGGCCTCATTATATGCAAAGGTCCCGTTGGAACGCGTTTCACACTCGGCGATACCATCCTGACGACAGATAATACTGGCCATGTTTCGTTTGGTCTGGGCCGGAAAGCCTCATCACCAATCGCCATTTCCGTCACACCCGAAAACGGTGAGCCTCGATCCATCTCGCTTGATCTGGCAATACGCAACGATGAAACGGCTGTTCTACGAGGTATCGATTGCGATAAGATCGACGCGCGCACTGAGGAACAAAAAGCCCATGCAAGCCGCTCATGGGTCAAGAAACAAGACGGTTGGCAAAACTTCAACGCGGGCCGAGGCGGCTTAGACGGGTTCTTGCGCCCCGCCGAGGGGCCAGTCTCCTCCCCATTTGGCTATGTTCGTCAATATGTCACGGAAGGCTGTCCGACCAAAGAGCGTCCACATTTCGGTTATGATATTGCCGCTCCAACGGGCGCACCGATTATCGCTCCGGCGGCTGGTATTGTGACCCTCGCCGAGACCGATCTCTATTATGAAGGCGGCACGGTTTTCCTAGACCACGGCCAAGGGCTCGTATCCCTCTTCTTGCACATGTCAGAGCTTGATGTCGCAGTCGGTGATACGCTTGAAGCTGGAGAGCTGATCGGCAAAATTGGCGCAACAGGCCGCGTAACCGGCGCCCACCTTCATTGGGCTGTCAAATGGCGCAATATGAGCCGGTCCGATCGCGACGGCGACTTCTATATCGATCCCGCACTTTTGCTGGAATTGCCAAAACACACGGACTGACACTACCGCCCCTCTTCGATAAAAATGCACACAAAAACAGCATTCCAATCGGCCATATCAGCAAGACTGACAGATCAGGTTATTTTCCGCTTGCCAAGCGCCTCGCAATGCGCTTTATCAGCGCTTCTCAGGGCGTTTCGTCCTGTACCCACGGATGCGGGCGTAGCTCAGGGGTAGAGCACAACCTTGCCAAGGTTGGGGTCGTGAGTTCGAATCTCATCGCCCGCTCCAATAAAAT
>JBDVDE010000020.1:0-3427 GCA_039942135.1 Hyphomonadaceae bacterium
CTCATTCAGCGATCGGATACAACGTCCCGATCGCACTGCATAATCCCGGTGGCATCCCCAGGCCGTCACCGCGATAGCAGCCGGGAAACTCTAGATTCCGGCGCTCCAAATTGCGGTCTCAGTGCAAAAACTGTATTTCACCATCATGACAAATGCCCTATATTGCCGGGTCTCATCATCATAAGATGTGGTTTGTTGATTACGTAGGAAAACTGTCACCAAAGTAATTTTGTATGGCAGCCCTCCGGATCTACTCCCCGATTGCGGAGTAGTATTTACTTGGCGAAGAGAGGCCGTTTAATTAGATGGATAGGATCCTAGTTGTTGGAGCAGGTTTTGCTGGCGCAGTCATTGCCCGGGAAATAGCCGACAAAACTGACCATAAGGTACTTGTCATTGATCGCCGGGATCATTTGGCAGGCAATTGCCACACTGAGCGCGATCAGGAAACCGGCATCATGCTTCATAAATATGGAGCCCATATTTTTCACACCGGCAACCTCGAGGTTTGGTCCTACATTCGCCGCTTTGGTGAATTCATGCCATTCATCAATCGCCCCAAGGCCATAACCGATACGGGAGTTTATTCCCTTCCCATTAATTTGCATACGATCAATCAGTTCTTTGGGAAGAAATTTTCACCAAAAGAGGCGGAAGAGTTTATCAAAATAAAAGCAGATTCATCTATTGAAAACCCAAAGAACTTCGAGGAGCAAGCATTAAAGTTCATGGGAGCAGAATTATATAAAGCATTTTTTTACGGATATACTAAAAAACACTGGGGCTGCGAACCAAAAGAGCTTCCAGTCTCCATTTTGAAGAGGCTTCCTCTTCGTTTTAGCTATAACGACAACTATTATTCGAGCACCTATCAGGGCATTCCGGTAGACGGTTACACCAAGATCGTAGAACGCATGCTGGATCATAGCTCGATTGACGTCTCGCTTGATACTCCATGGGAAAAGTCAATGCAGACGGAATTCGCCCATACCTTCTATTCAGGTCCCCTGGACGCCTACTTTGACGACCAGTTTGGCTCATTAAGCTATAGAACGTTGTATTGGGAAGCCGTTAGAGATAATGGAGATGTTCTAGGGCATCCTGCGCACAATTTTCCAAGCTTGGACGTTAAACATACCCGCCGACGCGAACACAAGCACTATGAATACTGGAGGGAGTTTGAAAAAACCATCGTCTTCACTGAGTTCTCAAAAGAAGCGGAAAAAGGCGATGAGTTATATTACCCGAAAAGACTGGCCAACGACAAAACTCGCCTTTCGGACTACATAACACTCGCTAAGAACGAAGAAAAAACGAGCTTCATGGGGCGCCTTGGGACATATCGCTACCTCGACATGCACAGGGTTATCGAAGAATCGCTGCAGCTTGCCAATGAATGGATCTCAGCACAAGCAGAGGGGTGCCCCTTACCAATTGGAAAATTTTCCTAAACCCTCTTTTTCTAAGTCTTCAAAGTAGAAAATACCATCATGACAGCAAATAATCTAGTCATTGTACGAGCGGGAAAAAACAGCCTTCATAATCACTGGCTTGACCAGGCCCCAGAGACCCGGAGCTGGGATCTGATCGTTAGCTATTTTGACAAAGAAGCGTTCGACAGTCATCAAGAGCAGCCAGGCGTTAAAAAACTCTACTATGAGGGAGGAAAATGGAGTGGTATTTACGATGCAATAGAAAGGACAAATTCCTTACGTTCTTATGAGTACTTCTGGTGTCCTGACGACGACATCTACTCCAAAGGTGAGAACATTAATGAGATGTTCATCACGGCAAAAAAATGGAACCTGGAACTCTGTCAGCCGGCACTAACGAATGCCAGCTTTTTTTTCCACTTCATTGTAACGCAATGCCATGCGTTTGATTTGCGGTTCACGAACTTCGTAGAGGTTATGCTCCCCTGCATCTCCTGCAATTACATGATCGACATTATGCCGATCATCAAAAGCCGGCACACAGGTGTCGGGTTGGACCTGATTTGGGGAACACCAACCCTCAATCCCAAAAACGCTGTTGCCGTTCTGGATAAAACGCCGATGGCCCATACACGCCCGGTAGGCGCGGTTTTGAAGGGTGTGGTCAATTCCATGGGGCAGCCTCAGCGGAAGATGAGAAATCAGCTTCTCGAAGACTTTGGTTTTCATCGAAGGCCCGACCAGGTAGCACTCGCGGGAGTCGTGCAAGGTGAACTAATCGACGATCCCGAAGCAGTGTACAAACTCATGATAGATTCATACGAAGAAACAGCTATTCACTATCAGAACCCAGCTTTGGCACTGGAGCGCCTTAATCAAATCAAGGAAAGCTATAAAAATCAGATCGCCGCTTTAAACGATTTCACTATTACCCGGAAAGATTTTAATAGACTGATCGCTGAAGAAAACTGTGGTGTCATTGAAGTCAACGTTGAAAAAGATAGAAATTCTAAAGCGACTAGAAAAAATACGATACAAAATGGAAAAATTAACTTACAGAAGTCAAATTTACTGCAAAGAATGCTAAATATTTTTTCGCTCAAATAAAAGGAGCACTAAATGCATGTCTTAATGTTGACAGGAATTTTCCCGCAGTATTCACAGACGTATATTATCGATCAGATTAATAAAATGCGTGAAACTAAGGGAGATTATTCAATCGAAATGGGCTGTGTCAGAGACACAGGAATGCGGCCTGTAAATGCTTCACCCGAAATCAAAAAGCATTTGGTCTCATCGAAACCATTTCTATTTCGGACTGTTATTAATATCGCACGGAACTTTGTCGTGCGACCGTCCTACGTATTGAGGCTTTTTGATCTTAGACGACGGGGGCTTATTTACGAAAAGACGCTATACATAAGTTTGCAGGTTAGGAAAACACCGGACCTCATTGTAATCCATTTCGGCAACCATTCCGATATGGTTGCACAAATGAAGCAGTATATTTTTCCTGAAGCCAGAACTATTGTGGTTCTGCACGGTCATGACGTTTCCAGTTTTGTTAAAAGAAGCGGTTGGAAGTTCTATAAGAAAGTTCAACCTTTCGTTGATGAGTTCATTTCTATAAATAGACTTTGGAAAGACCTTTTGGAAACAAACGTTCCAGGCGCAAAATGTAGTGTTTGCTACCTTGGAACTGAAATTCCTTCTTCATTTGATAGAATCTATAGAGATCAAGATGAAATAAATCTGTTGTCTGTAGGTCGTCATGTTGAAAAAAAAGGGCACTCAGACCTATTAAATGCGCTTGCATTGGTCAAAAACAAGACAAACCGGCAAGTAAAACTCTACCTTGCTGGCGATGGCCCGAAAACCCAAGAGTTAACAGAGCTTTCGGAAAATTTGGGATTACAGGAAAACATCGTTTTCCTTGGCGCTGTTTCTCACAAAGATGTGCTTACTCAAATCAAAAAGCACGACATTTTTGTTTT
>JBDVDE010000021.1:0-7126 GCA_039942135.1 Hyphomonadaceae bacterium
GTCTTACCTGCCTATACAATGATGGCGCGGGGCACAGATGTGCACGTTGCCGCGTGGCCGGGGCAAGAACCGGACCCAGCGCCAACGGCACCGGTGTGGGCGCGGCAATTATTGCTTAGCCGTGCCTTTGCCTCGCAGGCGGGCGCATATGTGATCTGCGCAGCTGGTTTGCGGATGAAGCAGCATGTGCCTGACCGCTGGCAGTCACTCTATGAATTTGATCATAATGGCGGGGCAGCGATCATTGATCCGCGAGGGGAAATCATCGCTGGGCCCCTGATCAATGAAGAGGGTATTCTAACGGTCGATGCCGACTTGGCCTTGGTACGCAAATGTAAAGTCTCATCCGATCCTGCTGGGCACTATTCGCGGCCCGACCTGTTCCGGCTGGAGGTCGATGGCGAAGAAGTATTCCCCGGAGACAGAGGGTAAATTTTGTTCGGATATTGGGGGGATGCGCGTTACTTTGCGCCGGTCAGGACCAGATAAATGTCGCGAACGTCAAAGACGAGAGATATGACAATGGTTGCAAACAGCAATATCACCCAAACGAAGAATATCTTATGCTGGCCACTGGTTTCGCGCGCAGAACCTGACAAGACAGTTTTCCAAAGATAGATCGCGAGCGGGAGCCATATAGCCAAGTGAACGATGCCGAGCAGATGCACGTTTTTGACCGCGAGCCAGAGAAGTGTTCCGCCGATCATTGTACCGAACAAAGTGGCTAAGGCCCAACGCGCTTGTTTGTGCTTCCAGACGAATGCGACCGAGGCGAGGAAAACGAGCCCCATCCAGTTCATCCACATCCGGACGGCTTCTGTTGTGCCAGCATCCATTGCAGCTTGTAATTCTTCGAACATCGGTTGCTCTCCTTGATGGCTTTATAGCGCTGGGGTGGAAACTAGCGGGCGCGCAAATTCTCTGCCACAGGCTGTCCATCCCGCTTATAGACTATGCCGCCTTTCATAACAAAATCAACGCGTTGGGTGAGGGAAGGGTGTTGGGCGACATTGCCGTGAATGGCAATGATGTCTGCAAACCGACCTGGTTGTACAGTGCCCCATTGGTCTTCAACCCCCATCATTTTGCTTGGCCAATAGGTGGCCGCCTGCAGTGTTTCCATAAACGGCACGCCCATGATGCGGGTCCAAATGTCGATTTCGTTCCATGTGGACTGGCAGTGGAACTTTAGCGGGATCCCGCTATCAGTGCCGATCATCAGGACGGCGCCAGCTTCGCGAAGCTGGTTGAATTTGCGCTTTAGGGTAGGCTTTCGCTTCGGGGTGAGTTGGAAATAATCGAGGCGTTCGGGGTGTTGAATCGAAGCTTCGATGTCGGCAATTGTATCCGGCTCGAGGCCGCGATGCCAGCAATCTGTGTCTAACGCTTCGGGGTTGTCGCGGGTTTCCTGAAAGTTCCATAGGCCTTCAACCGTTGGCGTCCAATAGAGCGGACCACCGCGAACGCGTCCTTCGGCCGTGCGCAAGCGTAGCGCCTCGATGACACTCGGCGGGTATTCCGGGGTGGTCGAGAGGCCGGTATGTTCGAAATTGTCGACGCCGATTTCAAGGCCACGCAGGATTTCAGCAACGCGGTGACCATGGCCAACAACTGGAAGATTATTCTTGTGGGCTTCATCAACGACGGCTTGGGCGCTTTCAAGGCTCATTTCGTCATGGTCAATCAGTTTGATTACATCAACCCCAGCTTCTGCCAAACGGCGAACTTTGCGTCGCCCATCTTCCGGATTATCGACGCCCCAGCGGAAGGCCTCTGTCCCTGGATAGACTTCATTCTGGATGAAGGGGCCGGAAACAAACAGACGAGGGCCCGGGATTTCACCGTTTTCAATACGGGTTTTGACTGAAATCGAGGCATCGAGTGGTGCTCCGAGATCGCGGACTGTTGTGACGCCTGCAAGCAGGAGCTGGACGGCTGACGCAGGCATGATCTCGTCGGCGAGCCGATCGATATAAGTGATGTCCCAATGCGCATAGTCAGAGTGACCATTGAGCATAAGATGGGCATGCATTTCCCAAAAGCCCGGCATAACCGTCATCGCTTCGGTGGAGATGATCGTATAGTCGGCCGGTACGCGAAGACTATCTTGGGTGCCAACATCGACGATTACATGATCTTCGACAAGAATTACGGAATTGTAGATCGGTGCGCCGCCAAGACCGTCCAGCAATGTGCCGCCAACAAGGGCCTGCTTTTCAGCATGTGCAGCTAGGCCGAATACGGCGCTAAATACTAAAAGCAGAGCAAGTCTCATCTTATCGCCTCCGTCCATTCGATGCTTCTTGCGAAATTCAAGCATGGATTGGAAAACCCTGCCAGACCTATCTCGCAAACAAGGTCGAATATGGCTGGCGGTTAGTCTACGAAGATGATCTCTGGAGGTGGGTTTGTCTGTAGATTGTCGAGCCGGTCCATTACCGTGGCGGCAAGTTTTGAAAATAGCTCTACAGCTTGGCCTGTTCCAGCAGCAGCTGGCATGCCGATGTCTCCGCCTTCACGGATAGATGTCAGCAATGGAATCTCCATCAATAGCGGCAGGCCGAGGGCATCCGCCATATTTTTTCCGCCGCCGCTACCAAACAGATCGTGCCGGTTACCTGTAGGATCTTCGAACCAACTCATGGTTTCAACAATACCAAGAACCGGCACGGCGGTTTTCGCGAACATTGCTGCGCCACGCCGCACATCCGCCAGAGCCACTTCTTGGGGCGTCGTGACGATGATGGCTGCAGTCAGGGGGACACGTTGAGCCAAGGTAAGCGCAGCGTCTCCGGTTCCTGGGGGGGTATCGATGATGAGCACGTCTAGCGGTTCCGCTTCGGTGCCCCATTTGGCGTCGTTGAGCATTTGCGTGATCGCTGACATGACAATTGGGCCGCGCCAAATCATCGGTGCGTCTTGATCAGCTAGATAACCAATCGAGAGGGATTTGAGGCCGAGCGCATCGACGGGTAGCAGTTTCTTATCATTGCCAGTGCGTGGTTCTGCATCCACCGTTCCAAGCATTGTTGGTATCGACGGTCCGTAAATATCTGCGTCAAGTATGCCAACTGACCGCCCGGACTTTTGCAAAGCAATTGCGAGATTGACAGCGACCGTCGATTTGCCGACGCCCCCTTTGGCGCTGGACACGGCAATGATTTGCGAAATGCCAGCGATATTCGATGGCGCGGCCTTGGTCGGGGCGGGTTGCTTCAGGGCTTCATCTGACAGTCGTGCGCCTTTGCGAACGCGCCTGACGCTTGATTTGGCGATATCAGGTGCGGGTCTTTTAGGCTTCGCCGGAACGGGCTGAGCGGGTGAACCTGCTGGTTTCTCGGCGGTTAGTCCGACATTGACGTCTGTTATCCCACGGACGCTTCGGGCTGCGCTTTCAGCCATGATTCGGCGTGATTCGGCGGTTTTCATGTCGTCAGGATCGGCTTTAAGTACCAAAGTTGCCTGCCCTTCAGTGGTTACACGCACCAGTTCTAGCCAAATAGGGGCACCCAAAGCCTCTTTTATGGCTTGTTCGAGCTCTGCGACCTTTGCAGCTTTTGGCTTAAACATTTATACGTACTCCTTGAAGCATGAGGGGTGTCATGCACATATCTATATGTAAATGCAATTACGCGATCTGGAAGAGGAGTGGCGCACCGTGCCCTTTAATGACGACAATAACATAGATCCCCCTAAACAGGCCGGTGGCCCGTGGGGAAGTGGCTCGGGTGGCTCCGGAGGTTCAGGTGGTGGAAATGGCGGCTCGCCATGGAACAAGCCTGGCGGTGGTTCCGGGGGCGGCTCCGGCGGCGGAGGCGGCTCTGATCTTGAAGAGCAAATGCGCCGGATGCAGGAGCGGTTTCGCGGGCGCGGCGGAAAAGGTCGCGGCGGCAAAGGTGGTGGCGGTCTGGGCAAGGGCGGATTTGGCCTGCTCGCACTGGCGGCGCTAGCAGCTTGGTTGTTTACGGGAGTGGTTATTGTCGATGCTGGCCAACAGGCGTCAATTTTCCGGTTTGGTAAGTTCCAGACGAATTTTGCACCGGGCTTTCACCTGCATTGGCCCGCACCGCTCGAACAGCACATTGTTCTGCCCGTGGAACAGCAAAACGAGATTAGCATTGGTACGCGCTCAACATCCGAGAGATTGATGCTGACGGGGGATGAGAACATCGTTGATGTGCAATTCTCCGTGTTCTGGAAGATCGATTCTGCGCACCCTGAAGACTATATTTTGAACGTTGATGACCCGCAAGAAGTGGTCAAAGCCGTTGCCGAAAGTGTCATGCGGGAAGTTGTCGGCAAGAGTGATTTGCAAGACATCATCACCACCGAGCGTGCCGGTGTGCAGACGCAAGTGCGGGATCTGACACAGGCTTTGCTGATAGATTATGATGCGGGTGTGGAAATTCTCGACATTCAGATCGCGAAAGCTGATGCGCCGGAACCGGTGATCGATGCTTTCCTTGACGTGGTGAACGCTGCGCAAGATGCAACGACGCTGAAGAACCAAGCGACTACATTTGCCAACCAGACGGTTCCTGTTGCGCGTGGTGATGCACAGGTGATCATTCAGGAAGCGGAAGCCTATCGCGAGCAGGTGATTGCCGATGCAACAGGTCAGGCGTCGCGCTTTGAGCAAATTTATGACGAATATCGCAAAGCACCGCGTGTGACGCGTGAGCGGATGTTCCTAGAAACAATGGAATCTGTTTTGGGTCGGTCGGATAAGACCATCCTCGATAGTGATGCCGGAGCGGTGCCATATTTGCCGCTCGACCGGCTTGGCCAACGCGGTCAATAAGGGAGATTAGAGATGAAAATATTTTCTTGGATTTTGGGTATCGCCCTTATTGCTTTGATATTTGTCGGAGCCAACACATTCTACGTGGTTGAACAGTATCAGCAATCATTGGTCCTTCGCCTAGGTGAACCGGTGGAAGTACGTAATGAGCCTGGCTCTGATGAAGCGGGTCTGCATATCAAAACACCCTTCATTGAAAATGTGGTGACGCTTGATAAGCGCAATTTGGGGCTAGATATCCCCGATATCGAGGTTCTGGCTTCGGATCAGGAGCGGTTGCTTGTTGATGCCTTTGTGCGCTGGCGGATTAGCGACCCTCTCAATTTCTATCGTCGTTTGCGGACCGAAAAAGGCGCTGAAGTGCAGCTCAACCGGTTTACCGAGTCTTCGATACGTGACGCGCTTGGTTCGGTTGAGTCGCCTGAAATTATTTCTGGGCAGCGGTCTTCGCTCATGAATACGATCCGTGAAGCGGTCAACGAGAACATGCTTGGAAATGGCATCGATATTATCGATGTGCGTATCCGGCGTGCAGACTTGCCTGCAGCGAACTCCGAGCGTGTGTACGACCGGATGCGGACTGCACGTGAGCTTGAGGCGCAATTGATCCGCTCTGAAGGACAAGAGGAAGCTCTGCGTATTCGAGCAACGGCAGAACGTGAAGCGACGATTATTCGGGCGGAAGCGCGCCGAACGTCTGAAGAAACACGTGGTGAGGGCGATGCAAGGCGGAACGAAATTTACGCCAATGCTTACAATAAAGACCCTGACTTCTTTCGGTTCTATCGGTCGCTCGTCGCTTGTGAGGAAGCGATCCAGCAAGGCACGCGTGTCGTTGTCTCGCCTGAAAACCTCAATCTCTGCCGAGTATTCGAGGAGCAAGCAGGCGCGAGATGACGGTGACCCTCGATATCTGGAGCCTGATCCTATTCGGCATCGGGTTCTGGATGTTGATGGACGGTATCATTGTCGGCGCAATGCCGGCAATGGTGCGCCGTTTGATGATGCAAGCGCGTGATATGTCCGTAGACGAGCTTCGGCTCGTTGGTCTTGTCTGCGCCGCAATAGGGCTTGGCATTGTATTCTTGATTACGGGTTTTTGAGACTGGTCTTTGCGAACAGATTTTCGTGTATTGCGCGTCAGTTGGGGGCAGTCTAGGTTCGCATTTGTTATGGAATGTCTAGGAGATACGCCGTCATGATGATGACACTTCGCGGAGCTGTTTTGGGTTTGATGGGCAGTGCGGTTCTGGCTGTCTCGGCTATCGGTACGGCTTCAGGCCAAACGGCACTCGACCTGTCGGATGGTCCTCGGGTTAATGCGCAACAAGCTCCAGACAGTTTCTCCGGACTGGCCAAGCGGTTGATGCCTGCTGTTGTGAATATCTCGACCAGTCAGACCGTCGCAACGCGTTTGCCTACATTTCCGGAGGGCAGCGAGATTGAGCGGTTCAATCCTTTTTTTGGGCGGCCTGACGATGAGGGGTTTCGCCGTCAGGGCGCGTTAGGGTCGGGCTTTGTTATTTCGTCAGATGGGCTGATCGTCACGAATAATCATGTGATTGAGGGGGCTGACGAGATTGAAGCGGTGTTCTCCGACGGCCGGACATTGCGGGCGCAACTGATCGGGCGCGACAGTGACACTGATCTTGCGGTGCTCAAGGTCGAGAGCGATACGCCGCTACCCTTTGTAAGCTTCGCCGACAGTGACGGCGCTGAAGTCGGTGACTGGGTTATGGCGATTGGCAACCCGTTCGGATTTGGTGGTTCGGTGTCGGCCGGGATTATTTCTGCGCTGGAGCGAGATATTCAGTCAGGCCGATATGATAATTTTATCCAGACTGATGCTGCGATTAACCGCGGCAATTCGGGTGGACCATTATTTACACTCTCAGGGGAAGTTCTTGGTGTGAATACGGCGATTATTTCTCCGACGGGCGGATCGGTCGGAATCGGATTTTCGATCCCTGCCAATCTGGCCCGGCAGATTACCGATCAGATCATCGAGTATGGTGCGCCCCGGCGCGGCTGGCTTGGCGTGAATGTACAACCAGTGACCGACGATATTGCCACGGCATATGGTGTCACGGGAAGCCAGGGTGTGTTGTTGACGCAGTTGATCGACGATGGGCCGGCGGCTGCAGCGGGCATGCAGATCGGAGATTTGCTGTTGACGATTGATGGCCGCGAGATTGAAGGCGTTCGTAGCCTGACACGGATTGTCGCTGATACCGAGATTGGCAAGACGGTGACCATTTCTCTAATCCGCGACAAGGTACGCACCGAGGCACGTGTGAAGCTTGGCGAACTCGAACGCGAGGAAGA
>JBDVDE010000022.1:0-97994 GCA_039942135.1 Hyphomonadaceae bacterium
ATCGGCGCACCCGCTTCTGGCGTATTGCCTTACCGAGCGCCCGCCCCGCCATAGCTGCAGGTCTCGCGCTCGCCCTGATGGAGACGGCAGCCGATTATGGCGCAGCTGATTTCCTTGGCGTGCGCACCCTCACGGTCAGCGTCTATCGCGCTTGGGCCAGCTTTGGAGACGCCGCTGCGGGCGCCCGTCTTGCGCTCATCCTCGTCGCGCTCACCCTATTTCTACAATGGCTCGAGCGTTGGCAAAGAGGAGCCGCCGGATTTCAAGCCAGCACCACGCGTTGGCGCGCCGCACCGCCCAACAAACTCACCGGACCGCGCGCTTTGCTCGCCAGCCTCATCTGCGCCCTTGTCTTTGCATGGGGCTTCGGTGCCCCCGTCTTCCATCTCGTCTCGATTGCAATTGAAGCGCGCGCAGAAACGCCCCCGATCTGGCAAGCTTTGTGGAACTCGCTCCGGCTCGCCAGCATCACAGCAACACTTGCTTTCATCATTGCGCTCATCATCGCTTTGGGAATGCACCACAAGCGCAAACTCTCTAAGGTCGCCGGCCTCATCGCCACAGGAGGTTACGCCATGCCGGGGGCCGTGCTGGCCCTTGGTGCGCTCTATACCATTGCCCGCGTTCCGATCTCCCAAACCGGAGGCGCAGCGCTTATATTGCTCGTCATCGTCTATATCAGCCGGTTCGCTGCTGCCGGTATAGAACCGATGCAAGCGGCCCTTGCCGCTGCGCCCGCATCCTACAATGCCGCAGCCCGCAGTCTCGGCGCTGGACCTGTCCGGCGCATATTACAACTCGACCTCCCGATTATCTCGCCCGGTGCCGCGACCGCAGCTTTGATCCTCTTCGTCGAGACCCTCAAAGAGCTGCCCGCTACACTCATGCTAAGGCCGTTTAACTGGGACACACTTGCCGTACGCGCCTATGTTTATGCTGCGGACGAACGCCTGCCCGCCTCGGCTCTGCCGTCGCTTGCCATCACCGCCGCTGGACTATTGCCCGTTATCCTGCTTTCGAGACAGCTTTCTCGTCCTCGCAAAGGTCAAACGCAATGACACTACCGCTTCCAATCATTGCTGAAAATGTATCATGCCGGTTCGGCGATCAACTCATTGTCGACGATGCCAGTCTCGTGCTCGAACCGGGGCGTACAACAGCTTTGCTCGGAGCCTCTGGCGCGGGCAAGTCCACACTTCTCAGACTATTCTCTGGCCTCGAGTCTCCGAGCCAAGGCCGCATCCTACATGGCGACACCCTTCTTTCTGATGGCGCCATCCTAGTGCCCGCCGAACGCCGCCGCATTGGCATTGTCTTTCAGGATTTCGCGCTCTTCCCCAATCTGACCGCGAGCCAAAATATTGCCTTCGGCCTTGCACACCTACCCAAGCCTGAGCGCGCGAAGCTCGCCGCACACTGGCTCGACCAAATATCCTTGAGTTCCCGCGCTGCTGCCTATCCCCACCAAATGTCCGGCGGAGAACAACAACGCGTAGCCATTGCCCGCGCCCTGGCTCCAGAGCCCGTGGCGCTCCTGATGGATGAACCTTTTTCTGGCTTAGACCCCGCTTTGCGCGACGAGGTACGTCAAACTGCATTCACCGCCACTGCGGCTCTGGGCATACCCAGCCTGCTGGTGACCCATGACGCGGGAGAAGCCATGCAGTTCGCTGACAATCTGGCCGTCATGCGTTCAGGGCGTATTGTTCAGCAAGGTACGCCGGAAGAGATCTACACACGGCCCATCGATGCCGAGACAGCAGCCGCACTTGGTCCAATCATCACACTTGCCGGAACATGGAATGCGCAGACCAGCCAGATTGAAACGGCGCTCGGTGCCTTCGCACATGCCAAGCCGGAAACAAGCGGAGCAATCTCGGTCGCAATCCGCCCCGAAGCATTTATTCCCGACCCAACCTCATCTACACAATCGCGTATTCTCTCTGTCCGCCGTAATGGTCCGCTTATGCTGCTCGAGATCGAACGGGAGGGAACAGTAGCGACGATCTCGGTCTCGGCAGATGAACACATTGTCAGCTCCCAACAGATCAACTTGCGGCTAAATCCGGACTTATGCTTTGTATTTTAAAGAAATATAACCCCCTCTAACTTTTGCGTTATATTGCGGCAAGGCGCTCGCCAAGCCACGCTAAAAGTCTTACACTTGCCATATTCCTCATGGAGAATGGCCAATATGATACGTACACTTCTTAGAGCGTCTGCGATCGCGTTTGCGGCACTATGCTTTTC
This sequence comes from Hyphomonadaceae bacterium, assembly GCA_039942135.1. GTDB lineage: Bacteria > Pseudomonadota > Alphaproteobacteria > Caulobacterales > Hyphomonadaceae > CALLCD01. The sequence continues at coordinate 2,251 of JBDVDE010000022.1, forward strand.
TCTTCCTTCTATGGCGCAGGGCTTTATCCGCGATGCCGAGATCGAAGCTATCTTGCGCGAGTATACCGACCCCATTCTCGAAGCTGCGGGCCTAATACCCGAAGATGTCGGCCTGTATATTATTGGCGACCCAAGCCTCAATGCCTTTGTTGCAGGGGGACAGCGCATTCATTTGAACACGGGCCTCATCATTCGTGCCGAGACCCCCGGTCAACTCAAAGGCGTCATCGCCCATGAAACCGGCCACATCTCCGGCGCTCACGGCGCGCGGCGTGCTTCGGATCTCGCCCAAGCATCACGTTCGGGTTATCTCTCAATCGGTCTTGGCATTATCGCCATTGCGGCCGGTGCCCCTGAACTCGGCGCAGCACTTATCGCCAATTCGCAGCAACTTACCGCGTTAAGTTTCTTCACACATACACGTGCTCAAGAATCTTCTGCCGACCAGGCCGCCATCACCTTCATAGAACGTACGGGCGAATCACCGGCTGGCATCGTCGAGTTTTTCGAAGAATTTCGTTATCAGGAAGTTCTGTCCCAAGCGCGCCGATTCGAATATTTCCGCACCCACCCGCTCGCCTCGGACCGCATTCGCTCCCTACGCGCACGCGCCGAAGAGACCGGCCTCATGGACGTCCCGCCGTCCGAGCGCTCTGTGCGGCAGATGGAAATCATGCACGCAAAACTCATCGGCTTCCTCGAACCGCCAGTGGTTGTCTACCAACGCTATCCCGACACCGATGTAAGCGAGCCTGCGCGCTATGCCCGGGCTATCTCGGCGCTCCAGAGCATCGATCTACCAAGGGCTATTTCCGAGATTGACGCGCTACTCGAAATTGATCCGGAAAACCCATATTACCATGAACTCAAAGGCCAGATCCTTTTCGAATTCGGCAAGATTGATGAGTCCGTCGAGCCAAACCGGATGGCCGTAGAGCTCGCACCCGACCAACCTCTGCTCATGATCAGCTATGCCCGCTCAATGATCGCACGCGGCGGCGAAGGCGATGTCGAGCAAGGCGAAACCCTGTTACGGCGCTCGATCATTGCTGAGCCTGAGAACGCATTTGCATGGTCGGAACTTGCCAAGGCTATGGACAAACAAGGCCGACGCTATGAAGCCCAGCTTGCAACAGCCGAGCGCTCCTTCCATGTAGGCGATTATGTCGGTGCCAATAGTTTTGCCCAGCGCGCCATGCAAGGCCTTGAGCCAACAAGCCCACTTATGCGCCGCGCGCAGGACATCGCCGCCGTCACCGATCCGCGCCTTCCAGAAAACAGCAGATATTATCGCAGACGATAGGTGCGTATCGAATTGGCACGAATTATCCACCACTCCTTAATAAAATCAGGGCACAAGCGCAAAACTGATACACTCTCGCAAAGGAACATGTCATGGTTCGTTCTCTTCTAGGCTCCGCCGCTCTTGCCGCGCTCTCCCTCTCGGCCTGTGCTCAGGACACGGTTGCACCGGCTGATCGCGCTGCAACCGAAAAGATCGTCCGCGAGTACATTCTGGCCAATCCGGAGATCATCGAAGACGCTTTGATTGCCTTGAACGAACAACGAAAAGCAGAAGAAGAAGCCGGTGCCCGCATCGCCGTTGCCGATAATGCCGACCTCTTGTTCAACGCCTCCAGTGATTTCTCCATCGGCCCTGATGATGCACCCGTAACCGTTGTCGAGTTTTTCGATTATCGCTGTGGTCCATGCCGCGCGTCGATGACCACCATCAATGCCCTTCCGGCAAAGTACCAAGATCAGGTCCGCGTGGTGTTCAAAGAATTCCCGATCCTGTCCGAAGAAAGCCAGGTCGCCGCCATCGCAGCACTCGCTGCGGGTCGCCAAGGCAAATATACAGAGATGCATCAGGCCTTCATGAAATCATCCTCGCGCTTCACAGAGGCTGATATCGTAAAAATTGCCGAGGGCCTCGATCTCGATATGGGGCAATGGCGCACCGACCGGGCCGATCCCGCTCTGCTCGCTCAAATCACGGAAACCCGCCTGCTTGCCCAAACCGTAGGCGCGAATGCAACGCCAACTTTCGTTATTGGTGACACCTTGTTCTCCGGCCTAAACCGCGAGCGCCTCGACAGCCTGATCACTGCCGAGATCGCCAAAGCGGGCTAATTGCCGACGGCACAATTGCCTTAGTGTATCTGTGCACCCCCTGTTGAAACAGTATTGGGGACGCCATTAATCGCAAGCATGTCGGCTTTCACGTCGATTTTGATCATCTCGCCATCCATAATTTCCCCCGCGAGGATCATCCGCGCCAGCGGGTCCTGCAGCTCTTTCTGGATCACGCGTTTTAGGGGACGCGCGCCATAGACCGGATCATAGCCGCGCGCGGCAAGCCACTCGCGGGCATCATCACTCGTCTCGACGGACAGTTTGCGCGACGCCAGCAATTTCCCAAGCCTTGCAATCTGTATCTCGACAATCACATCGATCTCGGCGCGACCAAGCCGTTTAAACAGAACCGTCTCATCAATCCTGTTGATAAATTCCGGTCTAAAATGACGCCGCACAGCCTCTGAGACATGCGCTCGCTGGTTCTCCGATATCGTCCCCTCGTCCCCGCTCGCCAGCGCATCCGCTCCCAAATTGCTCGTCATGATAATCAGCGTGTTCCGGAAATCTACGGTCCGGCCCTGCCCATCGGTTAGCCGTCCATCGTCAAGCACCTGCAATAATGTATTGAACAGATCAGGGTGTGCCTTCTCGACCTCGTCAAACAGAACGACTTGATAGGGCCGCCGCCGAACAGCTTCGGTCAACACGCCGCCTTGGTCATAGCCAACATAGCCTGGCGGCGCACCGATCAACCTTGCGACCGAATGCTTCTCTGAGAACTCCGACATATCAAGCCGCACAATTGCGCTGTCATCATCAAACATGAACTCCGCAAGCGCCTTGGTCAGTTCTGTCTTGCCCACACCGGTAGGTCCGACAAACAAAAATGACCCAATCGGACGCGCGGGATCTTGCAGTCCAGCCCGGGACCGCCGCACCGCATTCGACACAGCGCCAAGAGCTTCTTCCTGTCCAACAACCCGCGCACGCAACGCCTCTTCCATGCGCAGCAATTTGTCCCGCTCGCCTTCAAGCATCTTGTCGACAGGCACCCCTGTCCACTTGGACACCACACTCGCTATATCATCGGGGATGACGGTCTCCGAAACCAGTGTTCCGCCACCACCGGACGCTTGTTCGACATCGGCAATCGCCGCTTCAAGTTTCGGTATCTCACCATATTTGAGTTCGGATGCGCGGCTAAGATCACCTTGGCGTTCGGCTTCAGCCAAATCCGACAGAGCTTGATCCAGAGCCTCTTTGGCAGTCGCTGCCCCTTTGAGCTTGTTCTTCTCTGCCGCCCAGATCCCCGTCAACTCATCGGATTTTGACTGCAGTTGCCCAAGCTCGACAGTCAACGTCTCAAGCCGGTCTTTGGACGCAGCATCGGTTTCTTTCTTCAGTGCTTCGGCTTCGATCTGAAGCTGCATAACACGGCGGTCGATCTCGTCGAGTTCCTCCGGCTTGGAATCGACCTCCATCCGGATGTGCGAAGCGGCCTCATCCATCAGGTCAATCGCCTTATCGGGCAAAAACCTGTCAGTGATATAACGGTTCGATAATGTCGCCGCCGAAACCAGAGCAGCGTCCGAAATCCGGACGCCGTGATGGGCCTCATAACGCCCCTTCAGCCCGCGCAAAATCGAGATCGTATCCTCCACAGACGGCTCATCAATAAACACGGCCATAAACCGGCGCGCAAGCGCGGCGTCGCCCTCGACATATTTGCGATACTCATCCAGCGTCGTTGCACCCACACAATGCAGTTCACCGCGCGCAAGAGCCGGCTTGAGCAAATTCGACGCATCCATGGCCCCGTCGGTTTTGCCCGCCCCGACAAGCATGTGCATTTCGTCCACAAACAGGACAACCTCGCCCGCTGCCTCGCGCACCTCTGTCAGCAGGGACTTCAGCCGTTCCTCGAACTCCCCGCGAAACTTCGCACCCGCAATCAAAGCCCCCATATCCAGCGATAGGAGCCGCCTGTTTCTTAAACTTTCGGGGACATCGCCGTTGATAATTCTCAGCGCCAACCCTTCTGCAATCGCGGTCTTGCCGACACCCGGCTCCCCGATCAATACCGGATTATTTTTCGTCCTGCGCGACAAGACCTGTATGGTCCGCCGGATTTCTTCGTCGCGCCCGATCACCGGGTCTAGCTTGCCAATGCGGGCATCAGCCGTCAGATCGCGGGTATATTTCTTAAGCGCCTCATATCCATCTTCAGCCGTCTGGCTATTAGCCGTTCGTCCTTGGCGCAAGTCTGCGACCGCCTTCTTGAGCGCAGGCATGGTAACCCCCGCCGCCGCCAGCGCTTGACCGGCTTTATCCTTCTTCTGTTCAGCCACACCGAGCAAGAGCCGCTCAAGGGTTATAAAAGCATCACCGCTTTGGGTTGCAGATTTTTCTGCATTGGCGAGCACACGAGCCATTTGTGGATCAGCATAAAGCCGCCCGTCTCCGCCCGTGACCGCCGGGATCTTCGCCAGTGCGCTCTCTACGGCTTGGCTCACCGCCTGTACATCACCGCCAGCAGCGAGGACCAAATTCGCCGAGAACTGGTCATCGTCCGCAAGTAGGCTCGCCAGCAAATGGCTCGGGGTGAGTTGTTGATGATTGGCGTTCAGCGCCATGTTCTGCGCATCTTGTAAAATCGCACGCGCGCGCTCGGTATACCGCTCTAGATCCATTTCTCTCGGCCCTCTCCATTAAGCAGGGTCACGTCACCCGCCGCCATTGCGCACAGGTTCACATGATCACAAACGCCCCATCAATTAGGCGACGTTCTCTATCACTCATAGATTTGGGGGCCCGCGACGCGTCTCGCAAGCCCGACCCCGCAATTGTCCGTTCAATCGCCGCCTAACTCAACTCGGCACAGAACCTTTTGATGCGCTTACAGGCTTCCGTCAGAGCTTCTGTCGAAGTCGCATAGGACACCCGAAACGCCGGTGACAATCCAAAGGCTCCGCCGAACACAGCAGCAACCTGTTCTTCCTGCAGCAAAGCCTCACAGAAATCCTTATCAGTGGCGATCAAAGCGCCCTTGGGCGAGGTCTTGCCAATCACACCGGCAATGTTCGGATAGACATAGAATGCCCCCTCTGGCGTTCCACACGAAATGCCGTCGGCTTGGTTCAACTCTGCAACCACCATATCCCGCCGCGCCTGAAACGCTGCATTCCGCTCGGCTATAAAATCGTGTGGACCATTCAGCGCGGCCAAAGCGGCCCATTGCGAGATGGAACAGGGATTGGACGTCGATTGGCTCATAACTTTGCGCATGGAATCGATCAGGTTCTTCGGTCCAGCCGCATAGCCGATCCGCCAGCCCGTCATCGCATAGGCTTTCGACACACCATTCATGGTCAGCGTGCGCTCATACAGACCCGGTTCTACTTGCGCGATGGTCGTGTACTCAAACCCGTCATAGACAAGGTGCTCATACATATCATCGGTCAGGATAAACACGTGCGGGTGACGCAACAACACGTCTGCCAAGGCCCGCAACTCTTGCTTGGAGTATGCTGCGCCCGTCGGATTTGACGGTGAGTTCAACACCAACCATTTCGTCTTTGGCGTAATCGCCGCTTCCAATGCCTCTGCCGTAAGCTTGTAATTGGCATTTGGTCCACATTGCACAAATACCGGCGTTCCTCCGGCAATTCGCGTCATTGCAGGATAGCTCACCCAATACGGAGCAGGCACAATCACCTCATCACCGACATTCAAGGTCGAAATAAATGCATTGAAGATAACCGGCTTACCGCCCGGTGACACATTCACCTGTGCGGGCGTATAGTCGAGATCATTGTCGCGCTTGAATTTCGCACAGATCGCTTCTTTCAACTCGGGAATGCCATCTGCGGGCGTATACTTCGTCTTGCCATCACGGATAGCCTGCATCGCGGCGTCCTTGATATGGTCGGGCGTGTCGAAGTCGGGTTCACCAGCGCCAAGGCCAATCACATCAATACCGGCCCGTTTCAGCTCAGCCGCCTTTGTGGTCACAGCAATCGTCGCCGACGGCTTTACCCGATTAACTGCATCGCTAAGCTGTATCTGTGTGCCCATTATTCCCGTCTCCATTAACACTTTCAGACACGGGATATGAGTTAATATCCAAGCTGGCAACTGAAACACGCGGCTAGGTCATCACGTTTTCCCCAAAACTGAAGGAGAAAGGTCATAACGCATTAAATTTAATCGTTTTTCTTTCGAGTTCATCAAGCAACATCTGCTAATGGTTACAAAAGAAACGTTGTAAGCAGGTGATATTATGGACCTTCTCGAGAGAACGATCCGTGAATTAAAAGATGAGAGTGCTTTTGTCGTGAAGCACTTGCAAAATTGGTGGAATACCATGCCGATGGCTGAGCAAGCTTTTACGCTCGGGACGATTTGCGCCGCGTTTTTGCTCATTGCCGTTCTCCCGCCGGTCCAGAAAAAAGTCAGCACGGTCGGGCCTGATAATCAGACCGATATGGGCACAGCGAAGGTTTTCATTCTCGCTGCCGTCATTCTGATCATTATGACTTTCGGCTTGGATATCGCCATTGACGGCGTCTCCTAGACACGACCAAACCGCTTATCCATTTTGGGTCCTGCCAAACTAGCTGTAAAAGTCTGGTATGGAATCGCCCCAATCCCCTGATGATCCCCCGATGGAGCCGCGGCCACCAGGTCCGGTTGGCATTGATGTCATCAAAGACAACCTGAAACGTTTGCCTGCCAAGCCGGGCGTCTACCGCATGTACGGCGCGGATCAGGAATTGCTCTATGTCGGCAAAGCCAAAAGCCTCAAGGCCCGCGTCGCCAATTATGCACAAATGGGCGGACACACCCAACGCATTGCCATGATGATTTCGCGGACGGCCAGCATGGAATTTGTCGTCACCGAAACCGAAACCGAAGCGCTTCTGCTTGAAGCAAACCTCATCAAACGCCTCAAACCGCACTACAATATCCTTCTGCGCGATGACAAATCCTTTCCCTATATTCTCATCAAACGAACCCACGAAGCGCCGCAAATCCTCAAATATCGCGGCACCAAAAAGAAGGAAGGCGACTATTTCGGCCCCTTCGCCAATGCCACCGCCGTCAATCAGACCCTCGATACACTTCAAAAAGCCTTTCTCCTGCGCACTTGCGAGGACAGCGTCTATGCCGCGCGCTCTCGCCCGTGCATGCTCTACCAGATCAAACGCTGCTCCGGTCCGTGCGTTGGTCTCATCTCGCCAGAGAAATATACCGCTTTAGCCGATCAAGCGACCGCCTTCCTGCGCGGCAAAGCGGTTGATCTGCAAACCAAACTCGGTGCGGAAATGGATGCCGCCTCGGAGGCAATGGACTTCGAAACAGCTGCAACCATTCGCGACCGTATCCGCGCGCTTTCGGTTGTACGGGCAAGCCAAAGCATCAATCCGGACGGGTTAGAAGAAGCCGATGTGTTCGCCATCGCGCTAGAGGGCGGCCAGTCATGCGTGCAGGTCTTCTTCATCCGTGCCGGTCAGAATTGGGGCACCCGTGCCTATTATCCACGCCACGAAAAAGACGCCGAGCCATCCGCAATCCTCTCGGCATTCCTCGTCCAGTTCTATGACACACGGCCCGCCCCGCGTCTGATCCTGACCAATCACATGCCCGACCAAGCCGGACTCATCGCAGACGCGCTCAATCTACGCACCAGCCACAAAGTCGAAATCAAAACCGCCCAGCGCGGCACCAAGCGCGATTTGCTGTTGCACGCCGAGCGCAATGCCAAAGAAGCCCTCACCCGCAAACAGGCAGAGTCCGCAAGCCAGCAAAAACTCCTTGCCGGGCTCGCCAAAGAGTTTGAGCTTCCCGCCCCGCCCAAGCGTATCGAGATCTATGACAACTCACATATCCAAGGCTCCAATGCTGTTGGCGGCATGGTCGTCGCAGGACCGGATGGTTTTAACAAAACGCAGTATCGGAAATTCAACATCAAAGATGACACCCTCGTTCCGGGTGATGATTACGGCATGATGCGCGAAGTCATGCGTCGCCGTTTCTCCCGCTTGAAGAAGGAAGCCGAGCAAGCAGGGAAGCCGATCAACAAACTCGATACCTATCCCGATCTTGTCCTCATCGATGGCGGCGCAGGACAACTCTCGGCCGTTATGCAAGCGCTGGGCGCTATCGGCCTTAACGATAAAGACCTGACCTTGGTATCTATCGCCAAAGGACCGGACCGAAACGCTGGCCGCGAGAAATTTTTCCGTCCAGCAGCTGCGCCTTTCCAGATGCCCAAAAATTCGCCGGTCCTTTTCTATCTCCAACGCCTCCGCGATGAAGCTCACAGATGGGCCATCGGTGCGCATCGCGCCAAACGCTCCCAGGACATCAAAAAAAGTCCGCTCGACGAAATTGCCGGTATCGGACCATCGCGTAAGAAAGCCCTCCTCCACCGCTTCGGATCGGCCAAGGCCGTGGGCTTGGCAAAACTGTCAGACATTGCCAGCGTCGATGGGATCAATCAGGCTCTGGCGGAACGCATTTTCGGCCATTTCCATAACAATTGAACCGTGCAACACTGCCGACGCGCTCTAGACATTAGAGCGGTACAAAGAATGGAATGATCGATCATGTCGCTAAGCTGGATTCCAAACGCGGTCACCTTATTGCGTATCGCAGCAGCACCTCTTGTAGGCTGGCTCGTCTGGTCATTCCTGACCAATACGGAGCTTGAGTTCAAGGAAGTCTATGCCGGACTTGCCTTTGGCATCTTCTCGATCGCGGCACTGACAGACTGGCTGGACGGATTTCTTGCCCGCGCTTTGAATGCAACATCCGACTTGGGAGCAAAACTCGATCTTTGGGCGGACAAAGCCCTCGTATTCGCCGTCCTTGTCGCGCTTCTCTCGACCCATCCCGTCATCGCGATTTATGGCCTTATCTGCCTCTCCGTTCGCGATATTTTCGTCATGCGGCTCAGATCAAAACGCCCTGACGTAAACCTCAAAGCCACCTTTTTGGCCAAGAGCAAAACCGCGATCATCATGGGCGCTATGGCGCTTTGTATGTTGGCATTTTCTCTCACCATGAATGCGAGCCGGCTCGGCGATGCCGCCCAGCTCGAATTGATGAACATCATCCTACGCATCGGATTATCGGTCTTCGTGTTCGGGTGCGTCTTGTCCTTGGGAACCGGTGTGCAGTATTTTCTCGCCGCCGCAGGCTCAAAAGAAAGCGACCATTCCGTATAAACGAAATGGTCGCCGCAACATCGATCAAATAGATCATTATTTAGCTATGACCGTGCAGGGGATTACACCGCCACGAGCGCACAGGTAGCATTATATGATTAATCGCGCGTAAACCAAGCGGACGTATGAGCGGCCGTGACTTGGCCTTTGAACTGTCTAGATCGTGCCGCATTGCGCAGCGATTCTAGTTACATGCCCAAGAATCGCACAAAGACAAACCTCATCTGGCCAATCCTTGGCTTTGCCGCTTTCATGCTTTTTCCGGTCCTCGTTGCTTTCGCCGAAAACTACCAATAGAGACTTGCATCCCCTCCGCCAAAGACTGCCGCTAAACGCCGCTTGGTTCCAGGCGTCGCATCAGATGGCAGCGCCAGTGGGTCAGTCCATATAATCTCCGCAATCTCGCCACGGCTGGTCGCCTCCACCGCGCGCCAATTACGGATGCGATACAACAAGACATGATCGTTCCGAAACACGCGATGATTAGAATAAATACCCAACAATTCAGGTGCCCCGGCCAATTCGACGCCCGCCTCTTCGACCAATTCTCGCATCAATGCATCTTGCGCAGGTTCGCCGCGCTCGACACCGCCGCCCGGTAAGAACAGCCCGCGCACATAGGTATGCCGCACAAGCAGCACTTTACCCGCGTCGTTTTCGACAATCGCCCGCACACCAAGCCTCATCGGCCTCGAAATTCGAAACCACGCGCGAAACGCTGCTTTTCGTAAGTCCATCACCATGATCCCCTTATGCGTTAATTGTCAGGTTTCGTCTCGCTATTTGAGAAATAACGCGCTAAACCGCTGTCTGAAACTAGAGCAATATAAAGAGCATTCTCATGGCCGCACTTATCGCAATTGGCGTCACATTCGCTGTATTTGGTCTATTGAACTTCATCGACTTCAAACGAATCGACTAAGCAAAGGTGATTCTAGATGCCTGACTCGGGGTTGATTGTATCTTTACTCGGCGGGCTTGTCTTGATGGCCTTTGCCGGAGATTTCCTCGTCAATGGCGCTGTCACGATCGGCAGGAAGCTTGGCCTGTCTCCCCTGATCGCCGGTATCTTTATCGTCGGCTTTGGAACGTCTGCGCCCGAAATGCTGGTCGCCATTGATGCCGCGCGCAACAATTATCCGAACCTCGCGCTAGGTAATATTGTCGGCTCCAACATAGCCAACATCCTACTTGTGCTCGCCCTTCCTGCGATCATATCCCCCATCACAGCAGGTGGCTGGGGCCAAGGCCGCGCCTTCGTCGCCATGTTTGCAGTCACACTTGGTTGGATCGCGATATTGGCGACGGTCGGGCTTGATGTTGCAATCGGCACCCTCTTCCTGATCGCACTTGTGCTTTACGCCGTCTACACATTGGTCTCGGCCAGAGTGGCGGCAAACGCTGGCGTCGATACCGGCATAGAAGTCGAGCCGCCCAAACTCGGCACGGGCCGCGCAGCCGCCTATATTCTGATCGGCATGATCGGCCTGCCCATTGGCGCCCGCCTGATCGTCGATGGCGGCGTGGGCGTCGCCCGTTTTTACGAAATCCCCGAAGAACTGATCGGCCTCACCCTCCTTGCCGTCGGCACCTCTCTTCCAGAAATAGGGGCCGGAATTGCTGCCGCACTCAGGAACAAAACCGATGTGCTCGTCGGCAATGTCCTCGGCTCCAACCTGTTCAATATTCTAGGCGCGGGCGGGCTGATTGCCTTCTTCGGTCCGATAAAAGCAGCGCAGTCATTCGGCAATTATGATCACTGGGTCATGGCCGCTTCAGCCCTCGTCATCGGCCTGTTTATCTTCGCCAAAATGCGTATCGGGCGTCTCGCTGGTATCCTGCTCTTGCTGATCTACGCGGTCTATATTTACGGCATCGTCAATGGCTGGAACATTATGGCCTTGATCAATGGATAAACCCCGCGCCGCTCTTGTAACGGGTGCAGGCGCACGTCTGGGCAAGGCTATGGCGGTCGCGCTCGGTCAAGACGGCTGGCATGTCGGCATCCATTACCGCACCTCTGCGACGGGTGCAGAAGAGACAGCCCGCATCATCACCGAAAACGGCGGCACAGCGCAAATCATCCGCGCCAATCTCGCCAAAGAGTCTGACGTCGCGGGGCTCATTCCCGCAGTCCAAGCCGCCCTCGGTATGCCGCTCACCCTGCTCGTCAACTCCGTTTCGACCTTTGAGGATGACAGCGCCCATACCCATACGCGCGAGAATTGGGACTTCCATTTCGACGTAAACCTACGCGCGCCGATCCATCTGGCCCAGCACTTCGCCGCGGCCCTGCCAGAGGGCGAAAAAGCGCTGATCGTCAATCTAATCGATCAACGCGTCCTAAAGCTCAACCCGCAATTCTTCACCTACACGCTGTCCAAGTCCGCCCTGTGGAGCGCAACCCGCACCCTCGCCCAAGCCTTCGCGCCAAATATCCGCGTCAATGGCATAGGCCCGGGGCCAACCTTGCGTAGCATTCACCAATCTGAAGCCGACTTTGCCGCCGAAGCCGAAGCCACGCTCACCCGTGAAGGCTCGAATCCGGACGAGATCGTCAAAGCCCTGCGCTATCTGATCGACGCCCAAAGCATCACCGGACAAATGATCGCTTCGGATGGCGGCCAACACTTATTGTGGCAAACACCCGATATCGAAACCTAAGCCATGGACTTCTCCTCAGACACCTCCGCGCCCGCCCATCCATCCGTCATAGAGGCACTTGCCCGCGTCAATACCGGCATGGAAGGCTCCTACGGCAATGACAGTGCCACAGCGCGCGCAAGGGCCTTACTCGCCGACACATTCGAAACAGACAATTTCGATGTCTGGATGTGCGCCTCCGGCACGGCGTCCAATGCGTTAGCGCTCTCACTCATCTGTCCGCCAACTGGTGCGATCCTCTGCCATGAGGAAGCCCATATCGAGCGCGACGAACGCGGCGCGCCCGAGTTCTTCACTGGCGGCGGCAAGCTCGCTCTGCTCCCGGGCGACGCCGCCCGCATAGACGAGACAGCTCTACGAGAGGCCCTTGCGGGTATCGAACGCGGATTTGTCCACGAGACACCCGCCCATGCCCTCTCGTTGACAAATCTCACCGAAAGCGGCGCAGCCTACACGGCAGAACAAATCACACACTATGCAGCCCTCGCCCACGCAGCCGATCTGCGCGTCCACTTGGACGGCGCACGCCTCGGCAATGCGCTCGCCTCGACAGGCGCTAGTCCCGCCGAAATGACATGGCGCGCAGGCATAGATGTGCTGACCTTCGGCCTCACCAAGACAGGTGCCATCGGGTGCGAGATGATCATTCTGTTTGGTGATATGCGCGAGAAATTTGCCGAGCTTCAGGCCCGTGCCAAACGCTCTGGCCATATGCCGCCCAAGATGCGCTATATCGCGGCCCAAGCCGAAGCCATGCTCGCGAACGGCTTATGGCTAGACTTGGCCGCCGCAGCCAATGCGCAAGCCAAACGCCTCGCAGACGCCCTGTGCGCCTTGCCAGATGTTGAGTTACGCTATCCGGTCGACGGCAATGAAGTCTTTATCGAACTGCCCGAACAGATCGCCAAACGTCTAGAAGCCGCTGGCGCAAAATTCTATCCTTGGCCGGGCGGCTGCTATCGCTTCGTCTGCGCCTGGTCCACCAGCGACGCCGAAATGGACGCGCTGGTGAAAACCGTAGCGGGCTAGCCTCTACTCGTCATCATTGCCCCAAAGCCGCTGCCACCAGTTTTTCTTGGGCTTCGTTTCAACACCAAGTCCAGCAGCAGACATGCCTTCTTCAGCCATACGTGCGCGAATATCATTCACATCCCGACCCGTCAGGCTCGCCAGCGTCGTCGCTTCGGTTTCCCAGCGATCAACCAGCGTATTCGCATAATCACCCGCCGCCTCGCACTGCTCATAGTCCCCGCGCCAAGCATGACGTAGAACATAACGGCCTTGATAGTTCGTCCGGTCGCCCGTTGCCTGAAACTTCAAATCCTCAGGGAACGTCTCGGCGTCATAGCGCAGATGCAAGCGTGTCACGAAAACGTCGGCGGCTTGCGGCGCGATCAAACGGCGCGGCTGAACAGGAACATTCTCATTCGGGCGCGGCCCATTCGGATTGCCAAGCCAATGCACACCGAGCTCGCGCAATTCCGACGTCGTCAACGGCTCTGCCGCACATGGATCACACCAATTCATGTCCCACGCATATTCCATGAACACCGCTTTGCCATTTTCCTTCTCGACCTGATGACGGAACATGTCTTTATAAAATTCGCCAAACTCGTCTTTGAGATAGACAGGCACATCCATATCCGACGGCAGTTTCACCGTCCGGTAATTGGTTGTCTCGACCCGTCCGGTCCTATTCATAGCAAACACAAATAGTTCCTGCTTGCCTTGCGCATTGACTGTGCCGAGCCGGATCGGGAGCATGAACTCCTCATCTTCATAGGCAACTTGAATAGGCCGTAGTTCGGCATTCCCGTCATGGCGATCAAGCGAGACTTTCGCGACAAAGAACTTCATATCGCGCTTGAGATATGCGTCCACCGTATCCTCGGCGCCATCGGGAATATTATATCCCTCTTGGTTGAGCCAAGTGATCAACCCGTCAGATTGTTCAGCCGACAAGATAAGAATATCATACTCACCCACCTCATATTCGGCCTCAATCGTGACGCCAAGATCTTCAGCTTTCTGCGCGATCTGCGCAGACGGAAGCGGTGCGTTTCTCCTCGCGCTCACCGTGACGCTTTCGTAGAGCAAATCCCGCTCACAGGGGTTCGGATCAAAATACTCCACCAGCCGCGGCGCCGTATACGCATCGAGATGATCCATCAATGCCGGATTGGCAACATTGATCTGCCCTTCCTCAGGTATATCCACGACGGGGATCACCATCGCAAATTCGCTCACCTCGCCTTGATAGTCAGATGCCATGGTCACAACCGTCCGGTCACCATCGCGCGCAATCGCCACTTTCGACGCTTCGTTAAAAAGGTCCGTCTCGGCCTTGGCGACATAAAATCCGCAAAACGCGCTTGCGCTCGGGCTAAGTACCAGCGGCGTGAGCGCGCACGCCCCCGCCATCATCAATGTCTTGAGTTTCATTCCCTGTTCCTTCCTCATTTTTATTATTAGGTGTCCATTCAAAGCGTCCCGCCGGAAACATCCGGTCGAGCAATATCGTTAGTGGGGCTAGCGCAGCCAGCGCGTAGATCATTCCGCCGCGCACATGCGGCCCCCAACCCAGCCATGCCGCAAAGCCCGCAACAGCCGCAGCAAAGATCAGCCGACCAAGCCGCGAGTCCGGTGTCGAACGCGGATCGGTAATCATGAAAAAGGCAAATACCAGCAGCGCACCATTTTGCATCTGGTGAGCGGGGATCACCAGCGGATCACCCAGCCACATTGCACGGCCAAACAAGAGCGCGGCGAAAAATCCCAAAAACCCGAGCGCTATATCAAGCCGCTTCGCACTCGATAGAACAAGGGCTGCAAAACCCATAACGAACGCAGCGACAACCGGCGTTTGCCCCCATTGCCCGGGTGACACCCACGCGCCTGCGCTCGCCAATGTCACCACAGCAATCCCCACGCATGCGGGGTTGAAAATATGCTTATTGTTGAACCGCACCAGAAATTTCAGGCCAATCCCGATTAGCCCCGCGCCGAACCAGAATACGGGATCGGACGCGCGCAGCAATATCGTAATGCCGAGCGTTGTGATCGCCGCAGACTTCCATTGGAAATTTGTGCCAGTCGCCTTGCTGCCCACAAACTGCGCCAACATCGCGCCAGACAGCGCCGCGCCAAGTGCCGGGAACTCCGCGCCAAAATCGGAAACAAACCGGGACAGAAAGAACAAAGCGGACAGCGCCAATAACTGCCAGTGCCGCGCGTCCTTATTGACCGCGCGAAACATTGCAACTGGAATGGCCATCCATCTCATACGGTAAAATGCTACCACAATTATGGACACACTGTGTCATCAAATTGAAAACACTAAGATTATCGCCTATCGCGGCAACGCCAATGCGCGCAGGCGCGGCTGCAAAGCCAGCATAAACACGCTCGCACCAAACGTATAAAGCCCCATCATCAATAGCTGCATCCGGAAATCCACACCCTGATCGATCAGATATCCGGTCATGAATGGCGAGGCCGCCGTGGCAAATACCGACACCGAAAATGCAAGCGCACGGATCTCGCCAAGATATTTCGTCCCGAACAATTCCGGCCAAAGCGCCCCCATCACCGAACTACCCGCCCCAGCCGTCAACCCAATCAGCAGCATCACCGGTATCACGGCCCATGACGCACTCAGCGCGTAAACCACAACAAGCCCCGCAGCCATTGGAAGCAGATAAACCGGCAACAGCCCCCGCGCCGACCAACGATCAATCCCCGCCCCTGCAATCAAAGACCCGCTCACCTGCGCGCCAGCAAAAACGGTTAAACCGACCGCATAATAAGTCTTTGGCCAATCGGTAATCTCCAGCAGATGCAACTGATGGAAAAAGAAAGCCGTCGACACGAACGGCACACAAAGCACACCAAGAAATATGAGATAAAACAGCGGCTGACGCATAACATCACGCCGCCGCCAAGAGGCCGTATCTTCAAGCTCTGCCGCTCCACCACTCGCTAAACTTTGCGGTGTGCGTTCCTTGGATAGAAGCCAAAGAATAATTGGCAACCCAATGAGCACCAAAAGCCCCGCATTAATCAGCCAGCTCATGCGCAACCCTATAACAGGCAGCGCAAACAGGACCACGACCGGCAACACAGACTTCGACACCGGATACCCAAGCGCCACGAGAGAAATTGCTCTGCCCCGACGTGCATTATACCAGCGCCCCGTCGCTGTCATCGCAACATGGCTCATCATTCCCTGCCCGAACAGGCGCACGCCGAGTATAGCCAAGAACAACATCCAGACACTCTGCACCCCCGCCATCAAGACGCAGGAAACAGCTAGTCCGACAACAACAATCGCCGCCACAGTCCGCACCCGCATCCGGTCAACAACTTTGCCAAACTCCAGTAAAATGAGTGCACTCGCCAAAGTGCCCAGCGAATAGATGGCCCCCAAAGTGCCATGCGAAATCCCGAGCTGTTCGCGCAATGCATCATTCGATAACGAGACCAGAAAGGTCTGCCCGAAACCGGAGAAAAAGGTCAGCAAAAAACCTGCGCCAATCCAGCGTAGATTTTCAGCGAGAAACTTAATCATCCCTGAAGCGGTTCGTTATCGGATACCGCCTGTCACGCCCGAAATTCTTCGAGCCGACCTTCACACCGGGTGGCGCTTGCCGACGCTTATATTCGGCAATGTAGAGCAAATGCTCAATCCGCCGCACAACCGCCTCGTCATGCCCGCGCGCGAGCAATTCATCAATGTCGGCCTCCTGATCAACAAGCCCGCGCAGGATGTCGTCAAGCACGTCATAAGGCGGCAAGCTATCATCATCGCGTTGGTCATCGCGCAGTTCTGCGCTTGGCGGCTTGGTGATGATGCGGGTCGGAATAACCTCGCCCGATGGTCCCATTCCGCCCGTCGGCACAGACGTGTTGCGCCATTTCGCCAGTTCGAACACTTCCGTTTTGTAGAAGTCCTTCAGCGCATTATACCCGCCACACATGTCGCCATAGAGCGTTGCATATCCGACCGCCATTTCCGACTTGTTGCCCGTCGTTAGCACCATATGTCCGAACTTGTTCGACAGGGCCATCAAGGTCAGGCCACGCAAACGCGACTGAATATTTTCCTCGGTCGTATCTGCCTGCGTCTCGGCAAACTGCGCGTCCAACATCTCGCCGAGTGCGTCAACACCCGGGGCAATATTGATACTGTCATAGCGCACACCCAGCGCTTCGGAACACGCTTTGGCATCTTCGAGACTGTGATCAGATGTATATCTGGACGGCATCATCACACACCAGACCCGATCCGCTCCAAGGGCATCCACTGCAATCGCAGCCGTCAGTGCACTGTCAATTCCGCCAGACATCCCTAAGACGACGCCTTTGAATCCGTTCTTGTTCACATAATCGCCGAGCCCAAGCACCGCAGCGCTATATTCAGACTCCCAGCCAGACCGATCCGGCGCGGATGTTTTTCCGAGACCGACAAATTCCGCCGCCTCTGCATCGAAGGAGACTTCAGCGTCCCCAGTTTCAAATTGCCCAACAAGCCCGCACCGCTCACCATGGGTCGTGTTCGTCGCATAGGAGGCGCCGTCGAACACAAGCTCGTCTTGCCCGCCAACCTGATTGACGAACAGATAGGGCAGCCCCGCATCACTCCACGCATCAAAAGCGCGTGCCCGTTCTTCCTGAATACTCCGCCGCCAAGGAGACGCATTCGGCGCAATCAACAAATCAGCTCCCGCCGCCTTGATCGCCCGCGGTACATCCTCAAACCAAAGGTCTTCACAAATTGCGATACCCACATTTACCCCGCGATAGGGATAGGCGATGTGCTCGCCTTCGCCGGCATCAAATAAGCGCTTCTCGTCAAACACACCATAATTGGGCAGATGCCGCTTATCATAGCGTGCGAGAATTTTCCCGTCGGCGAGAAACAAAGCCGAATTGTATAACTTGCTTCCGTCCGACCAAGGCGAGCCGACAATCAGGGCCGGGCCTGTTGCTGTCAGCTCTGCCAATCGTTTGACCGCTGCCATGCATTGCTCGACCGCGCTGGGCTTCAATACCAAATCTTCAGCCGGATAACCGAGCATGAAAAATTCGCTCAGAACGACCAAATCAGCGCCGCCGTCTTTGCCGCGCTCCAATGAGGCTCTAGCCAAATCATGATTACCCGAAATGTCCCCGACAACGGGATTGAGCTGGGCGGCGAGTATCTTCAAAGTCTTTGTCATACTCTCCAGATAGGCAACATCTTTAGCCGCGTATAGCCCCCAACACGCCGTCGCAGATTTTCGCCACTTGGCCTTCGGACAAATATGGGTGCATAGGCAGCGACAAAACTTCCTCAGACGCCCGCTCACATTCGGGCAAGCCGCCTGCTGGACTGAAATGCTCGAAAGCAGGCATTCGGTGAAGCGGTGTATCGTAATATATGCTCGTCGGAATGCCTTTAGCTTTTAGCTCCTCACGAACCCGATCGCGCTCGGAAACCCTGATTGTGAACAGCCCGCAAGCCGAAGTAGAACCAGATGTGGAGTCGGCAATTTTGCCCTGACACGTCACAACACCCGATAAACGTTGACGATATATGGCATCAATCGTCAATCGACGCGCTCGTTCCTCTTCGAATATGGAGAGTTTTTCGGACACAACAGCGCACTGAATGGAGTCACATCGGCCATTTAATCCTACACGAATCGAGTCCTTTCGGTCGTCGCCCGTGCCATGCCAACGAATGGATCGCAGCATGTCGCCAATGCCTTTATCCGTCGTCAAAATCGCGCCGCCATCACCATATCCGCCCAGCGTTTTGGTCGGATAAAAACTCGTCGCCGTAATCGATGCTAGCGCTCCCACCCATTTGTTGCCGACCTTCCCGCCAAAGCTCTGAGCAGCATCGGAAATAATCTGCAAACCATACTTGTCTGCAACCGCTCCAATGGCCTCATAATCGGCTGGCAAGCCATAAAGATCGACCGGCATAACCGCCTTCGCGCGCAGGTTTCGCTGTTTGGCAACCTGCTTTACACGTCGCTCTAAATCCGCGGGGCAAATATTGAAAGTCTCAGGATCAATATCAACGAAAACAGGGGTCGCTCCGGCCAAGAGTACTGCATTTGCACTGGCATTATAGGTAAACCCTGGCAGGAAAACCGCATCGCCATAGCCGTAGCCAAGCCCGATCATCGGCATCACCAGAGCTTGCGTGCCCGACCCGACGGCCACAGCATCGGCCGCGCCCGTAAATTCACACAGTTTTTGTTCGAGCTCGGTAACTTCAGGCCCGCCAATATAGCGGCCATGGTCGAGAATATCCTTCCACCGTTTTTCCAGTGCGGGACGAATACCAGCTTGCTGTGCCTTCAGATCAAAAAATTGAATAGGCGCGTCTACGGCCTGTTCCACAAGACCAGCGGCGGAGTATTCACTGTCAGCCATAATTAACGCTTCCCCTTGATTGACTTTGCGAGTGTTTCCAGTTTTTCAGCCGTTGCAACAGCAAACTTGGCGGACTGCCCTGAAATCTCACTTTCAGTCCCCCTCACGCAGGCTGCAAAAAAGTGTTCATCGGCTGCCCCCAGCGGATCTGGCACCTCGCTCGCAAATGCGTCGTTCAGTTGATAACCCGTTGTGTTTTTTAGCGTTCTATTGACGAAATCAACCTCGATCATACCGTCGGCGCACCTTATCTTCATCGTACGCTCAAACAGTTCGGCGAGACGGCTCGCGCTCAGTTCAACATGCGTATCCTCGATCATAAAGCTCGCATCAACTTGATCGAACTCGTCGCCCAATTCCCGAACGCCCGTCGCGGAAAACCCGTGCGCCGTCGCCCCGAGCAAACAATGGGCGAGGTCAATATCATGGATCATCAGGTCCCAGATCACGCTGACATCCATCGCCCGCCCGCCTTTCGGAGGTGGTCCCGCCCGAACAAGTTCAAGTTTTTGCACGTCAATAGAGTGCTCAAATAGTCCGAGTGCATCGCAAACCAGCCGTTCCTGATGTCCGACCTGCAAAACCAGATCTTGCTCACGTGCCAGCGCAACAAGCGCATCCGCTTCTTCGCCCGAAAGCGCCAGAGGTTTCTCGATCAGAACATGTTTGCCCGCGCGCAAACCCGCCCGCCCGAGATCGAAATGACTGTGCGCGGGTGTGGCAATGATCAGCGCATCACATACGGAAACAAGTTCTGTCTCAGTCGCATAGACCCGCGCATCGGTCGCCTGCCCCTCTTGCACAGACACATCATCGATGACACCCGATGCACGACCGGCATCCCGATCATAAACACCGACGAGAACAGCTTGCTTTGATGCGGCCACCTTACGCGCATGATATGTCCCGAAAACACCGCCCCCTATGACCCCTACGCGAAGCTTTTGTGTCACCCGGTTCTCCACTCTATTCCAAATTCCAAGGTCGTTCGATCAGCGCCTGATCTCTCACCTCTTATCCCTCAAAGCAAGACGCCGCCGATCACAGACTTTTTCAATTTGTTGCAAAGTCCACAGCCATCACCTACCCCTTAACCCAGCATATAATGATAGATAATAACGGAGAACACCGGATGACCTCTTTAACCTCACGCGAATGGGCCCTTGCAGCGCGGCCAGACGGCATGCCGAAAGCGGGCGATTTCCAGATGCTAACGAACGAAGCTGGCGCCCCTGCCGATGGCGAAATCCAAGTTCGCAATGAATGGATGTCAGTTGATCCCTATATGCGCGGTCGGATGATGGATCGCGAAAGCTATGTGCCGCCGTTCCAGCTTGGCGAGACCATGCAAGGCGGCTCCGTCGGGCGGGTCACAGCATCCGGTCATCCCGATTATGCGGTTGGTGATCTCGTGAGCTCATTTGGCGGTTGGCGCGAAGCGTGGACGGCAGCCCCCGAAACCATGCTGACGCAGAAACTACCAGAAACTCCAATTCCTGACTCGGCATTTCTAGGCGTCGTCGGCATGCCCGGCCTGACGGCCTATGCCGGTCTTTTGGAGATTGGAGCCCCAAAGGAAGGCGAAACTGTCTTCGTTTCCGGCGCAGCGGGCGCAGTTGGAGCGACGGTTTGCCAAATCGCAAAGATCAAAGGATGCCGCGTCGTCGGCTCTGCTGGTGGTCCGGAAAAAGGAGAATTCTTGAAATCTATCGGTGTGGACAGCGTTGTTGACTACCGCGCACATTCCGATGCCGCATCGCTTACTGCAGCCTTGGCAGAAGCAGCACCGAATGGGATTGATGTCTACTTCGACAATGTCGGCGGAGACCATTTGCAGGCAGCCATCGCGGTTGCAAATCAAAATGCAAGAATGCCACTATGCGGCATGATTTCCCAATACAACGCAACGGGCGCAACGCCTGGACCTGACAATATGATTATGGCCGTTGGAAAGTCCCTGAAGATGCAAGGCTTCATTGTCAGCAATTATGCTCACTTACAGCCCGATTTCGTCAAGGACATGTCCGAGTGGATCCCCGCTGGAAAACTGCAATTCCGCGAAACCGTCCATGAAGGTATTGAAGCAGCCCCGACAGCCTTTATGGGCCTGTTTACCGGACAGAACCTCGGCAAGATGCTCGTCAAATTGTCGTAGGCAAATCTGGAATACCCCACTAAAAGGAGAGCGTCTGTATTTGTATGCAGGCCTCTCCTTTCTTATTTGTCACAGGAGCCACTCGTGGCCAGATTATTTGATGCCTATATTATGGTCGACTGGAGCGCCGCGGCCAAACCCGCCACCGGTGCCAATTCCATCTGGATCGGGATAGCCGCGCGTGACGTTCGCTTGCGCACAGTCTTCACGGCGGCCAATCCTGATACACGTGTTAAAGCCGTCGCACTCATTAAAGACATAATCGGCAAGCTCAACCGGCGCGGCGACCGTGTCCTGTTAGGTTTTGATTTTTCACTCGGCTATCCGGCCGGGACGGCTGCGGCCCTTGGTCTCGACACATCAAACCAGAAACCGTGGCAGGCCATGCACGAACTGCTGGCCAAGAAGTTCAAAGACAAGCCCGACAACTCAAACAGTCGGTTCGCAATCGCAGCGGGTTTCAATTACAAAATCAGCCAAGGTCCATTTCCATTCTGGGGCGCGCCCAAACGCGATCAGGTGAATACGCTTGGCCCAAAGAAGCCCGAGTTCAAGGATGCGGCCCTGCCCGAATATCGCCAAACCGAATTAGATTTGCGCGACGCTGGCGAAGGCCAACCAAAATCAGCATGGCAACTTGCCTATACAGGGAGTGTCGGAAGTCAGTCATTGCTTGGCATCCCACATGTCCATGCTTTGCGCTCGGAACTACCCGACGCGCGCATCTGGCCATTTGAAACGGGTTTACGGTCTCTGACCGAAGATGACCTCGGCGATGTGCAAACAGTCATTGCGGAAATTTATCCTTCCTCACTTAAAATCACGCCCGAAAAGGGCGAAATTCTCGATCGCGCGCAGGTGCGAACTATGGCGATGCACTATGCCGACCTCGACGAACGCGCTCGCCTATCAGTATGTTTCTCTGGTCCAAACTCTCCAGAAACGGGAAAAATACAGCCAATCGAGGACGAAGAAGGCTGGATTTTGTCAAAATAGCCCGTCATCACTGGGTTTTCCATATGGACGAGATACGAATCATGCGTCATTCACTTCCAACGGCGCCCTTGCCGTCAACTACGGAGGTTATGATGAACAAAGGGGATTTAACAAAGGCAGTGGCTGCAAGCGCAGGTCTGTCGAGTGCGGATGCTGGTGCAGCAGTTGATGCGGTCTTTGACACCATTGCCGGTGCTGTAAAAGGTCGTGAGCAAGTTGCTATTGCTGGTTTTGGTACATTCATTGCCAAAACACGCGCAGCCCGCGACGGACGTAACCCAGCAACGGGTGAGCCACTGAAAATTCCTGAGAAGACGTCTGCAGCATTCAAGCCTGCAACGGCACTGAAAAACATCTAGAGTTTTTCAAGTCTCAGGACTAAGTGACGAGCGGCGCGTTCCTTCATTGGGGCGCGCCGCTTTCCATTCCAGTAAGGCCCACTGCATCAAACCCGCAACAAGTAGGGTAATCAGGATCGCCTGCATCATGCCGCGCGCACCCTGCTCGAGCGAAATTGCCATAAAGTAGCAAAGAGGGATCATCAGGAAGAAGAAAGACCCGATATGGATCATCGACGGCACCCACACGACCCCTTGGGCGCGCAAAGCCATAGAAGCGGTCACTTGCAACCCGTCAAAGGTTGTCGCCAGTGCGGAGAAGATCAACAGTCCGGCAATCGCAGATGCAAGCTGCGTCCCATCAATATTTGCTTCAGAGCTTACCAGAAGCAGAGCGATACCATCCTTAAAGACATAGATCAGCACTGCCAGTATCGTGCCCAATAGAAATGTTGCTGCCACCCCGAGGCGCGACGCATCTTTCACCCCTTGCATATCACCGCGCCCGTAATGCTCGGCCACACGCACGCTCGTTGCCGTACCGATGCCCATGAAGAACATAAAGCTAAACCCCATCACCTGCACGGAATAGCCATAGACCGTATTCGCTGCGATGCTGACAAAGGCGGCGATCGCATAGGTGAAATTGAAACCACCCCATTCAGCCACATTGGAAACAGCCGTTCCGCCGCCGACTTTCAAAAACTGGCTTGCTTCATCTTCCGGGCCTTGCGGCGACGGCTTCAGCGCGGGCGTCAGCCAAACGGCAAAACCAATCAGCGCCAATGTGATTGCCCAGCGTGATCCAACTGTCGCCCAAGCCACGCCTTCTGCACCCATTTGCGGCATGCCCCACCAGCCCAGTACCAGCGCAAGATCAATCAACACATTCACCGCCACACCCAGATAGGACGTAATTGTAACCAGCAATGGACGCCGAAGCGCTTCGAGGTAATAGCTGCACACCGTCGAGATCATAAATCCGGGAATGCTAAGCGCCAGAATGCGGGTAATGCGCGCCGTTTCTTCTGCAAACGCCTCCGGTGACAACCCGGCGCCAATATCCGCGTTTGGATTGATATCGACAAATAGCGTCCCAAAGAGAGCCCCAGCGCTGAAATAGACCAGCATAGACACAACAAGGCCGAGCCCAGTGCCCCAGACCATACCTCGCCTGAAAATCCGTCCGGATGCGGCCTCTTGCCCCCGTCCGACCATTTCCGAGGTCAGGACCTGCACCCCTAGCAGAATGCCCATACCAAAGCCCAAGGAGACGCCCAATGGCAACCAGGAGTTCAGGATAAAGGCGAGCTCGTGCTCTTGCCCTTGCACTTGGCCGAGCACAATTGCATCAGTCAGCCCCATTAGCATCCACGACAGGCGCGAAATTGCTATCGGAACCGATAGCCGGAATAGATCGAAGATGTCGGTGGTCCGCAACCAGGCGGGCCGTTCCCGCCTGGCCATGGCTATTTCCTTATCCGGTAGCGCGCATCTCTGCACTGCCCGTGTTCACATCCGCTAGCTTCTCGGCCACAAGAAAGGCCAATTCAAGAGCTTGCTCACCGTTTAGACGCGGATCACAATGAGTGTGGTATCTCGATGACAGGTCTTCTTCCGAAATGGCCTGTGCTCCGCCGAGACATTCCGTAACGTTCTGGCCGGTCATCTCGAAGTGAACACCCCCGGGTATAACGCCTTCGCTTGAGGTGACATCAACGAACTGACGCACTTCCGACAAAATGCGATCCACAGGCCGTGTCTTAAAGCCTGTGCCGGCTTTGAGTGTATTGCCGTGCATTGGGTCACAAGACCACACAACCGAGCGTCCACTGGCTTTCACAGCCCGTACGAGCGGCGTCAAACCATCCTCGACACCATCAGCCCCGAACCGCGCGATAAGCGTCATCCGGCCAGCTTCATCTTCAGGGTTCAGGGTTTCGAGCAAACGGACTAGCTCATCCGGCTCCATGCCTGGTCCACACTTTACGCCAAGTGGATTCTTGATCCCACGACAAAACTCGACATGCGCTTCATCCAGATGTCTGGTCCGGTGACCGATCCAGAGCATATGAGCTGACGTGTCATACCAGTCGCCCGACGTAGAATCTATGCGGGTCATTGCTTGCTCAAATCCGAGCAACAATGCCTCATGCGATGTATAAACATCCACTTTAGCCAGTTGCGGCACCGTGTCAGATGTCACACCACAAGCTTTCATAAAGGAAATCGATTCCGAAATTTTATCGGCAACTTCCTGATATTGAGCCCCCAAAGGAGAGCGGTCAACGAACCCAAGCATCCACGCATGCACGTTTGACAGATCGGCATAGCCGCCTTGAGTAAATGCCCGAACGAGATTGAGAGTCGCTGCTGATTGAGAGTAGGCTTGGATCAATCGCTCGGGATCGGGCGTACGTGCGTCTTCAGTAAAGGCCATGCCATTGATATTGTCGCCGCGATAAGATGGCAGCGTCACCCCATCGATTGTCTCAACCGGAGACGAACGGGGCTTTCCGAACTGACCAGCAAGCCGGCCAACTTTAACGACCGGCTTTGCTGCACCGAACGTCAAAACAACGGCCATTTGCAACATGACCCGCAACGTATCGCGAATATTGTCGGCGCTAAATTCCTTGAAGCTCTCGGCGCAATCTCCGCCTTGCAACAAGAAGGCTTCCCCGCGTCCGACTTTGGCAAGCTCGGCTTTGAGCTGTCGGGCTTCACCGGCAAATACTAGCGGCGGAGAAGCACGCAGGCGTCCTTCCACATCGGCCAGATGTTTCAGATCCGGATAATCTTCCGGAATATGGCGTGCTTGTTTCGTGCGCCAGCTATCTGCAGTCCAACTCATGTTTACGCTCCACACTCGTTCTCAACAGCTATATCCCAGTGTCTGTTATATGGCTATGGCAATACGTGGCTCAATTGCGTAGACTCTCTGAGGGATAATAAGAGAACGCTTGAATTTGAGGCCGAATGCAACGCCAGTTTGCAAGCGCCACTGCTAACCGACGAAGAAATAACACCCTATGTCACACGCATTCATTGCCCACGGCGCAGACCAACTCGACACGCTGCTAAAGCTTCATGAAGCCCTCAGGGCTGCCGGTATAGCGGCGAAATATTCCAGTTCTGATCGGCAAGCCCAAGTCGATGCCGCCACAATCGACGCGGCGTCATTGATGATCGTTCTTGTTTCCTATGATAGCATGCGTTCAAGCGACGTGCGCAGCCAGATCATACGCGCCCGAAGCAACGGCATGACAATTATTCCCGTCCGCGCAGACCGCTCTCGGCTTACCGGCTTCATCAAAACCGAACTCGGTAAGAGCATGATCCATACCACTGAGGACATGGATACACTCGTTGCAGATGCTCAAAAATCCTATCGGAAGATCTCGCCGGTTGTCGCGGTCATGAACCTTAAAGGCGGAATCGGCAAAACGACGATAGCCTCACAACTCGCAGCAACGCATCAAGCGCGCACCGGAAGCCGCGTCCTCTTGATCGACTTTGACCCTCAATACAATCTTACCCAGCTATTCTTCCCTGGCTTGCAAGCCGACGAAGCAATTGCCGCCGACCGTAGTGTCATTTCTTTGTTCGAGAAAAGCCGCTTGCATCAAGCCGATCTGGCGTCCCCCGCAGACCATTGGGCCAAGCTCGCCACCGACCCGTTTACCCCGGCCCCACGCACCGCGATTGCCCATAGCCTGCTAGGTGGATCCGAGACCAAAGGCAGACTGGATATCATCTTCGGTCAATTTGAGATCTCAAAATATGCTTTCTCGGTCGATACGGCGGGACTGGAAGCCGTGCGGACAAACTTCCTCAGATCAATCGAGCATTATAGAAGCCAGTATGATCTGATCGTGCTCGACACCAACCCGAACGCAACATTCCTGACCCGATGCGCCCTGCAAGCAACCGATCGTGTTTTAGCGCCTATGCACACGGACATCTATTCACTGCGTGGGGTGCGCCTTCTTAACCGCGTAATTAATGATCAAACCTCGGAAAACCGCCGCCCGGATCTGTCTGTCATGTTCAATGCCGTCGAACGGCGCGAACAATCAGATTTCGAAGCCGATACCCGCAATGGCGTATTTAACGAACAAGTCGGGTTTGATCTCTCCAGCAAGCTCATGACAGCGGCTATTCCGAAAAGCCGGCACTTCCGCATCAAGGCCAATGATGAAGAACCGCCCATAAAACGGCTCTTGGTGCACCACGGACGAGGCGGCGGCCTGCGCCACATCCGCCAGTCCCTTGTCACAGTCTCTGTCGAACTCGCAGGTTTACTCACCAAGCCCGCTCAATAAAGCCATCACAAGAACTAAGATGACTTCTGCCGCATGGTCACCAGCTCTTCAGCAATGGACGGGTGCAATGCGCAGGTCTCGTCAAAGTCCTGTTTCGTCGCTCCCATCTTCACTGCAATCGCAGCCGTCTGGATCATTTCGGCAGCATCCGGGCTCACCACATGAACACCAAGCATGCGCTGGTCGGACTGGCGAACCACAAGTTTCATAAACACTTTTGATGTGCCGCCCGTAATCGCATTCTTCATTGGATTAAAGCTGGTCTTGTAAATGTCCAAGGCACCATGCTCTGCGCGGGCCTCAGCTTCCGTCAAACCAACCGTCCCGACCTCTGGCTGTGTAAACACCGCTGTTGGAATATCCGTGTGGTCGAACTTTCTCGGGTTTCCTAGAAATTCGGTGTCGGCAAAAGCATGACCTTCGCGAATGGCAACCGGTGTTAGCTGAACCCGGTTCGTCACATCGCCAACAGCCCAGACATTATCAATATTCGTCTTGGAGAACCCGTCTACAATCACAGCGCCATCCTTATCAAGCGCAATGCCAGCCTTCTCGCAGCCAAGTCGGGACGTGTAAGGCACGCGCCCCGTCGCCATCATAACTTCCGACGCCTCCAGCGTCTCGCCATTATCAAGCGTGACAAGGTGCTTGCGAGCCTCATTTCCGCTGTCAGATATCTGCGTAGGATTGGTGTTGGTCAGAACGTTCACACCTGCATCAATCAGGCCCTGCTGAACCTGTGTGCGCACATCTTCATCAAACCCGCGCAACACTTTGTCCTTGCGATAAATCAGTGTGGTTTCAGCGCCGAGTCCGGCAAAGACATGTGCAAACTCAACCGCAATAAACCCGCCACCAACAAGCACAATATGTTCAGGCAGTTCGCGTAGATCAAAAATCTCGTTTGATGATATCGCGCGCTCTACACCCGGCAGTGTAGCATCATCGGGCGCCCAAGGTGCACCGCCAACCGCGATCAGAATTTTCTCCGCGGTGATCGTCTTGCCGGACGGCTTCAGAACAAGTGTATGCGCATCAACAAACTCGGCGCGTTCCTCATAAACTTCAACACCAGCGCCTTTCTGGCCCTTCATGTAGATCGCGGACAGACGAGAGACCTCATCCGCGATAGCTGTCATGCACTTATTGTGATCGTATTGGATATTCTCGGCTGACCAGCCAAAACCTTCGGCCGCTTTAAAGTGCTTCGAATAACCGCTGGCATAAACCATCAGCTTCTTGGGCACGCATCCGCGAATAACGCAGGTTCCGCCCATGCGGTATTCTTCAGCCAGTCCGACTTTTGCACCCGACCCAGCCGCAATACGTGCAGCACGAACTCCGCCAGAGCCGCCGCCGATGACAAAAAGGTCAAAATCGTAAGTCATAAGTCGTTTCCTATTCAAATTCAGTTGTACCGGTTAGCCGTTGCCACCCTTAGTATTCGAAGACTGCAGCGCCGTCCTGACTGCCGATAATCACGGTCCGCGCCAGTCCGATAAACAAGCCGTGCTCAACAACACCCGGAACATGGGACAAAGCCAGCGCCGTCGCTTTTGCATCGGGAATAACACCGCACTTACAATCAAGGATATAATTGCCGCCATCCGTCACAATCGGCTGATTGTCTTCTCCCTGCCTAAGCGACACGTTCGGGCGCGCAACCCCTGAAGCGGTAAGCGCATCGAAAACTTTCTTAGCGGTCAGCGTAAATCCGAACTGTGTAACTTCGACAGGCAGAGCGAATGCCCCAAGCTGTTCAACCTGTTTTGAGGGATCAGCAATAACGACCATATGGTCGCTTGCATTGGCAATAATCTTTTCCCTCAGAAGCGCAGCCCCGCCACCTTTGATAAGTTGCCCCTGACCGTCAGCTTCATCCGCGCCGTCAACGGTCACATGAATTTGCTGGACCTGATCCACTGGCAAAAGCGGGATACCATGCGCCTCTGCCAATCTTTGTGTTTGCGCGCTTGTCGGCACACCGCGAACGATCAGACCATCCGCCACTTCATCCGCCAGTAATTCCACAAAATGCTTCGCAGTCGATCCGGTGCCCAGCCCGAGCGTCATGCCGTCCTCGACAAACTCCATGGCCGCAATCGCCGCATTACGTTTTTCCAATTCCCCAGCCATTGCCTCAGCCCTTCTTGCTTTTCTTAGCTGTCATCACAGCCCTGAATTTCGTTGCCCAACCTTGTTTCGGTGTCGGTTTCGACCGCGACAAATAAAGTGCGTCAGGCTCGACATTCTCGGTCACAACGCTGCCCGATCCGACCATCGCCCCATCCCCGATTGTCACGGGCGCTATCAATGACGAGTTCGAGCCGATAAAGGCATTCTCACCTATCGTCGTCTGGTATTTCAGGAAACCGTCATAATTGCAAAATATAGTACCGGCACCAATATTCGTGCCCGCGCCAACATCGCCATCGCCGAGATACGACAGATGGCTCGCTTTTGCGCCCTCGCCAATGACCGAGTTTTTCACTTCGACGAAATTGCCAATCTTTGCGCCTGCGCCAATGTCGCTCCCCTTGCGAAGTCGCACATAAGGGCCAACATGTGCGCCTGCTCCGAGCTTAGCGCCTTCGATATGGCTAAAGGCATGAACCACCGCACCGCTCGCAACATGTACACCCGGTCCGAACACAACATTTGGCTCGATCAATACGTCCGGTTCGATTTGCGTATCATAGCTGAAATACACCGTATCAGGCGCAATCATAGACACGCCATTGTCAAGCATCTGCGCGCGCATACTGTTCTGGAACACTGCTTCAGCGGCAGCCAAGTCTGCCCGCGTATCACACCCGATCATTTGATTTTCCGGACACGTCTCAACATAGCAGACATGCCCCTCGGCACGCGCCAGCGCGACAAGGTCAGTGAGATAATACTCTCCTTTGGCATTGTCATTCGTCACCCCATCGAGCAAGCGGAACATGGTTTGTGCATCCCCTGCCATAACCCCCGAATTGCAAAGCCTGATCGCCAATTGCTCTTCGCTCGCCTCTCTCGCTTCTACAATTGCTTCGAGTGTACCTTCTTCTGTGGTCACGAGCCGGCCATAATTTCCTGCGTCCAAAGCTTCAAATCCGAGTACGCCAATGCCCTTATTGCCCGACACAGCGGCGAACAGACGCTCAACGGCATCGCTCGGAATGAGCGGACTGTCTCCGAACAGGACAATCATATCACCCTCAAACCCGGCGAGCGCATCGCGCGCCGCCTGCACCGCATGCCCTGTGCCGAGGGCTTCTCTCTGCACCGCTAGCGCATCATTTCCCAATTGTGGGCGCACATGGTCCGCAACAGCCTCGCCATCGGGCGACACAACACAGACAATTCGGTCGCAGCCAGTGTCTTTCACTAATGCTATCGACCAATCAATTGCTGACCGCCCACCAACCTCATGAAGAACCTTGGAGTGAGCAGACTTCATCCGGCTACTTTTACCGGCGGCCAATATAATAGCAGCGCGCTGTCGCATGTCGGTCATCCTCGCTTTTTACGAGCTAACCGATTAAAGGGTTTCTTTGTCCAATGCGACTCCAAAACGCCACCAAATTAAAAAGGGCATCCCATATATGACCAAGCAGCTCGATCTTGATGGCATCACAATCGTTTTCGACCTTGACGGAACCTTGGTAGATACAGCGCCCGACTTGGTCGCTGCGCTCAATGTATCACTCATCAATGCGGGCTTGAATGGCGTTCCACAAGGAGCCGTTCAGGGGCAAATCGGCTTAGGCTCAAAGGCCATGCTTGAGGAAGCGCTAAGGTTGCAAGATAAACAAATGTCGGACGCAGAAATAGACGCTATGCGAAACGTCTTTCTCGGCCATTATGCTGACAATACTGCCAACAAATCAACACCATATCCGGGCGTCATCGACGCTTTAAACCGGCTTGAAAAGGCAGGTGCAGCATTCGCCATCTGCACCAACAAACCTCAAGGGCTCGCCGATACACTACTAAATGAACTTCAGCTCCGTGATCGATTTAGAGCGATTGTAGGTTCGGACAGCGTTTTGGCACGCAAGCCTGATCCGAGCCATCTCTTGAAAACGATCGAGCTCGCAGCGGGCAAGCCACAAAGCGCGATCATGATCGGGGATAGTAACCCTGATGAAAAGGCAGCCCAGAATGCTGGACTGCCTTTCGTATTTATTCCATTTGGATATGGCCCCATTGACCAATCAGATAGGCCCAGAATCGAATTGCCCGACTACAACAAGCTCAAACCCGATTTTATTCTGGACCTTTTTAGCGCTTAAGCAGCTGACTGAATGGCAGGATCACTATTCGTCTTGCAGTAACTACGTCGCGAAGATTGCGCTTCGTCAATCACACGACGTCTCGGCATACCATTGACCATATTACTTCGAACGTCTGTACGGGCGGACCGCATAGCAGCTATAAAACAAGCATCGACCAAGTCGATATTCACTTCGTAGCCGCGTTCCGTCCAATATTGTTCAATTTTATTCTTGAGCCGCTTCGCGCCGTCTTCATTACACCAGTCGTTACTCATAAATATTCTCCAGGTTATGTTTACACATTGCGTCATTACTTGGACGCACGGACCTGTCCTTCAAACCGTTGTCATTTTGACTATCGGCAACACTTAGATGTGGTGCTTGGCTTGCCTCTGCAAGAACTGATTTTTAATTTTTGAGCTGGCCTGGCATTTCTGAATTCACGTTCATTATGAATAAATATTCAGAATAAAATCTACATGAATGTTGGCTCGGATATGAACCTCTTTGCCACCAAGAAGACCTGAGTCGCAAAGACTCTGACATTCATAAAAGTCGGTTACACAATAACACTACGAGTTGTTCAATCCCACAAACATGCGCGTACGCATATCACCCATGCAGATATGAATATCAATCTGTGCGAATTTTATCAGCTACCCGCCACAACTCATCGGCAACCATGTCGAAATTGGAAAGCACTTTACGACGGCGAAGTCGATTGGATCGCACTTTCCCGCAGGAAGCAAGCATATCCGGCACATCAATTGCAGTAGCGCCTTTCGATACAGACACCTAGAATAAGGGTCTGTCGTTACTAAAACTAAAGGGTTCGCCTTTAAATTCAGATCGGTATTGGCGCAAAGCTCAAGCAGGGCTAAGTGAGCCCGTCCCGGTTTCGAGCAAGACGATAAGAAAGCAACTATAGTGACAGAGTTAACCCATCTTGACCGCCTTGAGGCGGAAAGTATCCACATCATGCGCGAGGTGGCCGCAGAGTCGGAAAACCCCGTCATGCTCTATTCTGTCGGTAAGGATAGCGCAGTGATGTTACATCTCGCCGTTAAAGCCTTCTATCCCTCAAAACCGCCATTTCCGCTCATGCATGTCGACACGACATGGAAGTTCAGCGAGATGATCGCCTTTCGGGATGAAATGGCCAAGAAGCTCGGCATGGAACTCATCGTCTATCAAAACGAAGACGGCATAAATGACGGCGTCGGGCCGTTCTCACATGGCTCAGCCGTCCATACTGACATTATGAAAACCCAAGGCCTCAAGCAGGCACTTGATAAATACAAGTTCGATGCGGCCTTCGGGGGCGCCCGCCGTGACGAAGAGAAGTCGCGTGCCAAAGAACGCGTATTCTCCTTCCGCTCCGCCGAACATCGTTGGGACCCTAAAAACCAACGCCCTGAATTGTGGAACCTCTACAATGCCAAGATCAAACAGGGCGAAAGCATACGTGTGTTTCCTCTGTCGAACTGGACCGAACTCGACATCTGGCAATATATCCGGCGGGAAAAAATCGAAATTGTTCCCCTCTACTTTGCCAAAGAACGCCCAGTCGTCGAATGGGAAGGCGCGCAAATCATGGTGGATGACGACCGCATGCCGCAAGAATTGCGCGACACAGCCGTTATGAAGTCCGTCCGCTTTCGCACACTAGGCTGTTATCCATTGACCGGTGCAGTCGAATCCACTGCCGACAATCTTGATGATGTCATTCAGGAAATGCTCCTCACCACGTCGTCGGAGAGACAAGGCCGCGTCATCGATCGGGACCAGTCCGCCTCGATGGAGAAGAAAAAGCAGGAGGGCTATTTCTAATGGCACACGTCGACACACTTATTGCCGAAGACATCGGCGCATATCTAGAGTCACACGAACGCAAATCACTGCTACGCTTCATCACATGCGGCTCGGTTGACGACGGCAAGTCTACTTTGATTGGCCGCTTGCTCTACGATTCGAAGATGATCCTCGAAGACCAACTTGAAGCCCTCGAACGCGACTCAAAAAAGTCAGGCACCCAAGGCGAGAATATTGACTTCGCCCTCTTGGTAGACGGGCTCGCAGCGGAGCGCGAGCAAGGCATCACTATCGACGTCGCTTATCGCTTCTTCTCAACCGAAAAACGCAAGTTCATCGTCGCTGATACACCTGGGCACGAACAGTATACGCGCAATATGGCAACTGGCGCATCGACTGCCGACCTCGCCTGCCTGCTCATCGATGCGCGCCAAGGCGTGCTGACCCAGACACGCCGTCATGCCTTCATCGTTTCATCGCTCGGAATTCGCCGTCTGGTGCTGGCCATCAATAAGATGGACCTCGTCGACTATTCCGAAGACCGCTACAATGAGATCGTCGCCGAGTTTTCTGAGTTTGCGAAAAGCCTGAACCCGAACATCGAAATTCAAGCCATTCCTCTGTCTGCGCTTGCTGGTGACAACATCACCGGCCCTCTCGGCAACACCGATTGGTACACAGGTCCGAGCCTGATGCATCACTTGGAAACTGTCTCCGTGGGTGACGAACGCGCCGCCGCACCTTTCCGCATGCCAATCCAATGGGTCAACCGCCCTAATCTCGACTTTCGCGGATTCTCCGGCCAAGTCGCTGCCGGAACACTCAAACCGGGCGATCGCGTCAAGACATTACCGAGCGGCAAAGAGTCCACCATTGAGCGTATCGTCACCTATACCGGGGACCTCGAAGAAGCTTCCCCCGGACAATCGGTTACGCTCACCCTGAACGATGAGATTGATAGCTCACGCGGCGATGTAATCGTCTCCGCTGATAGTCCGGCAGAGGTCTCCGACCAGTTCCAGTCGCGCATTCTCTGGATGTCAGACAATGCCATGTTGCCAGGCCGCCGCTATCTCATGAAGATTGGTGCAAAGACCGTAACAGCTACTGTCAACGCGCCCAAGTACGGCATCGATGTAAATACGCTCGAACAGCGTCCAGCCAAAACACTGGAGCTGAACGAGATCGGTGTCTGCACCCTGTCGCTTGATCAGAACATTGCTTTCGACTCCTACGATACAGCCCGCGAAATGGGCGGCTTCATCCTGATTGACCGGATGACCAATGACACTGTGGGCATGGGGCTTATCGATTTCGCTCTACGCCGCGCAGCCAATATTCACTGGCAGGCGGTCGATATTGATCGCAACGCCCATGCCGAACAAAAGGCCCAAAAGCAAGCTGTGCTCTGGTTCACTGGCCTGTCCGGTTCTGGTAAGTCAACGATTGCGAACGCGCTTCAAAAACGCCTCTTCGCCATGGGCAAGCACACTTACCTGCTCGACGGGGACAATGTCCGCCACGGCCTCAATCGCGATCTAGGCTTTACCGATGCCGATCGTGTAGAGAACATCCGCCGCGTCGCCAATGTCGCCAAGCTCATGTCGAATGCCGGCCTGATCACACTGGTATCGTTCATCTCGCCATTCCGGTCCGAACGCCGCATGGCACGCAATATGATGGAAGACGGTGAGTATATCGAGATCTTCGTCGATACGCCATTGGAAGTGGCTGAACAGCGTGATGTCAAAGGCCTCTACAAGAAGGCTCGCGCCGGAGAGATCAAGAACTTCACCGGCCTCGATAGCCCCTATGAAGCTCCCGACAATGCTGAGCTGCGCATCAACACAGTGAACAGTTCTGCTGAAGAAGCCGCAGAAGAAATCATCGCATGGATGAGCGACAAAGGCTTCTTTGAGATTTAGTCCAGATAAGCCGGGCATGGCTCAACGTCCTTGCCCGGCTATATTTGCTAGCTAACAGCCTTGTCCTTGCTGCCTGAATATGTCGACCGGCAGACGGTAGAGAACAATCTACGTCCCGTACTATCCTGGAGCGTGAAGCTGTAGTTCCATCCTGTTTCTGAGAACATCATTATCTCTTCCTGCCCGCAAAATTCGGCTTCGAGACGAGTATTGATACTGGCAATCTCCTCGCTCGGGACTGGCTCATCAGATGTGACGATCTCTGTAAACGTCGCCCTTGAAGGTTGCGCCCCAAAACGCGAATGCCCGACATAATCATAAGTCTCGGTCTGAACAATATATGCGTCAAATGACACAGTAAATTGCTCGACAATCCCGTTCATATAATCAGCCCGCTGGTCATAAGCGACCTCAGTCACATGACGCACATCCTCAGTCAGAGCATCTTTCAGCCCACCACTACTAATCGCATATGTTACGCCACCAATTACAACGAAAGCACATGCGCCCAATTCACGAATATCCATAGTACCACCCTCACAGTTTCCTTTAACTTACCGTACACGGCGGACGTTTTTTCTCGATTAAAATGGTTATCTAGGATTGCATAATAAAATTAGCACCTGATTAGGCAAAACCCTACAAATGATCCGACTTCAGACAATTAGAGGCTGCAAACACCACGCATCTTTGGCAAAATAGCAGCACCACAATACCACCCGATGCACATCCATACCCCGACGTCACGCTTGACGCGCACGTCAACGGTAGCATGATCGCCCTCAGATATTGAGGAGAGAAGATCATGGCCGACGCATTCATTATCGACGCTTGCCGCACACCCCGTGGCATTGGCAAAGTCGGCAAAGGCAGCCTCGCCCATCTCCACCCGCAGCATCTCGGCGCCACCGTGCTTGGCGCCATCCGTGACCGCAACAATCTCGACACGGCGACCGTCGATGACATTATCTGGGGCACCTCATCCCAACGCGGGGCACAAGGTTGCGACCTTGGCCGTATGGCAGCACTCGATGCTGGCTTTGACATAAAAGCCTCAGGCGTCACGCTCGACCGCTTCTGCGGTTCAGGCATTACCACAGTCAATCTCGCGGCAGCGCAAGTAATGTCCGGCATGGAAGATTGCGTGATTGCCGGCGGCACGGAAATGATGAGCTACACCTCGTCAACCGCCGATCCGAAAGTCGCCCCGATGCTCGATGGCGGCAATCTGTCTTTGCGGGCCAAGCATCCCCAGACACAACAGGGGGTTTGCGCCGACGCCATCGCAACACTTGAAAACATTGACCGCGACGCTGTAGACCAACTTGCCTTTACAAGCCAACAACGCGCAGCAAACGCGATACAAGAAGGCCGCTTCGAGAACTCTCTCATTCCCGTCCACAATCTCGATGGATCGCTCGCACTAGACAAAGACGAATTCCCTCGCCCCGGCACCACAATCGAAACTCTGGGCGGCCTAAAAACCGTATTCAGCATGTATATGGACGTCCCCGTCGACGAACAGGGCACGACATATGGCAACCTGATCACAGGCAAATATGAGGCCCTGCAAAACGGTGTGAACCATGTCCACCATGCGGGCAACTCTTCGGGCGTTGTCGATGGAGCCGCGGCGCTTTTGATAGCCTCGGAAACCTATGCCAATCAGAACAGCCTTAGCCCACGTGCCCGCATTGTCGCCACCGCAAATATGGGAGACTGCCCAACACTGATGCTGAACGCGCCAGTCCCTGCGGCACAAAAAGTCCTCGCCAAAGCCGGACTAACCACAGACGATATCGACGTTTACGAAATCAATGAGGCCTTTGCCGTTGTCGCAGAAAAATTCATTCGCGATCTCGAACTTGATCGTTCGAAGGTGAACATCAATGGCGGCGCAATGGCCCTTGGCCACCCGATCGGCGCAACCGGCTCGATCCTGATCGGAACAGCGCTTGACGAGTTGGAACGCTCAGGCGGCCGGTATGGTCTCATTACCATGTGCGCGGCGGGCGGCATGGCACCTGCTGTCATAATTGAACGCGTCTAATCGACCATACGTTAATCAGGAGAATTTCACGTGAGCAATATTGATGGAACCGTTGCCTTTGTCACGGGTGGCGGATCGGGAATAGGTCTCGCCGTTGCCAAGGCGCTTGCCAATCGCGGCGCAAGCGTGATGCTGGCAGACATAAACGCCGATCTGCTTGCTAACGCAAAATCCGAACTCGACGCCAGCGGCGCGAAGGTCGCCACCGTAGTTTGCGACGTGTCGGACGAGGCCGCTATGCGCAATGCGGCAGACGCGACAATGGACGCGTTCGGTGCGGTCAACATCATCGTCAATAATGCTGGCGTCGGGATGGGTGGTCAGCCCGGCAAGATCGATCTCGATGATTGGCGCTGGATTGTGGACATCAACTTGATGGGCGTAGTTTACGGCGTCGAAATTTTCACACCCTTGATCGAAAAGTCCGGCGGCGGGCATATCGTCAATGTCGCCTCGATGGCCGGTCATATGGCAGCCCCCGGCATGGGGCCATACAACGCCACCAAATTCGCTGTTGTCGGATATTCCGAAAGCCTTGCCCACGACTTGTCCGAACGCAAGATCGGCGTCAGCGTTCTGTGCCCGGGCTGGGTTCGGACGAATATTCACAAGAGCAGCGCCGCAAGCCCATCCGGCAGCGCGCTT
Organism: Hyphomonadaceae bacterium; assembly: GCA_039942135.1. Lineage (GTDB taxonomy): Bacteria > Pseudomonadota > Alphaproteobacteria > Caulobacterales > Hyphomonadaceae > CALLCD01. The sequence continues at coordinate 40,156 of JBDVDE010000022.1, forward strand.
TCTGAAGGTGATGAATTTTCCGACATCCAGTCCGTCATTGAAAGCGGCCTTGATCCAAGCACTGTCGCCGAATGGACTGCCGACTGTATTGAAGCCGATCGCTTCTACGTCTTCACCCATGGATCGATGAAAGCCTTTATCGAAGGACGTCACGCCATGGTGCAGGCAGACTTTGATGCAAGCATGACTAATCCAGCCTTTAAAGGCCGCTAAGAAGGTCTAACCTCGATAAAAGCATCGTCATACGCTCAATACCGTGACGGCATACTTGCCGCTGCTATGAACATAAATGTATAATCGATTATGGATACCGGAACATCTGTACCATCCGCCGCAGCGCTAATGGGTGCTGCGCAAGAGCATCCGCTAGACGTGCTCAGTTTCGCGCTCGCTCAAGGCCAATCCGGAACACCGTGTGCACTGGTCATGATCATCGGCACTGAAGGCGGCGCCGTCAGACGCGAAGGTGCCATCATGGTCGTAACTGAAACGGGTGCCAGATGCGGCTACCTTTCTGGCGGCTGCATCGATGCAGACATCGCATTACACGCTCAACACGCCATAGCGACCAACACGCCAAAGCAACTCCGCTATGGAAAAGGATCTCCCTTTGTAGACATCCGGCTACCATGCGGCGGCGGTATCGATCTCGCCATCATACCCCAGCCCGACATACCATCTATGAGCGCAGCGGCCACAAGGCTCATGGCGCGTCAAGCGGTTACGCTCGACCTAGCCAGCCTTCTGAGCAGCGCCCCCAACAGTATACCGGCGGACTTTAGCGCCCAATATCACCCCAAACTGAAACTACGCATTGCCGGTATTGGGGCCGACCCCGTTGCCCTTATCAAACTCGCAAGCTCAACGGGGCTAGAAGCGGCCCTCTGGTCACAAGATGAAGACTGCCGAGCCAATGCCGCCAACGTCTCGGGGACGATACCCATTCCCTTGACGGTCCCAGATACTTTGCCCGAAGCAAATGACGACACGCATACAGCCTTCATCCTGATGGCCCATGATCCAGATTGGGAAACACCGCTTCTGAAGCAAGCCCTCGCCGGACCTGCCTTCTATATCGGCGCGGTCGGAAGCCCAAACACCCATAAGAAGCGTTGCGAGACACTGAAATCTCAGGGCGTCAGCGAGCACGACATTGCGCGCATTCACGGCCCCGTCGGCCTCGTTCCGTCCATGCGTGACGCCTCTATGTTGGCAGTTTCCTGCATGGCCGAAATCATTGCCTGTTTCCACAAAGGACCAGCGGCATGATCCCGGATAAGCTCGGAATAATCATGCTCGCCAGCGGCCTATCCACACGCTTTGGTACCGAGGACAAGCTTCTTGCCCCGCTGAATAGAAAGCCGGTCGCCAGCCATGCCGCATCCTTGTTCGCATCCTATCGCACCGGATTACATTGCTCGGTGGTGCCAGAGACAGCTCCCGAACGCACCAATCTGTTCAGCGCGCAAAGGTGGACCATTCTCAACAATCCGTCCCCCGAGCTTGGTCAAGGAGCCAGTATCGCCATTGCTGCCCGGCATCTTTTGTCGACGGATGCAACTGCCTCACTCATTTTGCTCGCGGACATGCCATTCGTCACCGAAAACTACTTATCAGACCTCATCGAAGCGACCCCCAACGGATATGCAGCCATGAGCCAATCGGGCAGCACATCACAGCCACCCGCCCTGTTTCCACGTGCAGCTTTCCACGCTCTCGCAGATTGCTCCGGCGATACAGGCGCCCGCGGAGTGTTCACAAAATTATCAAAAACGGCTCTCCACCCTATATCACCAGACATGGCTCGTGATATTGACACTCTGGAGTCCTTAAACGGCGCGCAAGAAAGCAGTCACCATGCCTAGTCCCCTGATAGACCAGTTCGGCCGCGCCATCTCGTATTTGCGGCTTTCAGTCACTGATCGTTGCGACCTGCGATGCACCTATTGCATGGCAGAGCGTATGCAGTTCTTGCCGCGCGCCGATCTTCTTACACTCGAAGAAATCGAGCAGGTCGGGCGACAACTTGTTGGGCGAGGCGTACGAAAAATCCGTATCAGCGGCGGCGAACCGCTTGTCCGTCGGGACATCATCCAGCTCTTCGAAAATCTCGGTACACTACTCGGTAATGGCCTCGACGAGTTAACCCTGACATCCAACGGCACGCTTCTATCAACCTATGCCGCCCCACTGTTTGCTGCGGGTGTACGGCGGATAAATATTTCACTCGACACGCTCGATCCCGCCAAGTTCAAACTTATCACGCGGCGCGGCGGTCTCGACAAAGTGCTTGCCGGAATCGACGCGGCATTAGCAGCTGGTCTCAAAGTCAAAATCAACACGGTGGCGCTCAAGGGCCAGAACGTGGACGACATTTCCGACATGATCACATGGGCCCATGGTTTAGGCATGGACATGACGCTCATCGAAGTGATGCCTATGGGCGACTCTGGCGAAGACCGTATTGATCAGTATATCCCGCTGCCCATGATCCGCGATCAGCTCGAAACACGCTGGACACTCGAAGACGCACCGAACGCGGGGGCCAATCATGGTCCTGCAAGGTTCGTGCGCATCAAAGAAACTGGCGGCAAGCTCGGCTTCATCACCCCGTTGACCAATAATTTCTGCGCCGGGTGCAATCGGGTCCGCATCACATGTACAGGGCGGCTTTACATGTGTCTGGGCCAAGATGACCATGTCGACCTTAGAGAAATATTGCGTGCGCCAAATGCTGACGCATCCTCTCTCGACGCTGCCTTTGATCGGGCACTTGCAGCCAAACCGGAGAAGCATGACTTTGCAATTACCGAGCGCGGTCAAACCCCGAAACTTTCTCGCCATATGTCAGTAACCGGAGGGTAACCCATGACCACCCTCATCTATCTCGGCCGTCTCGCAGACGTGGCAGGCACCTCGGAAGAACAGCTGGACTTGCCGGATACGATTAAAACCACGGATGATTTGCGTGCTTGGCTCAATACTCGATTTTCCAGCCCAACACCCGCATTTGACCAAAGCGTCCGCATCGCGCTCGACAGCGAAATTTGCGTCGAACCTGCATCCCTCGGCACAGCGATAGAAATTGCGTTCCTGCCGCCCGTCGGCGGAGGGTAGCCTGTGAGCGTTCTCATCACTGATGCCGCATTTGACCCTGCCGAGCAGCTTCGTCTCTTCACACATGCCTCCAAAGGTGCTGGTGCCATAGTCAGTTTTACAGGGCTCGTGCGCGATACCTCATCCACTGGCGCCGTTACACGCCTACACCTTCAAGCCTACGATCCCATGACCCAGCGCGGCATGGAAGACGCAATAGACAAAGCACGCGGGCGTTGGCCCCTTCAAACGGTATCGATCATTCATCGTGTCGGTGACATGGCCCCGGATGATCCCATCGTATTCGTGGCCACAGCAAGCGCACATCGCCGCGCCGCATTTGAATCCGCTGATTTCCTGATGGACTACCTGAAGACAGAGGCGATATTCTGGAAAAAGGAATATACCGAAGATTCAGAGCGCTGGATCGAGCCGCGCCCCGAAGACTATAAAGACAAAAACCGCTGGAACAGTTGAGAGAACAACCATGGCCGGAATTGATGAAGCACTCCCCTTTGTGCCCGTAAGAATCTCTGTCTTGATCGTCAGCGATACCCGTACGCTTGACACGGACACATCCGGCGCTTTGCTGGAACAACGCATAACCGATGCAGGCCACATACTAGTTGATCGCAAGATCGTGCGCGATACGGTTTCGGACATTCAGGATATTGTCAGAGACTGGACCGCCGACCCTGAAATCGATGTTATCATATCAAGCGGCGGCACTGGCCTTACCGGACGCGATGTCACCCCTGAAGCCATGACACCGCTCTTCGACAAGATCATCGATGGCTTCTCGGTCATCTTCCATAAAGTCAGCTTTGAAAGCGTCGGCCTATCTACCCTGCAGTCCCGCGCACTCGCAGGTGTTAGTGACGGCACATTTATATTCTGCCTGCCAGGGTCTAATGGCGCAGTCAAAGATGGCTGGGATAAAGTTATATCTTATCAACTCGATAGCCGTCATAAGCCATGCAATCTTGTCGAAATTATGCCTCGGCTTCAGGAGGTATAGTATGAGCGGTTTAACTCATATCGGCCCAGATGGCCGCGCCGTCATGGTGGATGTTTCGGACAAGCCCGACACCGTACGGATAGCCATCGCGTCCGGCCATATCGACATGTCCACCGAAGCTTTCCAGCAAGCGCTCGGCAGAGACACCAAAAAAGGTGACCCCCTCGCTATAGCCGAACTTGCAGGCATAATGGGCGCAAAGAAAACATCAGACCTGATCCCGCTTTGCCATCCCCTTCCGCTTTCAAATGTCAAAGTCGAGATAGTGCCGGACACTGATCAACCCAGATTGTTCGTCCGCGCAAGAGCCAAAACCACAGGCAAAACCGGCGTCGAAATGGAAGCCCTCACCGCAGTCAGCGTGGCCTGCCTAACACTCTATGATATGCTCAAAGCGATTGATAAAACCATGACAATTGGCGCGATCACACTCGACGAAAAGTCTGGTGGAAAGTCAGGCCACTTCGTCAATCCTTCAAGCTCCAAGTCCTCATGATGATTTCCTTTGAAGAGGCCCTCGCCAAAATCGCCGCGCTCCGAACCGCAAAAGAAACCGAGCAAATTACACTCGACAAGGCTTTGGGCAGAACACTCGCGGAAACACTGACGGCGCAAACAACCCTTCCGCCAGCCAATGTATCAGCAATGGATGGCTATGCCGTACGGCTTGCAGATGTCAGCCAAGAAGGTACGCAACTGCGCTTGATCGGGGCATCCCCTGCCGGAACCCCGTTTGAAGGTAACATCGCCGAGGGCCAGACCGTTCGTATCTTTACAGGCGGGCAACTTCCCGCAGGGGCTGACCATGTCGTGCCGCAAGAGAATACGCGTGTTACCGGCGACACAATCACAATCATCCCGGCCTCCACCTCGCCGCGTCATGTTCGCTCCAAAGGTCTCGACTTCGCACAAGGTGACGACCTCTTTGAAGCGGGCACCACTATGGGACCGAGCGAAGTCTCCATTGCCGCCGCTGCCAACTGCGACAGGCTAGACGTCTACAAGCGCCCAGTCGTTGCACTGCTCGCAAATGGCGATGAGTTAAAACCTGTCGGCTCACACCTTGAACGCGGCGAGATTATCAATTCAAACCCCTACGCGCTCGCAGCATTGATCTCGAACTGGGGAGGCACACCGCTGAATCTCGGAATAGCGTCAGATTCAATTGCCAGCATACATGAACATCTGGCTCTCGCAGCAACAGCAGACATAATTGTTCCCGTCGGCGGAGCATCGGTCGGCGACCATGACCATATGTTTGCTGCATTCGAACAGCTCGGATTCTCCCCCGTCTTCCGCAAAGTTGCGGTAAAACCCGGGAAGCCGACATGGTGCGCAGCCAAGGATGGGCAAACGGTCCTTGGTCTGCCGGGCAATCCTGCATCCGCGCTCGTTTGTGCCCACCTATTTCTAAAGCCGTTGATTATGGGCAAACAGCTTCATCAGTTTTCGGTTGCCAAACTCGCCACGCCCCTACCGGCTAGCGGACAACGCGCGGAGTTCTTGCGCTCAACCTGTGAAATAGATGAAAACGGACAGCTATGGGTAAGCCCATTGTCAAATCAGGACAGCTCATTATTACACCCGTTTCTCGCGGCGAACACTCTGCTCTATAGAGCTCCCACTGACCCGGCCTACGAGCGCAGCGATCTCGTCAAGATACTCCCGATTGCTCCAGTCGTCAGATAAAAATCAAACTGGATTGGTCCTAAAGGCCTTGCGTGATCTTATGGCTGAGGTCCGCATTAAACTGCACAATGCTAGAAATAAGCTCGTGGGAAAATGTTGCTCCGGTATACCAAGTGCGTTGCTCCCCTTGCATATTGCGCAACACATCGAACAAGCCATTGCCAATTGCTGCGGGCTTATAGCGCGGAAAATATCGCCAAGCCCTCTGCGTTATGACGCTTTTTAGCGCGCCTCCTTGTCCCGCAATATCATCGGCTAAAATCTCGCTCAATTCGGATTGCGTCAGCCCATCCGATAGCTGGCCTGTCACATAAAGATGCCCGCCAAGATCGGCTTCGTACCCTTCATACCGTCCGCCGATCATCTTGCCCGTAACGGCGCCTGGAGCCAAGGCTGCTGACAGGCCTGACACGCGGTAGTCGGTGAACCAATTTTCCACAGCAACAAGACATGTCGTGTAACTCATCCACTGCACATTTTCCGTGACAGTTTGCTCGGCAAAAGTTGGTTCTGTCAGTGCCGCAAAGCTATCCACGGGTATCGCGCATACAATCATATCAAACCGCTCAGAGCGATCTCCTTGAAAAATCTCAACGCCCGTCTCGCTCCGCACAATACGGTCAACCTGAGTATTCAGCTCCACCTCGAACTCGTCGGCAACTCGGTTCCATAGCTCCGTCCAGCCCTGACGCGGCATATCCAGACGATTCAATATACCTGACGCAATAAACTTCGGAGTGCACCAAATGGCCGTTTGACCTATGGCCGTATCGTCAAGACGCCCATATCCTTGCGCCGTCTGTAACCGATACAGCGCCAGCTCCATTTTCGGCAGATCAAGCCGCCTGATCCAGTCGAGCACCGTCATGGATGCTTCCGCGAGCGTGTCCGCGTCAGGATTAGGAGATAGCAATCGCTTCCTCAGTCGTTCGAGATGGCGCAGAAACTTTATCCCCTGAACCGGCAGTGATGCTCCTCCACCATTCTTGACGAAATCAACCACATAACTGCCGTCAAACCGGGCTTCGCCCAAGCGTGACAATGGCTGTCCATATGCTCGCAGCCATTTCTTGATAATTCGATGCTCCATTGTGGTATAAGACGTCCCCATCTCCACAATATTGTCACCGATCTGCAAGGTCTCGGACTTCCCGCCGACACGTGCCTCAGCCTCAAAGACTTTGCAACTGATTCCTGCATCACTCAGGAACTTGGCCATACTCAGCCCTGCTGGACCACCACCGATAACTGCAATTCTATGTTCTACCTTTGCGTGCATGCGCATCCCATGATATTCTCGCCAAAATAGAATCTTTCTACTTGATTGCGACTGCAAAAATTTTGAGTTAACCTTATGTACCGAAAGTTTTGCTACGGTTTTCAGTTATGATACGACTTAAGACTTCTGCAAAACCCCTTATTGGCTTGTTTAAAAAAAAACAACTCAAGGGAGATTTATTTTCCATCGGGGTCGCCAAAGAGCAGCACGCGCTTCTCACGCGCCACCTAACATCAATAGCGATCATCTCTATTATCCTATCAACCACACTTGTCGCTACCCTTATACCGTATCAAAATTCAACCCTACCTATTATTTGGTATTTGATTGGACTGCCCATCCCTATCGGACAGCTTGTGATTGCCAGAAGGCTAAGCAAGCGACGCGCCAAAGAACGTGGTCAGGCAAGCGCGTCAAAGCCTTTTTCGAACAAGTTCTTGACTGCAGCAGAACGTAACGCATTTTTTTATGCACTCATCTGGTCAACCGTACCCTTCATATTCGGCAACTCCTCGCATGAGGCAGTTCTATTTGCAACTTTGATACAAGTTTCGATGTGCACGGGTTTAGGGATGATGATTGCCCAAGTCCCGCGTATCGTCATGCAGTTCACACTTATCACCCTATCCCCATTGGCCATCTTTCTGATGACGAAGGGGACCTTGGTGGATACCGCGCTATCATTGCTAACCTTTGTCTTGATTGGTTCAATCTATCGCGGAACGATGGCGAGCTATACCCAGCTCAAGCGCATTATCGGCTCGGAAATCAAGACCCGCAAAGCAGAGGCGCTCCTCAGAGCGACGCTCGAAGCAATGCCAGATGCCTTTGCCGTCTACAGCCCCTCTGGCGAACGTATCGTACACAATGCCAATCATGACGAGTGGAACATCGTGCAAAATCCGCCCGGTTCTCAATCGGGCGAACAGATTTTCAGCAATGTCGACAAACAATGGTTCCGCCACTCATGGTTTGCCGTACCCGATATTGGCACCCTTTCGCTCCACAGTGACATTTCGATCCAGAAGAGGCGCGAAGATGCCCTAGTGACCGCGAAGCAAGCCGCAGAAATCGCAGATGGCGCGAGAGCACGTTTCGTTTCCAGAATGAGCCATGAGTTACGTACCCCTCTTAACGGCATTCTCGGTTTTTCGCGTATCCTCCAACAAAACTCAGACCAAGCAGCAGACACGATCAAAGAATATGCCGAATTTATAGAAGAGTCGGGCGAACAATTACTCGGGATGGTCGAGGACGTCATCGACTACTCGAAGATTGGTGAGGACGGAATTACCGTCAATCGTAGCGAAATCGATGTCTACTCAACGATCCAGAAGTCCATTGAAAAGGCCAAGAAAAAGCGCGGCTGCGGGGAACAAAAGAACTTCAATGTCAGGGTGCAAGGCGAAACCGAGTTGCTTACAACAGACGGCACAGTCGTGATCCGTATCCTCGCCGCTCTTATTTCCAATGCCATCAAGTTCAGCCCTTCAGCTCCCGACATCATCATCACTGCACGCTTGCTTGAGAACAAATGGCCGGCAATCATCATACGGGATTTCGGTAAGGGCATGACTAAATCCGAAATTGCCGAATCATTCTCGGTCTTTTATCAGGCAGACGAAAGCCATGGTCGAGCGCAGGATGGCTCCGGTCTCGGCCTTACGCTCGCCCGCAAACTAGCAGCCAGCATAAATGCTGATATCAAAATAATGAGCGAAGTCGGGCGAGGCACTGCCATCGTTCTTATGTTTCAAGATCCTGTCACACAGGCCATGGCGATCGATACAAGAGTTAAGGCTTAAAGCTATTGCGCCCTCGCCGCTTGCTTTTGGCATAACTCGTCGGTTTTGTCGGTGTCGCCTTGTGCGCATATGGGTTTGCACCTTGGCGAACAACCAGCCTGATCGGGACACCGCGCATATCAAAGGCGTCACGAACTCCATTAATAAGGTAGCGCTTATATTGTTCGGGCATATGTTCACCGCGAGAGGCAATTAGCACGAAGGTCGGCGGCCGAGCTTTCATCTGTGCCATATAGCGCGGCTTGATCCGCTTTCCGTGAACAGATGGAGGTGGATGCTTCTCGATAGCATACCTTAACCACCTATTCAGGTCGCCCGTTTTAACCCGCGCATTCCAATTATCAAATACAGTCGCAACGGCTGGCATGAGCTTCTCGACACGCTTACCTGTCAATCCAGATAGCGCAACTACTGGCGCTTCACCTGCATTGGGAAGCAGTCGATTAACCCGATCTCGCAGCTCCCTAATGGTCTTCTCGGGATCTTCAACTTCATCCCATTTCGATACCACCAGGACGAGCCCGCGTCCTTCGCGAAGGCACAAGTCGGCAATTTGCAAATCCTGTTTCTCAAGCGCCTCGCGAGCATCCATAACCAGCGCGACAATATCAGCATATTTGAGCGACCGAACCGTTTCGCCGGTCGACATCCGCTCAAGCCGTTCTTGCACTTTCGCCCGCTTGCGAAGCCCAGCCGTATCGACCAATCGAATCCGGCGGCCATCCCAGTTCCAATCAATCGAAACCGAGTCCCGCGTGATCCCCGCTTCGGGGCCGGTCAACAATCGGTCTGAATCAAGCAATGTATTGATCAGGGTAGATTTCCCGGCATTTGGTCGTCCGATAATCGCCAGCCGGATCGGTTTTGCATCCGTCTCGGAAACAGCTTGCGGTTCTGCCTCCTCGTCGATACCAGCCGCCTCGAGCGCTGCTTGCAATGCTTCATCAGTCAGGTTCGGATCATCGACATTAATCGCTTCGAGTTTGGCAAGAATATCTTCTCCTTGCTCGAACTCGGCCGCGTCCTCGTCCATCTTATAAGCTTCGGCGAGCCCCTCTTCTCCGAGCGCAACCCTGAAAGCTTCGAACAAATCTCCAAAGCCTTCCCCATGCTCTGCGGAAAGCGCCACCGGCTCACCAAAGCCTAGCCGGAAAGCATCATAGAGCCCTGGCAAACCAGCTTTACCTTCACACTTGTTGGCGGCCAGAACGATCGGGATATCCGCGCGGCGTAAAAGCTCCGCGAACCGCTCATCCATGCTTATGACACCTGCACGGGCATCAATTAGAAAGAGTGCGATATCCGCTTCAGCAATCGCTGCTTCAGTCTGCATACGCATCCGCGCTTCGAGAGATCCGTCATGCGCGTCTTCATAGCCGGCCGTATCCACAAGCGTCAAAGGCAAGCCAGCCAAAGAGCCGGGGGCCTCTTTGCGGTCCCGCGTGACGCCTGGTTGGTCATCTACCAAAGCGAGTTTTTTGCCCGCCAATCTATTGAATAATGTCGACTTTCCGACATTCGGGCGACCAACAATGGCCAGCTTCAAAGGCATTTCAACATCCAGACGGATTATCGTACGGCGATGAGGCGACCTTCATCTGTAAGTATGATGAGCTTGTCGCCAACCGCTATGGGTTCAAGGAAAACAGGTGCACCCAGCTTCAGGCGCGCCGTCTCTTCGCCCGTTTGCGGAGACATTGCAACCAATTCTCCCTTAGAAGATGCAACAATCACCCGATTGGAGGCAATTATCGGCCCCGCATATGTGATTCGACCTGACTTCTTCTTCTCATTGCCAAAGCGTTGAAGCTGGGTTGCCCAAATTACCGCTCCATTATTAACCGCCATGCAAACAACCTGGCCTTCAACTCCTGACAAGAACAGGTACTCACCCGTTATAGAGGGGGCAAACACCGAGCCAATTGGCTGGGACCAAACACGTTGGCCACTGCGCCCATCAATAGCTGTGGTTAATCCAGATTGGCTAGATGCGAACACAAGCCCCGAACTCAAGACCGGACGTGACGAAATATCATTGATCGATGAGATCGGCGTAAACCGTCCTGTCCGCACCAGCGCATCCGTCCACAAGCGCCGACCATTGAGCCCAAGATAAGCAATAACCTCACCAGACGAATAAGGAACGACCACCAACTCCTCAACCGCGGCCGGACTTGGCGAACTAAGGACACGTGCCGATTCAGAAATCGCCTGATCGCTCCATTCCAGCGAACCGTCAGCGACTCTTAATGCAAAGATCTCATTGTTCTGACTGACAATAAATGCGCGATCATCTTTGATCGTCGGAGCGCCAGTCGTCGGGCCAGCAAATTCCCGCCGCCATCTTTCCTCACCGGTTTCGATATCAAGTGCGACAGCAAATCCGTATCCACTTGTCGCAATTACCAAGTCATCGGCAATCGCAATACCGCCACCAAAACTACGTTGATCTCTGCGCGAGCCAGACTTCAATGACACAGACCAGCGCCGCGCGCCGTCTTCCAGTGCAAATGCCCGAACATTTTGCCCTGCATCCATGACAAAGATAGCATCACGGCTGGCAACGGGTGCCGACGTGAGGGCCGCATTAGTACTCGAACCGTCTCCAGCATTCACCCGCCAAGCAATTTCAAAATTTGCTCCGGCAGCCACATGACCAACCACTTTACTGGCGGTTGCACCGGCCTGAGGCCACTGTTCGATAACTCGGCTGTCCGGAAGGATGACAGCAACATCTACCATCTCGGGATCAGCCTCTAGCGGCTTGTCGCCGATCGACAGGTTAATTCTGCCCGCTCTGTCTTCTTCTCTTGCCGCAGCGCGCTTCGAGTTGCCTAAATCCGGAAGCCCAGAACACGCGACCAATACGGTCGAAACTGCCATGACAGCGAGGGCGGTATATCTCGAACGTTTCATCATTGTTCGGCTCCTTGAGTTTCAGCCCCGCTCGAGGTTTCGCCCTCGGGTGTCACCCCTAAAGGCAATTCAGATACGGCAGCCTCTTCAGCATCATTGGGCACCGGTATGACCGTTAGCGCAACTTCAGCTCGCTGCACAACGCCGGGCGGTACATTTGCGGCAAATTGCAAATATGAAAATTCTGCACGAGCTCGCGGAAAATCTCCTTCGCTAAAAGCCTTCGCAGCAATTAGCTCCGTCGCCAAAACACCAATCGCGGTTGGGCGGCTGGGCAAATCTCCGAGATAAGCCTCGAGTTCCGCAAGATTCATGTTCCCAGACTTCAAATATGCCGATTTCAGAAGTGCCAGACGCTCAACAGGTCCATCTGCTCCGTCCTGCGCACTCGCTTGAAGCGTCGCCGCAGCGCTATCTAGATCGCCATTGCCCTCGTATTGTGTTTGAGCCAACAATTGCGCGGCCAATGGCGCAATGTCTGATCCGCCAGTGATCAAATCCGAAAATCCGGCTTCAGCACTGGCATAATCGCCATCAGCAAGTTGCGCGCGCGCCGTTTCAAACGCAATCACGCGCTCCACAGTCTGCTTGTCCTTTTGCGTACCTGACCATTCGCTATAAGCTACGAAAGCGACAATCGCGATCCCCAAAGCCCAGACAAATATGCCATAGCGCTTCCACCAAAGGGACGCCTTGTCCTGTCGAAGGCTTTCTTCGACTTCCTCAAAAACATCACTCACAGCTCACAAGCTCCATGTATAGAATCTCCAAACATCACATTACCGACACCTCGCCACGTCGGCAACGTAATAACTGGATTAGGCCTCAGGTCTTTTAATCTTGTAAAGCTCATCCACGCTAGGGAACGTGCGCGCGCGAACCGCTTCGGCATAATCTTTCGCTGCCGTTTCGATCTCGCCGCGCAAATTGGCAAACTTCCGCACGAATTTCGGCGTCCAATCAAAAACCCCGAGCATATCGTCGGTGACGAGAATTTGCCCATCACACGCGGGCGAAGCTCCAATTCCGATTGTCGGGCAAGACACTGCTTTCGTAATTTCTTCCGCCAATTCACTCGACACACCTTCAACCACAATTGCGAATGCACCTGCCTCCGCCGCAGCGGTCGCCTCATCTAGTGCCCGGGCCCAACCGGCTTGGGTACGCCCTTTAGCTCGAAACCCGCCATCCACATTTACGGCCTGAGGACGCAAACCAACATGCCCCATCACCGGAACGCCGCGTTGAACCAGATGCGCAATTTGCTCACGCGCAAACGTTCCGCTTTCAATCTTTACAGCCTGACACCCTGTCTTTTGCATGATCTCCGCAGCATTCAGAAAGGCCTGATCTGCGTTGGTCTCATACGATCCAAAAGGCATATCAACGACAACAAAAGCCTGCTTGGAGGCGCGCATAACCGCCTGACCATGCAAGATCATCATCTCCATCGTGACCCCGACAGTTGACGGCAGTCCATGGACAACCATGCCTAAACTGTCGCCGACGAGTAACATATCGCAATATGGATCGAGGATCTCGGCGACCGGGGCAGTATAGGCCGTCAAACAAACAAGCGGCGACACACCTTTGGCCGCGGCAAGATCTTTCACCGTCTTCCGGCGTATTTGGTTCTGTGCAGACATAGGGAGCGATTAGCGCGGCAAAGCAGAACTGGCAATCATTTCTACCATATCTTGTTCTCAAATCCGGTCATGCGACAATACAGTTACCGTTGAAACAAGGGTCGCAAACCCGACCGCAAATACCGAGAATGGTTGACCACCGATCTGCTGCGCAAGACCGTCTAACATCGGCAAATCAACACCGTCCAAAGCACTTAGCTGCATAAGAATTGACGGCACCTGTGTACCCGCCAGAATATGTCCCGATCTGCCGCCACGCGCGCAAAAATGTAGCTTGCGCCAAATCATCAGCGTCGGCTTGGTTCCCTTTGGTTAGACGCCGCATCATACCCCGCACAGTGGCCTGATGACGCTGCATAAGCTGAGTGAAGGCGGCGCGGTCCCCCGAAGCCGCCTTGCTCGCCAAGTCAGGATCAGGAACCTGTTCGGGGTTTCCCTTTGGAAAACTAATCAGCTTGGCCGTCATACCCGAACTTCCACAATGCGAGGAAAGCCAGCCCGATCATTCCCGGAAACACCGCAATCACAAGTGCTTCCCCATCGCCATTCCCGTGCATCATCATAATCAAGCCAACAAAGCAAAGCGCCAGAGCGAGCGCGATCAAAACAACACCGCGCCGCAAATCGTTTCGCCTCGGGCTCGTTATGAGCGCCATATCCTTCAACAAGTCCGAAGAAATTGGCTGATCCTTCTCGATCATCAATCGCAGCGTCTGATGTACAGCCTCACGTTTCTTTTGCCCTGAGGCAGCCAATATCCAGACGACAGCCAGAACAAAGGAAAACGCGGCAATAGGAACAATAATCTCGACATCCATGATGCACTCCCCCGTTTAGGTGCGAGCTTGCACCTCTTTCTGCAATACTAGTGAGATGCAGCCACCAGTCCATTCGGATGCAAAAGGCGTGGAAATTTTTCAGATTTTTGGACCAATTCGCCAAATCCACCGCGCGCATGCATACTAGTCGCCGATGAGGAATGGGAGGCGGAAGACATGCCGAGACTGAAACAAGCTGGACTGGCCGAAGTGGACGGGTTCGCAAAAACCGTATTTTCAATGCTGTTTGGTGACCGGGATCCGTTAGAGCAACCTGGCACAGCAACGGGCACGCCAGGCAATTGGTGGACCGTCTTTGCCACAGTGCCCGACGCCTTCAGACACACAACCGAAGGATTCCAGTTCTATCGCTCAAAAGACCGTAAACTCGACCCGAAACTACGCGAGCTTGGCCAAACCCGTGCAGGCTTTACTGTCGGCAGTCAATTTGTCTTCTCTCAACATTGCAAATCTTGCCGTGATGTCGGGCTAAGCCAAACGCAAATCCACGCCATTCCCCATTGGCAAGTTGCTGACTGCTTCTCCCCGATTGAACGCGCCGTCCTCGCCTATACTGATGGGCTCGTGCTCCAGCGCGGACGTGTACCTGATGCCGTTTTCGACGTGATGAAGACACATATGTCGGACGAAGAAATTCTCGAACTGACCTATATTACCTGCACCTATATGATGCATGCCGTGATGAGCCGTGCCCTCAAGCTTGAATATGACGATGTTGAAGAGCGGGTTGTCGAAATCGCGGCCCCCGCCAATACTGATAATGACGTTATGAACGTGGTCGACACCGGAGACAGATAATTATGGCTTATCATCACCTCGCACTTGCCACCGCCGACATCAAAGAGACGCATGCTTTTTATGAAGGGATCATGGGCTTCGAGCTTGTCAAAGTTGAAGTCGGACCGCTCATCGGCGGCGGTTGGGGAAAGCACTTCTTTTACCGCATTGACGGCAATGACGGTAAGTTCATCGCATTCTGGGAACTCAACGACACGCCCGATCCGGACGCACACGAATATAATCTCAACAAAGCGGGCCGCCTGCCGGAAGGAACAAACCATTTCTCGTTCGATGTCAGCACACAAGAGGCATTAGACGCTGCGCGCACTCGCTGGAATGACGCTGGCTTGGACGTGCTCGAGATCAACCATAATTGGTGCCATTCGGTCTACACGCGGGACCCCGACGGCAATATGGTTGAATTTTGCCTGACGACAGGTCACTTCACGAGCGACGACCGCGATCACGCACTGGCCATGCTTTCAGAGACCGAATTCAAGCCCACGCCGCCCCCGTCGGCTATGGTGCCATGGCCAGCCCAAAAGGAGCAGGGCCGGACCTGAACGCTACCAGAGCGGCCGATCGGGCGATGCCTGTTCAGCAAGTTTCGTAAGAATTTGGTTGAGTTGCTCAAATTCGGTTTCGCTCAATGTTGCCGCAATCCGGTCAAGCTCGGCCTGCGCCAATGGAACGATTTTGTCATAGATGTCCTGCCCCGCCGCAGTCAGATGCAAATATGACCGACGCGCATCCGCCGCTGCCGTCACCCGTTCGAGCCGACCTTGTTCGATTAAGCCAGTCACCGCGCGGCTCACCGCAACTTTATCCATAGCCGTAAGCGACACAATATCGGATGCGCTCAGTCCTGTCCGCTCGCCAATCACCGCCATGACCCGCCATTGCCAAAGCGTAAGCCCAAAATCAGTCTGATACCGGCTCGCAATCTGCTTCGAGATGGTATTTGACAAAACTGAAAAGCGATAAGGCAAGAAGTCGCCCAGCCGCAGCGTGGTATTGCCTGTTGTATCTGCCATATCACTATCCCGTATTTAGCCTTGTCCTACTAGCAAAAATATGGTTCCTACGCAAAATAGTTACAAATGAAACCATTCATGGAGGATTGATCAATGGCGGATCTCTTTGAAAACCCTGTTGGACTCGACGGCTTTGAATTTATCGAATTCTGCGCCCCGGATAAAGGCATCTTGGAGCCGGTCTTCACCTCGATGGGCTTTACCAAAGTTGCCAGCCACCGCTCCAAAGACGCCGATCTCTGGCGTCAGGGCGGCATCAATATGATCGCCAATTACGAGCCGAACTCACAGGCGCACTTCTTTGCACGGGAACATGGCCCGAGCGCATGTGCCATGGGCTTCCGCGTCCGCGATGCGAAAGCGGCTTATGCATACCTACTCGCCCAAGGCGGCGAGCCGGTCGAGATCCACGCCGGACCAATGGAATTGAAACTGCCAGCGATCAAAGGCATTGGCGGATCCCTAATCTATCTGATCGACCGATATGGCGACGATCTCTCAATTTACGATATCGACTTCAAATTTATCGAAGGCGTAGACCCGACCCCATACGGAGCCGGTTTTGAAGTCATCGACCACCTGACCCATAATGTTTACGGCGGGCGTATGGAGCATTGGGCCGACTTCTACGAACGCCTGTTCAACTTCAAACAGATCCGTTTCTTCGACATCAAAGGCGAATATACCGGCCTCACCTCGAAAGCCCTCACAGCGCCAGACGGCAAAATCCGTATACCACTGAACGAAGAAGGCGAAGGCGGCAAAGGCCAGATCGAAGAATATCTGCGCGAATTTGGCGGCGAAGGAATCCAGCATATCGCGTTCAATTGCGCCAATCTCTATGAATGCTGGGACAATCTGCAAAAGCTCGGCGTGCCATTTATGACGGCCCCGCCAGAGACCTATTACGAGCTTCTAGATTCTCGCCTGCCAGACCATGGCGAAGATGTTGCCGGCCTTAAGGCACGCGGCCTACTCATGGACGGCACAACCGAAGGCGGTTCACCGCGTTTGCTCCTGCAAATCTTCTCCGAAACCCAGCTTGGCCCTGTCTTCTTCGAATTTATCCAACGCAAAGGCGATGACGGCTTTGGCGAGGGCAATTTCAAAGCTCTGTTCGAAAGCATCGAGCGTGACCAAATCAACCGCGGTGTTCTGGACGTAAAAACCCCGGCTGAATAGTTTCTCTTCCCAAGAGAGTCCCTAAGGCGCCGCTGTGAACATCAGTGGCGCCTTCTTTTTGTTCTCAATCAGAGGGCTAGTTTCGAATTCAAATCTGGAGCGGCAAGCTTATTTACGCAAAACGATGCGCAGCTCCTCAACGGCAACCTGCTGGCCACCTTCACCTACAAATCCGGCGCGAACGGCTCCACCAGATTTCTGCGTAAAGCTAATCGGCGCATCGCCATGTCCAAGCCAGGCATCTCCCCATTGCGTCAGGGCAATAAGTACAGGCCGCAGATCATTGCCCTTGTCTGTCAGGATGTATTCTTTGCGCGCACGGCGACCTTCCTCACGATAATCTCGCGGTTCAAGCAAGCCTGAATCCGTCAACCGCTTTAATCTGTTGCTCAAAACTGTGCGCGGAATGCCAAGCTCGACATGAAAATCGTCAAACCGCCGGACGCCATAAAGCGCCGAGCGCAATATCATCAAATTCCACTTGTCCCCCACCACGCCAATGGCGCGGGTTAGATTGCATCGATCTGTCGGGACCGGCGAGCGGCGGGTGCGCGGAGGAATCATAAATCCTAGTCTTGCATGGGTTCGCAATGAAAATCCAGCCTAAGACCAAACGAAGCCCCATCACGCCACCTCAAGCACTGCTCACTCAAATCTCAACGAATGGTCCATTGCACCAATCGAGCTGCTCGGCTAACTGTCACTCATCTATTTAATGCCTATTCAGGAGAAACGACCATGGCTCGCAAAAAGATCGCCCTTATCGGTGCTGGAATGATTGGCGGCACACTCGCCCATATTTGTGCTCGTGAAGAGCTTGGGGACGTTGTTCTGTTCGACATCGCCGAAGGTCTGCCAGAAGGCAAGTCGCTCGATATCTCTGAAGCAACGCCTGTATTTGGCAAAGATGTGAACCTCAAAGGCAGCCAAGATTATGCTGACATTGCCGGCGCAGATGTTTGCATCATCACTGCAGGCGTCGCCCGCAAGCCGGGTATGAGCCGCGATGATCTATTGGGCATCAACTTGAAAGTTATGAAATCGGTCGGCGAAGGCATCGCCGCCCATGCGCCCGACGCATTCGTCATCTGCATTACCAACCCGCTTGATGCGATGGTCTGGGCCCTACAAAAATTCTCCGGTCTGCCAACAAACAAAGTTGTCGGCATGGCTGGCGTGCTCGACTCAGCCCGTTTCCGCCACTTCCTTTGCGACGAGTTCGGCTCATCTGCAGAAGACACAACCGCATTTGTCATGGGCGGACATGGTGACACAATGGTGCCGCTACTGCGCTACTCCACCGTTGCAGGCATCCCCGTGCCAGACCTGATCAAAATGGGCTGGTCGACGGACGAAAAGATGGCAGCTATCGTGGACCGTACCCGCAAAGGCGGCGGAGAGATTGTTGGCCTTCTCAAGACCGGATCTGCCTATTACGCGCCCGCTGAAAGCGCCGTTGAAATGGCAACATCTTACCTCAAAGACAAGAAGCGCCTTCTCCCGTGCGCAAGCTATCTGTCTGGTCAGTTTGGCTGCAACGACATGTATGTCGGTGTACCCGTGATGATCGGTGCAGGCGGCGTCGAAAAAGTGGTCGAGATCACCCTGAACACCGAAGAGCAAGCCATGTTCGACAACTCGGTCGATGCTGTAAAAGGCCTGATGGAAGACTGCCGCAAGATCGATAGCTCGCTGTAAAACGGCGAACTTAGACCAAACATAGAAAGCCCTGCATGGTCCATGCAGGGCTTTTTTTTTCATAAAAACTGAGCTCTAGCATGCCGTGCCAGTTGACTGACTGATTGTTGCTTTTTGCGAGCGCATGCACACTACGACATATTCTCGCCTTTATTCAGGCAGTACTTATTCCATAAACAAACGGTCAATAAAACTCAGCAAAGGACTGTAATATGAAGCTCGATATATCTGTTCGGACTGCCATCTTAGCATTTGGGCTGGGAGCAATGGGTATTCCCCAGACTGCAATGGCGTATCATCACGGCGGTGTTCCCCAAGGAAAAGACCAACAACTGGCATTCCATATAGATAGCTCGATCAGCGGCGGTCTACTCATTGAAGCCAAGCAACTTTTCCCAGGGCGCAGCATCTTTGGCGACGCAAGAAGAGCAGCCGAGAGGCGAGAGGCGCGGGAAAGACACGAGGCGGAGCAACGAGAGAGTAAATATGGCGCCGAAGACATTGGTCCTTCAGCCCCGCCCCTGACCTCATTCTCGGACACACCCCCACAAAACGCGATGGGCATAAGCGGCACAATCAATACGAACAGTCCCGAAACTCTGATTGAATCGATAGACTTGATGTTGCAAAATGTCAGCCAAAGAGAACAGTTGGCCTTCCTTGAAGCCTTGTTCCGGGTTTCATATTTCGACCGATGCGACAAAACTGGACAGTTTCAGGACAAAGGCTGGGACAACAGCGATACCCGCAGGACGCTTGAAAACCGTAAGCTTGCACAGTGTATTGGCGCAGCTCGACTCCAAGATTTTATCGGGGAATACGCCGACATCTATGTCGCCGAACGCCGCATGGATACAGACGTGGAATATGTAGCGTCGAATGCGTTCGGATCACGAAGAGGCGGAAGAACCCAGCGTGAGTCGATTGTCAGATTTATCAATTTGTATGGCGATACATTCAATAATCGCAGCGCGGACTATATCTTGCAGAGAAACAAGGACATCATGAACAATAGCGCCCGTTCATTTTTTGGTCGCAGACCATAAGCATCAAAACGGGTGCATCATTTATTCTATCCCGTTGAAGAGCAAATCAAATCCGACTGCTCAGCAGTCGAGTTAAAGCCCTGCCTTTGAAAGTCTGGGCTTTATCTTTGGTTGGCAATAGTTCTAAATACCCCGACATGTAGGAGGAATTATGTCTTCAGCTATTTTGCGCTCAGCTGCACTTTGCATTCGGGCTAACCTATTCCTCCAGAGCGGCATTTATCACGGCGTCGAGCCACACTTCGACGACTTGTTCGGCTTCTCGGACATGCAATTTTTTGGGCCCAAGCCTAAAGATCAGGGCCCAGGTGACCGCTTGTTAGCGAGTTCACCCGAAGTCTGGTTCACACAGATGCAAGAGGCTGGCATTACCAGCCTGCGCCTCAATCAGCAGATGCGCAATCATCCTACCATCCATGACTACAAGATGGCGTGGTCAGTCGATGCAGATAAGGCGTGGACCCTCGTCTCAAGCAACCCGAATGAACCAGTTTTCGGTTATTGGGGGGACGAGAGTTATCTCGGCGAAGGAAAGAGAGCCAAATTGCTTGGCTTTGGCTCACCCGACTTGCTCATGGAACATATCTCACCTGAAGCCAGTGCCGAGCAATTCAAGAAAGCTTTGAATTCAGCCAGTCAGTTTGCCAACGTTTTGTCCCAAACCGAGTATGAGCGAGTTTTTAGCGAAGCCATTGCTATGATTGACGGGCAAAGCCAAGCGACATTCTTGATGAACGACGCCAGTATCAATTACTTCGAACTCGTCGCACCGAAAGGACTGTTGCCGGACCTGCACATCAACCTGTTAAAAGCATTTGAAGTTTACAACATATTTGGCGGTGCCGGATCATGGAACGACTTGCCATTGCCAAATCAGGAGGTGGTGCGCGATACCTACCACATAGTCTCGCTTAACCTGCACAACGCCGCCGTAAAAAGCATCGTAAGTGTCGCAAATGCTCAATTAGAAGCATCGGTGTAAACACTCCATGACAGACACATACAGCACTTATGTATCACGCCTCACGCTTACCGGCACCGACACCGTAGCTCTGCTTGAACGTCTCGTAACCTGCAAGGTCGAGAGCTTGGCGGTGGATGCGGAAACGCGCGGCGCCCTACTCACTCCGCAGGGCAAAGTCCTCGCTGACTTCCATCTGACGAGAACCGCAACCGGCGCATGGCTCGACACCTCTCCGCAAATCGCCGCTGATTTGGAGAAGCGGTTAAAGATGTTCCGGCTACGCGCCGATGTCGAGATTACGCGCGCAGACAAGCCAATACCGGAAATCGACCATGCCGCCCGCATTGCCAGCATCTCCCCCGCTTTTGGGTTTGACTATGAAACGGCAAGCGTATTCCCCACCGATATCAACCTCGATATCGTCGACGGAATTGATTACAAAAAGGGCTGCTTCGTCGGACAAGAAGTCGTCAGCCGCATGGCGCGGCGCGGTAAAATCCGCAAGCGCACGGTCTGTCTGGACGGTGCCGGACTTGAGGCCGGACAAGACGTTCAAGCAGACGGAAAGCGGCTCGGAACAATCACCAGTGCCAGCGCCACAAACGCCCTCGCCATTATGCGTATCGATCATTTGCAAACCGCGATCAACAATGGCGCGGCTTTAATGGTCGGTGATCAAACTCTCACCGCTCAAGTCCCCGATTGGTTAAACTCTGAAATGGAGGCGCTCGCAGATGCCAGCGACTGAGACACCTGACCAGATCGTCCCTTGCGCATGGGCTCCGGCCAAAGACGCATTCTATCGTGCCTATCATGATGAAGAATGGGGTGTCCCCGAATACGAGCCCCGCGCCTTGTGGGAGAAGCTACAGCTCGATGGCATGCAAGCGGGCCTGTCATGGATCACCATCCTGCGGAAACGCGAGAGCATGCGCGAAGAGTTTGACGCGTTCGACCCAGAACGCATTGCTCGCTGGGACCAAAAACGGATTGACAAAGCGCTGCAGAACCCCGGCATCATCCGTAGCCCCAAAAAGATCGAAGCCTGTATCGGCAACGCCAAAGCCTATCTAGACGCCATGGAAAGCGGTGAAGACTTCTCCGACTGGCTTTGGTCATATGTCGATGGCAAGCCCATCGTCGGCCGCTGGAAAAACTATAAAGACAGCCCGACCAAATCCGACATATCCGAACGACTTTCAAAAGACCTGAAAAAGCGAGGCCATAAATTTTGTGGTCCTGTCATCGTTTATGCCTTTATGCAGGCTGTCGGAATGATCAATGATCACGAGCTGTCCTGTCCTCGCCATAAGGCTGTTCAGAAGCTTGCCCGCTAGACGTCGCGGCAAACGCGGCCTAGTCTGCAGTTCTGATTTTTCTAGATAAAGGAACGGTGCCAAGTGCCGGAGCCCATTATGATTAAACCCGTTATCTCAGCCACAGGCCTATGGACACCAGAAGCATCTGTTTCAAACGAAGAGCTCGTCGCCAGCTATAATCAATGGGCAGACAACTGGAATGACACCCATGCAAGTGAAATCGACGCCGGAACGCTTGAAGCAAAAACCCACTCTTCCGTTGAGTTTATTGAAAAGGCATCGGGTATTAAAGCGCGGTTCGTCATCGACAAATCCGGTATTATAGACCCCGAAATTATGCGCCCGCGTATCCCGGAACGTCCTGATAGCGAACCCAGCCTGCTTGCCGAAATGGCTGTTAAAGCTGCAACACAAGCGCTCGAACGTGCTGGCCGCCGCGCCGAGGATGTCGATGCTGTGCTTTGCGCTTGCTCAAATTTGCAGCGCGCCTATCCCGCCATGGCGGTCGAGATTCAGGACCTGCTCGGCATTGATGGTTTCGGTTTTGATATGAATGTCGCTTGCTCATCAGCAACATTCGGCATCCAAACCGCCGCCGATATGGTCCGAACGGGCAGCGCAAAATCGGTCCTCATCGTCAATCCGGAAGTCTGCTCGGCCCATCTGAATTTCACCGATCGTGATAGCCATTTCATCTTTGGAGATGTCGCAACGGCTGTCCTTGTTGAGGCCGACGAGATCGCCCCCAAAGCGCGCTGGGAAATTCTAGGTACCAGCCTCAAAACCCAATTCTCCAACAATATCCGTAATAATTTCGGTTTCTTGAACAACACCGCGCCCGAGGGCATCGGCGCACAAGACAAATTGTTTATGCAAGAAGGCCGCAAGGTCTTTAAAGAAGTCGTACCGATGGTTGCCAAAATGATCGGCTCCGAAATGGAGCGCTTGGATCTGGCAGCGACCGATCTCAAACGCCTCTGGCTCCACCAGGCCAATGCCAATATGAACCGGCTCATCTCATCCAAAGTGCTCGGCCATGAAGCCAGCCCTGATGAAAGCCCGACCGTGCTAGACACCTATGCCAATACCAGTTCCGCCGGTTCGATCATTGCCTTCCACAAACATTCCGAAGACTTTACCAACGGCGACAAAGGACTGATATGCTCCTTCGGTGCAGGCTATTCAGCAGGCACCGTATTCGTTGAACGAGTTTCTTAGTCAGGAAAACTCACCATACCCATTTTCAGCAAACCACCATTAGAGGAATGACGATATGAAACTGTCCCCCATTGTCTTAGGTGTTGCCACATTGGCACTCACCGCTTGTCAGCAATCCCCAACCCAACAAAACACAGACGCAACTGCCAGCGCGGCGCTCGCGCCCCTCGACGCGTCCGCCATGACCTTCTTCCTGACCAGCGTCGGCGCTGGTGACGGCGCCAACCTTGGCGGCCTCGAAGGCGCAGACGCACATTGTACAAGCCTTGCAAACGCTGCTGGCTCAACCGGACGCACATGGCGTGCTTACTTGTCCACAAATGGCGACAATGGCGTAAATGCAAAAGACCGTATCGGTGAAGGTCCTTGGGTAAATGCCCGCGGTGAAACGGTGGCAACCAGTATCGCGAACTTGCTCGACGCATCTGGCAACAACCTCTCTAAGACAGCCTCCATCACCGAAAGTGGCGACATAATCAATGGACGCGGCGATCGCCCGAACCGGCACGACATCCTCACCGGAAGCGATGGCGCCGGACTTGCCACTGAAGACACGTGCGGAAACTGGACTCTCAACGGCTCCGGCTCGGCAACCGTTGGTCACCATGACCGCAAAGGCGGTGGCTCTGACCCAACACATTGGAGCACGGCTCACGGCTCGCGCGGGTGTTCACAGAAGAACCTGCAAGGCTCCGGCGGTGACGGGCTTTTCTACTGTTTCGCAACGGATTAAATCTCCCGCCCAGCTTTACGTAGCGTCCTGCATCGACAATATGGCCCAACTTGCTAAGCTCGTGGGCAGGACGTTACTTGGAGGCTGGCAATGCACCCGTTTCACCATGCGAGAACCGATCCGGACAAGCCTGCCTATATTATGGCCGGTTCTGGCGAGACCGTAACCTTTAGCCAACTCGACAAACGATCGAACCAGACCGCACATGCACTGCGAGAAGCAGGGTGCAAACCAGGTGATACGATCGCCATCTTTGCAGAAAATTCGGCGCGCTATTTTGAAGTCTGCTGGGCGGCGCAGCGCTCTGGGTTATATTTCGTCTGCATCTCCTCGCGCCTTACCCCGCCCGAGGTCGAATATATCTTGCGCGATAGCGGGGCACGCCTCCTCATTACAGGTGCCAGTATAGCTGAAACTGCGCGCGAGGCAGCTGATCTTGCTGGCCTCGCCGACCGCTGGTCATTCGATGCGGAGGTTGATGGCTTCACACCGCTTGAGACATGGCGCGAACGCTTTCCAGATACGCCAATACCGGACGAGATGAGCGGAACCGACATGCTTTACTCCTCCGGCACAACAGGGCGGCCAAAAGGCATCCGTCCACCGCTAGAACGTGATGTGCCGATTGATGACGAGACCGTTCTACTTCAAATTTGCGTTGCGATGTCCAAGGCAGATAAAGACACGGTCTATCTGTCGCCTGCCCCGCTTTATCATGCTGCGCCGCTGCGTTGGTGCATGACCTTCACCAGAGTCGGCGCCACGCTCATAATTATGGAAAAGTTTGATCCTGAAGCCTTCCTCGCCACTGTCGAAGACCACAAGATAACGCATACCCAAACCGTGCCGACCATGTTCGTGCGCATGCTCAAACTTCCAGAAGACGTGCGGAACAAATATGATATGTCGAGCCTGAAGTTTTGCCTTCATGCCGCCGCGCCATGTCCAATACCGATTAAGGAACAAATGATTGAGTGGTGGGGCCCCGTGATTGACGAATATTATGCCGGGTCTGAAGGCAACGGCATGACATGGGTAAAAAGCCCGGAATGGCTAACACATAAAGGCACCGTAGGGCGCGCCATTTGGGGCGAACTCCATATTTGCGGAGAAGACGGCAAAGAGCTGCCCATAGGCGCAGAAGGCCACGTCTATTTCGGCGGCACCCCTACGCCCTCATATCACAATGACGAAGAGAAAACCCGCCAAGCTCTCAACCCGGTCCATCCAGACTGGTCTTCACTCGGAGATATCGGCAGGGTCGACGAAGACGGTTTTCTATACCTCACTGACCGCAAGGCCTTCATGATTATTTCCGGCGGGGTAAACATCTACCCGCAAGAGACCGAGAACATTCTCATCACGCATCCAAAGATAGCCGACTGCGCAGTCATCGGCGTCCCTGATCCAGATTTCGGAGAAGCCGTTAAGGCCGTTGTTCAGCCCATGCAGGGGGTCGAACCAACCGATGAACTGGCAGAAGAACTCCTCGCCTTTTGTGCGGCCAACCTGTCGAAACTAAAGTGCCCGAAAAGCATCGATTTTGATCCGGAACTTCCGCGGCACCCAACCGGAAAACTCTACAAGCGCCTGATCCGGGATCGATACTGGGGCAAGACCGGAAGCCGCATCGTCTAACACGTCTTTGCCAAGCCGGTTTTCGGGTGACAGCCTGGCTGCATCAGCTTATCTCTTTGGGATGACAGATCTTCTACCATCCCAGCGTCATCTCTTCGACATTCCCGATCACGTGGCATACCTCAACTGCGCCACGATGGGACCGCTACCGCTAACCGCCATTGAAGCTGGCAAGGCTGGACTTCTGCGCAAAGCCCAACCTTGGAACATTACCTCTGACGACTTTTTCAAAGACACTGAAAGCCTGCGTCCGAAACTTGCCCGCCTTATCAATTCGGACATTGAGGGCATCGCCTTTGTCCCATCTGCAAGCTACGCAATGGCGACCGCAGCGCGCAATATCGCGCTTGAGCACGGGCAGAGCATAATCATCGCTGCCGACCAGTTTCCTTCCAATGTGTATGTCTGGCGCGCCTTGGCGGCACGCACAGGCGCAATCATCAAGACCATTGCAAAGCCCGATGGCAACGCCACCCTGTCAGACGCCATGTTGGACGCCATAGGCCCTGACACGGGACTCGTTGCTTGTTCGCAAGTGCTCTGGACGGATGGCACAAAACTCGACCTCGAAGCCATTAGCCGCAAGTGCCGTAGCGTTGGCGCAGCCCTCGTCCTCGACCTGACCCAAAGCTGCGGGGCTATGGAGTTTGACGCCGAAAAAATCAAACCGGATTTCATGGTCGCCGCCGGCTACAAATGGATGTTCGGACCCTACTCTACGGGGTTCATGTATGTCGCGCCAAGCCAGCGAAACGGGGAACCATTGGAGCACAACTGGATCAACCGCGAAGGGTCAACCGACTTTACCCAATTGACGAATTATAATGACCGTTTTGAACGCGGCGCCGAACGTTTTGACATGGGCGAGCGATCAAACTTCGCCCTACTTCCAGCAATGGAGGCAGCCGTGGACCTCCTGCTTGACTGGGGCATCGCTCAAATCGAAGCAACATTGTCCGCAAATAACAAGAAACTCGCCGATCAGCTCGGAGCACTAGGCCTACACTGCTCGGACGAGTCCAAACGTGGCCCACATTATTTGGGGCCATGCTTGCCAGATCACGCCCCCAAAGACCTGACAGACAAACTCCGTGCAGAGCACATACACGTGTCCAAACGCGGCAATACGCTACGTATCACCCCGCATTTGTACAATAATATGGAAGATACTGACCGCCTTCTGGAAGCCCTCAAACGGTATCTCTAAATTTTCAAAATTCAACTTTCCTTGGGTCACACCTTGAAACTCTTACGCGCAAGGGCAACACTCACCGTAAACCAAAAACAGAAAACGGGAGAATACACATGGCCAATCCACGCAAAGTCGCATTTGACGATCTAGAATCACTCGTAGGCGAGCACATAGGCACGTCTGACTGGCACACGATCGATCAGGACCGTGTCAATATGTTTGCAGAGGCAACTGGCGATCACCAGTGGATTCATGTCGATGTCGAGCGCGCAACCCAAGCCCTTGGCAGCCCCATTGCGCACGGCTTTCTAACCCTATCCTTATTGCCAATGCTTTCGGCCGAGGTCCTCAATGTGTCGGGCGTAACGCGCGGTATCAACTACGGCTCGAACAAGATGCGGTTTACAAACATGGTGCCTGTTGGATCGAAAGTCAGATTGAGCCAAAAATGCGTATCCATCTCGCCAAAAGCTGGCGGAAAACAGATGAATGTCGAGAACACGATTGAAATTGAAGGCCAGGAACGCCCCGCATGCGTGGTCGAGGGGATCACCGTCCTTTACGGCTAAATTTGAACATTGTCTCGCGATGGCCGCAATGCTGTCGCGATTCACCAATAGAAGAGACGCATTGCAACTGAACTAGGGAAGGAAGATTTTGTGGACAAGAATCTGGGAGTATCGGCCGCGTTGATTGCGCTGGTTTTGGCGAGCGGCACCGTCGCACACGCTCAGGACGAAACGATAGACTTCGGGAATAACGAATCTAACTGGGCCAATGATGGCGAATGTGATGATCCGCGTTTCGAAGGCGATGGCATGGCTTCATCCACCAACCGCGAAACTATCAAGAAAGACGCCAATGATTGCCGCAGCCTGCTTGAAGAAGGCCGTATATCTTACTCTTCCGTTCAGTATGATCCGGACCTCACCAGTTTCAACGGGATCGAGCTGGGCGACAATACAAGCCCTTGGGCCAATGACAATATGTGCGACGATCCGAGGTTTGTCGGTGAAGGCATGGCTGTGAGTCCTATGCGCAGCGACATCCTCCATGACCGAAATGACTGCTCATATGGTGTCCAGTTGGGAACCCTCACCTTGGCTGACAATCTCCCCGACCCCGTTGAAACCACTTATGATGGCGTCGATTTCGGCAATGACAAGGGCACCTATGTCAATGACAATGAATGCGATGATCCACGCTTTTTCGGCGTTGGAATGGCTTCGGCAAGTCTCGACAATGCCAATCTTTTGGGAGACCGCCTAGACTGTCTGGCCGCTTACAAGGACGGTAAGGTAGACCTCAAAGAACGCCTGGTACTTGGCGGCTTCTTCTTCGGTGACGATACAAGCCTTTATGCCAATGATGACGAATGCGACGATCCTCGCTTCGAAGGTCGAGGGAGCGCCAAAAAACCAGCACTTTCCGGACTCGGTCATGATGGCACGGACTGCATGGCGGCATGGAGAGCCGAACGGATTACGCCCGTTGCAGAGCGAGACAATAACGGCATCATGATCCTCAGCGGCATCCTGTTCGGTGATGATTCAAGCCAGTTCAACAATGACGGCGAATGCGACGACCCACAATTTATCGGCCGCAGCATGGCCAATGGCGGCGGCTCAAACGAGCATCGCGGGCATGATCGGACCGATTGTCTGACAGCGTTCCAAAGCGGTTCGCTAAAAATCGCCCCGGTCATCCCCGTTAAGCAGAGCATCAGCGTCTCGGGAATCGATTTCGGCGACGATCAGAGTGCATTTTCAAACGATGGCGAATGTGATGACCCTCGGTTTGAGGGCGAAGCGAGCTCCATAAGCCCGCAAGACAGTAATCGCGGACATGATGCGAGCGATTGCCTTGCAGCGTTCCAAAACGGAGGTGTCGTCTTGGTCGAATAACCGACCACGGATTACCCCCAATGTCACCGATAGCGGCGGATTTCCACTTGGGAGGTCCGCCGCTTTCATATCTGCCTACAGCGCCTAGGGGATAGCTCTTATCGCAGACGCGCGATATGATAGTTGCAAATGAAAGGTGTATGCATGACCGACAACGAACAGATAAAGAGAACAGCGCAAGAGTGGCGAGATCTACTCACCGAAGAACAGTTTCGCGTTGGTGTCAAAGAAGGCACGGAAAGAGCGCACACGCCCGGAAACTTCAATGACGAGAAGCGCGTGGGCATCTATAAATGTGTGGGCTGCGGCACCCCGCTTTGGTCCTCAAAACACAAATTCGACAGCGGCACAGGTTGGCCAAGTTTCTTTGCGCCCCTAGCAGGCGGACGTGTTGAAACCAAAACAGACTTCAAGCTCGTCTTCCCGCGAACCGAATGCCATTGCGCAAAGTGCGGCCTACATATGGGGCATCTCTTCAATGATGGCCCCGCCCCGACCGGCGAACGCTGGTGCATAAATGGCGTAGTACTCGACTTCGAACCAGACGATACTGACGCATAATCCCCCCTTCAAAATTCGGACTATATAACCAGATATGACCAGCCCTACCCCTCCCATTGCGACGCGCATTCCAGTAACAACAGAACAGATTGGCCGGACCCGCACCGACCATTATAATTGGCTGAAAGATGACAATTGGCAGCAAGTCATGCGCGACCCTACAAGCCTACGAGAGGATATCAAATCGTATCTTGTCGCCGAAAATGCCTACACCAAAGCCAATCTCGAAGCACCCCACACTGATCTTTGCAAAACACTTGTTTCCGAGATGCGAGGCCGCATTCAGGAAGACGCAAGCTCCGTCGCCGCTATTGACGGCCCATATGCTTATTATTCGCGGTATCGAACTGGAGAGGAGTATCCCGTTTTCGCCCGCCGCGCGGCCGAATCTGCGTTCGACAATGACGCCGATGAAACCATTCTATTCGATGGCGCACGCGAAGGAAGCGGCAAGGCGTATTTCGACATCGGGGCCGTATCCCATTCGCCCGATCACAGATTGCTCGCCTACTCGATTGACGAGCAAGGCAGCGAGTATGGCACGTTGCGCGTGCGCGACATTGAAACGGGCAATGACCTCGGCATCAAGATCGAAACCTCGACAGGTGACATTGTCTGGACCGCCAGCTCCGACGCATTTTACTGGGTTCACAAAAATGAAAACGGTCGCTCGGAAGCCGTCTATCGCCATATATTGGCAACAGGAAAAGACACGCTCGTCTATCGCGAGGCAGATGAAGGCTTCTTTGTCAGCATTTCGGAAAGCCAGTCTGGCGAGATAATTTTCATAACCGCGAACGATCATACAACATCAGAGTTTCACTGGATCAGCGCCCATGAAACTCAATCGACCAAGCTCAACTGCATCGCAAAGCGTGAGGCAGGACATGAATACAGCGTGGTCCATCATGATGGAGCCTTTTTCATCCAGACCAACAAGGATAGCGCCGTCGATTTCAAAATCATGCGCGCCGATTTGGACACAGCCACACCCGACGACTGGACAAATATCGTTCCGCATTCGGCTGGAACACTTCTCATCGATATGCTGGCCCTGAAGGATCATTTGGTATGGCTCGCAAGAACCGACGGGCTGCCAACAATCACCATTCGCAATCGCAGCGATGGGGCCACACGGAAAATCGATTTCGAAGAAGCCGCATATTCGCTCGGCATCTCCGGCGGCTATATGTTCGACACCACCGTCTTCCGCTTCAGCTATGCCTCGCCTTCAACGCCCGATCAGGTCTTCGATTACGACATCGCGACGGATAAACGTGACTTACGCAAGACACGCCTCGTCCCGTCAGGCCACACGCCATCAGATTATATCGTGGAACGGCGGATGGCGCCGGCCGATGACGGTACCCAAATTCCAATCACCCTGCTACGACACAAAGACACCCCCATTGATGGCACAGCTCCGCTACTTCTATACGGATATGGCTCCTATGGCATCACGATCCCTGCTGGCTTTTCGACCTCAAGGCTCTCGCTTGTCGATCGCGGTATGATCTATGCCATTGCGCATGTTCGCGGATCGACCGCCAAAGGATACCAATGGTATCTAGACGGAAAACTTGACAAAAAAGTCAATACATTCAAAGATTATATCACTGCTGGAAGGTTTCTCGTTGAACAATCCTATACCAGTTCAGGGCGCATCGTCGGGATGGGCGGATCTGCGGGCGGATTGCTAATGGGAGCCGCATCCAATCTAGCCCCTGATCTTTTCGCTGGTATTATCGCCGCAGTACCCTTCGTCGACGTACTGAACACAATGTCTGACGAGACGCTTCCGCTCACCCCGCCCGAATGGCCCGAATGGGGAAACCCCAAAATTGATACCGATGCCTATGATCGTATTTTGAGCTGGTCGCCATATGATCAGGTCTCTGCCCGCGAATACCCGCCCATGATGATCACAGGCGGCTTATCGGATCCTCGGGTGACCTATTGGGAACCAGCAAAATGGGCTGCAAAGCTAAGGCACGAAGCGCCAAATGCAGGCCCATACTACTTACGCATAAACATGGATGCAGGTCATGGCGGCGCAACGGGGCGCTTTGAGGGATTGTCCGAAACAGCACTGGAATATGCGTTCGCCCTCAGCGTTACGGGCATAGTGGACTAACCAGACGAACGCCCACCAAGAATCAAAAAAAGCCCCGACAATCTGATTGTCGGGGCTTTTGTTTAGCTGAGTATATCTAAAACTTAAGAGGCTTGCGCTTCTGACAGTTTCAACTGGGCTTCAGCGATCCGGTCATTGACGGTCACACATCCCTCGGGCTGCTCGGTGCCAAGAATTTCAAGCGTCTCGCAAGCTTCTTTTTCGGTTTCCAGTTCGCGAACCACATTGGCTGCAACTTCGACGACCCGCGCTTTAGCAGTCCGCTCTTCGGAGTCCATAAAGGCCAGCCAGCTACGTCCAGTACGATCGTTCGCTTTGGCAAATGCATCACGCGCACCGGCCCGGTCATCACGCTCGTAACGAGTTTGTCCGATCTGCGTCCATGCAAGCCCGCGATCACGAAGCCCCCCAGCATTCAACGCGCTTGTAAGTGCTGTTTCAGCTTCTGCCCACTTTTTCAGATCGAGATAGGACCGTCCCAAACGAAGATACATATCGCTAGAATTGTTCAATTGTGCAGCTTCCGTCAGAACAGGAATAGCCTTCTCATGCTCCCGAGCCACTTGATACAATTGTGCGAGCAGCTCCAGCCGTTCAAACGAACGCGTAACCCGTCCGGCATTCATCTCTTTTTCGAGAATTCTTGCCGCCGAGTACGGGACATCAAACGAGTTATAGAAATTTACAACCTGCATGATCTCGGTTTCTTCGGTCAGGATACCGCCAAGATACATTGTCTTTTGTACCTCAAAGGCACGACGCGCATTATCAGCTTGGAAGTAATCACCCGCAATCGCCTGCCAAAGCGTCTTATCCGTCGGATCGCGTGCAATCAGCTGCTCCAAGAGCGCAGCCTTTTTACCGAGTTGACCCGTGTTACTATAGAGGTAGATGAGCATGTCATAGACCTGCCGCTCCGCTCCGGCCCCATCAGCAGCAAGTACCTGCTCAGCCCAAGGCACAGCCTCGCGATACTTGTCCTGAATAGAATACACGGTCGCAAGCGTCCATTTTTCGTCGCGGCTCGGACGCCCACCTGCAGCGATCCACTCATTCATGAACCGCAAGCCATCATCATATTGGTTCTCGGCGAAGTAGATCTGCGATAGCGCCTTCAGCGTCTTTGAACGATCGGCAACCGGAATATAGCCCTTATCCAGGGACGTTCTGAGATCAACTGCTGCACCGAGATAGTTTTCCTGTCGGAGCTTGATCTGGGCCGAAAGCCCGAGCACTGCGCCTTCTTCATAGCAATTGAGTGTCTTGGCCCGAAGTGTATTGAGACCAGCTAGAGCCGCCGCCGGGTTATCATTCACCACCAACTCATTTTGGGCCCGCAAGTAAATCTCGCCATTCTCCGAACCTAGTTCGGTAATGGCGCAAACCTGTGCCAGTCCTGCGCTCGCGCCAAATGCCATCATGGCAATCGCAGCGCCGGTACCTCTCAAAACTGTCTTGAAACTCATATTAAACTCCTCCGGCCATGGCCTATATATCCCCAATGAACCGGAAGATCATCGGGTAATCAAGTTCGTGACTGCCTGTTTATGTGTTTTTTTTCAATTCTTTTAACTATACACCTTTTAGACCCTGTTAAAATAGCACTTTTCTCGACGCAAAATGCAGATAGTTGAACGCAATAATTGCAATTTTCTGACTGATTCTCGCACATCCAGTCATTGCTACCCCGCGATGCTGACAAACAACGATATAAGCGCTTGGGTCTCGGAGAAACTCAGATCAGCATTCGATCCTTTCGGAAGCCAGCATCAAGCACCACCAGCTATTCTAATGGCGCATTTTCGCGCTGCAATTTAAGAAGCGAAGCGCGTTTCTCGATCTGATCCGTCTCGCCGTAAAGATGCTCCAACAGATCATACACTTTGCGATCTGCATCAGCGCCGTCTATCTCCAACACTTGCTCGGCCCAAGGCACCGCCTCGCCAAACCCTTCCTGAATTGTATACACCGTTGCCAATGTCCACATCTCGTCACGACTAGGCTGACCACCTGCAACGATCCACTCATTCATAAACTTCAGACCATCATCATATTGGTTCTCAGCGAAGTAAATTTGCGACAAGGCCTTCAGAGTCCTTGGACGGTCGGTTACCGGAATATAGCCCTTATCCAAGGACGTTCTGAGATCAACTGCAGCACCGAGATAGTTTTCCTGCCGGAGCTTGATCTGGGCCGAAAGCCCGAGCACTGCGCCTTCTTCATAGCAATTGAGCGTCTTTGCCTGAAGCGTATTGAGACCAGCTATAGCCGCGCTCGGGTTATCATTCACAACCAACTCTTTTTGGGCCTGCAAGTAAATCTCGCCAATCTCCGGCCCAAGTTCGGTAATGGCGCATGTTTGCGCGATGCCTGAACTTGCCCCAGCCAGCCAAATTGCCATCGTTAAACCTATATATCTCATCGATACTCCTCGGCTCATTTCTAATTTGCCTCTAATTTGAACGATAGTGGATAGACAACATTGCTGCGCTCGCGCGCTTCACCGGCGACAAGCTTCGACGCAAATTTTACATCGGCAACCGCGCGCTCGGCTTCACTTTTGAAGAGGCTGTCGGTGCAGTCAGCATCCACATTATAGGGGCGCCCCCGTACGTCGACATTAAACCTGACCTGACATTCGCCTTCTATTCCGCGCGCTACTGCCCGAGCCGGATAGATAGGAACCGGACGATTGATTGGCTGCGCATCGCGATCAGAAATCGCGACGGGGCGAACATCCAAAGACTGAACCTGATTGACCAAAATTTCGGTCGGAGCCGTTCCAAGAATACTGGGCGTGGGCAAATCTATATCAGTCTTTTGAACAGAAAATTTAGGCGGCGGTGGCGGCTGTACAGCGGCTCTAATTGGCTCGAGCTTCGGTCTTGCTTGCACCTCGGTTTCTTCAATCAATTCCGGCACAATTCTATCGATCACGCGCGATACTTCAGCTTCAGCCGGCATAAAATCAACCGCAATTAATGCCGCCATTGCGAGAAACAATCCAACGGTCATGCCCGCCGCTGGTAAGACGCTGATCGTAAAGCGGCGCATAGGAGTTTTTGTCGGCAAAACGCCTTGCGATACGGGTATACCATTTTGGCTTCCGACTGGGGTTTCAATAAGTTTTGAACGGATCTTCATACAGAATTCTCCTTCGTGTTACTCAATAACATAACACAGCTTTTGAGATATTCCTAATACGCACAAAAAAAAGGGGAGCATCAAGCTCCCCTCTTCCAAAATTTATCAATACTGTCAGAGGCTTAGCCGTCGAGATTGAACACTAGTGGATATACCACATTGCGCCGCTCGCGTGCTTCACCCGCAACAATCTTTGGTGCGAATTCCACTTTACTCACTGCGCGTTCTGCTTCGCGTTTGAAGACGCGATCCGTGCAGTCTGCTTCAACATTGTAAGGACGTCCGCGAACATCCACATCAAAGCGAACCTGACAAGATCCTTCCGTTCCGCGCTCGGCGGCACGGTTCGGATATGTTGGAATTGGCGGTCTTATCGGCTGAGCATCCCGGTCTGAAATAGCAACCGGATTGATGTCCAAAGACTGAACCCGATCTACGCGGATTTCCGTTGGCGCTGCACCTTGAATATCCGGTGTCGGCAAATCGATATCAGATTTCCGAGCGGACAGCTTCGGCGGTGGAGGCGGCTTATCAGCCGTCTGCAACCGACGAGGCTTTGACCGCGACCGTGAACGGACTTCTTCATTCGCCTGCTCAGGCGTAATCCGCTCAATCGTCCGCGTTTCTTCACCATCTTCAGGAATAAAATCCTGAGCGATCAGAAGGCCCATGCCAATGAAAAGTGCATAGACGATAACCGCAGCTGCCGGTATTCCGAGAACAATGCGAAGTATTGGATTTTTAAACATCTATTTGCTCCTAGTTCCGTTCGATCGAAATATTGATCGGGTTGCGGCCATCCGTTTCGGCGATCACATCCATCAGTTCAACCAATGCGCGGGCTTCTGACTCAGCATCTGGCTGAACCACAAGTTTACCATTTGGGTTGTCTTCCCGCAACTCGCGAATTTTAAACGCAATCTCGGTTGATTCCACGATCTCTTTATCGATCCAGATATTACTATCTTCATCAATAGCGATCAGAATAGCCAATGGCTTAACTGCTTGGTGCACATTCACCCCAACCCGATCAATCTCCGGGCCCGGTTCTTTGATGAACTGCGCCGTCACGATGAAAAAGATCAAGAGGATGAAGACAACATCCAGCATCGGCGTGAGATTGACTTCATCATCATTCCCACCACCAGCGGTCGTTACGCGTTTCCTACGTGCCATATCAAACTCTCCTATACATCGCTCAGGATGACATTGACTTTATCAATGCTCGCACCCGCAGCCTGATCGCGAATCCGGATAATTGTCCGGTTCTTCGCTTCAGGATGAGCTTGAATGATAACCGCAGAATTCGGCGTTTCGGCCCGCAAGCGCTCAATATTTGCACGCACGGAACTGATGTCCGAAATTCTGTTGTTCACGAAGACCAGATTGTCCTCATCCACGCGGATAAGAATAACCGGCACTGGCTCAGATGGTGTGTCCGTTTGTGGCGGAGGCGGCTCCAGCTGTTGAGCATGCTCATCAAGGAACACCGCCGTCACAATGAAGAAGATCAGAAGGATGAAAACAACATCCAACATTGGCGTCAGATCAACTGCAGCCTCTTCAACGGGTCTATTTTTACGTCCACGCATCAGCCAATCTCCATCTGATCTTCGACCGTCTGAACAGCACGCGCAGCGCGTTTGTCCATTCCGGAGGTAAACAGAATGCCAGACAGTGATGCCACCATTCCCGCCATTGTCGGGATCGTCGCGCGGGAAACACCCGCCGACATAGCTTTGGCATCAGCGCCATCGGTAATGGCCATAATGTCAAACACCTGAATCATGCCTGTCACCGTGCCCAGAAGGCCAAGCAGTGGGGCCAGAGCCACCAACGCCTTGGTGAGCGTAACATTCAGCTCGGTTGACTGACGCACCTCGGAGACAAGCTTGTCCCGAACCCAGTGCGCCAAGGTAGATTTACGATCGGAGCGCGAACGCCACTCCGAAATCGCTTCGTCTGCAACAGCCTGATGTGCGAAGCGGAAGTAGAAAAACCGCTCCAGTATCAGCGCCCACATGAAGAATGTGGCCGCCATGATCACGAGGAGAACAGGTCCCCCCCGATCCAAAAAGGCTTGCAGATCACCGAAACCCATATCGGGCTCCTTTCCCTAACGGGGGCGGCTTAAGCCGCCACCCCTTGTCCACGTTCCGCACGCTCAGCAACGAGACCAGCAGCTTGCTCGTCAAGGATTTGCTGATTGCCGCGTGCCATCGACGATCCAACTGCGTTCAGCAGAAGAAGCGGGATAGCAGCAACAAGGCCGAGAACGGTCGTCACAAGCGCTGTCGAAATACCGCCAGCCATGATCTTCGGATCGCCGGTGCCGTAGTTTGTAATCGCGGTAAACACAACGATCATACCAACAACCGTACCGAGCAGACCAAGCAGAGGTGCAACAGCAGCAAGCACTTTAACAATATCGTTGAAACGTTCGATCTTCGGTGACTCGCGCAAGATTTGCTCGTCAAGTTTCAGTTCGAGTGTCTCGATATCATCATTCTTGTGGTTCTCGTAAGCTTCGAAGATACGAGCAAGCGGATTGCCTGTACCAGCTGTTTTACGCTTGGCAGTTCCGCGCATGGCATTGCCCATCAGGAACAGAGTAACGATCTTGAACAGTCCGAGAAGAACACCGATTGGCAGAATGATCCAGAAGATCAGGAAGCCAACTGGGCCACCTTGTGCAAGGCGCTCACCAAGAGAAACGGTGTTTCCGAAGATCGCAAACAGGTCACCTTTGGTCGGATCAACTGGCGCACGCACAACGGCACCTTCAGCAGCCCCGATCAGGCGCTGCATGTTGCCGCGATAGTCGCCACCGGGCTGGCTAGCGAAAGCAACAAGATTGCCGCTGCTATCGTCAACTTCAACGAACCGCGTACCGTCTGTTGTCGCCGCAGTGAATACGCCAATCCGCATAAGCTCCAGATTAGCGTTCTCACCGTCTGCGCCACCATTGGAAACATTCGCACTAAAGGTCGTAACCTCGGACTGTGCGATCATTTCTTGCAAAATAGCTTTTGGCAGACTGTCGAGGTCAGCACGGGTTGGCAGAGCACTTGCCTGCGCAATCTGTGACAGCTTCTCAACGCGGCCAGGATAATGGAAATTCGCAACCGAGCTTGAAATCACAGGCATTGTCTCACCAGCGGCCTGACGGAACTGACCAAGCAGCTCGCCAAAGTCACCAGCTTCTTCGGCTAGCTCGTCCTGAAGCTCTCCAATACGGGCGGCATTAGTGTCGAACTGCGCTGACAAAGAACGACCACGCGCTTCCGCTGCGTTCAGTTCGCTTTGAGCTTCGGCCATAATAGCCGCTTGTTGATCCCGCGCCTGCTGGAAGTTTGCCAGCCGCTGACGGTTTTCAGCAGATGTCGCACGACCGTCTTCCTGAACCTTGGCCAGAATATCCCGCAAACTGGTTTGCTGGGCAGATGCCGACGTCGGAATGGCGAGACTGCCAATCGATAGGAGCGCTGCGGCTCCCAATACTTTCAATGAAAATTTGTTCTTAAACATGATTACAACTTTCTTCAATTTGGGGCCGCTTATTCGGCGGAAAACTTGGTGACGGGCGCATAAAGAACGGTTTGCTGGGCTACCCCATCCGCAATCTTCGTCGCCTTGATAATGTCTGTGCGCATGGCACCCGAGACGGCTTCCCAAGAACCGGTTTCACGATTCCAACGGGCAGCTTCTGATCTGTCGAGCGACAGATAAACCAGAGCCACACGGCCATAACGATACATTTTCACCTGTGTCGGGCCTGCACCAAGATCAATCTCTTCGTTCCAGGTTTCCTGCACTGACCCATAACCCATCTCATCCTGATAGGCCTCAATGATCAAACGGTACTGTTCACTAATCGGAAGATCCGCACGATCAAGAGCAGCTTGCAGACTGTCAATCCGTTCGAGCCTATCAGCGAGGCGGAACGGAAGATCGGCCCGAATGAACTGCTCGAGGTCATCAACCATGTCCTGCATCACCGGCAGCATGCCAGTAGACCGGCCAGGCGCGTCAGCGATCTGTTCCTCAAGCGAGGCGATTGTGTTTTCCTGATTTTGGATGATCTTCTCTTGCTGTTCAGCAAAGATCCCGAGATTTTCGGTAACCTGAAGCGTTGACTGATACTCGCCAGCCAGACCTTCCAAAACAGGCGTCGGTGTTGGCGCAGGCGCCGTAACCGATAGCTTCTGGAACGGACCGGTCAGAATGGTTGGCTGAACCAGTTCTTTTGCGACCCGAATCGAAAGCTTGATGTCTTCACGATCATCAGCTCCCAGCTCGTCCCATTCCCGTGTATCACGGTTCCAACGCGCCGCGTGGCGATTGTCACGCGACAGATAGACAAGAGAAATACGTCCATACCGGAACATATCAACATCGGTTGGCAAACCATTGATCGGAACTTCCGCCGTCCACGTGTCAATCGTGTTCCCGGAATTCAGCTCGGTTTGATAGGCATCAATAATGAGGCGGTACTGTTCAGCCGGCACAACATCATCGCGCGTCATAACATTCCGGAGCCGATCGATCCTCGCTTTACGCTCGTCGAGCTTGAATGGCAGGTCCGCAGAAATGAAAGCGTCAAGATCTTCGATCATGTCGAGCATCATCGGAACCATCACAGTTGTGATCTCGTCAACACGCGTCAACTGATCTTCCAGAGACGCAAGCTCACGCGTTTGGCTCTCGACACCACGCCGCTGCCGCAGCACAAAAACCTCGGCAGCATCTTTACGTTCGATCAATGATCTAAAATCCCGAGCCAAATCCGACCGCTCATCATCGAGCTGATTGATTCTGGCTTGAGCCTGTTCGGCTTGCCGGGTGGCTTGTTCGCCGGCGTCAAGCGCAGGACGCAATTGCGCCTCCGCAGTAATACCAGCCCCTACCAACAATGCCGCTACTAGGGCACCACGAGCAGGTGTTAGAACATTTTTCATCATGTCCGCCTCTCACTATGTTACGCGCGCAGAGCGCGGGGAAAACTTCAGCCCGAGTGAAACATACCCGAGCGTTTACGAATTATCGTTAGATTTGCGGCCCACACCTGCCGCGAGTTTGGATAGTCTGAAATCCGGTACGCCGAAGTTCACGTTTCCTATACGAGGCGTTCTTTTGCGCCTTCTCTTTATATCTCGACGCGAGTTCTACGCATCTTAAACATGCCGTTTTCACGACATGCTACGCACGCTAGCAATACGCTGGTTCAGGATCAACTCGATAGATGTAGGTTTTTTAGCACTTTTTTAACTTGCGTTTTCCAACCAGCTATGCACGTCCCGCAATGGAAACGGGGGTGATCGCTAGAATTAGCGTATCTAAAACAATGCTGTTCGTGAAAAGAGTACCCGTAAATATCCACAAGATAGTCAAAGTGGCTGGGGCGCCAGGATTCGAACCTGGGAATGCCGCTACCAAAAAGCGGTGCCTTACCACTTGGCGACGCCCCAACACAGGCGGTCAGATAGCGAATAGATTGAACGCTGGCAACACCCGATATGGCCTTACAGCCGTCTTATTTTCCTTTTTTCGTCTCGCACATGCTCTCTTTGCGATTTTTGGGCCGCATAACCACCATACACAACGGGCATTGATCCCCGACAATACTCAAGAGAACTGTGCGGGGAAACTTCGACTAGGAAACATGAGCACGATCCTGTTATAGAGGATCAGCGCGCGCGACCAATCTTCAAATCCAATGCGCGAATCGGAGATAATTATGGCTGAGATCAGAAACGTAACAGAGCATTTCGCCGTTGCGCCGCAATTGGAAGTCACGGACCTTGAAATTGCCAAGGCTGCAGGCTTCAAGACAATCATCTGCAACCGCCCCGATGGCGAATCAGGCCCCGACCAACCGACAACGCAAATCATGCAAGAAACAGCAGAAGCACTCGGGCTGGTTTTCCTCGCATTACCCTTTTCCGGCATGCCATCGCCAGAAATAGCCAACCAACAGGCCGCGCTGATTGATTCTTCGCCTACACCCGTTCTTGCCTATTGCAGAAGTGGGACGCGTTCGATCACTGCATGGGCTTTGTCTCAATCTGGACAGGGCCAAGCGGATGCGATCATCGAGGCTGCATCTGATGCAGGCTATGACCTTTCTGGATTGCGTTCACACCTTTGAACACGAGCTTGTGAAATATCGGGATGTTTTGGTGCACCTTGAATGCTTGTAACAGCCCTGCCCACCCGTATATGCTTAACTCGTAACCCCGAAAGGGTATGGAGCAGATTATGAACCAACGCATTTGGTTTTCGGATTTCAAGTATAGCAATAAGGGGCTTCTCGTTAAGAAGACCGGCGCGCACATCCCATTCGCGTGGAGCCTGTTCAACGATGTTTTCTCGTGGTTCGCGTTTTACTTCTTCGCCCAAACATGGCGGATCGGCCGATGGCTCAGCGGTTACAAACGCCCGACAATTGCGTTTTTTCCAGACAAACCAAGACCTTGGTATTTCATCTGGCCGGTTATGCACGTCGCTGGCGCAAAGATAATTTCCGACACGACCAAGGCGGACATCGTCTTTCAGTTTGACGATGCGACCATCACAAATAACCAGACCCCCGAGACCTCCGCCGGAGCCATATTGGTCAATTTTGACTGCAATGATATTTCCAAGAGCCTGATTTCCGAGGTTTTCGCCAAAGCTGCCGGATATGATCTTGGCGTAGACCCGAGCACCTACACCGGTGCAATGGTTGAGAAGTCGGAACTCAATGGCGCCCATGATGGCCGCATCATAATGGGCCCTATGGAGCCGGTCGAAGGCAAAAATTACCAGCGCCTGATCGATAATGAAATTGAAGGTGGCATGGTCGAAGACCTACGTACATGTATTGTTGGCGGCGAACCAACGATCGTTTACCGCAAGCGCCGCCTGTTAGAGCGCCGGTTCATGAATGAGAATCAAGAAGTCATTCTTGATAGGATCGACAAGATCTACACTGAAGAAGAGCTAGACATCATTCGTCGTTTCGCGGCGGGAATCAATCTCGACTGGGGCGGCATTGATGTATTGCGCGATCGGCAGACCGGAAAAATCCACATTGTCGATGCCAACAAAACTGATATGGGACCACCTATTGCACTTCCCATTGGCGGTAAGCTGCGTGCAACGCGCCGCATGGCCAAAGGATTCGCGCGAGCGTTCTCGCACAAGAAAAGCTAAATGAACACGCTGCGCTCCAACTAGACAATTTGACCAACAAGAAAAGTACGATCTCCTTAATGGCTTCTCCTATCCCCTTCGTTCGCGACATAGATTTTGAATATGGTCGGGTCGATCAAGTTAGCCCGCTTATCCGGCGTGTGATTGCCAACAATCCTGGCCCCTTCACCTTTATCGGAACCGGCGTCTACATCGTCGGCAAAGGTGAAGTCGCGGTGATCGATCCAGGTCCAATGGACGAGACTCATTTTGAAGCGCTCAAAGCTGCGCTCGAGGGCGAAACGGTAACGCATGTATTCGTCAGCCACGGCCATTCTGATCATTCTCCCCTCGCAGCCCCCTTTGCCGAGTGGGCAGGCTGTAAGACTTATGCTTACGGGTGTGCGCAACCGACAGCCAAAGGTGAGCTTGGGTCTGAAGACGATCCCGATTTCTCCCCCGATGTCGAACTTTGCTGCGGCGAAACATTCTCCGGCCCCGGTTGGACCCTGAAAGCCATTCACACACCCGGCCATACCGCCACGCATATGTGTTTTGCGCTTGAAGAAGAGAACGCCCTCTTCTGCGGCGATCACATCATGGGCTGGTCGACCACGATTGTAGCTCCGCCTGATGGCGACATGGGCGACTATATGAGAAACCTTGATCGGGTTCAGGACATGAACTTCGACATTCTATGGCCAACCCATGGCGCCCCGATCCGCGATGATGTTCATGGCTTCATCGAAGCCTATAAGAATCACCGGCGCGGGCGCGAAGCTGCTATCCTCAAACATCTGGCATCCGGCGAGATCAGCATTCGCGACATGGTTAAAGACATGTATGCCGATGTCGATAAGCGGCTTCATCCGGCAGCAGCACTTTCCGTTCTCGGACATATGCGCCAACTGGTCAAAGACGGCACCGTTCTCGCCTCAGAGACCCCATGCATGATCGAAAGCTCATATCAGCTAGCGAAAGTGGCGGCTGAATAGCGAGTTGTCAGTTACCCAATGTGTCGGTCGTAGCGCTGGCCATCCAACTCATACAAAAATGCTGCGATGCGCCGTGCGTTCGCGCCGAGATCAGATGCACCCACGCGGCTGATCGAGCGCATGTCTACGCGGGTTGTGTTGCCTTCGGCTTCCCGAATGCGGATCGCCACATCATCTTTGAACCCCCACCAAGGCGACGTATGCGTCGCTTCAATGACACCACCGGCTGCATCAGACGTAACAATCGACCAGCCTCTGGCCTTGGCAATCTTCTCCGCCTCGACAAACACGGCTGCGCGCGGCGCATTGATCAAGAGTGGCTCCAGTGGCGCATAGGGCTTTGGCGTCTCGCTATCTTCGCAAATATCCTCATCATGCGACGCGCACTCGGCCGCCTCCTGAATATCCGCAATGCTCAGCCCGACATATGATTGCCATTCCGGCCGCTCAACCGGCCCAAACACAGCCTCTTCGCCATAGCGCACAGGATTGCTCTCGGTCCCGCGTGCAGCCATCAAGGCATCGCTCAAGACGACCGCATCCCCCCAATTCGTCTGGACATCGTGAATGGGCGGAACCAGACTGCCATTTATCCCAAGAGCCGCCATCCGCCCTGTCAGAAGTCCAGATACAAGAAGCGCACCAAGCGCCAACATGAAAGGCCTCTTGCGCGGTGCCTTCACCAAGGCCGCCACAATAGCCAATACCGATAGGCCGAGCGTTCCAAAGGCCACAATCGGCCCCCACCCAATCGTCATCTTGCCAAGGCCAAATTGCCAGCCCCATAGACCATACTTGCTGCCAAGCGCAGCCGCCGCAAACCACACAACCCCAATCAAAGACAAAACCAGTGCCAACAAAGAGAACTTGCCGCGTAACCCGCCGGACTGGTCTTCTTCCATAATCTCACTCATTGCGTGTTCCTTAGACTTAGCGGCCACACATTCAGGCCCAATATCCGGCAGGCTGTATCAGGCCGTCGGCAGTTTGTAATCTTTGAACTGCTCGCGCAGAGCCAATTTGTTGATCTTCCCCGTCGCGCCCAAGGGAATCTCATCAACGAACTGCACATCATCAGGCGTCCACCATTTGGCAATTTTGCCTTCGAGCGATGCGAGAATATCTTCCTTGCTTGGCGTTTCTCCGGGCTGTGCCTGAATGATCAGGAGCGGACGCTCATCCCATTTTGGATGATAGACCCCAATCGCCGCCGCATTGGCAACTTTCGGATGGCCGACAGCGAAATTCTCGATGTCGATTGATGAAATCCACTCACCGCCAGATTTGATGACATCCTTGGCGCGGTCGGTGATCGTCATCGTGCCATACGCATCGAGATTTGCGACATCGCCCGTGTCAAAGAACCCGTTCTCGTCGAGCACATCACCGCCATCACCCTTAAAATAACCGCCCGCAACAGCTGCCCCGCTGACCAGAAGACGGCCAGACGTTTTACCATCACGCGGCTGCTCGACACCCTCATCGTCAACCACTTTCAGCTCGACACCAAATGGCGGACGCCCCTGCTTCAGTTTCTGTGTCATCCGCGTATCGATATCAGCATCAAGCAGATGCGGCGGCAAAGTGCCGAGTGTGCCCAGCGGCGACGTCTCGGTCATCCCCCATGCGTGCACAACATCGACCTCGTAATCAATTTCAAAGGCCCGCAAAATATTCTCGGGGATCGCCGATCCACCAATGATGACCTTCTTCAGATGCGGAAGCTTCAAATCATGCTCGCGCAGATACCCCAGCAAGCCCAGCCAAACGGTCGGGACCGCCGCAGTGATTGTCACTTTTTCCGTATCCAGAAGTTCATAGATCGAAGCACCGTCCATCTGGGCACCCGGCATAACCATATTCGCGCCCGTCGCAGGACACGACAAAGCCAGCCCCCACGCATTGGCATGGAACATCGGCACGACCGGTAGCACGACATCATCGCCGCCCATGCCCATCGCATCCTTGCCCATG
This sequence comes from Hyphomonadaceae bacterium, assembly GCA_039942135.1. Taxonomy (GTDB): domain Bacteria; phylum Pseudomonadota; class Alphaproteobacteria; order Caulobacterales; family Hyphomonadaceae; genus CALLCD01. Next base: position 85,133 of record JBDVDE010000022.1, read on the forward strand.
GTTACAAGCGTATGCAGCACGTTCGAACGGTGAGAATACAGCACGCCCTTCGGGTTGCCTGTTGTGCCTGAGGTATAACAAAGCCCGCAGGCGGTATCCTCTGGGAAATCGCCCCAACGGCAATCCGTAGATTGGCCAGCGATCCAGCTATCATAGGCAATCGCCCCGACAGAATTTTCCGGAAGGCCGGCCTCGTCGCAATAGATCACAAATGTCTTGATCGTCTGGAGATGATCTTTCACTGCCTCGATGATCGGCAGGAATGTCGTATCAAATACCAGAACCTTGTCTTCTGCATGATTGGCTATCCATGCGATCTGCGCAGGCAAAAGACGTGGATTGATCGTGTGCAACACCGCACCAATACCCATCGCGCCATACCAAGTCTCCATATGCCGCGCTGAGTTCCACCCCAGCGTCGCCACACGGTCACCAAGGCCGATGCCGCCTGCCTTCAGCGCATTAGAGACTTGCTTCGCCTTCAGGAAAACATCCGCATAAGTCGTGCGCACGATCTCGCCGCCAACACGGCGGGTAATAATCTCGCGTGAGCTACTTTGTAGCCGCGCATGCTCCAGAATTTTATCAACCGTCAACGGCCAGTCTTGCATAATTCCCAGCATCAAATTTCTCCTCCGAGGCCAGCGAGCCTACTTCTGATATAGTGTTTGAAATTACTCTAATCCGAGCTTACACAGTTGAGCAATGGACCGAAGGAGCTTGCCCATGCGTCACCTGCTGAAAATTTCTGTATTCGCCGCACTTGCAGCCTGTTCCGACACAGCCATAGACCCCGCGCCGCCAACCAGTGTCAGCACCTTGCCATCGATCAGCACCTCCGATCTGCCAGCCTTCTTTGATTGCGTCCGCGAAACCAATGGCGTTCTGATCGCCTCACACCGCGCCGGGCCTGCAAAAGGCTTCCCCGAGAACGCCTTGCAAACACTCGAATATGGGTTTTCCAAGGGCATACGCGTCTTTGAAATAGATATCGCCACCAGCCGCGATGGCGTCCTGTTTCTCCTGCACGACCGTTCCTTGGGCCGCACCACCACTGGCAACGGCTCGGTCGCGGACACGAACTGGTCCCAAATCGAACGGCTCAACCTCGTCGATAATGACGGACGCCGCACAAGCTTTAATCCGCCGAAACTGTCCGACGCCCTAGAATGGGCTGTCGCATCCGGCGCGATCCTCGAACTCGACAAGAAGCAAACAACCGGATGGCGCAGCGTGATTAGCGCCGTGCGGGCAGCGGGTGCCGAGAACAATGTTCTGCTCATCACCTATTCAGACGATGCCGCAGGGCAAGTCCAACGCCTCGCTCCTGAAATGATGCTCACCGCAAGCGCACGCGGCGGGCGCGATATGGCCAAGCTCGAACGCCTCGGCGTCGATCCCGCTATGGTCGTGGCGTGGACTGGAACCCGCTCACCTGACAAACCCGCATGGGACCGCAACGCCCGCGAAGGTGTCGAATCTGCATTTGGCACTTTGGGGCGACGCGGTGAACGCTTGGACGACGCCTATTGGGCCGATGACAATCCATCCGAATATAGAGACATGGTCCGTGACGGTCTGGTTGTTCTCGCAACTGACACGCCCTATCGCGTCGCGGAGGCGTTAAGCGAAGACGACCGTGCGCTCAATGCTTGCGCAGGGTAATTGAGGTCAATCTACAATCAGTACCCGGCGTAGATAAGAAACATGTATCTCGAACCATCTAGCCCAAGCCTTCGGTCTTCACGCGGTTTCTGCCCGCTTCTTTGGCCGCATATAACTGCTTATTGGCGCGCATCACCAAATCAGCCGAAGAGTGCCCGGCCTTGAACGGCGCGATGCCAAATGACGCCGTAATCATTCCCATAGGCTCGTTCGACGGTTCGGCAAAAAACTGCTCTTTCCGGAGAAGCTTGGAGATATGGATCATCAAATTGTGTGCATCTACAATTTTCGTAAGCGGCAAAATAACCGCGAACTCTTCGCCGCCATAGCGCGCAACCATCGCGTCGGTTGGGGTGTGGTATTTTAGAATTGTAGCAAAACGTTTTAGCACATCGTCGCCTGCTTGATGACCAAACGTATCATTGACCTTTTTGAAATGGTCCAAGTCGACAAGGGCTAAACAGAAGTCACCTTTGGAAACTTCCGTCTCCCCGATCTCGTTTTGCAACCGCGCGTCAAACGCCCGCCTGTTTGAAACACCTGTCAGAGAGTCGCACAGATTGAGATGCTGTAACTCTTCCAATTTTTGATTCAAATCTGCGATCTGCGCCTGACTTTCCGACAATTCTTGGCCCAGCTCTTCGGTCGCTCTCGACATCTCGGTATTCTCTGCCGATATCTGAACGACAATGGTTTGAAGGTCATCGAACGACTTGACGCGATCGATCTCAGCCGCAGACGATTTAAGGCTTTCACCGAACCCGCGGCTACTGCTCACCGACTTGCCGACAAGATTGGATACGTTCTTCAGGTTTTGCTCTAGCTCAAGCGCCAAATTTTGCCGCGTCGCTTCGGCATAGCCATCTTGAATATAGACCTGATAAATTTCGATCAATTCGGAGCTAGAAATTTGTCCCACCGTCTCGATATGCCTGTCTATCCGTTCGACCAACGCCCCACTTGAGTTCGAGACATAGGCAAACCAAACTGCATATGAAAAAGGATCGGGCGGAACAGAGTATTTGTGCATGAGTTCAAACGCTTCATGCGCGAAACGATATACCTGCTTCTGCTCAAGCGTCTGATAGTGCCAAGGGTCCACACCAGCGGCTAGCTGGGAATCCATTGAAGACGTGATGCCCATGTATTTTCGAACCCTCTTGATATGCGCAGCCACTGCCCTTCGCAGATATAAACCTGCCGTGAGGGAACAGACGCCCCGCTCAATATGAAACAAGAGGGAATTTCATTATCAAAAGGTAAACAACAGCAAGGTAAATCAAACACATTTGCGATTTTGACTTTCCACAAGTCAAATATTTGTGCCCGATAAACTAAGTTATATTAAAACTAACCTTACCATAGGTAGTAAAACCTAAAATTTGCCCCAGCCAATCTAACTGGCAGAAGCCCGTTTCGCCACGATAGCTTGCCACGGAATCACGAGAATCAAAAAGAACTCGATAATCATGCCAGCATATAATTGTTCACCAGGATGACCGACCTGCATCAAGGAATAGGCGCGCGCAATGCAGCCAAGAAAAACAGCGCCAATCAAAATACGCACAGGCACAGCATGTTTCTCAATGTTCGGGATGATCCACCAGATCAACGCAGTCAGCGCGAGGTAAAAAGTCGACAGATACCGGAACTGGCTGTCGAGCGCTGCAGACACTGGCCCGCCTTGCAATGCCTCGGCGCCGCCACCGACATTCTGTATCGCCAGCACCAATGGGATCAAGGACAAGACGCCCAGAACGATTTGCAATCCAAGTTTCATTATATCAGCTCCCTAAAACATAGACAGCAGCTTACGGGTTAAGGCGCCCTTTGGTCCAGCCTTCCCCAACGCGAACGAACTCGACGCGGTCATGCAGCCTGAACGGCTGATCCTGCCAAAACTCGATACTCCGGGGCACCACGCAAAACCCCCGCCATCCTGCGGGACGCGGCACATCGCCCTCACTGCCAAACCGCTCTTGCATCTCGGCAAGCTTCGCTTTTAGCGCTTCCGGGTTTTCCAGTCTCTTCGACTGGTCACTGGCCCACGCCCCAAGGCGGCTAATTCGGGCGCGGCTGGCAAAATAGGCATCGGCCGCCGCATCAGATCCGGCCACCACATCTCCGCGAATGCGCACCTGTCGCCGCAAAGACTTCCAGTGCAACAAGAGCGCCGCTTTCGGATTGGCAAGCAACTGGACACCTTTGGCGCTCGTCTCATGCGTATAAAACGTAAACCCGTCTGCGCTAATATCCTTCAAGAGCACCATCCGCACATCCGGCATGCCCTCTGCATCCACAGTCGACAAGGCCATGGCATTGGAGTCATTGGGCTCGGTTTCGCGCGCTTGTGCGAACCAGTCTGCAAACAATTCGAGCGGATCGGAAACGTCAGGAATGAGCGTACTGGCCGCCTTGGTTTCATAATCGGCTTTGCTAGGCGTATCAGGAATGATTGTCTTTTTGCTCATAAACGGTCACTACAATGCCAGACTCGAAACTCCAACCAAAATAGATGCAGGAGGACAGCCAAGTGAGCGCAACCTATCCTCAATTAAAATTGGGATTCGGTGCAACGGGCGCTTGGGGGAAAGCTTGGTTCTCGGCGCAAAAAGCCAAAGACCTGATCGCTCAGGCACTCGACCTTGGCATACACTATTTCGACACGGCGGGCTTCTACACCAATGGTATTGCCGAAACACGCCTTGGTGACGCCGTCAAAGGACGCCACGATATCTGCATTAGCACCAAAGTCGGCACGCGCTATGTCTCGAGCCGCCGTGTCGAAAAAGACTTTTCAGATGCTGGCATCCATGCCGATCTTATCGCTAGTTTCCAACGCCTAAACAGAGACCATATTCACGTTCTCTATCTACATGGGCCGAGCATCAAACAGATAGACCAAACACGGCAGCTGATGCAAGATTTGAAACAGGAAGGCAAAATTGCCAAGATCGGCGTATGCGGCGCAGGCGCTGAACTGGCCTACACGGTCGAAACTGGAGCGGCCGATGTTATCATGGGTACCTATAACGCCTTCGACCAAAGCCATGGACCTATCTTTGAAAAGGCCAAAGCAAAGAACATTCAAACCATCGGCATTGCTCCGCTTGGTCAAGCCCTATACCGGCACGGCTTCACACTCCCCAAATCTCCATCCGATGTCTGGTATCTCGCCCGCGCCATCGGAAAGAATCGCGACGAATTTAGGCATGCCCGTCAACACGCCGCTGCCCAGCTCGCCAACATAGCTGAAACATCACCGGCCTCTGCGATGTTGAATTTCGCGCTCGCCAACGCCTCCCTTGATCGCGTGTTCATCAACACAACACGGCGCGAGCATTTGGCAGAAAGCGTAAGAACAGCACGCACGCTCCCTCTATCATCGGAAACGCTCGCAAATATCGCAAAGCTGGAACGAACCCGACAATCAGGCTAAGACACTTGTAAATACAAGCACTAGCCAACCAACAAAGAGCCCAACTACATGTCACACAATACATTCGGTCACCTCTTTCGCGTCACCACATGGGGCGAGAGCCACGGCCCTGCAATTGGCTGTATTGTTGACGGCTGCCCATCTGGGCTCGCGCTGACAGCGGATATGATTCAAGTTTTCCTTGATCAACGCCGCCCGGGCACATCGCGCTTTGTTACCCAGCGCAAAGAGCCAGACGCAGTGAAAATTCTCTCCGGCGTATTCGAAGATGACCGCACAGGCGGGCAAGTGACAACAGGCACGCCGATCTCGCTGATGATTGAAAATGTCGACCAGCGCTCGAAAGACTATTCCGAGATTCGCGACAGATACCGCCCCGGCCATGCCGACTTCACCTATGATGCCAAATATGGTGTGCGGGACTATCGCGGCGGCGGACGCAGTTCTGCCCGCGAAACAGCCTCGCGTGTCGCAGCTGGCGGCGTCGCTCGGCAAGTTCTAGGGGCAGCAATCAAAATCCGAGCCTGTGTCACACAAATAGGACCGCACAAAGCAAGCGACACACGCGACTGGGCCGAATGCGGTAACAATCCATTCTTTGCCGCTGATAAAGCTATTGTCCCCGTCTGGGAGGAGTTCCTCGATGAAACCCGCAAAGCAGGCTCATCTGCTGGCGCAATCATCGAGGTTGAAGCGACCGGCGTTCCAGCAGGCTGGGGCGCGCCCATTTACGGCAAACTAGACGCCGAGATCGCCGCCGGCTTCATGTCGATCAATGCTGCCAAGGCAGTTGAAATCGGTGCAGGGTTCGAAGCCGCCATGCTCTCTGGCGAGGCCAATGCCGACCAAATGCGTACTGGCGACAATGGCCCTGAGTTTCTCTCAAACAATAATGGCGGCATTGCGGGCGGAATATCGACCGGACAGCCCATCATTGCGCGGCTCGCAATCAAACCGACATCTTCTATTCTCAGCCCTGTCAAATCAATCACGCGCGAAGGTGAAAATGTGGAGGTCCGCACTAAAGGACGGCACGATCCGTGTGTCGGTATTCGCGGTGTTCCGGTTGCAGAAGCTATGCTCGCTTGCGTTCTTGCAGATGCCAAACTCCGCCATCGCGGACAGCTCGGCTAAGGCAACAACAAACACGCATCCCCGTAAGAGTAGAACCGGTACTCTTGCGCGATTGCATGTGCATACGCCGCTTGCATCCGCTCTGTCCCCATCAATGCAGAAACCAACATAAACAGACTTGAGCGCGGTAAATGGAAGTTTGTTATCAGTGCATCTGTCGCCATGACCGGATCACCAGGCCGAATAAAAATATCAGTTGGCCCTGAAACCCCTTGTATTAGCCCTGCTGGATCCGCAGCGCTTTCCAATGTGCGCATGGCGGTCGTGCCCACTGGCACCAGTTTACGCCCCTGTGTCCGGACACTATTCATCCGCATTGCAGCTTGCGCATCAACCGAACGCCATTCCGCATGCAGCTTCCGGCTTTGCCAATGCGCCTCGGTCAGTGGCGCAAACGTCCCAAGCCCGACATGCAGCCGAACCATTTCCCGGCCAAAGCCCGACTGTTCCAGACGATCCATCAGATCAGCATCGAAATGTAGTCCGGCGGTTGGCGCGGCCACAGACTTCGCCTGATCACCCGCAAATTTGGTTTGGTAATGCGTCCGATCAAGTTGATCTGCCTTGCGGCGCCGCGCGATATAAGGCGGCAGCGGCATATCCCCATATTGCTCCAGCGCCTCGACAAGCTCGTTACCGGCGCAATTAAACCAAATCACCAACTGTCCATCATCATCTTTGGCCCGGATCTCGGCGTAAAACCCGTCAGCAATTTCAAGCCGGTCCCCAACCCTCAGCCGTTTACCCGGCCTCGCCAACACTTTCCACACACCGGCTTCGAGCGGTTCGACAAGATTTAGGCTAACTTCGACATCGCGGCCAGTCATGTCCCTTGCGGGCCGAACAGCATTGAGCGCAGCTGGCAAAACACGCGTATCATTAAACACAAGTGTTGCATCTGCTGGCAACAGATCGGGCAAATCACTCACCCGCGCATCAACCAGCCGCCCGTCGCCCTGCACAACAAGCAGTTTCGCGCTTGGGCGTGGCTCGACCGGCCGCAGCGCAATCAGCCGCTCTGGCAGCTCAAAATCAAAAGGAGTGAGGTCCAAACTTGAAGCTTAACCTTCAACCAAAGTTGTGACCGCAGGCAAATCGCACACATGGGTGTCCGGATTCGATGCCAGTGTTTCGGCAAAATCTGGGCCATCCGTACGCGCAACCCAAACCTTTACCTGCTCGGCTTCTGGCAGATCAGCTACAATATAGGCCCGCGTCAGAATATCTGGATTGACCACCGGCTCGCCAATTTTCAAAGCTTGCACCACATCTTGCCCGTCAACGATCCGTCCCCACGGGGAATACTCCTTGTCGAGCCAATCACTGTGTGCCCGCAAAAGAAAGAATTGGGCATTGGCACTATCACGATCATCGCCAAGCCGCGCGCTTGATACCACGCCCTGACAATGTGGGATGCTGCTCTCGACCAGCCCGTCCTTGTTCAGCTCAGCGAGCCACTTGGACTCAGTGCGCATTGGCAGACCAAGATAGTACCCTTCCGTCGCGCGGTTCGGGTCACCCAACATGTCAAAGCTCAACACTGCCGGATCACGCCGGAACGTAAACTCGGCTGGGATATTGGGCAAACCAGACTCACGCCCATGAAATGCAAAGACATCTCCGCCTTGGGCCATAAAACCATCAATGACGCGATGGAAACTTGTTCCGTTATAGTCCCCCGACCGCACGATTGCCGAGTATTGCGCCACATGTAGCGGTGCAAATTCTGCGAACGCTTCGATAATGATCCGCCCTTTGGTCGTTTCGAACACCATAAGCCGGCTCGCATCAATTTTCCGCCAGTTCGTTGGGTCCGCTTTTGCAGCCGATATGAGCGCTGAATTCGCTGTATCACCTTCCACGACTGTATCAACAATGTCTCCAGAATCAGCTTCGATAATGTCGACAATATCGCCCAGCGTTGGCGCTTCGTCTTGTGCAACAGACAATGCGCCAAAAGCCAAAACACCCGCCATAGCGGAACCTAGTATAAGGGTACGTATCACTTAATCTTCTCCAACAATTGGTGTTTAATATCAGCCGATACAAAGGCCGACACATCCCCCCCAAATCGTGCAATCTCTTTAACCAGCCGCGATGCCACGGCCTGATGTTTAACATCGGCCATAAGGAACACAGTTTCAATATCTGGATTCAGTTGCTCGTTCATACTCGCCATCTGAAATTCGTACTCAAAGTCCGAAACCGCACGTAATCCCCGCACAATCGAGCCCGCGCCGCAACTCTCGGCAAAATGCATCAAAAGCCCCGTAAATGGCATCACAACCACTTCTGCAGTGCCTGCCCCGCCAACTTTAGCAGCCTCTTCCTGCACCATAGCGACGCGCTCATCGAGCGAAAACAGGGGCTTTTTAGCCTCATTCACTGCAACACCGATGATCAGCTTGTCATAAAGCTTCACGGCGCGGGTGATGATGTCCATGTGCCCATTCGTCAGCGGGTCAAACGTCCCGGGATACATTCCAACTCGTTGCAACCTGTCTCTCCCGTTCCGGTTTTCGAGCCCCAAAATCAGCTGTCAGATTTCGGCTCTGGCGAAGGCGCAACCGCCTCTTCATCTCCATCTACGTCGTCATCGTCTTGTTCTGCAAGTCTTTCAACTGAAACAACAGTTTCTTCGTCCGCCGTTCTGAGTACCCAAACACCTGCGGTTGATCGCCCCGCCTGCCGGATCTGCTCCACCCTAGTTCGGATCAACTGACCGGCGTCGGTGACGAGCATGACCTGATCGGACTCTTCAGCCGGGAACGAGGCCAGAATCTTCTGCGTCGCATTGATCTTGTGCGCGATCAGTCCCTTGCCGCCACGTCCCGTGACCCGATAATCGTAAGCCGAGGCGCGTTTGCCCATCCCGTTGCTCGTAATCGTCAGGATCAACTGCTCTGCGGCCCCAAGTTCGGCGATCCGCTCTGGTGACAGAGCTGCCTCTTCAGCGCCCGCATCCTCATCGCTATCGACCTCTTCGATTCCGTCATCCGCATCATCAGCATCCGCCGCACGGCGCATCGCTGCAGCATGCTTCAAATAGGCCCGAGATTCCGCCGGCGTCACATCGATATGGCGAAGAATGCCCATCGAGATGACCTCATCGCTATCCTTAAGCCTAATCCCGCGAACACCGCTCGAGGTCCGGCCAGAGAAGACCCGCACATCCGTTACTTTGAACCGGATACATTGGGCCATTGCGGTAGTCAGAAGAATGTCGTCCTTCTCCGAACAAATCTCGACCGCAACAATACCGTCGCCTTCGTCCGGCTTCATCGCGATCTTGCCATTACGATTTACGCGGACAAAATCAGACAATTTGTTTCGCCGTATGCCACCACGCTTGGTCGCAAACACAATATCCATTTCATTGCGTTCTTCATCACTATCCGGCAGTGGCATCACCGATGTGATCCGCTCGTCTTTGCCAAGCGGGAACATGTTCACCAATGCCTTCCCGCGAGACTGCGGTGAACCAATTGGCAGGCGCCAGACCTTCTCTTTATAGACCATCCCATCAGACGAGAAGAACAGCATCTCAGTGTGGGTATTGGCCGAATAGAGACGCGTGATGAAGTCATCATCCTTCATCTTCATACCCGAGCGACCTTTGCCCCCGCGATGCTGCGTCCGGTACGTCGCAAGCGGTGTCCGCTTCACATATCCGCCATGGGTAAATGTTACGACCATGTCTTCGCGTTCGATGAGATCTTCATCGTCCATATCCATGCCGCCAAAGGCAAACTCGGACCGGCGAGGCACAGCAAACTTCTCGCGCACTTCCGTAAGCTCGCCGCGAATAATTTCCATGACACGCGGACGCGACCCAAGAATATCGAGATAATCTGTAATCTTTTCAGATAGTCCCTTGGCTTCATCACCAATCTCGTCACGACCAAGCGCCGTCAATCGATGCAGCCTCAGCTCAAGAATTTGGCGCGCCTGTTCATCAGAAAGCCGGATCGCCCCGTCATCGTCAAACTTGGTTCGCCTGTCCGCAATCAGCTCGATCATCGACCGCATATCGGATGCAGGCCACGCTTTCTCGAGCAAACGTTCGCGCGCTTCAGCCGGATTTGGGGCGTGACGGATAATCCGGATCACCTCGTCAATATTTGCAACTGCGAGCGCCAAACCAACAAGATTATGTGCGCGATCGCGGGCCTTGTTCAGTTCGAACTTGGTCCGCCGTGCAACCACTTCCTCGCGGAACCGGATAAAGCATTCGAGCACTTTACGTAGATTAAGCAGCTCCGGCCGTCCGCCATTGAGCGCCAGCATATTTACACCAAAGCTCAGCTGTAGCTGGCTGAACCGGAACAATTGGTTGAGCACGACATCCGCACTTGCGTCTTTCTTGATCTCGATCACAACGCGTACGCCATGCCGGTCGCTCTCGTCGCGCAGATCGGAAATACCCTCGACCTTCTTCTCGCGCACAAGCTCGGCAATTTTCGTGACCATCGCTGCTTTGTTGACCTGATACGGAATTTCGTGAACCACGATCATTTCGCGGCCATTCTTGGTTTCAGCAATCTCGGTCTTGGCCCGCATGATCACCGAGCCGCGTCCTTCGAGTAGCGCCTTGCGTGCGCCAGCATGGCCCATAATCAAGCCGCCCGTCGGGAAATCAGGCCCCGGGACAATCTCGAGCAATTCCTCGTCGGTAATCGCAGGATCACTCATCATCGCCAGCGTCGCATCGACCACTTCACCCAGATTGTGCGGTGGAATTTTCGTCGCCATACCCACGGCAATGCCTTCGCCGCCATTTACCAGCAGGTTCGGGAATTGTGCTGGGAGAACCGTCGGCTCTTTCTGGGACCCGTCATAAGTCTCTTGAAAGTCTACGGTGTCCTTGTTGATGTCGGCCAACAAATAAGGTGCCGCCTTGGACATCCTACTTTCTGTATAGCGCATAGCCGCTGGCGGATCATTATCTTGAGAGCCGAAATTACCTTGCCCGTCTACCAGCATCAGCGACATCGAAAACGGCTGCGCGAGACGCACCAGCGAGTCGTAAATCGCGCTGTCGCCATGCGGGTGATAGTTCCCCATCACAGCACCAACAATATTCGCCGATTTCTTATAAGGCTTGTCCGGCGTGTTGCCGCCAACCTGCATCGCATAGAGAATACGGCGGTGAACGGGCTTCAATCCATCGCGCACATCTGGCAGCGCCCGCGAGACGATCACACTCATCGCATAGTCGAGATAGGAGCGCTTTAGCTCATCTTCGATATTGATCGGATCAATACCGTCTTCCTGTGGCGGCTCGGGCCGTTCTTCAGGCATTTCCGGTGGCTCGTCGGTGATGTCGTCGTCGCTCAATTACGCCTCACAAAGTTGCGGCAATTCACAGAATCGCGCGGGTAAAAATCCAGCTGAATAACTAGCACTTTCATGCCCCCATCACAAACGCTAAACCGCTTTATTTTCAGGGTTTCAGCAGGCGCATTCTATGGCTAAGATACCCCCCATGGAAAACCACATCACACGCCGCCACACCCTCGCTCTAACCGGAGCGGCATTTGCCGCATCATGCGTTGATAATACAGGTATTTCCCAGAGCACCCCACCTATAGAAGCAAGCCGTTCTGGTGGCGTGTGGTCTCAGGGCATCCCGCTGCCATTTCCCGTCCAGGAAATATATCCATGCGCCCATAACGGCGCGTTGCATCTGGCAGGTGGATTTGGTGCAGAAAATGGCCGGATTACAGGACCAACAGAGGCGCATCACACCTGGAAACCCGGAGACGAATGGACCGAGATAACTCCACTCCCCATCGCCCGGCATCATCCGCACCTCATCACAGCGGGGCTCTATCTATACGCATTTGGCGGTTTTGAAGCCCCTTCGCCGGATGCAGGTTGGACCATGAAAGCAAGCGGGTGGCGGTTCACCAATTATTGGCTCAGTGTCGCACAGCCCGGCCCTACGTCTCATCCGAATTGGCCTCAACCTGCCCCCAAAGACTGGTTCGAAACGACTGATATCGCCAGCCTACCCGTGCCATGCGCCGAAGCTGTTGTCGGTGTCACCGGCAACGACACGCTCCACCTCGCGGGCGGGCGCACGCCCAAGGGCGTAGCTAATGCAAACTGGAACGACCATATCGACACCGATCACCATTTCGTCCTGACCAGCCTGGACGGCCAATGGGAAACCGCCTCGCCCTGCCTCACCAAGCGCAATTCCGCTGCAGGCGATGTCATCAACGGCAATCTCCATGTCGTCGGCGGGCGCACCGTTGGCGGCGGCAATGTCGCAACGCATGAAGTCTACGACCACGCCGAAGACCGCTGGCGCACCGCTGCTCCTATGCCGCAGGCCCAAGGCGGCCTCGCCGCAGCCGCAGTGAACGGTAAACTCTACGCCTTTGGCGGCGAGTATTTCGATAATGGCGGCGGCGTCTACAAAGAGGCTTGGACCTATGACCCCGCCACCGACGTATGGTCCGCCCTGCCCGATATGCCAACCCCGCGACACGGCCTCGGCGCCGTCGCCCTTGAAGGCAAAATCTACGTCATCGGCGGCGCCCTACAAGCCAGCGGCGTCGATACCAGCGCAATCGTCGATGTGTTCACGCCCGCATAAGCCAAGCGCAGCTAATTAAC
>JBDVDE010000023.1:0-3928 GCA_039942135.1 Hyphomonadaceae bacterium
CGATCACCTCGCGCTTCACGGCAGGCGTCACCACTTTCTTGAAACCAGTTCCGTCATCGCCGCCAGGTCCAGCATCTGCTCGGCCAGAAGCTTCTTCAGCTTGGCGTTCTCATCTTCGAGCGCCTTCAGCCGTTTGGCTTCTGACGCTGTCATGCCGCCGAATTGGGCCTTCCCATCGCAGAAGGTACCTTCCGACATGCCGTGCTTGCGACACTGGTCCGCGCACTTCGCGCCTGCCTCGTGCTCGGCCAGGATGCCGATAATCTGCTCGTCTGTGAATCTCGTTCGCTTCATTGTCCGTCCTCTGGATGGGCCGGACTCCAATCAACAGTGGGGGAAAATCCCGTGCAAGTCAGTGGCAGGAAGGTCGGACCAACAGCCCGGGGGGGGGGGAGCATGGCGCGTCGGTTGCCAAAAATGCGCGCCTCAGGAGGCGCAGGGCCGCATTCCCCACGCCTCCGGCGCAAGCTGTGCTTCAGACGCTTGCCCTTTGACATTCGACCCGAACAAACTCGCAAACGTATGCGAAACGCTCTTTTCTGGAGCGGCTCCATCCTGGAGCTGAGATGATTCCATCGACTGACATCTGAGAGATAGAGGCTTTCGGGAGACTCCGCGGTGCCAAATAGTACATTAATGGTGAAATTGCAGGTGGCATCGGACTGGAACAGTCTCTGGCCGCGGCCCTTCACGCGGACATCTGCGGCGGACGCTCCCTCAATCGTGCCGAATTGTAGTGTGCCGACAATCACACGTCATTCCCGCGTGCTTCGTCTAAATAAATCCGTGTGACCGACAAACGGCGAAGCGGGGAGCGCATCATGGCGATTTTGGGGCTGCTGCCCGGGTTGCCGCGGCAATAGCGGTCGCTTCTTGGGTGCGAGTTTATCGCCGTGGGCAGAATGCTTGGCCTGGTGTGCAATCGGCCAGAAAAATGTTCTCAGGTCTGAAGTGTTTGAATTAACTTTCGTTACCAACGCTATTTGCGCTCGATACTGAAGGCAAGAAAGAGTTAGTGCGAGAATCGAAAGTAGTTAACAAGTCGTTAACGAGTGTTCAAGATCACATATCCTTTGGCCGGTTTCTGGCGAAACCTGTGCCGCAGGGACAGATGGGCGTGCAAGACGGGGAAGGTCGGTGCCGCTAGCGGGAGTCGTGGTTGAGTGTCGCCAGGGTTGATGAAATTGAAGGCCGCATGGCGAGACGCTCAACTGGTTGCAGTAGCAATCCCTCGTGAGAAGGAAAGCAACGGATAAATGGCATGTTTCACTGGCCAAAAGAATTGAACTCTTCGCTCGGTAAGCTGGAGGACGACTTGCTCGCGAATGCGCGGCGAAATGTTCTTCCGGACGGAGGTGTGATCTATCTGCAGGATGACCCCGCGGATGTGTTGTTCATTGTTGTGAGCGGCTATGTCCGGTTGTCTTACATCCTCGAAGACGGCACCTCAATTCTTTATGCGGTCGTTCCGCCGGGCAACAGTTTTGGCGAGTTGGGGGTGCTGGATCGGTCCGTCTACCAGGATACGGCTTCGGCGATTGGTCCCGTCAGCTACCTAACATTGCGCGCCGATCTGTTCCACAGCGGCTGCTCTGACGGTGCCAAGCTTATGCGTGGGCTCAACGACTTGGTTGTTGAAAGGTACAAAACATACATCGAGTCGACAAAGGTTTTGTATATGGGAAATCTGACATCTAGGCTCGGTCTTTCAATTATACGTCTAGCGCAAATGATGAAGCAAAGAATAGTGTTGGATGAATCTGAGTATGAATACCTGGGGCCAGTCGTAACGCAAAGCGATTTAGGATCTATGGCGCGCGGAACGCGTGGGAATGTGAATAGAATACTTAAAAAATGGCAGCAAAGCGGTCTTATTACGATAGTCGACAGAAAGATCATTTTGCTGAAACCGAGGCAGCTTGAGCAGGAATGCTTCGCACTAGGAGGATAAGGATGGATAGAGAGCGCGCATTTGGAGAAGACACAATGCCGGGTTTTGGGATGACCGAACTTGAAGAACGTCTGTGCGCGAAGGGCGGTGGAGACCTTAAAAAACAGATCGCTAACGACCTTGCCGAAAAGGCGTCTCTCATCGAGTTGAAAATGAAGAACGGTCTCAATCGCGAGGAGTTCCAGCAGGCCAAGGTCGTTCACAAGGCGTTGGTTGCGGCTTGCTGCGTCATTAGCAAATATTGACGTTTTTTCATGCAACGCAACGCAGCAAAAAGGAAGTTAATATGCAAGACACTTCAGGAAGTTGGAACGTTCCGGCATCGTTTCCCGATACGCCGACGCTGCCGGGTGGCGCTGAAGACGGAAAGGACTTCGAGTTTCGGGACGGTTTCGATCTAATTTTCCGTCAGACCGAACTGCAGAACCAGATTGCTGCAATCGAAGAAGACATCAGAAACATCGAGCAGAACACCAACCTGTCCGACACGGAAAAGATGTTTTCGATGCAGATGGCGATGAACTCATGGTCCGCGGTGACGAACCTGCGGACCAACATGCTGAAATCGGTTTCCGATTCCCTGAAAACTATCGCTCGAAACGTCGTTTAGTAGCGACGCGTGTCAGGTGCAACTCCTGACCTTTGCGGTCTGCGCTCCCGGGCAACACCGGGGGCGCTGGCTGAAGCCAAGTAGGCGGTTCTCGTCCAGAAAATTGTCGTAGGTCTACGGCCCAAGTATCCGGATTATTGTAATGATTGGCTTGAAGGACATCAAATCAGCTCAAAGGACCGGCAGTCCGCTGATTCTGAAGGCGATCACGGGCACGCAAGCCGGTGTTGAGGTGTTGCTTGAAGATGGAGAGTATGTCCTAGGATCCGGTCCGGACGATGATCTCCAGTTCGTCGACGTTTGCCTTAAGACCGGGCACGCTCGCATAAGAGTTGAAGACGGCAAGGCAAGTATTGCGGGTGGCGCCGGCCAAGTGATGGCTGAAAACGGCCTTGTCGCCGACGCAGGCGCCGACGACTGGCGCAATCTCGGTTCGCTGGAAGTAATCACCATAGGTTCGACCGACTTTGCCATCGGGGCCGAAGACGACAATTGGGCGGCGTTGTTTGCCGCGCAGTTTCAAGAAAAGCAGAACGCTGGACCGCTGTTTAGCAGGTGGACGGTTCGCAACCTGAATCGGTCCTGGATCAGGCAAGGAGCGATATTTCTTGTGTCTTGCGCGGTGGTCGGTACCGCGGTCGGTGCAGGTTCCGGCCTTTTCGGCGGCGACACTGGTATTGCCAGCGCGGATCGAGAGCAGCTCGTCGCCTCCCTGAAAGCCCGCATCAATGAATTGCCGTTCTCCGGTTCGATCTCGGTCGTGCCCGAAGTCGATGGCACTATCTATGTCAGCGGTCATGTAGAGGAATTCGTCCAGCGCAGCGCGATCCTGAACATCGTCGAAGACATAGATCTACCGATAAAACCGCGGGTCTGGATTGTCTCTTCCATCCGTCGGCAAATTGAGGCCGCGATCAAAAGCTTTGAGGTGGATGTCACATTCGAGGTCTCTGAAGAAGGCGTTGTTTCGATCGATGGCACAATTCTCTCGGAAAATGAAGCGGATCGGTTCCGTCACTATATCACACGCGAGATTCTCGGGGTATCAGCCGTAGAGTTCCGGGTCAGTACCGCAAACTCCTATCTGGGAGAAGTGAAGGAGCTTGCGAAACGGGCGAGACTCGACGAAGCAGTCCTGCTTCAGTTGTCCGGGCAGCGCATCGAGGCGAGTGGTGTTGTGACCACCGGCAAGCTCGATGCGTGGATCGGTTTTATTCAGACTTACGCACGGCGATATGCGGAAAAAATTCCGCTTATCTCATTTGTGCAGATCGTCGATGAAAACGGCAAGGTTATTTCCTCCCGACCGACTCTTCTCGATCCCGGTGGCTGGGGCGGTTCAGATGGCGCTTCCGGCCTAAGCCTGG
>JBDVDE010000024.1:0-7013 GCA_039942135.1 Hyphomonadaceae bacterium
TCTTTGGGAAATACGGCCGAAGCCGCGCCATCTGCACCTCAGTCAGCCAATAAAGATTGCTCATATTTTTCCCCACTAGTTTGGGGGGTTGAATCACGCAGGCATAACGACCTCAACCAGCTTTATGGGTCCTGAGCCTAAGACACAAGAAGATAGTTTATGACCTTAACTGGTTTTCCCTTTTCCTTTACCTTTCGTTCCCACTCCTCCAGCTCTTCCTCACTGTATACAGATCTTCCCCCGGTCAGATGCATGAGTTCTCGCTTTGATCCCGCAAGCGTCATGCTCTCCAAAATCCCGAGTGCCGTGATAGCCTGAGATGGCGGGTTTATTGATACGCCCTTGTAGAAAAACAGGACTGAGCCTGGCGGTCCGAGATTGGATTGTGCTTGGCATAGATACACCTTCCGGATGGTATTTCCCGGCCTTGTGATGCCGTCGGCTCGCGATGCTCCCGAGAACAAATCAGGTTGTCGAGGTTTCCAGAGGTCCGGGAAGAGCGTGTCGTGGTAGTCCTCCTTGATGGGAATGCCGAAACCCGGCGTATCGGTATCAAACACAAACCGCGGGTAGTGCTTCCGAGCTTGTTCAAATGGACTTATGTCCGACTGTCGCTTAAGTGGTTTATCAGAAAAGTCTCGTTCGTAGATATATTCGCCATTGGTGTTATTGCCCGCATTCCGGAACCCGTAGTACTCGAGTAACTCCATTAAAGGTTCTTGGTCTTCATACGTCGTTAGGTATGCGAGCTCGTAACCATTGTATTGGGCGTACCACAGCACCTGCTTGAGCAGCAGCTCCCCAAGCTTCACACCACGATTTTCAGGCGCGACTTTGAAGGTGCAAACTTTGAGGATCTTATCAGCCTTCGTAACTGCGTCGGTATCGTCTGCGTCTTCATCTTTGCGAACAATCAGGCCTGCCAGTTGGTCGTTGTCGTAGACGACCCAGCATGATCGACGCTGTTTTACACATTTCTCGCGCCACCAGTCATCGAACTCCGGATAGCCATCCCTGAGACTGTCGAAAAACCTGTCGTCTCCATCAATCTCATGCGCTTCTACTTCGCCGACGTGGCGAATGGGCACGTCTTTCGGTTCATAGGTCTGGACAAGAAGATCTGTCGCATCGCTCACGAACAAGACGCGTCGAGCGAGATCTGGGGACCGGTTTTGCGCGCGTTGATGTAGCCCTTTATCTTCGGTGACGAGAAAGTCCGCTACGCCCTTCTCAAGGGTATGCAATAGCGTTGCATCGACCACATCGTTCGGTTTTTTTAACGCACCGAAATCTGCGGCAAGCTTGGCTTCAGTTAATCCGCGCTGTTTCCTCAGCAGCCGGTATTTTTCGATCTTGCTGAGGGAAATCGTCCGGCGCGCGACATCCTTGTCCCGCGCGATATCGTCCTTGGCAGCCTCGTGTACGAAGATGTCGACCTTGTGGGTCAATGCGAGAGCGTGAAACCTTGAATAAGCCGCTTCAACTTTGTGATTATCTTCGAGCCCGATCAGAATGTTCGTATCAATGAGATACGATTGCTGGTTCATCTTGCAGGGCCTTTCTCAAATCACGCTTTGCATACAAAAATGACTGCGGTGGTTCGAAGCCGAACTTCTCCCGGAGCTCATGTAGGGGCAGCGGACGAGAAAACGACTTAACGTCGCCGAACACGAGGGCATATCCGTGGTCCAAGCCCTCAAAATACTTATCGAACAAAGGTTTTTCAATAAATGCGGTGCTTTCAAACTCTTCCCATATTTGCTCGACAGGAAGCTTTAAGACCTCACTAATTGACGCCGTCCCAACCATGGCTTTCACGGGCGATGTCGAGTATATATATGCCAATGTCCCATTTGGTGCAGACACTGGGAAGCGACGCCGCAACTCTACCGTTTTGCGGCCTTCCAGGATTTTCTCTGAATAGACCGGCTTGATTGAAAGAACGACGTCGCGTTGTGTTTTGAACGGTTCGTCACCAAGCAATGGCAGCACGAGTTGATCTTCACTCCCTTGCTCAACATCAAACCCACCGTCCAGACGCGCTGAAATAGGTGCGTCTACGGGAAAGTGTGCATTCAGGCGAAGAGAAGCGCCGAGCGCTTCGACATAGCGCTGAACCGTGCTGAGATAGATCTCACCACCTTTTTCGATCTTTGAAATGGCTGCTTGTTGGACATCCAGCCGATCTGCAATCTGTTTTTGAGTCAACCCGGCAAGAAGGCGCAGGCGCCGCAATTCGGGGCCCACCGAAGCCGAGCCTCGCGCGTTTGGAATGGCCTTGGCTTCGACAATCTTTCCTGTGAGTTTGCCCATATATCACCTCTTTTTTGGCCATTGCGTAGCTGGTACGGGCATTCCTTGCAAGGAATAGTTGAAGCGGATGCGAATAATTCGAATCGTAACGTCCGGAGAGCTGACCTCGGGCTGCTTCCTGATTGGGCGCCCGCTCCGAATGGTCGCTATGCGGGCTGTGGCTGCGGCATCAAGACCAGATACCCAAAGGCAGCTGAGAGCCGGGAGACGTCTTGATCGCAAAGGGCGCAGAGGTGACCCAAATTTCCGCGCCGGCAGCGACCAGGGTAGACGCCGGTGATGTTGCGCCGCTACCTCCACTTGATAGGATAGCCCGGACCATCGGAGCACCAAAGTTTGGATATTGAAAGCCCAATACCGCGCGCAGATCTTCTGGCGATGATCTCTGACCAGATTCCGGAGGTCTATCCGGATTACGGCATCAAGAGAACCGAAGCTCTCGGAGCACGGGTGCTGGAGGATCTCTATATCTTGGCGAGATGCGCGGTCAGCAAGTGCCGTGTGACTTACACCGATGCGATCAACCTTCGGGGCTATGGAAATAGGCAAAACGGCAGATGGTTGGATGACGTCTACAGCTTTGCAATTTCTCCTTTGGGATTCCCAGATCTCACTATGTTGGTGGTGAACGCAGCCACCGGGCAGCCCAGTGAGGACGCTTTTGAGGCACGCCGAAGCAAGCTCAGTGAGATCCAGATCTCAGAAGTCCCCCGTGAGCAGAATCGGTGCATTTGGTTCGATGCCTATGAGGCAGTTCTCGGCCCCCTGGAGCCCATTCCAACGGAATATCACTATGCGCGATCGGTAATGCCAGAGCCGCCACTGGAGGCCGAGATACGTAGGGCAGTCTCTAACGCAATCCAACGTGTAAATGGCGTCGGCAAGATGACCGTAAAGGTCGGCAAGGAGTACGTGGGCTCTGGGAACTACTCGGAGCTTTGTCTTTTGACGAGCCAACTTCTGAAAGAGCAGGAAAGTCGCTGCGCCTTGACCGGCCAGCCTTTCGAGACGCGCTCGGCCGCGGAGGGGGGCGTCCAAGATGATCGAATGTCACTCGATCGGATCGACAACTCCCTCGGCTACTGCGATGGGAACGTCCAGCTCGTGACGCAATTCGCAAACCGCGCACGTGGGCAAATGTCGATCCAAGAAGCCCGGCGCCGACTCGTTCAGTATGCGGAGCCTTGATTGCTCACATGTCTGAATTGTCACCAGCGGCAGGTTTGGGAAAGCTGTAATGCAGCGAGGTCCATCCCCTCGAATGACCGCTTAGGGCCGTTCACCGCACAGCAGGCGATGCTGCAACTGCGAATAGCTTAAACCTCAGCACGATCAATAAGGGCTCGTCCCTGCCATAAGCTGCATCGAGCACTGAAGCCTGCTTTGCGGACAAAGCTGCCGCACGGCGATCACGTCCGTCTCAATCTGAGCGACAGCGTGCAAGCACCTCTGGTAGATTTTTTACAGCATCGATTGGCAGGTCGGTCGCGGAGACGTAGGAAAACCATTTCGCCTCGACAGCATCATCTCCGGCCGTCGCGCGACCAGAGACATAGAAACATTCGACCGGCGTCAAACGATAGCGATAAGTTCGAGAGCCATCCGACGCGTGGGATACTTCTTCAAACTCTGGAAACGCTTTCAGAGCCGCAACGTAGATGCCCGTTTCTTCAAGAGTCTCGCGCACAGCGCCCTCAAACGCGTTCTCATCGTCGTGGAGTTTTCCACCGGGCAGCCCCCATAGGCCGTCGTCTGGAGACAATTTCCTGCGCACAAGCAGCACTTTTCCTTGGTGGCGAACGATAGCAATGCAGCCGCGCACTGCTGGGCAATTGGTCTCTCTCATTCGTTACAATTAGCCTCCGACAGCACAAATTTTCAAGGTACAACGCGGCCGGAAAGGGCTCAAACCTGTCATTCGTTGCAGGCCTCACCAAGGTCGGCTTTGGGCCGAATTGATATGATTCCAGAAAGCCGAAGAGTTGGTTAATGTATATCCCAAGCCCTTGGAAAAGATACGAGAATGGCAAAGCGCCTGAACACGGATATTCAGTTCAAGTTCAGCGAATGTCATACTGTGGAGAAAGCTGTGCTCGCGATTGCCTGGAGGAATCAAGTGACACCTCCTGCGCTACGGATTTTACCAAGACGGCGTTGAAATGTGGGGGCCAACATGGCATTGCCTAGCTGTTTTTTTTCCTGCTCTAGCTGATCGACCAAAGCACTTTCTGAAGCGCTACGTAACAGCTGTTTGGTGCCAGCCAGGACCTGTACTGGTAGGCTTGCCAAACGCTCGACGAATTGCTTGGTCACATCGTTCAATGTGCCTGACGGAGAAATCTTTGTCACCAATCCAGTTTGATGTGCGGTTTTAACGTCAAACCCGTCCTCAGCTAGCAATAAGCGCAGCGCATTGCGCGCGCCAACCGCGCGGGTCAGCCCGAGAGAGCCGCCACCGTCTGGCGTTAACCCAATTGCGGCATAGGCGGGCACGAACTTTGTACCCTCTTCTGCGATGCAGAAATCCCCCATCGATATCATTGACAGACCCGCCCCCGCGACTACGCCATGTACCGCGAAAACGATGATCTTGTCGCTGGCATCAAGCTGCGCAAGAAACTCGTGCAACGGGTTGAGAATGTTGTCCAGCGCCATCTCGGTGCGTCCGACGAACTGTGAGATATAGACGAGATCCCCGCCTGCACAGAACCCTCGTCCCTCACCCGAAAACACGATAACTTTGACTGCTGTGTTCTCAAACACGGGTCGGCAGGCGTCGCGCAATGCCACGACCATATCTGCGCCCATGGCGTTCAGATTGTCCGGCGAGGATAGCGTGACGTAACAGATCTCGCCCTCCATCTCGGTGCGGATCAGCTCCGCCGCGCTTTCCGTCTTGTTCATGTCGTGTCCTTTCCTGCCCTGCGCCTCCACTGCTCAGCTCGCGACCAGCGAGCGTGCGATCAGCTCCTTCATAATCTCGTTGCTGCCGCCGTAGATCTTCTGCACGCGAGCATCGGCAAACATCTGGGCGATGGGATATTCGGTCATGTAGCCATAGCCGCCATGCAATTGCAGACATTCGTCCACCACGTCGCATTGCATCTGCGTGACCCACCATTTCGCCATAGAGGCCGTGGTTGCATCCAGCCCTCCGTTGATATGGCGCTCGATGCAGTTGTCCACGAAAACGCGCGCCACATGAGCAATGGTCTTGGCCTCGGCCAGCTTGAAACGGGTGTTCTGCATCTCCAGCAGCGACTTGCCAAAAACCTTGCGCTCGGTTGTGTAGCGCACTGTTTCCTCCAGCGCGGTTTCCATCACCGCCGCACCGCCAACGGCCAGCGCCAGACGTTCTTGCGGCAGGGCCACCATGAGCTGTTTAAAGCCTTGACCCTCCTCGCCACCCAGCAGGTTTTCCGGGCCGACGCGCACATTGTCAAAGAACAACTCGGACGTATCTTGACTTTTCAATCCGATCTTGTCGAGGTTGCGTCCACGCGCAAAGCCCTTTTTGTTCTCGGTCTCGACTACTATCAGCGAGATGCCTTTGCCCCCTTTGCTTGGATCGGTCTTGGCGACGACGATCACCAGATCGGCGTGCTGTCCGTTCGAGATAAAGGTCTTCGAGCCGTTGATGACATATTCATTGCCATCCATCAGCGCCGTGGTCTTGATGGACTGCAGGTCCGATCCTGTGCCGGGTTCGGTCATCGCGATTGCACAGACCGCATCGCCCGAAGCCATACGCGGCAACCAACGTTTCTTTTGCTCTTCGGTACCGTAATCCAGAATGTAATGCGCACAGATGGTGCTGTGGACCGCATTTGCAAAGCCGGACACTCCCCGCCCGCGGTGCTGTTCCTCAAGGATCACCGCCTCGTGGCGAAAGTCGCCGCCCGCGCCGCCGTATTCCTCGGGGACCGAAGCGCACAGGATGCCAGCCTCCCCCGCCCTGTTCCAGAAGTCGCGATCAACCTGACCCTGCTCTTGCCAGCGGGCTTCATGCGGCTCCATCTCGGTATCGTAGAATTTGCGCACCGCATCGCGCAGCATCTGCAGTTCGTCATCCATCCAGGAAGGTCTATAAGTCATGGGTTTTTCTCTTTCCAACTGTCTGTCGTATCGCCCAGCATGGCGATAATGTCCTTGGTATGTTCACCGCGCGCAGGAGGGCTCGCAGGGGTTTGCGCCTGCCCGTCAAAGCGAGGCGCGGGAGCGGCTTGCAGTGGGCCCTCGCCGTGCCAAATGCCGCGCGCTTTACTAAGCGGGTCGTTTAGCGCCTCATCCGGGCTGAGAATAGGGGCGGCGCAGGCGTCACTGCCTGCAAACAGATCGGCCCAGTGATCGCGCGGCTCTGTGGCGAACAGATTGACCAGCCGTGCCGTGGCCTGCGTCCAGCTTTCGGGCTTGAACTGTACGGCAAAATCAGGGTCATCCGTCAGCCCCAGCAGGTCGAGGAAGATACTGTAGAATTTGGGCTCCAGACATTGCACGCTGATAAAACCACCATCGGCACAGGCGTAGCTGCGGCTCCAGTGCGGGCCGTCCAGCAGGCTGGAGCCGCGTATCGAGTTTTGCGGTCCACTCTGGCGCAGGGCCATCAGCAGGGTCATCATATGCGCCGAACCATCGACGATAGCGGCGTCCACCACCGTGCCCTCGCCAGTAGAGCGCGCATTAATGATGCCTGCCAGCAT
>JBDVDE010000025.1:0-17680 GCA_039942135.1 Hyphomonadaceae bacterium
GGCATTGCACTACTTAACCGCAATGAGGAAGTCGCCGCGCTGTGGAAGTATACCGGCATCCTGGAGCATTGGAAACGCAAGCATGCGCAGGCTGCCTATGTTCCTTCCCTTTTCCGGCAGCCGCCGCCTGAATACTGGTTCGGCCCCAAGGTGCTGCTATGCGAAGAATCCGACCTGACCCTGTTCCTTCGAGCCATTGCGAACGGCACGATATATTATGACCCGGCAATCAAGTTGGAAAACGACGGCACGCCTTCCATGAGCATTAAGAGGCGGAGTCAATTCCGTATTCGGCATGATCAGCTTGGATCCATGTACCATCAGACAGAGCTGGTGGAGCTTCAGATTTAAGGCTGAAAATATGGCAGGCGCGTAGAAGTGAAATTATTCGGAACAACAAAGCCGACGTGATCAGCCCCACCTGAGTGGTCCAGATTGATTGCAGGTACATATCCGGTTTGGTGCTTCTGGCAGCTGCCATTGCGTCTATGCCGCCGTACTTTGGCTCCCAACACTCCTAAGCGCGTCATCCCGGCATCTGAGGAGAATCGCGTCAGTTTCCTGATCAGAGAGTGTCTCAAACAGTACCCCGCTTCCACGCAGGTTGAGCGCCTTCATGAATTCTCGAAATTTTGCCTCTGTTCCATGCACGTCAGGATGACTGCGCATGGTTCGGATTATTCCACGTAGCAAACTTGCCCGGTTGCTAAGCATTGGGCGTTCAACGAGGTTTGACCGGATGTCTGCGGTCCGCAGAAGCTCCTTGAGAACACCTTCCTGATCCTCAGTATCAACCTGCCAGGCGATGAAGGCGTTCCACCAAAGACGTGACACAGCGTTGTCGTCACGATACCCGGTTCTGCCACGGGCAAAGTAGTGTGTTTCAACTTGGCTGACGTTTTGATGTTGCACCTTCCTGCGTTGTTCAGCAACCTTCTGCTTCGCACCGATCAAACTGCCAAGCAGCCCATCAGCCTCTTTCGGATCATCTTTCAGAGGCCACCGTTTTCGGGCATATTCGAGGCACTCAAAATGAGTCAGGCGGGCCCAAATACGCTCTTCGGTTGCAAGCGCGGGCGTCATCCTGCTGAAGGCTCTGAATACGATAAGCGAGTTGCTTACCTCCGCAGCACTACCACCAGCTGGATCCAGCTTTCCCAGATTATCCGGATCCACCTCGACGGAGGAGAGTTCCATTGACCATCCGTTCAATTTGGCCTGATCCTCGAAACCAGAGCCGCGATAATGTTCAAGGTTGGACGGAACATTGGCTTTTAGGTCTGCAAGAATGCTCTCGGCAAAGTACTTGAGCTTAGGCATTGTCCATCACCTCCGCGAATGCTCCACCCAGCTTCTCTAGGGGAGATCCCAGAAGCCTCTGTGCACTCTCTAGGAGAGGTGCCCCGTCAATATCGATATCAAGGTGTTCGCATTTTGCGGAGAACACCCTGTACCAGGGTCTATCTTCAAAACCGGAACCTCCCTTCCCCCGGACGCTTTCCAGCACCTCCATTACGACGGGCATGTAGACCGCACTTAACAGCAATGGTTTACCACCCTTGGTGCCTCTAAGTTGCTCAATAGATTTGAACAGGTCGATAGGGGCTATGATCCTGATCGCATCAGCCAGCAGATCAATTTTGAGACGGCCTTTTGGGATTTCATCGGATGGAATGAGCTCAAAAATACTCTCAAACTTGCGGAGCTTGTCCTGCCCGATGCTGAAAACGATATCATTTGCGAGGCCGATAATCTCCGATCCACGGATGGAAACCGCTTCACCGAATTCCGGGTTGAGGCTTTTGGCAGACCAATTTTCGAGTGGTTTCGTCAGCCAGATTGCAGGCTTAACTTCGACGCGGCCGTTAAGTGCTCCACGTTGGAAATGCCAAGTTCTCAAGGACGCGCCTGCGACGCGCAGCTCCGAAAAGAACGTGTCCTGACACCGAATGAAGGCGCCAGCGTGCGCTGACCCATTGTCGATCAGGGCCTTTACGTCGGACGAGGCTAGCGACAAATGAAAATCGACTTCGACGTTACCGTCAGCAGACTCACGCACTTCGGCGATCTGAAGATCAAATTTGCCGCTTAGAAAGTCATCGTTGTCGTCACTCAGTACCGGGTGCGGGAAATGGCTGTTCAAATCAACCTTCATTAACTTGCCCTCCTAACCGCAGAAACCTCAACCGGCCCGGTGTAGTCGTCATCAAAAGTCACTTCGATCTGGACGCGAGCACCCTGATCAACACTCAGCTCAACGCGCCCCCGTTCGGCAGAGCAATTTGCTGCTCCGGAGGCATTGACAATTCTGAGCTCCGTCTCGTCATAGACACCCGTTGCAAGGAAAGTGAGTTCGATGTCTCCGGCCTCATCCGGAGTAAAGAATACCTTTCTGGTCCGCGGGCTTTGCTCGACATTGCGAACTGTCGTTAGCCGTACCACCGTTTGCTGTCCCATGGTCCCGTCGCCTCCCTCGCCGGCACCGGAGTCCCCACCTTTACCGTCTGTTCCGACACCTCCAGCTCCGTTATCGTGGCCTGCGCCTCCATCGTCACCTTCGGAATTTCGGGCAACTGGCTTCCTAGGCTTCGGCCGGACACGTTTTACTGGCGTGAACCTGATAGTTTCCGGATCGTCTTCGGCGGAGGGCAAATTTGCTTCTTCGCTACCCGCATCGGCAAAGAACTCTCCAAGTTCGTCAAGCTTGACCGCATCCCCCCCTGAAATTTCTGCATTTTCCCTGATCAGAGTACGGATCTCGCGGATGAGCCGCTTCATTGCCCTAGTTACTCTTTTCTGCTTCGCTGGGTCATCAAGCCGTCCAGCAGAAAAGGAGTTGTGCTGCGGATTTTCCAACGACTTCAGCACCTTGCTGGCCTCATCGTCGGCCGGTTCAACCAGCATTATGAAATCCCGCGCGCCGGCAAACCTCGCAAATTTGTCGCCAAAATGCTCGAGCGACTGAGCAATCAGCATGCCGTTGCGAACGATCACCACACGCTTGGGCATTCCTTCCTCTACGAGGATTTTCGCTGTGAATTCGCCCAGATCAACTACACGAAAACGTTTAGTCACGGCGTCTTCTGATCTGCGGCACCGGTAGAGCTGCCGGGCCAGCCGGATGTCATCGCCATGTGAAGCCTCTTCCCCGGCTTCTTCAATCGCACTGTCTTCGAGCAGTCCAGCCAGCGTCTCGGAGTTGACAATGCGCGTACCATTTCCGACCTCAAATTCTATCTCTCCGTCATCAACAGCGGCAAAGAAATTAGACAGAAGAGGAACAGTCATCCGGTCAATCCAGTCTTCCCCACCGCGAAAACCGATGGAAAAGACGGAGGTTCCCCTTGCTTCACGGCGAAGCCATTCAGGTACTAACGACGGGTCTTCCACCGCCATGAAGTGCTCCGAATGACCCCAGTAGCCCTTGGCAGTCCGCTCAACCCCGTCCGCATCCCTGTGCGAAACTAACTGGACTTTTCCCTGAAGCGCGAACCGGGATCCATTCTCCGTTTCGTAGAGGGTTGAATAAAAGACTGTGCGAAGATTTGAGACTGCGAAGGTGGCGTTCTTCCCGATTCCGAACGAACCGCCAGAGGTCTCGGTCGACTTGTTGCTCTTCCCTGAACTCTTCACGAGGGCATGGAACTTTGAACCGCTATCATTTGGAGGCCCTTCTAGTCCCGTTGTGTTGTAATCGGCAATCTCGAGGACCGGGATGACGTCCCGCAGGATGACATCATTAGCATTCTCAAAATAGTCTCGGTCCTTTTCGCTCCCTGTCGCTCGGGCAGCAGCGAGGCATGACGCGATAGTTTCTCTGAGCTTTTCAATTCCGGGGACATCTTCTGCCGGCACTTGATGCTCGGTGAGCACCATCCGCACCGGACGTCCAGCAGCTGCATCCAATGTGTTTTGGCCAGCCTCACGGCTACAGCTGACGAATGGCGTGTCTCGGAAGGTCTCGATGCCAGCGTGACCCAAGCCTTCGACCTCGCCCGCCTGGTTTTCAAGAAACTCTAGCCGAACCTCTGTCATTTATACCTGCCCCACTTCAACCAATTCGAAATTCATCGTCTCGATTCTTTTCGCCCCGCGAAAAACGTCCCTTCGCGCTGTCGAGTTCTTTTTGAAGCACCCGAAAAATTTTCCCAATATCCGCGTCTGTAAACGTATAGGCAGAACGATTTGAGAGATTGCCAATGAGCCGGAGGTCCTTGATCGCCCGGTTGACCCTGTTCTCTGCAAGCTCCACGAACTTCGCCCTCTTGTCTCGTTCTGTCATCAGATATTCCACCTCGACGCTGAACCAGCATGACACGCAATCAATAATCCAGCTAACTTTTCGCTTATAATAAGTAACATTTCTGAAATATTACGTCAAAGTGCGGCTAATTTATGAAATACAATATCCTGTATTATTCTCAACTTGTTGTAATTAAATGTATTATATGTTTTGTCTCGCTCTGTTCGACCTAGTTGGTCTTGACCCTAAAAACTGGTCAGACTTGATTGCGAATTTTCGGGTACATGTCGGTTTAAAGAAGGAATGTACCGATGCCCAAGAAGCGGTTTTCAGATGAGCAAATTGCTTTTGCACTGAGGCAGATGGATGCCGGTAAACGATTGGCGAGATTTGCCGCAAGACGGGGATAGTGGAAGCCCCCTATTATCCCTCCCAGTCCTGACTTGTACCGGCAGACGTTTCGGCAATAACGCAATAGAACGGGCAGCAACCCAGTTCTGCGCACGGTCCTCACTTCGTTACGTGAAGGCTTCGCTCGGCCCGCGCTCACGCCGGCACTCGCATCACAAAAAGGAGGCCGATTCCAGACCGCCTGAAACCTGGTATTGACTGGGCCCCAAACCTGGGCCACAGATTGGTTCTCGTCGGGTACCCAACAAAGCCCTTCACGTCGCCTTTTCAATCACTTCCGATTTCGGCTGAGATTCTAGGTTCCCCAGCCAACTTTTCCATAAGTTGTTCAGTCAGTATTCATCACGCAAAAACTTCTCTCACACATCGGCAATCGTGTCCGGTGGCAGCAAGTTGGCGTATTTTCAACTTGGGGGAAGTGCTTGAATGCTCACGGCCAGTGGCCCGGCAGTGGCCCGCCAGCGTGTTCCGTTGAGGGTGCTATTCGAGCCTGAATGTGGCGCGCGTCGGGAAGCGCCGGGTACCGGGGTCAAGCGGCCTCCAAAACCGGTCAATCCGCTTGTGCGGGGTTTCCGGCCAACCTTTCGAAATTCTGGATGGGGCAATTGGCACGGCAGTTTCGCGCGCTTGATCGCGCGAAACTGCCGAGAACATCCGTCAGACGCTGTATTCCGATTCGGACGTTACGTCCGAATAATCGATGGATACGGTTTCGAGGGACAACTCCTTGTCATCCTGCGCTTCGCACAACCCGAGAACTGCGGAGAATGCATGAATGCCGCCGAACCAGCCTGTCAGATAGGTGGTCATTCCCATCGCTCCTGTGGCCATGCCGCCCAGGTCGAGACCGCCCCATAACGGCGCCGTCAAATTGCCGACGGTCGAGCCGACAATCTTGCCGATGAAGTTGTGGCCGAGTTTCTCTTTGCTGCCGAAATTGTTCTGGATCGCCTTGTCGAGGTTCTCGGCAAAGATCTCTTGCGAGAATTCTGGCGCTTGTATTTGCTCGTAGCCATCTTTGGCCACGGTCTGGCGCAGGCCGTCCGTGAGTGCCCCTTGCACAAACCCGGCGACGGTCGATGTTATTGTTTTTGACAATGCTTTCACTACGCCATCGTCCAGATTCAGATGCGCGACAAGCCCCCCCTGGAGCGCATAGCCGGCCACGAAGGCGGCCATCACGGGGGCATCGATCGTGAGGAGTTCATTGCCGAACTGGTTTTCGACAGGCTTGTAGGTGGTCATCGACAGCGCCGAATTCAGGACGCCGGAGACGACAGTGCCGACGCCTGTATGGATCGCTCCGACAAACACGCCACCAACGATCCGGCTGATGACATCTGTTGTCCCCGGATCCAGCGGCGTTTCCAGCAAAGCGGCCCTGACAGCCTCCTCAACCAGAGGTTTGACGCCGAAGGTCAGGGCAGTCGATGCCGCCTGAACCAGGCCGGCCTTCAGACTGTGCGCGGTCTTGTCCCAACAGGCACAACATCCGCCCGGGCCCTGGTGGTCCGGCGGTGTGGTGTCGTCGCTGAAGAAAATGGAGTTTGATTCATCGGTCTCTATCGAGCTGAAACCTCCGACGCTTGAATAGCCTGTGACGCTTGTGGTGGATTGCGAACCGGACGAAGAAATGATCTGGAAACCATCGTCGCTGCTCGTAGAACTGACGTTGCTGTTGGCATTTCCGTGGTCTGTCGACGGCTCCATTGAAATGGAAACTTCGGAGCTGCTGCTGAAGCTGAAGCTGAAGCTACTGGTACTGGAGGAGCTTTGCGTGTCACCGTGATTGCCGGGATTCTGGAGATTTTGTTCACGCCTGGCTATGATTTTTGGCAAAACACTGGATAGGCTGACATCACTGTCGGATGAACTGGAGGGGCCGCCGGTGCCATTGCCGGTCGGGGTCATTGCACTGGAGAACGAGCCCGAGTCCGATCGTATGCCGTTTGACGATCCCGGTGCCCTGTTGATATCGGGACTGGTATGCGTATTCGAAGAGATCTGGCTGCCGGAGTTGCCGATCCGGCCAACCTGGTTCTGTCCTGTGCTGCCGACTTTACACACGGCTGTTCTCCCAAATGATGATGTTTGTTCGCGGCGGCCGCACTTCAGGCGATGATCACGTCACCGGATGTGCCGGCAGCGCTCTGTTCCCTTGACTGGTCGAGATACCAGCGCGCGCAACTGGTCGCCCGGTCGGCGAAGTCCAGCAGGTGCTGCCGCAAGCTCCCGGCGTCGAACCGGCCGGTCGTCAGTTCCTGCTCGACGTAAACCGACCCGCTGGCCGCATCGACGTGCAGGCAGAACCCGCCCGCAAACAGGTGATAGGCATTGAACTCGGCAATCGGACCGTTCAGCACCTGCTCCGCGTCGCCGTCATTGTAGAAGATCATGGTCGACAGCAGCATGGCGCCGCCCGTCCCCAGCCGCAGCTGAAGGACCCTGTCTTGCGTATTCAAGAGGTAGTCGTCCCCGGCCTCTATCTCCTGCGGTTGCTTTCCCTGGTCCACCAGGTAGTCGGCAACCAGGGCGCGGAATTCATCCTGGAATTTGGTCATCTGTCATTCTCCCGGCAGACAGGCATGGGGTCAGGCGCTCATCAGGGGCCCGTCCCAGGATGCGCGCTGCGTCTCGTCTTCTTCCCGGCGTGTCTCCTCCAGAACCTTGTCGAGAAGCGTCCGCGCGTCGGCGAGGCCGTCACGCATTGCCAGGGCCAGCGCAACGGTCCGCTCGGGATCTGGATCCCTCTCGTCGACGCTTCTGCCCAGGATGAGCGCGTTGCCTTTGAGGTGGAAACCCATTGTCAGGCCGGTCCGGGTCTGGCGGGTGTCGTTGTAACGGCGCGCAGTGGCGGCGCCCCCGCCGATCTCGCCGGGCTTCAGAATGCGGACGTCTGTCCAGAAAACCGTCCGCCCGTGTTCGGCGTCCTGCGTCATGCGCAGGAGATCGCCGCCGATCTGCAGGACAAGATCATCCGCATCCGCGGCAATCGCCTCAATCCTGGTATCGTCCGCAAGAGCCGGTAAAAGCGTGTCCGTCAGATAGTTGCCCATGGGCAAAGCCTCCTCGTGGCCGTGCCTTCCTGCCGGAAGCCGCGGCCCTGATGATCAGGTTGGTTTGCGGGGTTCAGGGATGCGGTTCGCAGACCTTCGGGTCCCGGCTGAAGAGCGGCCGGCGTTTCACGGCCGCGGCTTCAGGCCCAGCGAACGCGGGTCCGCCTCAAACCTCGATGAAATTACCGGTTTCTCCGGAAGGCAGGGCTGCGCGCGTGCCCGCGGCCTGTTCCTCGCTGGAGCGGATGTACCAGGTGCCCGCATGGGCTGCCATGTCGGCGAAGGCAATCAGCTCCTCGCGAATATTGCGGGCCTCAAGCGTGTCCAGGCGGTGCGGACGGCACAGATAGAGCCGGTCCGTTGCCGTGTCGAAGAACAGTGAAAAGCCGCCATTGAAGAGATAATGAACATTGAACGAGGCGACCAGATCGGCGCGGATCTCCGTATCCGCCGGCTTCATGTAGACCATCGCCGCGAAGGAGACGCCCTCGCCGCTGTCGTCGGCTTTCAACTCGATCCAACGGTCACCGACCTGGAACATGTGACTGTCGCCGGTCGCCGCCGGAGCCTCAAGCTCCAGAACCTTGCAGCACTCGGCGACAAATTCGGCGAACCTGGAATTATCGGTCGACATGTGTTTCTTCCTTCTGGTCCGGACCGGTCAATTATGGATGATAACGGCGGCGCCGTCAGCCCCGCCAGGGCGGTTCGATTGAGCTGCGGCGGTCTTGGCGATCATGGCAGCGGCAACTTCAGCTTCCGTGGCCACATCCGAAACGAGCGCAAGGCCAGCCTCGTTGCCAAGCGCGGTCTGTTCGATGCTGCGGCCAAGCAGGATCAGATCAGCGGCGCGGTTGACGCCGACGACAAACCCTCTGGCGACCAGTTCACGGCTGGAATAGGCCATGGCGGCTTTTTCCAGGTCCGCGAAGCCCGCATGGTCGGGCCGGTCCAGTTCGGTCCAGACGACGGCCCGGTTGGCATTTCGATCGAGATTGATGTGGACCACGCGTTCTCCGATGGAAACAAAGGCGCCATCATCATTGTGTCCGGCTGTCCCGGCGCCGAAACGGCCCTGGCATGCGGCGGAAAAATCTACAAGTGCTTGCGGTAGGGTCATCTGGTGTTTCCCTGGTCAGTTGCTGTTTCAGTTCACGGGAGCAAAGAGGTTCCGGAACCTGAGGAAAGTGTCATTGTGCGACGTGTCCCTGGCGGCGCCTTCAAGTCCCAGCTCCGTGCTGTAATCAGGCCCGACGCCAAGCGGAACCTGACCGTCTTGTTGCCGCCAACGCTGCAGGGCTTCATCGGTCGATCCCATCCGGCGCCCGTCAACCGTGTTCAGGTTCTGTTTGTTGACGCCGTCGATAGACATGTTGTTTTCATGAAGATAGGTGATCGTCGTATTGTAGCTGTCGATCGCGTCGTCCAACTTCTGACCCGGATCGCCACCGTCTCGCTGAGCCAATCCGGCCAGCAATGACATGGAAACAGCCATGCCGCCATTGTTGGACACCGTGCTCAGCAGCATGACATCGGTCTCCAGGTCCTTGTGGGCGCCGATCACCGAGCCGCCCTTGACGAAGGGTTGCATTTCATGATCGCGGCCTTCGGATGTCATGAACTGGATGCCGCCTGTGCCCAGCTCATTGCCGCCGTCACCGATGCCGATCGTAAACGGATTGAAATCGCTGTCTTTTATGCCGAGCAGCGGGCTCAGGTCGAGGTTGAACGGGGCCACGTCGACGGCGACCATGCTGTAGGCCCCTCCATCGAGCTGAGTCACGCTCGGCCGTTCGATACTGATCATGGTATTGACGTTCATCTGACCGAGTTTGCCCGCAGTCGCCAGGACCGCTTCCCGGCTTTCTTGTTTGCGTTCCGCAATTAACGTCTCGCGTCTTTCTGGATCATCAAGGGGCAAGTCGATTGCGTGAGGTTGTTCCGGGAAGTCATGATCCGGAATTTCAACTGTTACCAACTCGTTCAGTGTCACATGCTCACGTTTGAGAAGGGAGTGAGGCCCCAGACCATTTTCATTCCTTACAAAGTTTTGCCGGTTCTGTTCCAAGAACATCGACCCATCGTCTGTAAGTTCTGCAAGCCCCGCCCCCAAAAGAGAGGAAATCAGGGATGCTTCCGACGAGCTGTCTGTGACCAGGACAACGGGGGTCCCCTGATCCACCAGGGTCTTGCCCATGGGGACCGCTCCTGGAGGACCGTCATTCTCACCGCCGACGCGGGTCCGGTCATCGTTGTTGACGACGGAGAAGCCGGTCATGATGCCGACGGGTTCCCTTTCCGTCGGATTTTCGACGGTCCGGTTCCGGATGACGACATCCATTAATTGGGCGGTCGCTGCCCTGAGCTGTGCCCCCTGGTCGTTGAGCGGCGCGATCTTGTCGATGCCACGGGTCTCACCGAGTGTCATGACCGTGCCGAGGGTGTCGAGACTGTGCCCGATACGGTCGAGGTTCATCGCTGTCTCGTAATCCAGCGCCTTTTGCGACAGTTTTGTCTTGTCAGGTGCGATCTGCGTTTGCCGCCGGTCATTCGGGACGAAGTTGAACCGTGGTGCCTCAGGGTCTTTCCCGAACTTCGGGTTCAGGGCCAGATTCTGGTCCGCGTAAAATCTGTTGATTTCCGCTTCGCCGGTCACCATCATCTGGTGAAGCAGCTCGAAGGTTTCCTGAAGGCTGCCACCTTGCGTGGACTGGTTCTTTATTCGAACGTCTTTCGGCGTTTCGTCGTCGACATTCTGATGGAAAATATTGACCGAACCAAGCATGTTTTGAACGTTCGAGCTGTCACCATCCATTGTCTGTTGCAGGACATTCGCAAGTACATTTGCCGAAGTGAAGCCGTTTGCAATCGATGGCCGGATACTTTCATCGGCGCCACCGTAATTCATGCTGCCAACGGTCACGGCAAGGTCGAGCGGCCCGGCATTGTCGTCGAAGGGCACATTCAGATCATCCGAGACCAGATCCCTGACGATTGTCGCCTGGTTGATGAAGCTGCTCGTCCCGCCGTAGCTGGCGTCGAGGGCGGATGTCATCGCCGGATAATGGGTGCAGCAGAGCATCGACAGGTCCGGCGCTGCCCCCTCTCCTTCCTGGCCGTCGATGCGCCGCCCCTCGGCAGTCAACAAATTGGTCAGAATTTTTGCCGCGCGTCCGCCTCCCGGCCCCTCCGATTCCAATTGAGTAATTGACTTTCCAAAGGCCGTCTCGCTGTTTTGGTTCGACGCGCGCACCAGATCGGGGCCCTCGTTACCGACGGTGCCGCCTTCGACCGCCTTGACCCAGGGCTGATTGCCGCGGCCTTCGATCACAATCGTCCTCTCCGCATCATTGACGGTGAGCGAGACAACATGGTGGGTGATCGTATCTTCTGTATCGCGAACGTTCCGGTTGAAGGTGGACCCAAGAAGCTCGACATTCGTCACACCGGGTTGGTTTTTGAATGCTTCAAGCATTTTGGTCGGATAGGATTGCGACCCGGCGGTACCGTTTGTGGAATCGACGCGTACAAACAGCGGATCCCGGTCCGGTGTTCTGTCGGGGTCCTTCAGGAGGCCGATCGCGTCCATTGCTCCCTTTTCAGCGGTCCTGGAAACAATCTCATGGACATGATCGGTGAAATATGTCCTGAAATTGTCAGCAGAGACGCCGTCTGTTTCCTCCATTACTGCATCGGCAAGATTTTTTAGCCCAAGCCCGACCATCGGCGGAAGATTTTTGAAGTCATCACCAGATGAAACTCCTTCGTAGTTATTCTCGCACAGGTCCGCGCAGAATTTGGCCATCAGATCGACGGCCCCTTCCTTGCGCACCGAGGCCGAATTGCAGGCGATGATGACGTTCTCGGCAACCTTGCCGTCCTTTACGCCGTCTGAATTGGCCAGGGGCATGATCAGCGGCCAGAGTGCCATCACCGCGGTATACGCTTCCGCCACGGCCGGCTGCTTGTCTCCAATCGGCAGGCAGAAATACGACCCCAGTTGCCGTACCTCGCCCTTCAGGAAGGCCGCCGTCATGCCGCCCCCCATGCCGCTGTCAAGGAGCGCGAATTTCAGCTTGTCCTGGCTCTTCTGCACCGCATTGGTATCCACCGAAGAGCTGTTGTCGGTGGTCGGACCGGATATGCCCCTGAAGGCGCTATGATTTACGGACGAGCCAATATTTTCGAATGACATATCAATCCCATCCCCTGGAAAAGCAGTTTGGATTTTTTGATGCAGTGTCGTGGCCGCTTATGGTCAAGGGCCGTTCACTGACTGAAACAAAGCTGTTCTCATTAAACAAATCGTGATTTCCGATGACCCGTTATAAGAGATTCCGATCACTGAAATTTTTCCGTAAGCGATTGTTTACATTTAATTATTGCTAGATATTCCGCAGGCTTGAATTGCCTTTTTAGCCAAGGCATCTTTATGGTGTATCCCGGCAGCGCGGGCCGGAAAATTTCTATGCTTCGGCAAGAGCCTGCGGAGGCGGCCAGTCGATGTTGCCTGGCTCTTCTTCCCTGACCGGCGGCCCTTCAGCCTGCGCGATGCCCAGGGCGATTGCCGCGCAGCGTTCCGCCAAAATGTTCTCTCCATCACCGAGATAGGAGGCGGTAAAGGCAAGTGGCTTTGGCTGCCAGCCGGGGTCGAATTCCTCGATTCTCCCCGCCTCAAGCGACGCCTCCGTGAGAGTGCAAGGGTAAGGTCCGACCCCGATTCCGGCCGCGATCATCTGCAAGCTGGTGGAGAGCGATGAGGACGAATACACACGCACGCCGGGTCCGTGGCGGCCGGACAGTTCCGCCATCAGTTCCCGATGGGGCCGGGTGTTGCGTGCAAAGCTGATCACAGGTGTGCGTGTCAAATCCACCGGGCCC
This sequence comes from Hyphomonadaceae bacterium, assembly GCA_039942135.1. Classification (GTDB taxonomy): domain Bacteria; phylum Pseudomonadota; class Alphaproteobacteria; order Caulobacterales; family Hyphomonadaceae; genus CALLCD01. The sequence continues at coordinate 12,592 of JBDVDE010000025.1, forward strand.
GTGCCGGCAGCGCGATACCACTTCATTTCGAACTCGGGCAGCGCGATGTTTTCGATCCTGTATTCGGAAATCGGCCCCATCAGAAAGGCAAGATCCAGTTTTCGGGACAGGAGATCTTCGCGGAGATTCAGCGAGATATCGACGGTCAGTTCCAGACTGAGCTGCGGATAGTCCTGGCTGATCCGTTGCAGGAAGCGGGGCATCCAGGACTGGGCGATCGTTTCCGAAACGCCGATCTTGATGACGCCCGCAGTCGTGTCCGGATTGGCAAAGCGATTGTGGATCTGCTCCTGCACCTGAAACAACTGTTCGACGTAGCCCTTCAGGGTTTCCCCTTGCCGGGTCAGCATCACACCGCGCGGGCTCCGGTCGAAGAGCTGAACCTTCAGTCCGTCCTCAAGCGCCCTCAAACGTCCGGAAACTGCGGGTTGGGACAAATGCATCTGTTCCGAAGCCCGGCGAACACCTCCAAGCCGTGCGACCCAGAGGAAAGTCCGGAATTGTTCGAACGTTGTGCTGCACACGCGTGCCCCGATATTGCCGGCATTTAATCCGTCCATTCTTCCCAAGCTATGGCCCATCCTGTGTACGCTGTATTTTGCGTTATCCTGCCATCGACAGTATTTGATGGCGCGTCGGGCGGACTATGTCGAATGTGACAGTTGCGAGACGATTGTTGTTGGACAGGATGCTCCGGAAAGGATGTCGCCACGGCCAAGAGCCGGCGGTACTCCGCGTCCAGCCGGTGCGGGTGGCGTTGCGCGTGTTCGATGGCGGCACGCGGGCACGACAAGAATGACGGCTGCAGAATGACCGTCTCGGCTCGCGCCCTCCACCGGCGTCGTTTGACCCGCCGGCACCCGGCTTTTTCAAGAGACCGGACACAGAAACCCCGCGGAATGGCCGGCATCGGGTCGCCGGACGCTCCGCGGGGTTCACTAAACAAAAGCCAACCGGTTATTGCAGCGCACGTGGCAGATAGAGTGCGATATCCGGAAATATGATCAGGGCAATGACCATCAGCGTCATTACAAGTACGAACGGAATCGAACCCAGCATGACCTCGCTCATTTTGCCACCCTTGCGCGCGCCCTGTACCACATAGAGGTTGAGTCCGACCGGCGGTGTGATCAGCGCCATCTCGATGAGTACAATCATCAGGATGCCGAACCAGATCGGATCGTAGCCGAGGTTGACCACCAGGGGGACGACAATTGGAATTGTCACGACCATGAGCGACAGCGTCTCGATGAAAAAGCCCAGCACCACATACATGACGACGATCACCAGGAGCGTCCACAGCGGGCTCAAGCCCAACCCTTCCAGGAAGAACCGCAATTCCTGACCCATGCCGGCGGCGGACAGCGTGAAGTTTAGGAAAGACGCCCCGATGACGACAAGCATGATCATCGCGGTGATCTTGACGGTTCCCGCCAGGGCTTCCGTTATCATCCTGACGTTGATGCCTCCGAACAGAGCCGCGATGAGGATCGCGCCCCCTACCCCGACCGAAGCGGCTTCGGTCGGGGTGGCCCAGCCCTTGTAGATGGCCCCGATGATCACCGTGAACAGGAGAATGATGGGCACCAGATCCACAAGCGCACGCATCATCTCCGAAAACGGGAAGATCCGGCGGTCCCCGCCGAGATCAGGACGCACAGCGCAAATCATTGCGGTCGCCAGGACGAAACTGACGGCCAGGGCAATGCCGGGCAGCAGTCCGGCAACAAAAAGCTGCGGAATGGATGTCTGGGTCAAAAAGCCATAGACGATCAGGTTGATCGAGGGCGGGATCATGATGCCCAGTGTGCCGCCGGCCGCAATTGCACCGGAAAACAGCTTTTGATCGTAACCGAGTTTTTCCGCTTGCGGCATTGCCACCGTTGCGACGGTCGCGGCCGTTGCAACCGACGATCCGGATGTGGCCGAGAACATGGTTGCCGTGGCGATGTTGGCGTGCACCAGACCTCCGGGGAGCCAGGATACCCAGCGATCAAGAGCCGCATAGGTTCGCGCCGCCAACCCGCTTCGTACGAGAACCTCCCCCAGGAGAACGAAGAACGGAATGGCGATCAGCGTCGAGCTGTTGGACGAGGACCACACCAGACGGCCCAGCCCCTTGGAGAGCGGAAAGGAACTGAAAAAGGTATCGATGCCGAAACCCAGCAGAAACAGGACGATACCCACCGGGATCGACAAGCTCAACAGTCCGAGCAGACCAACCGTGACAAAGGTAATCATAACGCGGCATCCTGTTCGGCAAAGGCTCCGATAGCGGCTTCCGACTGTTCAAACCGGCCCTGGTAGACGAGGGCCAGCGCGGCAAGGAAAGTCACCCAGGCCATGGTGGCGAACCAGATCCAGCCGGCGAACCAGGGAATTTGAACGAGAGCCAACGGGGTTTCGAGCGGTGTGTTCGCCCGGGACCCGTTGGCAAGGGTGGTTTCCAGCACCGACCAGCAGCGGATCGCGATGACGCTGACCGTTGCGGACAGGACAAGCATGGCCAAAAGATCCATCAGGCTGCGCCCCACCCGGTTCACCTGGCCACGCAGGAAATCGATGCGGACATGGGCCAGTTCCAGCATGGCATAGCCCATGCCCCAGGCAGTGGAGATCGCCATCACATAGCCGGTGATTTCGTCGGTCCCGCCAAAGGAGGACCCCATTTTCCGCAAGACGATATCGAGCAACACCGAGCCGGCGCAGATCAGCAGCAGGATGCCGATCAAGACTGCGACGATCCTGTTCACCCGGCGTAACATCGAAAGGGTCTGTTGGGCCATTGAGGTCCTCCTCGGACGGGTTCGGCTGAAGTTAGTTCAACGCAATCGAAACACCGACGACTTCACCGACGCTGTCGTTCCAGCGTTGCGCCCATTCCTTGCCGGCACGCTCCGCCCATTCCGGCAGAACCTGCGTTTCCAGGATTTCACGCGCCTTGCTCATATCCGCGTCGCTCACCTCGACCAGGACCATCGACCGTGCGTCTCCGGACGCGCATTCGCCGTTGCCCGTCAGGCAGGCGACGTCGTTGGTAAGCGCACCCTCGGCCGATGCCCAGGCCGGGGCCTCGAAGTTTTCGCTGATCTGGGTCGAAATCAGGTCCTGGGTCGCGGCGTCAAGGCTGTTCCACTTGTCCATGTTGATGGCCGTAACGACCGGATCCCAGCCGCCGAGCGGCAGCGTGAGCAAATGGGTGGCGACTTCCCACCAACCCGCGCTGTAGCCGGAGCCGGCGCCGGTCACGGCGCAATCGACAACGCCTTTCTGCAGGGCGCCCGGCACCTCGGAAAACGCGACATTGACGCCTTCGGCGCCGAGCGCTTCCAGGAACTTGGCGGTCATGCGGCCGGACGCGCGGATCTTCAGGCCCTTCAAGTCGTCAAGACCGGAGATTTCCTTGTTGCAGAACACCACCTGGGGCGGATACGGCGCGATGGCCAGCACATGGGAGTTGAAATTGTTGTTGAAGATTTCCTCGATCATGGGCCGGGCTGCCTCGACAACGGCCTGCTCCTTGTCGGCGGTCAAGGCCACCAGCGGCACGTCGAGGCCTTCAAGTTCGGGGGCATCGGCGACGGCATAATCGCCAACGGTCATGCCCACATCGAAAACGCCGTCGCCGAGCATGCGGAACACGTCGGCCACGCCCACGCCCATCTGATCGTGCGTGGTCAGTTGAACCGAGACCTTCCCGCCTGATGCATCGGGAAGCGTCTTTTCCCAGAAAGGCGCTTCATACTGTTTGTGGAGCGGCAGGCTGGACCAGCTTCCGCCCACCGAAAAGTCTTCAGCCATGCCGAATGATGTCGACAACGCGGTTGCGGCAAGTGCCAGGATTGTTCTTTTCATCATAGTTCCCCTTTTTGGTTGTTTGATTCAGAAGGTAGATCAACAAGGATGGGCACTTCTGCACCATCCGGCACATCAGTGATCAACATATGCCCAGGCTTGTGCGTGATGCAGACCGGCAGACGCGCATTCCGGATGACGGCTTGCGGGGTCACGCCGCAGGCCCAGAACACCGGCGTATGCGTGCCCGGTGTCGGCACGGGATCGCCCCAGTCAGGGGCGCCTATATCGGCAATCCGGATTTTTTCCGGATCTCCGATATGGAGCGGGGCGCCATGCGCGAGCGGAAAACGGCTGGAAATGGCGACCGCTTCTTCCACCCGGTCGGTCGGGATCATGCGCATGGAAACCACCGTGTTGCCCTGAAACGGGCCCGCCGGTACGGTCGGGATCGCGGTGCGGAACATGGGTACGGTGCGGTCGTTGCTGATATGCCAGACATCAATGCCAGCTTCCATGAGCGCGTGCTCGAAGGTGAACGAGCAGCCGAGCGCGAAGGCCACGAGGTTGCTGTCCCAGATGCCGGAGATATCATGCACGGATTCCGCCAGCTCGCCGTGACGGTAGATGTTGTAGGCCGGAATGTCGGTCCGGATGTCGATGTCCGCACCAAGCGTATGCATTATGGGACTGCCCGTGTCCGATACGCCGATCAACGGACACGGTTTCGGGTTGCGATGGCAGAACCGCATGAAATCCAAGGCGTAGTCGGAGGATGTTATGACGACATTCGCCTGCAGAAACCCCTTGGCCAGCCCCGCTGTGTGGGATTTGTAGTCACCACGCCGGATTGCTGTTTTCCGGGCGTCTGCCCCCAGGTCCCGCACTGTCTGATAGCTCATCGCCACGTTTGCCAAATCCTCTTTTTTGGCAAACTCAGTCATCCAACAAATAAACACAAATTGATATTTTTTGCTAATTTTTATAATATTTTTTTATACGCAGCCTTTGATTGCAACACCGACGCGATTCAATTCACGAGGTGCCAGTCTTCGGCGACTGTTCTGGCAAGAGTTGCCGCGGCTTCAACCAGATGACTGTGCGGATCGCCGAGATAGGAAACGGTGAAGCTCAGGTCGCTCGGTTTCCATCCCGGATCAAATTCCTGCAAACGATTTTCCTCGACCAGGCTGCGCCCGAGCACCCGGGGCAGCGCTGCCACACCCAGACCTGCCTCGACAAGCCGGAAACAGGCCGACAACGAGGATGACGGGAACACCGAGACATCCGGCCC
>JBDVDE010000026.1:0-11493 GCA_039942135.1 Hyphomonadaceae bacterium
CAGAAAACGCGCACCGGCTTCGGCTGCATCGTCGTAGTTCGCAAAGATACGCGCACTGGCAACGTCGCTCATCGGATTGATGACGCCCACTTGCACGATGCCCTTTTCGTTGCCTTCCGCCATGCTCTTGGCCAATCCGGCCTCGGAAATCGCGCCGATGACGATGGCATCGACCCCCAGAGCCATGCAGTCGTTATATTGAGACACCTGTTTGGCCGCCTCGGTATAGCCCCCGGCCTCCAAGATCGTGGCCTTTACGCCAAGTTTGCGGGCCTGATCGACAATGCCATAGTTTACGGCGACCCAATAGCTGTCCTTCATATGGGGAAAGAGCACGCAGACATGCCAAGGTTTCTCTGCGCTCTCCAGCCCTTCGTAGGACACGGTTTCGCCCGCGCCGTCGGCTGCGTTAATCACCTCAAAAGGCCAAAGCGACTCTTGTGCGGCGGCGCCTGTGGTCAAGCTGGCTGCGACGAAAGCTGCTGTGGGTAAACGTGTAAGCGTGAATTTCATGTTGGACTCCCAGTCGGTTGATGGTCAGCGCACTTTGTTTGAGATGTATTATCTGCGCTGTCGTGCGGCGTCCGATATGGGCGCGCCGGTTTACTAGGCTGGGAGTATTGAGCCTGCCTATCGCGCTTTATTGGCTATAAGCGGCCTAAATTGCTGCTTTGAGCGTACTAGCGGTGTCCGGCAAAAGCACATTCTCGCGAGGCGGGAGCGGGACGTGCAGCCGCAACGCAAAAGGAGCAGCCAGGGCGGGCGTTCCAAGAACCGCCCACGCTCGCTGCCCCCATGCCGTCGCGGGTCTAAGTTGCGTTAAATGAGGCTCCTGCCGCTCCTGCGGGCCTTACGCCATTCTTTCCAAAAGGCGTTCAACAAAAAGAACAGCACAGCGGCAACGATGGCCGGGAAGGCCAGAACATAGATCGTCAATAACGTCGGAGACATTGATTTTCCTTCCATTAAATGGTGGGGGTGGCGTCATCAAAATTGCCAGTCTCAGCACTGATACGGACGAAATCAAAGCGCTCACGTCCGGCCCACGACAGTGCCACGCAAAGGATCATGCTTACCGCATAGGCCAGAAGGGAGGCGGTGAGCACCGGGTACTGGTGCAGGAAACCAACCCCAAAGGGCACCACTGCCAATGCGGCAATCCCTCCGGCAACCACCCCTGCATTTCGCCCAAGGAAGCCAAAGATCATCAGCCCCGCGATGACGCCCACACCGACAACAGCCAGCAGGTCCGTCACAACCGCCGTCGCGCCCTCCAAGGCGATCCAGCCGAAACGCACAGGGAAGAAGGCCGCAAGTGCCGCAATGACAGAGATCGAGAAGGCCCGGTTGGTGACCTTATCCCAGTAAAAACTTGCAATCACCGGGAAAACCAAAGCCCCCCAGATCGCCCCGACCAGAACCAAAAGCTCCAGAATGTTAAACTTGCTGGACGCAAAGAACAGCGCCGCGAGGGTCGCCGTGATCATGGTAACCCGGCCGACAAGCAACAGAACCCGCGGATCAGCAGCGCCGCTCTTGGCAATATTGCGGCCGTAGATGTCGGTCATCACGATTGACGACATGGCAGCCAGATCCGAATCCGTCGTTGAGGCAAGCGACCCGATGACCATGACAAAGAAAACGCAGAGCAAAATCGGGCCAAGGTACATGGAGGCTAGCTGCGGGATCAGGTTGTTGGTATCGCCTTCCATCGGCTCTACGCCAAGGTAAAGCGCCAGCACACCAAGGATGCCCACCCCGATCACAGTCGCCCCGTAGCCGACCGTGGCGGTCACAAAGGTCTGGCGGATCTTGTCCTCCTGCACGGCAAACAGCCGCTGCGCGATGGTCTGATTGCCGATGGCATAAGCCAGCACAGCCGCGATATAGGGCGCTCCTTGGTTAAAGAAGGCGTCAGAGGAGAAGAAGCTTTGCTGCGACGGTGTGAGATTGACCGCCCCGGTCGCGAAAATCTCTGGCCCCCCGGCGGCGAAAAAGACCGCTGGCACAATAATCACCACCGCACCCAACATTGCGCAGACCTGAATGAAGTCCGTCAGGATCGACGCCCGCACCCCGGACCACAGCGTATAAAGCAACACCCCGGTGCCGATCACTAATATCCCCGCGCTGAACGAGATCGGCGAGAGCATGGAGATCAGCGCCCCGCCCGCGATAAAATTGGAGGTGAGGCTCAACAGGCTGCCCAGCAAGTTGGACCCGGCAAGGATCAACTGGCTGGACCGCCCATGGCGTGCGTGCAAGATTTCGGCCAGCGTATGCGCATTTGGCGCGATGCTGCGGATGCGACGGCCGAAAGGATAGATGAAAAGGATCATCAACGCGCCCCATAGCCCGTAATGGATCGGCCCTGAAATCCCATAGGTGTAGCCCGATGTGGCCGAAGCATAGAGCGACGCCGCCCATATCCATGTGGCCGTCATGGAGGCGGCGGAAATCCCGAAACCGACCTCATTTCCTGCTGTCATATAGTTGTCAGCGTTCTCCCGTTTGCGCCCGATGGTGAGCGACAAAAGAAACGTTCCTCCGAAGAAAAAGAGGATCAAAGAAAGAATAAGCGGAGTTCCAAGGGTGTTCAGTTGCATAGGTCCTTGCCATGTTGTTATCGCAAGCGGTCATTGGCGGTGTCGCGCACGACATCGCCTGAGCTATTGCCACGGACCGCGGCTTGTTCGGGGTCGGCGCTTTTGGCACCTTCGTGCTGCTCGGACGGCGGCATGATGCGCAGCCAAAGCTGCGCTGACCTCAGCCTCTATCGGGCGAGATCGGAGGCTTCTTAGCCTGTAGACAACTGGAAAACAAACCGATCAAAGATCGAGCACGACAGATCCCTTGGGGCGACTGCAACAGATCAACACCTCCCCGGCCCGCGGCATTTCCAACGGTTCTTCGACGTATTCAACTTCGCCCGATATCAATCGACACTTACAGGCGTTGCAGATCCCCGTACGGCAGGTGAAGGCCGGTTCTAACCCCGCATTTTCGGCAAGCTGCAAAAGCGACCCTTGCGCCGCGTCCCATGCCACGGTGGTCCCAGATGCGCGGAACTCAACCTCTGCGTTGGAAAGGCTTCTCTGCGCTGCAACTGGCGCGCTATCTGTCGGTTCGGCCTCTTCCGACGCCCAAGCGTCGGGATTGGTGATATAGGCAAGAGACCTAATCGCCGCCGTCGCTCCTGACGCGGCAATTTGGGGCGCGGTCTCCGTTTTGCTGGTTTTTAGCGATGTTGCTTTGCCAAAGAACTCATAGGCGATCCGGTCCTCTGCCACGCCAAGCTCTCGCAAAAGCTGATAGATTGCTGCCATGAAGGGCGTCGGGCCACAGACATAGGCCTCGTAATCGCCAATCGGTACATGACCGCGCAAGAAGGTCTTGTCGATCACGCCTTCTGCATCAAAGCGGTTTGCGCTCCGATCCGTATCGGTTGGGTTGCGATAGATGAAGCGGGCCTGAATCTTGTCACTGACTTGCCCCAAGACCTCCTCGCGCAGCGCATGTACCCGCCCGTTCTCGCAGGCGTGGAGGAAGTAAACCTCCCGATCCATCTCGGCCAATCGGTGCAGCATGGAGACCATCGGTGTCAGCCCTACCCCACCAGAAAGCAGCAGCACCGGGCGTTGGCTTGTCTCATCCAGCACGAAACTGCCCCGTGGAGCGGCGATGTCGAGCGTGTCGCCTACCTCAACCCGGTCGTGCAGCCAGCAAGACCCAAGCCCATCCGGCGCGCCATTCACCCCGGCTTCACGCTTCACGGTAATCCGATAGTGGCGCGTCTCTGACGGGGCGCTGGACACCGAATAGGTCTTGAGCAGTGGCCCATCTGGCCCCGGCACGCGCAGGGTGAGATATTGTCCGGGTTTGACCTCCCAAAGCGCTTGGCCATCGCAAGGCTCTAGGTAGAAGGAGGTGATAATGTCACTTTCCGCAACCTTATCCGCCAGCCGAAACGCGCGAAACTGGGCCATGGTTACTGACTCATCTTGGCATCTACCATTGCCTCTTCGGCAATCATCGCCTCCAACTGTCTGCGAAAGCGCAGCTGGCCCGCGTCGATCCCAAGGTCGATATGAGGTGAGGTTTTTTCTGACATACCAATCTGCACCGCATCCAACACGGCACGATCTTCTTCGAAGGCATGACGCACGTCCTCGCTCATCATCTTTGACAGTTCGACGTCGTCAGGACGGACATTGCGCAGTTGGAACCAATAGTACCGCGTCTCAGTGGCAGTTGTGGGGGTCATGAAATTGTAGCTGTCCATCACAAAGGTCTTTTCGTGCAGCGGCCCATCGACCCCGCCGGTGCCAGCCGGTGTGAATACAGCGCGGATCAGCGCATGGCTTGGATAGCGCACTTCATAATGTTGCAGCCGGTCGCAGTTGCCCTCGAACTCAATCACCTTTTTGTAGAAGGGTGCAGGCTCGTGATCCATCATCCAGCGATGCACGATCACTCCGGTATCGGTCTTCGCAACGCGCAGGGGGGCATCCTTGGTTTGGGCCGAGGCAAAGGAGCTTTCATGCACCCAAGCGACATGGGTCGGGTCCAACAGGTTGTCGCACATCAGCAGGTAGTTGCAGTTTAGCTCCATCGCCGCGCCCCGGTTGATGCCCCATTCCGGGCTATCAAAATTCGGGATGTCGATAATGTCTTCAGGGTCGGCAATGGCGGCATTGCCCATCCAAATCCAGATCAGCCCGTATTTCTCATGCACTGGATAGGGTCGCACCCGTGCCGCCGAAGGGATACGCCCCCCGCCCGGCGCCCAGACACATTGCCCCGCACAATCAAAGGTCAGACCGTGATAGCCACATTCCACATTGTCGCCCTTGATCCGCCCCTTGGACAGCGGCAGTTTGCGGTGCGGACAGGCGTCCTCCATCGCAATGACATCGCCATCCCTGTTGCGGAACATGCAAATCTTTTCGCCCAGAACTTTCACTTGGGTCAGAGTGTTGACGATCTCTTCGCTCCAAGCGGCGACATACCATGCATTTTTCAAGAACATGAGGTTTCCTTGCTTACGTAAACTACCAGCGTTTCGCGGTGAGGATACGCCGCATTGCAGGGCGAAAATAACCGCACATTTGCTTCGTTAACGTTTAGCTTAGCTAAACTATTAAGGGACCTCCGATAGCACCCAGTTCAGAAAGTTGCGGTGCATGTCATTGTCTATCACCGCTGGTCCCCAGCAGATGTAGTAGGGTTCGGGCATCGCGATTGAAGCCTGCGACAGCCGGATCAGCCGCCCAAGCGCAAGATCAGCGGAGGCGAAAGACATCTGCGCCAGTGCAATGCCTTGGCCCACCGCAACAGCTTCGATCGCGGAACTGGACAGTGAGTGGACCGAGGCCGCACGCTGCGCAGGCTTTGAGAGCCCCTGCGCCGCGAGCCATGTGCCCAACCGGGGAACGCTGCTGTAGGCTGGCCCCCAATCGATATCCACCCAGGGCAGGTCAGGCAGGCAAGCGGGATCAAGCGCCTGCGGATGGGCTTTGAGGAATTCAGGAGAGCAGATCGGAAAACAGGCATCCTGATACAGCGCTCTTGCATGGGGGAACTCTTGCGAAACAGCACCATAGGTCAACCGGAACATGTGATCCAGAAATTCCGGCTCCGGCTCGCCGTGGGTCGCCTCAAGCCGGATGGAGGCGGGGCCAAAGCGAGCTTCAAACTTGTGAAGCCGGGGTTGCAGCCATTTCAGCAAAAGCGTCGGCAGCCCGGAGACATAGATATCATGGTCCGAGGTCTGTTGCGCCAAAAGCACCTGCGCTTGCCACAGTTTCTCGAACCCTGCCGTCAGGACTGCGTGATAGGCCTGCGCCTTGGGAGCGACTGCGGCGCGGCGGCCATCCTTGACGATCAAGGGGATGGACACCTGCGCTTCAAGCAGTTTGATCTGCTGGCTGATTGCGCCCGGTGTGACCCCAAGCGCACGGGCCGCCGCAGTGACCGAGCCCAAACGTCCAAACGCTTCAAAAGCCTGCAACGCCCGCAGGGGAGGCAAATTCGATCGCATAGGCAGCCTAAATCGTTTGGGGTTGAAGCAACCCAAGTCGCTGTCGCTGATAGTCGCGTAAATCTCGCCGAACGCAAGGGTGCAGCATGGGTCTTTGCGTGAACTGTGAGCGACATCGCCGCCTTTGGCGCCTTCACCTCCCCGGTGCTTCCCCCGCGCAACCGACCTTCAACCGCCACCCCATCTTGCAGACCAGATGTCTGCGGACTACCTGAGCGAGAGGCCATCACACTCCCAATGGCTTTAACAACATAGGATACAACCCATGCGCTTGCCCCTCACCGCCCTCGCCTGCGCCGCATTGGCCCTCCCAGCCACAGCAGAGACGACCCTGAACCTCGCACTCGGCCCCATCGATAGTGTCGAGACCTTCGGCTATGACTGCGAAGGCGCCGATCCATTGCGGGTACAGTTCGTAAATGCGGGCGACAACGCGCTTGCGCTGACGGAAATCGACGGTGCGATGCGGGTCTTTGTCAACGTCGTTTCAGGATCGGGCGCAAGATATGTCTCGGGCGCCGACACCTTGTCGACCAAAGGCAGCACAGCGCTTTTGGAAAACCAACTGAACGAGACCAAAGTGCAATGTGAGCAAACCAGCGAGATGCCACAGGAATAACCTCTCTGGGCCTCGCGGGGCTTGTTGAGACAGAAAGTCGCAGGCCGCCCCCAATGCTTGATAAGCCCATCGGGGCGGCCAATGTCAGAGGTATGACAATGTTCAGACTTCATACGAGGCTCCTGCTGAACGCAGGAAGAACACTGAACCGCCCGTAACCCCGGGGGGAGCAGCGCGCTGTCGCTTGTTCCAGCCTCGGGGTTCATTCGATCGTAGGATCACTTCAAATGACGGACACTACCCCTGTCGGCCCTCACTTCAACGAGTGGGGCCGGAAAAGAGGCTATGTCTGTCGCGGTTCAACCATCTCGTTGTGGAGGGTGTCATGTACGCCTATTTCATCGCCAATTACGCTCCGTTCAAATCATCGCCAGCATCTCCCAAACCCGGTGCGCTGCACCGTGGACTGCGGGCGATCCGTCTGAGTTGGCAGCGACGACGGACGATCTCGGCACTGCAAGAGCTGGACGATTACGTCCTGCGCGACATCGGCCTTCAACGGGAGCAGATCCCGATGATCGTCAATAACATGCAAGTCAGTGACATGCGCAAAGAGGGCACGCCCCCCTATCGGCACACGCCGCATAGATACCGATCTCGCGTGACGCCCCGGCAGGCGCACCACCGAAAAGCCGGTGCGCCTGCCCCTATATGCTTGCCCGAAAAAGGACCGATGAAATGATGCTTTGCAAAGCCGACTTCGAAGAACTGTTTCCCGAATTGTTTGAACAGCCCCCCCGCGCCGCTGCGCAGCCGTCTGTAGACTGCGTGGCGCGTTGGGAAGACGACGGCGGCGCGCCTGCGGTCATAAATAGGGTTCCCACCAGCAGACCATGGCCCGCACAGGCCGCCGTGCCCATGGTTGCGGCGCTCTTTGGCCTTGCGGCGATCCACTCCGCCATGCAGTTCGGCACGGTAGCGATGCCCCCGGCGCGGCGGATGCTGGATGTGGTGGAGACCCGGTGACGTCACAGGCACAGCTGCTCCCTGACCGACAGCCACGCCGACCATGCCCGCACGACAATAAGCTCCGGCCCAGGCCGGGGCTTATTCAATCAACAAAACCGTCATCTCTGCCAAGCTCGGTTATAGGGAGCTTTGAGGTTTCAGCACCGTTCAGGAGCAAGCCGCAACATGCCTCAAAGGACGCGCAGGGCTGACTTCATGGGTAAAATACACCCCCTTCGGCCCTTATGATCTTGGGCTTGCCCTCCGGCGCAGGGATGAAGTCTTCCTCATCGCCCGGCACGGTCTCAAAGCGGCCCAGCCGCCATTCTTCGCGCGCCTGTTCGATGCGCTCTTTGCGCGACGATACGAAATTCCACCAGATGTAGCGCGGCCCTTCCATCGGCGCCCCGCCAAAAAGCATGAAACGCGCGTGATCGCCGGTGCCATCGTCAACGCCTTTGACCGTGACCTCATCACCGGGGCGCAGGACCAGCAACTGCCCCGGCTCAAAGGTATCGCCAGAAACATCAATCTTGCCGCGAATAGTATAGAGAGCGCGTTCCTCAGTATTGGCCTTGATCGGAGCCTTGGCTCCGGGCGCAAGGGTGATGTCCGCGTAGAGCGTGTCCGAAGCTGTCTTGAGTGGTGAGGATACGCCAAAGGCAGAGCCCGCGATAAGCCGAGCCGTCAGCCCTTCGGCGTCTACCGTTGGCAGATCCGTCTTACCGTGATGCATGAATGCCGGGTCGGTTTCCTCTTCATTCTCAGGCAGCGCCATCCATGTTTGCAGACCGAACAGCCGCTGACCGGTTTTCTTCCGCTCAGGAGAGGTCCGCTCGGAATGCACGATCCCCTTGCCCGCTTTCATCCAGTTCACCGCACCGGGCTCAATCGCCAGATCGGTGCCGAGACTGTCACGATGGTGGATTTGCCCCTCAAACAGATAAGTCAGCGTGGCGAGGTTGATATGCGGATGCGGGCGCACGTCGATGCCCTGATCGGTCAGGAATTCCGCCGGGCCCATCTGGTCGAAGAAGATGAAGGGGCCGACCATCTGGCGTTTATCGGACGGCAAGGCGCGGCGCACTTCCATTTCACCAAGATCGACCGCACGCGGCACAATCAGGGTTTCAATGGCGTCAACACTTTCGGCATCACTGGGGACGGGATCGGGGCATGGGCTCCAACTCATGACAGAACTCCTTTATGGGTTTTTCTTTTGCAGCACGTCCTCCCACTCAGCATGACGCTCGATCTGCGCTTTGGCAAAGGGGCAAAGCGGGACGATCTTGCGCCCCTCGGCACGGGCATCCTCGACCCCACGTTTGACCAGCGCCTGCCCGACACCGCGCCCGCGCAACGCGTCCGGGACGCCGGTGTGGTCGATGATGATCGTGCTTTCGCCCATGCGGGAATAGGTCATTTCGGCCTCATGGCCGTCAACAACGGCAAAGTAGCGGCCCTTGCTGTCACCCTCTTCGCGGGTGATCTCAAACTCATTGTCCATCGGTGCTCCCTTCATGCTTTGTTCAGATGTTTGCGCAGCCAAGCAGCCTCTTCTGCGATGATGCCGTGGCCCGCGCCGGGAATGACCAGGGTGTCGACCTTAGCGCCCATCGCGCCCAACACCTTAGCGCTTTCGCGCACTCGGGCCAGTGGGATATGCGGGTCTTGTTCGTGGCAACCGATCAACACCGGCACGTCTGACAGCTGCCCATCGTAGTCAAAGGTTTTGGCTGGGCGGTCATAAAGATCAACACGCGGCGCACCGCCCGTCTCCCCGGTCCCGACCAGACCACCTGACAAAGCGGCCACAGCGCGGAATGGACGGGCGCGCCGTGCGGCAGCTTCAATCGCCAGACAAGCGCCTTGCGAGAACCCGACCAGTGCGACCTGCTCGGGGCCAAAGCCCTGTTCGTTCAGGTCATCAAGCAGATTGGAGATCACGCTCAGCCCGCTGCTCAACCCCGGCTCATTGGCCTCCAGCGACGCGAGGAAACTGTCCGGCCACCACGACCGCCCCGCCGCCTGCGGTGCGAATACCGCCACGTCCGGCAGGGCGAGGTGATCGGCCAAGCCAACCATATCCACAGGCCCGCCGCCGCGGCCATGAACCATCACCAACGCCAGCCGCGCCCGGTCCAGCGAAGCGCCGGACGTCACCAACCGCTGCCCTGCGTGAGGACCGGTGCCGCGGGTTTTTGCCTGCACGCCGCTCATGATGGCACCCGGATTTCTGGCAGAACCTGCTCAATACGCGCGCGGTGCGCTTCGTATTTCTCGGGCAGTTTCAACGCTTCTCCGAGATGCGCCGGGTCTTCGTCCACGGCAAATCCGGGTGGATCTGTGGCAATTTCAAACAGTACCCCGCCGAGCGTGCGGAAGTAGATCGCGTCGAAATACTGCCGGTCGATCACCGGCGTCACCTCTTGCCCGATTGCCGAGAGCCGCTCACGCCATGCCAGTTGCTCCGCTTCATCCCGCGCCCGGAAAGCGACGTGGTGAATGGTGCCTCCCCCTGACCGCCCGATAGAACGTGCGTCCGAGGTCATCAGATCAACCGCTGAGCCGCGCTCAGGATCGGTGGAGCGATAGCGGACGCGGGTCTCTGTGCCGCCTGTGCCGCCCGTGGCAGTGGCGTCTTCGCCTTCTCGCTCATAGCCCATCGCCTCCAGCACTTCAGCGGTGGACGCAATCTCATCCAGCCACAGCGTGACGGAATGAAACCCTTCATCCTTCGCCCCGCCTTCGATCAGTTCCACGCGCAGCCCGTCAGGGTCTTTCAACGCGATGGCCCGTTCACCAAAACGCTCGAACGGCCCTTCAAAATCAATCGCCGCCTCTGCCAGTTTGCCCATGCGCTGATCAAGATCGGGGATTGCATAGGCCACCGCAGAGGCCATGCCCGCGCCTGCACGGCCGGGACCAGCATCCACGAAAGGAAAGAAAGTCATGATCGATCCGGGTGCTGCGTCCTTATCGCCGTAATAGAGGTGATAGGTGCCGGGATCGTCAAAGTTCACGGTGCGCTTTACCAGCCGCTGACCAAGCGTGCCAACCCAGAAATCAAGGTTATCCTGCGGCGGGCCAGAGATCGCGGTAACATGGTGCAGACCGGGGATGGCCCGGTTTTCAGTATGAGACATGGTACTCTCCTTTCAGCGCTAATAGCTTGTAAAAAAGAGCCATTGGCGCATTGTGTTCGTCCGTTGGCACCATATCTAGGACGCAAGTCACCTATTGAAAGTCGTTACCAAATGGAAACCACCCAGAAAACCAATCCTGCTTTTGAACAGACAGTTGAGATGGATATGCCCTGTGGAGCGGACAAGCTATTGCGGAAGCTCTGGGGTCAATGGAAAACCCATGTGATCTATGTGCTGGGCGAGAAACAAGCCTGCCGCTTTGGCGTCCTGCGCCGCCGGATCGCGGGCATCTCGCCCAAAGTGTTGACCACCCGCCTGCGCGAGTTGGAGGCTGACGGGCTGATCTGGCGCGAGCAGGAAAACACCATTCCGCCAAAGGTTACCTATGGGCTGACCGAGACGGGTCTTGCCGTCCATGCGGTTCTCAAGAATATCGAGAAGATCGACGTCTAAGAACGCGATTGAAGGGAAGCGGCTGTGGTCGAGCCGCCCCCACGCGCGAACCGGCGTCGCGTCTGTCACCTCCCGTATGGGAGGAATAAACTGCCAAATCTCTGCAGTATCAACCACGCTGCAATGGTCGATTCAGCGCGCGAAGAAGATAGTGTCCCAAGGAATGGTGTAACTTTGTTCTTCGGCCTTGGCTTGGCCGCAGTTACAGGGCGGCGATTGTCGCCGGGTCCATTGGGGTAGTGTCGCAAATGGCGGCGACGGTTTCCAGTGTCATGTAGCGCCGCGTG
>JBDVDE010000027.1:0-21201 GCA_039942135.1 Hyphomonadaceae bacterium
GGGCAGATAGTCCAAGAACAGGTCGCCCGTGCGCTTCAAGGCGCGTTTGCCCAGCAAGGGCGTTTCTAAGCAAGGATTAAGTAAATGACAGACGATGAACGGGTTGCCCCTGTAGAGGAGGCGACCGAAGAAGTCGTGCAAACTGAGGTTGAAGAGACCGAAGCGCCGGAAGCGGCGGAAAGCACAGAAGGGCAGGAGATAGACCCGCCCGCCGAGGCGAACGCCGAGGAAGAAAAGACGGAAGCCCAGAAGCGCCGCGCACGCCGGAAGGCAGCTAAGGCGCGGATGCAGAGGGAGACCGCAGAGGCGCAAGACGCCAGAGATAAAGCGCAAACTAAACTGGCAAAGATTGAGGCGGCGGCGACAAGTTCGCAGCCCCCCAAGGAAAGCGATTTCGCAGACTATAATGAATATTTGCTTGCGGTCGGAGCGCATACAGCAACACAAGCGAATGCAAATTATTCTCGTGAAACCGTTTCAGAAGAAAAGCAGCAGGCCGACGCGCGGCTTGAAGCGCTAAAGGCAGAAAAAATGCGTGAGGCTGCCCAAACATGGGCGGAACAGCAGGCCGAGGCGTCAACAAGGTACACGGACTTCAGCAAAGTAGTTCAGAGTGTTCCTATCAGCAGCTCTACGGCGGATTTGATTTTATCTTCCGATAAGGGTGCTGACGTTGCTTATTTTCTTGGGTCCAATCCAGAAATTGCCCGGAACATGTTTGATATGCAGCCCGTGGAAATGGCCCGTGAATTTGGTCTCATAGAGGCCAGAATAACGGTTCCAAAACCACGCACTCAATCACAAGCCCCTGACCCAGTTAACACCCTTAAGCCCAAAGGTGGCGCGGTGTCTGATCCTGCAAAAATGTCTGTCTCTGAGTATCGAGCATGGCGTGCAGGGGGCGGAACATTTTAAGGAGCCTAGAAAATGGCTAATTCATTCTACACAACCGACAAGGTTCTTTCTGAGGGCATCATGCTCTTGGAGAACGAAATGGTTATGGGCAACGCTGTCCACACCGATTATGACTCCGAATACACCACTGTTGGCGAAACCGTAAACATTCGTCGCCCGGTGCAATATGGCGGACGCCGGAACAATCTTGATATCACCGGCCACCGGGAAGACATTGAACAGGCCACCATCCCTGTAACGATGGATCAGACCGAAACGGTTGCAGTACAAATTGGCGCAAAAGAGCGCACGTTTGACTTTGACCGGTTCTCGCGTGATGTTCTGAAACCTGCAATGGTACGCATTAAGGACACCGTAGAGTCTCACATTGCGACCAAATACAGCGACTTCTACCACTTCACCGGCACTCCTGGCACGGTTCCTGCAACGTTCAAGTCATTGGGCGGTATGGGTGCGGTTCTCACCGATGGCGCGGTGCCGGGCAGTGGTCGCGTTGCCTTTCACGGGACTGACGCGTCCCTTGAGCTGTCTGACGGGTTGAAAAACGTATACGTCGAAAGCAAAGCCAAGACTGCTTTCGAGGAGGCGACTATTGGCCGCTATGGCGGGTTCATGAACTATGAAACCGTTTATGCGCCGACCCATACAGTGGGCAACTACGGCGGTACGCCTCGGGTGAACGGAGCGAGCCAAGGCGTTACATACGAAAACAGCAAGCAATCGTTCTCACAAACTTTGGTTACTGATGGCTGGACAAACAACCGCACTGGCGTTCTTAAGACTGGCGACGTTATCACTATTGCGGGTGTGAACGCCGTGAATCCGGTTTCACGCGTAGACACTGGTCGTTTGCAAACCTTCGTTGTCAAGGCTGATGCGGACTCTGGTGCATCATCCGGCCCTGCTACGTTGACCATCTCCCCGCCAATGATTACCTCTGGACCATACCAGACGGTAACAGCAGCACCGGAAGATAACGCGGTTATCACGGTCAAAACCGGAGCGGCGCAGCAGAGCTATAAGCAATCTTTATTACTGCACCCGCAGTCGATTGCTCTGGTCACTCGCAAAATTGACATTCCAACAGGTCAAGGCGTGAAATCTACGACAAAATCAGGCGACAAGGTTACTATATCTTGCACTGAATTTGTTGACGGAAACACGCTCGCGCAAACCTTCCGCTTTGACATCCTATTCAAGGCTGAAACGGTTGACCCTCGCTTTGGTGGACGCCTTACAAACTAAACAACAGGCGGTCCCTTCGGGGGCCGCTTTTCTGCTTCTCACGGGGGTCTAAGATGGCGACTGTATTAGACATTGTAACACGCGCTTATAAGAAGATTGGCGTTGTGTCTCGTGATGAGACATTAGAGCAATTCGAGACGGACGAAGGCGTTGCCGCATATAATATGATGGTTCACGGGTGGAAGCTCGAAAGCGTGGACTTTGAACATGTGGACCAATCCGAAACAGACACTTTTGATTATGGCGATGAGTACCAAGAGGGCTTTGTGTACCTCTTAGCGTCCCGCCTATCACCCGATTATCTCCTGCCGCCTGCATTCGATGCAGATAGGTGGTTTCGCGATATCCAAGCCTCAAAGCTACAAATTGATGATGTTGAGTTCGATCGCGCGCTAGACCTAACACCATCCCGCCGGGCCAGATACGGCTACACTGTGAGCTACGACTAATGCCCTTAGTCGAGTTCGTGGGGCAAAGCGTACAAGACCAAGGCAACGCTGCTGTAAGCACGTCCAGACTGATCAATTGCTATCGCGAAATGGTTCTTGGTTCAGGAAAAACGCAGTACGTTATCAACAATGTGCTGGGCCAAGATTTACTTGATGACCTAGGCGCAGAACCGGTGCGAGCATTCGGACAGGGTAACGGACAGAATTGGGCTGTAGGCAATAATAAGCTGTTCGTAGTGGCGGGTGATGGAACGGTCACGGACACCGGGCAAGTGATAGCAGATGATGAAGTGTCTGTTGTGTCTGGCAACTACTCAGATGTGACAGTCACCGCCGGCGGCAATTATTACTTATGGGATGGAGCGACACTCTCTCAGCCCGACACCAAGGCATTCACGAACATTAAGAGCCATTTTTATTTTGGCGGCTATACGGTCCTGCTTGAGGATGGTGGGAAGCGGTTTCAGTGGTCGGGATTGGGCGATGCGAGCACGCTTGACGCTTTAGACTTTTCCAGCGCTGAAAAGTCAGATGATAACCTTGTGCGCGGCTTTGAAATCCAAGGTACAGCAGTGCTGTTTTGTGAAACATCTGCGGAAATGTGGCAGCTTTCCGGTGCTGCAGGGGCAACCGCTTTCCAATTTGTCACCAGTTGGAGGCGTGGCCTAAAGGCGCACAATCTGGCAGTTCAATTTGATGACAGTCTATTTTTCGTGGGCAACGACAATAACGTGTATCTCGGCGTTGGTCCGGGTGCAGTCGATATAACAACGCCTGCGATCAACTCAGCACTTGAAGCCAATACAGCAACCCATTGTTTCTACTACGAAGATAGAGGCCATAAATTCTGTGTTCTTAGATTTAGCGATAGGGCTGCGTGGGTCTACGATGTTAAAATGCGTGAATGGCACGAGCGAGCGGAAGGCCCTAACAATGGGGCTTGGCAGGCTATCACGTCCATGAGGGGCGACACATGGCAAGTCGGGTCAACAGATGGCGAGATATTTAGCCTTAGCCGTTCTGGGCGAGACTTAAACGCGCCTCTGCGTCGTACGATGATATCAAACAACTATTACATCGGCTCATCAAAGTTCCGAGTTCAAAAGATTGAGATAAACGCGCGCGTTGGCGAGGAAATGTTAAACGAGGCCATTGATTTCGTCCTATCCACGAGGCCGGGTTACACGCTTCTGACTCGGACAGATTTCGCGCTGCAAACCCGGTCACTAGATGGGGATGAGCGCGCAGGATTTATTAATCTGAGCGTTAGCCGTGATGGTGGCAGGACTTGGGGCGATGCAAAGCCTAGGTCTTTGGGTCTTGGTGGGGATTATGAAAAGCGCATGGTGTGGCGCTCAGTGGGCCAAGCCCAGCAATTCGCCATCAAAATTGAAATGAATGAGCCTGCTGACTTCCAAGTCAACAGCACAGCCGTTTTTGAGGTTGTATGAGTCAAGTTCCAGAAATCAACCCGATGTTGCGATACGTGGACCCGGAAACGGGCAGGATGACTGCAGAGGGGCTTAAGTTCTTCGCTGCACTTATAGCGGCAACCAAGGAAAACGAAGCTAGGATAGTGGCGCTTGAGCCTTGATAGGGCAGTTGAAATGGCGCGGGATTTTCACGCCTACAACAAGCCTTTGTGGCCGTTCGTAGAGGCCGACATGCGCGAAACTTTGGGTGCTCTGCCGTTCCTTAAGGTTAGCGAACGCGGCTTCATAGCGGCCACAATCTGCAACCTGCCGATTAGTAAGCGGTGGGTTATCGCAAGTGAATTTCTGTGGTGGGGCGACCCTTATCTAATTCGAGACTTTCGCGCTTGGGCCAAAGCTCGTGGCGCGAATGAAATCAGGTATTCTTGCCCCGCAGGTTCGCGGGTCGAGGGCTTTTACCAAACAATAGCACGGCCTTCTGAGGCTGTTTATTCGGAGTTTGTCTAATGTGCATTTCTGGCATTGTTGGGGCGGGTACTGCGCTCCTTGGCGCGTCGGGCGCGTCAAGCGCGGCTGATGCTCAAGTCGCCGCTAGTGAAGCTCAAGTCGATTTGAGCCGTGAAATTTATTACGATCAGAAAGAAACGCTTGCCCCGTATTTGGGGAACAATTTGGCCATTCAAGCGTTGATGTATGAGAACGGCCTTGGCGCAGCCCCTACCTTTGGCGGGACAAATGGGCCAACACCTCAGCGCGTGCAGGTTGGGACGGAAACCAATGGTCAGCGAGAATGGATCTGGACAGGTTCGGACGCTGGCGGTGGCTATTACTCAGAACCCGAAGAGACGCCCATTTACAAATGGGATGTGAACGGTCGCCAGTTTGATACGCAGGATGGGGCAACCGCTTTTGCAAGCACTTTAGCCACGGATGGCGAGACGTTTGGCGGCTTCACAGAGTCGCCCGGATATCAATTCAGACTTGATGAGGGCCTAGACGCGGTTCAGTCCGGGGTTGGCGCACAGCATGGCTTGAATAGTGGGGCTACGCTCCAAGCACTGACCCAATACGGCCAAGACTACGGCTCTAATGAGTACAACAACTATTACAATCGGCTCGCTGGTCTTGCTGCGGGGAACCAAGCCGCCGCCGCCGGGCAGGTATCAGCGGGCAGCGAATACGTGAGCAACGCAAACAACGCCCTTGCAAATATTGGAAATGCACAGGCTGCTGGGTCAATTGGCGTCACGAACGCTATCACCGGCGGGATCAACAATGGCGTCGGCCTCTGGGCTTACGGACAGCAAAACGGCTTTTAGTGATGGATAAATACCGGAACGCAATTGCGAGCATCGAAAGCAGCGGGAACTATGGCGCTGTTGGTCCGACACACCCTAAAATGGGCCGCGCATTGGGTAAATATCAGATTATGGAGGCCAATATTGGCCCTTGGTCGCGTGAGGCTCTTGGGTACGAGGTCACACCAGATCAATTTATCCAAACGCCGGAGCTGCAAGATGCCATTTTCGACGCCAAATTCGGCGGATACGTCGATAAATACGGGGCAGAAGGCGCAGCACAGGCGTGGTTCGGCGGTCCGGGTGGCGTTGGTAAACTCGACCGTCAAGACAGTCTAGGGACATCAATAGGTGCCTATACTGAAAAATTCCGTAATGCTCTTGGCGAACTATCGCAGCAGGCCCCGCAGCAGCGGGAAAACGCTCTAGCCAACCTTGATCCGCAGAAAAAGCAACAATTGCGTCTTGGTTATAACGGCCTTGACCCAAAGCAATTCATGATGAGGTAAGCCCATGCGCATGAACGCACTTATCCCCTTACAGGGACAAACGCCGGATATTGTCGGGAGCCTTGATCGAGGTTTCAGCGCAGGCCGCAGGGCTGGGTTAGCAAACCTATATCGAGAGAACGGCGCAGGGATTGCATCTGGCGACCAGAACGCACTTGCCGCACTGGCACAGTACGACCCACGCGCCGCGTTAGATGTGCAAAGCACACAGCAAGGTATGCAGGCGCAGCGTGAGCTTATGGGGCAGCGCAGGGCCGCATCGGGCCGCGCCGCTGAAACTCATGCCGCTTCTGAGAATGCGCGCGCTAAGTATCAGCAGATTGAAAGGGCTGTTGGCTTGATGAACCAAGCACAAACGCCGGATCAGTGGGACCAAATCGCCCGTATGTCTGACCCGTCACTTGTTGGCCAGTTTGGGAATAAGCAGGCGCTTTTGGGCCGGTTGTTGCCACTCAAAGAGCAATTGGCGATGCAGATCCAAGCCGAGCAGGGGCCTACGCCGCTTTCTGGTGTTGGGAAAGTACAAGCCGATATCAACAGCGGCATTCTCCCAGCCGATACACCTTTGAGCCGCCCTACTACCGTGGTTGAAAATAATCTGGGTGGTGGATCAAGTGAACTTTACAAGGAACTCGACAAAGGCACCGCCAAGATGTTCCAAGGGCTGCTTTCTGGCGGCATGACGGTTTCGTCGCGGCTCGGCCAAATCGACCAGTTGGAACAAGCACTGAACTCTGCCCCATCGGGAGCCGAGGCCGCGATTAAGTTCGCCGCTGGTAATTTCGGCATTGAGACCGAGGGGCTTACAGATTTGCAAGTTGCGCAGTCGATCATTAACCGAATGGTTCCCGCTCAAAGGGAGCCGGGTTCTGGCCCCATGTCTGATCGTGACCTAGAAATCTTCAAGCAGTCTTTGCCGCGCCTTATCAACACGCCAGAAGGCAACCAAAAGATAGTATCAACGATGCGTGGTTTGCTGGAATACGAATTAAAACAGAGCGATATCGCACAGCGGGTTGCTTCTCGGCAGATAGGCCCGGCGGTTGCACTGCAAGAGCTTCGCCAGCTTGAGAATCCGTTGAGCACAGGGCCAAACAGCGCCAAGTCACCGGTTGAGCCGTTCGACCCACAAACGCCCGACTTTTCGCAGATGAGTGATGCAGAGCTTGAGGCCTATATTGAGAGGGCCGGTCAGTGAGTGTGGATGCTGCAAAGGCCGAATTAGCCCGGCGTAGGAACTTATCTGCAGCTAAGGCGGAAATGGAAAAGCGCCAAGCCAAGCCACAGGCTGATATGTCATTCATGGGGCGCGTAAAGGACAATGTGATTGGCGTTGATGATGGCGTAATGTCGGCGGGTGAAAAAATCGCTACAGCCCTAAACAAGGGTGGTGAAAGCCTGACTTTGGGCATTGTGGGCGATGAGGCTGCGGCGGCGGCTGACGCTCTTGTTGGTCGCGGCACTTTTGACTCGCGGTTGCAACACCACAGGGGCAACGAAGATCAGTTCGCTAAAGAAAACCCTGCACTATCGTTTGCGTCTGAGTTTGCACCCGCTCTTATTCCGGGTGCGGGGGCAGCAGGGGCCGTGAAGCAGCTAGGTTCTGTTGTCGGTCGCACGGCGGCTGGTGCGGCGGCAGGTGCGGCGGCAGGTGGCACCTTTGGCTTTATGGAAGGCGAGGGCGGCGTTGAGGAGAGAAAGGACAAGGGCTTGCAGGCTATGCTTGTTGGCGGTTTGTTCGGCGCTACTGCCCCTCGCGTTACAGATTTCGCGGCAAGTGTTCCCCGGCGGGTGAGCCAAGTGTTCACCAAGTCAGCGGAGCGCCCGACAATTCCTATGTTGAAAGCAGCCAAAAACGCCGCTTACAAGGCGGTTGATGATAGCGGCGAAGTCTTCTCCCCCGAAGACATGGCCGGTCTTTTAGGGCGCGTAAAAACGGCTTTTGATGATGGAAACTACGTTGAGGAAACGGACAACGCTTTGCGCGCAACGTTATCCATTCTTGAAAAAAGAAAAGATCAGCCTGCAACTCTTTCACAGTTAGACAACATCAGAAAAAACTTGTGGAAAAGGTACGCAGGGGCAAAGGATCAGCCGCAAATTCTTGATGCAATCCGTGAAATCGATGGGCTGGTTGAGAGTAAAGCCGGGGCCAGTGAGCTAATGGGGATTGCAAGGGCCGCAAATTCGCGTTTCGCCAAATCTCAATTGCTTGACGATGCATTCAGGAAAGCGGCGGATCAAACGGCAAGTGCCGGTTCAGGTGGCAACCTACAAAACAAGATGCGGCAAGCGGTCACGAGCATTATCAACAATGAGCGCAAGGCGAAATTCTTCACAGGAGAAGAAATCGAAATGATGCGCGATTTTGTTCGCGGGTCGAACGGCGAGAACATGAGGCGACTTATCGGCAAGGCTTCACCGGATGGGAACGGCCTAATGATGGTACTCCATGCGACTAGCGGCGTTATGAGTGGTGGCGCAACCCTTCCACTTGCAGCGGTTGGAACCATAGCCAAAAGGTCCGCTGACAAGGCGACGTTAAAACATGCTGGCGAAATCCAAGACTTCTTAGCGGGAGTTGCGCCTAAAGCGCTGCCTGCACCCTCTACGGGTTCTACTTTGGCGGTTGGCTCTGCCCCTTTAGCAGAGAACACACAAGCCTTGGGACGAAATAAGCTGATACCAGCCCGATAAGCGCTCCAATTAAGTCAGATGTCAAGTTGAACAGGAAAGGCGTCAACTCATGCGTAAAGTACAGCACCGTGCCGCACCCGATACAAGTAAATACAAATAAATCTGCACCCCTTGGAACTACGCCAGTTTCATTTTCTTTTTTCGCCAGTCGGTGACCGATAGCGATCACTATCACGATGATCCATGAGGATACGATGGCGGTATACGCAGAAATTGGGTCCATTTCTTAAATCTAGTGGCCCAAATTTCAAAATTCAACAAGTACCCCCCCCGTTACTTCAAAGTACGGGGGGCAACACCAAAGGGGATTAATCATCGTTTATGCGCTTCCACCTCTCCGGGGCAAATTCACGCATCCACTCGCGGTACTCGGCCTTGTGCATTAGCACCTTCAATTGATTCAGTATGAATGCAACGGCGCAGAGAATTCCCAAAATCATGCCTTGGACAGGGCCGATTGGGTCAATGAGTTCAAATTGTGAGGCTAATCCAACAGCCGCCCCGATCAGAACAAATACCCAGACTGTTCTCCGGCCATCTTTCTCTGCTGAGCTAATGGCCGTTTTTAGTTCTTCTTCTCGATATGACATGTAGGCACCTAACCGATCAGGTGGAAAAATAAAACAGGGCTAGTCGGCGTCAATTCCTCTTACACCCCGTTCTTGTTGGTTGGAAAAATCACGGCAAGCACTTCACGCGCATGTAGACTTTTCCATCGCTAGTCCTAACGAAGCCTCTTGGATCAATCGTCGTGCCTGCCCCAGTGTTCGGACGGATGAAAAGTTCTTCGCTGTGTTCGCTTATGTCCTCAACTTCGTAGCCATTCTGAGCTATATTCTCTTCATTTGCGCGCATGAAGGCAATTAAGCCAATCGCGCTGGGGTAAGCCTTCTCAAGGGTGTGAATGATCTCACCGTGAAGCGACCTCTTGTACTCGTCGGCGGTGCTTTGGATGCGTGCCTTCAGGTCAGCCGGGATGCGGATGCCGTAGGGCGGTAGTTGTTTTTGAAATGATTCAGCCATCACTTCTATTAGTAGAAAAGAACTCTTGACTGCAATGCTTACTAATAGTAGATATCTACAAATAG
The DNA here is from genome assembly GCA_039942135.1 of Hyphomonadaceae bacterium. Lineage (GTDB taxonomy): Bacteria > Pseudomonadota > Alphaproteobacteria > Caulobacterales > Hyphomonadaceae > CALLCD01. The sequence goes on from JBDVDE010000027.1 coordinate 9,635, forward strand.
TAGAGAGGTAGAAATGGAAACTAAACAGATACCACCATTCGGAATTCGAATGACGCCTGACTTGCATGGCTGGGTGAAAGCAGAAGCGGAAAAAGAGGGGCGCTCAATGAACGGCCTAATTGTGCAAACTCTTAAGGAGAAGATGAACGCCGATCAAAATGCCGACGCCTGAAACGAAAAGAGCCGCCCATTGGGATTGCAGTCCCCGGCGGCTCTTAACTGAAATCAGAACCCCATCAGAAAACAAGGTACGAGAATGAACATAGCGATACATGACGAAAATTTCAATGGCGAACTCACCAAGACAGTGAATGCGCGTGAGCTGCACGAGTGGCTGGAAAACAAAGATCACTTTTCCACATGGATCAAGGATCGTATTTCCCAATACGGATTTGTTGAAGGCGGCGATTTTGTAGTTATTCGGGAAACTCCGAAAAACTCATCTGGTGGTCGCCCGGCGACGGACTACTACATATCGCTTGACATGGCCAAAGAGCTATCGATGGTTGAGCGCAACGAGAAAGGCAAAGAGGCTCGCCAATACTTCATAGATTGCGAACGCCAGGCTAAATCGAACGTTGTCGCATTCAATCCAGACGATCCGGCTCAATTGCGCGGATTGCTGGTCAACTACGCCGAGCGTACCGAAATAGCTGAGGCCCGTGTTGTTGAATTGGAACCGCGAGCAGAGGCTTACGACCGATTGGAAGCTTCTGACGGGTCAGTGACGCCTCGTGTGGCGGCAAAGATGCTGGACTTCCCGGAACGCAAGTTCACAAAGTGGCTTGAGGTCAATAGCTGGGCATTTAGACAAGGGAGAGTTTTGCAGGGATATGCTGGTCGCCGGAAGCAGGGATATTTGGAGCATGAACCGCGCACCTTTATTGATGGCATGGGCGAAGAGCGAACAACTATGCAAATGAAGGTCACCCCGAAAGGACTTGCGAGACTTGCGAAGGTACTTCCAAGGGAAGGCGGTGCAGCATGAGTACCACAATCAACCGACGCTCTGTTCTTAGTGGCGCTCCTGTCGCCCTGACCGCAACCGTGATCGGGGCAGGGGCGTTGACCTCAAAGGCAACGGAAATACAGCGCCTATTCATTAATTGGTCCTGTCTAACTGATCGATATCAGGCGATCCATTTCGACTGGGAAGCGGGGATTGTCGATGACGATGATTTTGAAAGAACTGTTGATACAGTCCTTAATGAGCGAGACAGCTTGGAGACAGCAATTTTTAAAGCTGGATGCGAGAACATCGAAGATTTGCGGATTATGACCGTTATTGCGAATTACTTTGACTGGAACATAAGAGATTACAATGCAGCGGTGTCACGGGAGGCGGCGCTTCTAGCTAGCTCTTGGATGGGCCAAGCGGCCTAAATTAACACATGAACAACAACTAGGAACACCCTGCTTTTGCGGGGTTTTCTGAATGGAGCATAACAAATGGCGCTAGAAAGCGAAGCAATCGCGGACATTCCGACACAGCACACAACGGCGTCCGACACAGACAAAATCTTTCTTGAAAAGGCAGGGGTTGGCGGCGGAATATCGAAAGCTGACTTTTTAGGCGCTTCAAGTGATGAGCTTGGATATTTGGCCGGCGTTACCGGACCCCTGCAGTCTCAGATTAATGATAGGCCCCTTACGAGCACCATCTACCCCCAGTCAGAGCTATACACGCAAACGGAATCCGATGCGCGCTTTGGTGCTATCGGAAGCACTTTGTCACCCGGTTCGGAGTGGGTGTCTGTTTCCCTAAGCTCGAACACGGTGTGGCAAAATACGCTTGGATATGCAGTGCAGGTCGCGGTCAGAGGCGATGGTACAAGTTCGACCAACCAGACTGTGCAGGTAAGCACAGACGGAACGTCGTTTATCACAATTGGGAGTCACGGGCAGTCTGACATTCAGTCAGGTTACTTCGGCAATACAACGTTCACGCTGCTGAATGGCCACTACTTTCGATATGTCACCTCAGGCGCAACAGTTTTAATACAGAGGGTTCCAGAATGATCGGTTGGTATAGCGAAACGAAGGGTTACTGGGAGACGTCGAACACCCCTTCGGCAGAAATTCAAAACGCATGGCCAAGCGATACCGCACAAGTTGCCCTGCGCCCGAGTCCATTGCATGAGATAGATGGAGGGGCATGGGTTGGGCCAACGATTGATCAACTTAAGGTCGAGAAATTAGAGGAACTTGCCCAGATCCGATTTGAAGCTGAATACGGCGGGTTTTCATCGGGCGGGGTTGAGGTTGATACGTCTGACCGAACGCGCAATTTTATTGCTGCATCATACACTAAGGCTCTTGCAGATCCTAGCTATTCGGTGCCGTCCTTTAAGAGCGCTCCGGGCGTATTCACGACCCTAAACGCCGCGCAAATTATCGGGATAGGCGATCTGATAGTGGATCACGTTCAAGCTTGTTTTACAAATGAAGCGACTATTTCCGTCCTCATAAATGACGCCACAAATGAAGCCGAATTGAATGCTATCGATCTAAACGCCGGTTGGCCGAGCTAGGAAATATCATGACAAACAATAACGACCGCGCTTGGCATTTGGACCGGCGCGTACCCCTCGCACTCATCGTAACGATTGCGATGCAAACCTCTGCGGCCGGTTGGTTTATGTCCTCCTTGGAAAGCAGGGTCGCGGAGCTGGAGCGGGACAGCGCGGACATATCCTTGAGCCTTATCCAGGCTGAAAACGCCATACACCGCAATGAAATGTCGGTGGCAGTGTTTGAGGAAAAACTCAACGCAATTTTACGCTCGGTCCAGCGGATAGAAAGCAACATTTCTCAGGGAGATCGATGATGACTTACCTATCAGATGAGCGCGTCAAATACATCGTTATTCACTACAGCGCGACACCGATTGAGCGAGAATATACGTATAAAATGCTAGAGCGGCACCACAAGGAACGCGGCTTTAAAGAGGGTGGTTACCACTTCTACTTTCCGCGCAAGGGCGGTCGGATTGCTGGCCGCGATTTAACGCAGCCGGGAATGTTTGAAATGGGCGCGCACAGCAAGGGCGAGAATGACGAATCTGTTGGCCTTTGCTTTGAGGGCGGGGTTACTCTGTCCGATCCACACACGGGCCGGGACACGCGCAACGACGCGCAGCTTTCGGCAATGATTGAAACGATTGACGACCTTTTGTTCAGGTATCCAGACGCTCAAGTCATCGGCCATAGAGATATGCCGGGCGCGGCCACACAATGCCCGGGCCATGACGCTTCTGCATGGTGGGCCAGTGTTGTTGCTGAGAGACAGCCGGTGGTGGACGGGTTTCATATTGAGGCAGAGAGCAAACCACATCGCTCATGGTTTCAAAAAATCTTTTGGCCCAAGCAATAGGAGCTTTGATTATGTTGCCTTTAATCTCTGCGATTTTGCCGACATTGAACAGCGTTATCGCACGGGTAGCGCCGGACAAGGACGCAGAGCAAAAGATAAAAGCAGAGCTACTAGCCGCGATTATCGACAGCGAAAACGACTTCAATAAAGCGGCTGCGCAGATCATCACCGCAGAGGCCCAAGGCGAAAGCTGGCTGCAACGGAATTGGCGACCAATGCTAATGATCTGGTTTGCTGTTCTCGTGGGCGCTTACTGGTTCGGAATGACACCCCCCAACCTGTCGGAAGACCGCATAGGCGATTTGTTCCAATTGGTTCAAATTGGTGTCGGGGGCTACATTGTTGGCCGCTCTGGGGAAAAGATTGCCAAGCAACTGAAACCATAACCCGAAAGGGTCCATCATGTTTATTCTGAAATTAATTGCCTGTTTTCAGTCAGAGGGGGCAGGTGTGGTTTGTGATGAGCATATCAAGGCGGGACTTTCCAGCCTGCAAGATTGCTACGAAATGGCAGCGCCATATCACGAATTGACGGCTCAAATGTCGTCGAAAGCATCGGTCAGAATTGTGTTCATAGGGGCGCAATGCACTTGGGCAAAAGCTGCCTAATCCATAAGTTACAAGGACACCCAACATGATTGGCCTATCTCAACTGAGCATTTCGCTCGGCTCTCAAGTCGTGGGCGATGCAAGCCCGTCTATCTCTGCAGGGTTGTCCTACACTCGCGGTGACCCAGATGAATTTACAATTTCCTTGTCATCCGTTAACCCCATAGACCCTTTTGCGGCGCTTTCCGTCTCACAAATGACACTTGATGGTACAGATGTTATCGGTGATCTGGATGACGCTGCTGTCAGTCCAGAGCTTGCAACGAATACGGCACCGGGTGCATTGACCAACAATCAGAGCGTATCGGCAATCACTGGAACCATTGAAAGCGGAGCGTTGTATCTGCTTGCGTACACCATCGATGAAGGTAGCAGCATAACCAACATGTTCCCCGGTTCCGGCTCACCAATTGAAAGCCAAGCATCTGATCCACTGCCGACATCAGCCGGAACGCACTCGCGCCTAGTTTACACCGACAGCACAGAAACTGGTCGAGTGATTACAATAAGCGGCTCTGGCACAATTTCGGCACTGACGTTCAAAAAAGCCGAATGGGGTTACACCGTCCCTGAAAATTCTGGCGATGAGCAAATCACGTATCGGATTGCGCATGGTGATGCGGTGACAAATGGCTCTTTCTACGTCCCAGGCACGACGCTTTATGTGTCGAACACAGGCAGCGATACCACTGGTACAGGTGCCTCATTGTCGCCCTTTGCGACACCAGCTGCCGCCAGCGCCGCTACCCTTCCCGGAGATATTGTTAAGTTCCGCACCGGCACGTACCCGGCTGCTTTTGATGTTTCGAACAGTGGGACGCGGGGCAATCCTATAACTTACACTCCTGATGACGGACACACACCTGTCTTTGTGGGTGAGTTGCAATCGCACATAGCGCAAGGCGGGTCTAATTTGTCGTCTCTGCCGACTGATCAGCGCGACGGTATTCGCATCGACAGTAAAGATTGGATCATTATCGATGGCCTGACAATCGAATGGGTTTGGCGTCATGGTATTTTTGTCGTTGGTACAGAAGGTGAACAGCACGGCCACCATATTATTCGAAACAATGTCATCCGAAATGTAGGGCGCGGAGGCGTCTTTGTTGGAGGTAATAACTCCGACAGCGTAATCCCCTCGGGTGAAATCACGAACTTAAGAACCGTCGATGTTCTTATCGATAGCAATGATGTCACCCAGACTAACCTTGAAATCGACCAGCAAGGCTTTGGAAACGTGGAATGCGTTGCAGCTGCGTCTTCCGTGTCTTCCATCGTTACGCGACTGAATAACATCTATAGCAGTCGTCAGTATGGAATTGATTATAAGGCGGGTGTTAACGGCTCGTACACGCCAGTTTCGGGCGATGTAAACTTTACATATGGGCCGGGCAATTTCATCGAAGATAACACGGTTACGGATACTGAGCGCCATGGCATTTATATTGATGCTGGGCATAGGTTCTGCGAAGATATCACAATTAGGCGAAATGTGGTTAACGGCTGCAGGCATGGAATTGTTTTGTCGCGAGAAAACGGCGATCCAGCCAACACATTCTTATCGCTAGATACAATCGGCATATTCAACAACCTGATTATTGATGTTGACCAGATCGGCATCTACTTCCATCGACATTCCGGGGATGCGGATAGCGGGACGATTTCAAACATTCGTTGCCGATTTAATACGGTAGTAAATGCCAATCGAGAAGGCGGATTTAAGGACATCAACATTGATGGATGGCCTACTGAATTTACAACCGCGACAATGACCGGCAATGATTTTAGCGGCAACTTGGTTTACTCCGATCAGCAGATGGACATGGCCGTTGATTTGTCCGCGTCTGGCTGGACGATGGCAGATAACTTCAACGTTCAAGACGGTGTAAGCACTGGCGTCGATCCACTATTTGTCGATGCCGCAAATGGTGATTACGAGCTGCAAGAGACATCACCCGCAATCAACTATGTTTCCGGGCTTTCATCTGCACCGTTTAACGTGGGCTACAACGGAACTTCTAGGCCCAGCACGACGAACGCCGGGGCCTTTGCTGACCCTGTTGTCTCAACAGTATTCAGCGTTAGCCTAGATGAAGGCACGGGCGAGCTGCAAATAACCAACAATGATGGTTCGGACTTCACTATTGACGACGCGGCTGACAACTACGATGGCACATATTCAATCACGGTTGGCTCTTTGGCGTCTGGCCCTATTGCACTTGTCGCTCCTGTTCTCGCGGGTGATGGTTCGCCAGAAGCCGGGGAAACGCTGACAATCACACCCGCGCTTTTCGCTTATGACGGTGACCTTGGCGCAATGACGGTTGCGTACACGACGACCGGAACCAACAGCGTTAACGTGACTGATCCATCTAATCCCACGCTTTTGATAGACGCGGCTGACGCAGGCACATCAATCACGGTGACAGCGACTGCGACACAAGGGGCGAACGATACGGTTAGCGTGTCTAACAGCTTGGCTATTCCATCAGCGATGAGTGCTGAACGTCTCGCCCTGGTCGCGTCCTCTGTGCTTGGCACGGATGTTACCTTTAATATCGATCTGTCCGGGGCTGCGAATGGCGACCGGCTTGCCTTTGTCTATGGCACAATGTCGGCAACAGAACCTACAATTACAGTGGACGGTGTTGCCGTACCTGCCAACGCTGGAAACAGCGGAAATCAAGGCCCAGGTGGTCGCTTGTGGGTTTATGATATGCCCATGACAGGGGCCGGTTCTGCGACCGCCCTTGTGGACATAGATAGCGGCAACTCTAGCGGCCACATAATAGCCGCCGTTCTCGTGAAGGGCGCGACACTTGATGCTGTAGACGTGAGCTACAACGGGGGTAGCGATGTTACGCACGATAACAGCGTGACCGCATCTGCTTCGCCCAATCTGGTCGTGGCTGTCGCTCTTGGGCGTTCGGATTACTTCACGTCATATTCTTGGGCCGGAGCGGTTGAGCAAGGGTCATCTGCGCCAGTGCTAGGGTCTCGATCAGGTTCCATCGCCATTGCAACCGATGTTGTCGCGGGTCCGTATCAGGTCGGTTTCACCACGGGCGCAGACGCAGAAACGAACAGCGAAACGGGTATCGCCTTAATGGCGTATTCATAAGGGGATAGGGTATGTCTACGATAAAATTCGCAGGGTTCGCTACGGGAACATCGGTCACAATTGGCGGCATCACAGTCAATGCATGGGGGCAGGTTGAAGGGGGCGGCACAGTTTGGGATCAACCGGCGAGCGCTGGTGTCGGTGTTTCATTGTCCGTTGCGCGGTCCCCAATTCAGGTCGCGCCTGAGGCTGCGTTTGTTTCGGTTACGCTGTCCGGGTTTGACGTGAACTCGCCAACCAACGTGGCGCTTGCGGACCCAACCGTCCGGGATAAGCTTTATTGGTGGGACTTCGGCCACGGGGAAATCGCCACGGCCCCAACCAAAGTCATTGAAATGGATACCGCCGATGGGGGCAACAGGACCAACAGCCGCTACCAGGTCGGCCCAATCGGCACGCATGTTTATACCACACCGGATGTCACTTACACCGGGCGCGTGGCGGTCTACGAGCCTTCTTCTGGTAAGTGGGGCCAAGGCACATTCACCTTCTCTACCGGAAACCCAGACACGTACTATTCAGGATCAGCAACGCTCTTTGTTGATACATCTGGTCAACACAGCAACGCTCCGGTGGGCGCGCAAACGTTCACCGACTTGGCGACTGCCTTTGCCGCGCTGAATGCCGCATCAACACCCCACCGGATCGTGCTTGAAAGGGGCCAGACCCACAACGTTGCTTCAAGGCTAACCTACGCCCCAGCATCCGGTTCAACCCTTTCGTTCCGCGTGGAGGCGGCGCCGGGCAACGGCGCGCTCCCTTTGATCAACGCGACACAATCAAGTGGCGCGGATGGTGACCTGTTCTTGGATGCAACTTTCGAAAACGCGAACCCATCAGCAAGCTCGACAGTTTTCTCCAACCTCGAAATGGCAGGCACTTGGGACACAACAGATGAAAGTGGGTTTTGGGATGTGAAGCTGATCAATTTAGCGGGTAAGTCTTCAGAACATGCGGTGGTAGATTCTTGTGACCTACACAACGCTAATCGCTGCGTTTCGCAGACTGCGGATATCACTGGCGTACGCAACGACAGGCTCAGGTTACTACACAACACGCGTATGTACGATTGGTCGGACTATGGGTGGTTCACCGACGCGTCACGAACTGCAGCGGTCGGTTGTAGGTTCACACAGAACCCGCAGTCTATTGTTGGGGGTGATAAAGAAGACCCCCACAATAATCACGGCCCAATGAGGGGTCCATTCATCAACGAATGGATTATCCATGCCTGTGACATCTTCTCTGCTACTGGCTGGTCAGCGGCAAGCGGTGGTGGTCGAGCGATCCAACCGGGCATTCGCGCATTCACCGCAAACACCAGTTTAACCTATGGACGATTCATCGTCACGCAGTGCGCCGTTGAAAGCCCTGGGGTCTGCATCAACCCAGTCGCGGCGAGTTCCAGCACGACCGCCGTTCCGGGTAACATCCTGATTCAACAAAACGTGCTGGTGGGAGGTCACCAAACTGACAGCATCGTGGCGTCCTCAACGGGCAATATGACCGTCCGCTGGAATGCAATGGTTCTGCCTGATTGCGCGCGCTCGTTAGACTTTCAAGGGTTTGTTAAGGGTAGCAATCACGTTGTCCATACATCTGCAACCGTATCCGGTGATATCGAAGTTGATGAGAATGATTTTATCAACTTGTCCTCTGATAGCGGGGTTAGTTGGTTCAACGAGGATAGCGCCTTTACAGGATCAATCGAGGTTGACCGGAACATTGTGCATCAGCCAAGCCTTGTGACGCCCCAAGTGACATACGCGCCTCTATCGTTCACCTCTATGTTCACAGCTAGATATGAGGGATATAGGGATGAGGACGGTTCTGCTGTTGATACTGCGACAGCCACGCCCACCAGCACCCCAAGAGTAGCCGCCCCAGCAACCGGATCTGCCGCGCTAGACGTAGGCGGTAATCAGGTCGCAGGTGCAGCCAATTTAAATGAGGATTACCGGGCCGACTAAAACAGTGACCGTGCGATTTTAGACAGCTTTGAAAACCCAACATTCATTCCAATAAGGCTCACAGCAGATGCACTGACAAATGCGGCAGCACTGATAAAGGAAAAAAACCACAGAATAACAGCGATGAGAAAAACGAAATTTGATAGAAAAGCGATGAGGCGAGGTGTGTCTAGCAGCAAGTGCCGCTCCATATACTCTATTCTGGCGTCAGTTGAGCTTTTTGCAAATGGGTGTTCTGTAATCGGCTTTTGTGGTTTCTTTGTATCTGTCATGATCTTTTCCTTACAGTTGGGGTTGTGATGGAGCCGGGGGCGTTGCAGCGCCTTCGGCTCACTTTGGTTGGGTGGTCTTTTCCGGCCACGGCCTTTTATGTCCTAAGTAGTAATGGCTAGGGCCTAAGCATTCGGTATTTGAGCATTGCGCATATGCTGATTTTTCAATTCTCTCGACGCTAAATGACCCGCCACAATGAGGACATTTTATGCTGGCCCTATACCCAACAGAGACAGGTGGCATTTCATCTAGTGCTTGGCTCATCCCGTTTAAGCGAAAGGTGACAAATTTCTCCCATTGGTCGCGCTCGTGGTCGGTCCACTCCTCCCTGCGCACGCAGGTTTCTTCTGGTTCGTAGTGGCAAGATTTATTTGGACCGGGTGAGCTAAGATCGACGCCCAACGCGCACACGGCAAATCCTCGTTGCGGGAATATTTTTCGTTTGTAGGAATAATGACGACACCCCCGGCGCGCTTTGATCGGTTTTCTCATCTGCTATTCCTTCATTGCTGTTGTTTGGGTTGTAGGGGCTGGCATCACACGCACCCCGCTTTGTTGGTGGGTGTGGTTGGCATATCCTGTTTATAGTCGCAAAACGGACACTCCCAACCGCGAACCGTTGCCACAAGCGCGCCCAGACCCCCGTTCCAGTCGCGGTGATTTCCGTCTAACCTGTTAACGCAGGTCAACGGTTGTCGGCTGCGGTTGACCTGCATTTCATTTAGGGCTTTAGCTTGATCCGGCGTCATCACACGCACCCCGCTTTGGGGGTGGGGGTGAGCGACCGCAAACGGCTTTCGGCAATCTCGAAAATAACTGGGTCGTTTTCGATCCCAATAAAGTTTCTGCCCTCTAAGAGAGCAGCCGCACCGGTCGTTCCAGACCCCATACAACTATCTAGTACGGTATCGCCGGGATGGGTGTATGTCCGTATCAGGAAGCGACAAAGATCAACCGGCTTTTGAGTCGGGTGAAGCTTCAATTTCTGCTTGTCAGAAGCAAAGATCTGAACGCTACGGGGGAATCTTTCAGTGCTATCGTAAGGCAATTCCGTAAATTGTTGCGAGCCATATATCTCGCTCTTGTCACGCCGTTTTACGGAACTTTTTCGATTGTGTCCGGTTGTTTTTTCGGGATTGTAAGTCGGTAATTTTTTGTAAAAAACAAGTATATTTTCATGTGCCTTCATGGGCATTTTTTTTGCGTTCAAGTGACCGGTGGCGGCAGTCTTTTCCCAAATCCACTCATAACGCAGTAATTCGATCTGGCTCATCCCAAGAACCTTGTCGAATGGCGTCTGTGCAAACAGAACAAAGGCCCCCCTGCCAATCCTCAAGTACTCCGCCCATAGACGCTCAAGATTTATGCAAGAATCCCAACGACAATTCGTCGTACCATAGGGAAGGTCTGATAGAACAAGATCGACGGAGGCGTCTTCGACGTCCTTCATGCGCTCTAGGCAGTCGGCAAGGTGAAGATAGCAAGCTGTTCTAGTTTTGTCGCCTTTTTCATCCATCACACGCACCCCACTTGACCGTGGAACGGAACGAAAACGAAACGTGAAATGGTAGAGATTTGGTAGAGACGCCGTGCTCTACCAATGCCAAAATCATCTAAGTGGTTGATTTTAAATGGAGGCGAGTAGGAGAATCGAACTCCTGTACACGGATTTGCAATCCGCTGCGTAACCACTCCGCCAACTCGCCGAAGTCTGAAGACCGTTTAAGGACATCAGCTACGGCGTGCAAGCGCTTATAGCAGATAGAACGGTTTTTAAGCGTGCTCAACAAAATATCGGAGGACGCCACTTGCAAAAGTCGACTAGACCAATTGAAAATCCGCGAAAAATAGATTTTGTCTTAGGATCACACCGTTGACTTTCCTTGCTTCTTTGAGTGACCTGCTGCATGCCGCTTAAATGACGCGGTTTGTTGGATTTAAACTCGTGTGATGCGCAAAAAAGAGTTTAGGGGTGCTGCAACAGCCACAACTTTTTAAAATCGCTGTCTCGACCGTTGCCGCGTGTCGAAAGATGTGCAAGACGTTTGACAGTAGCTTCTGAACGGACGAGTTTAGCCAAATGCCTGATTTTCCAGCTCGCAGAACGATGATGGTGGACACCCAAGTGCGCCCTTCTGACGTGACAAAATTCCCAATTATCGACGCCATGCTGACAATTCCACGCGAGGAGTTCGTGCCCACGGCACAGCGTGAAGTAGCTT
>JBDVDE010000028.1:0-22048 GCA_039942135.1 Hyphomonadaceae bacterium
CCAGATCAAAGCCTCTGGCTTGCGCGGGCGCGGCGGCGCTGGCTTCCCGACCGGCTTGAAGTGGACCTTCATGCCCAAAGAAGTCAAAGACCGCCCGCACTATCTCGTGGTCAATGCAGATGAGTCCGAGCCGGGCACATGTAAAGATCGCGAAATTATGCGCCACGATCCACACCTCTTGATCGAAGGCTGCATGGTGGCGTCGCGCGCGATGCGTGCGCACAAATGCTATGTCTATTTGCGCGGCGAATATATTGCCGAACGCGAAGCGCTGGAACTGGCCGTCAAAGAGGCTTACGAGGCCAAGCTGATCGGCGAAAATAACGTCAATGGCTGGGACTTCGATCTTTATGTCCATCACGGCGCAGGTGCTTATATTTGCGGCGAAGAAACCGCATTGCTCGAAAGCCTTGAAGGCAAAAAAGGCCAGCCGCGTCTAAAGCCGCCATTCCCTGCCAATGCGGGCCTATATGGCTGCCCGACCACGGTGAACAATGTCGAGAGTATTGCTGTTGCGCCGACGATCCTGCGGCGCGGCGCTGACTGGTTCGCCGGTTTTGGTGCGCCAAACAATACCGGCACAAAGCTGTTTTGCATTTCGGGCCACGTCAACAAGCCGTGCAATGTCGAAGAAGAAATGTCGGTGACCTTCCGCGAATTGATCGAGACCCATTGCGGCGGCATTCGCGGCGGCTGGGATAATCTCAAAGCTGTGATCCCGGGCGGGTCGTCTGTGCCGATGGTGCCAGCCGAGCAGATCATGGACGCGAAGATGGATTTTGACACATTGCGCGATTTGCAGTCCGGCCTCGGCACGGCTGCGGTGATCGTGATGGACCAATCGACCGATCTGATCAAAGCGATTGCCCGCATTTCATATTTCTATCGCCATGAAAGCTGCGGCCAGTGTACGCCATGCCGCGAAGGCACAGGCTGGATGTGGCGCGTGCTCGAACGCATGGCCAAGGGCGAAGCGGGGCATGACGAAATCGACATGCTGCTCGAAGTGTCCAAACAGGTCGAAGGCCACACAATCTGTGCGCTTGGCGATGCAGCGGCGTGGCCGGTGCAGGGGCTGATCCGCCACTTCCGCCATGAGATCGAAGAACGCATCAACGAGTATCGCTTGCCACGGGCCATGGTCCAAGGCGCGATCGTGGCGGCGGAGTAAGAATATGACCGACGATACTTTCAAACTGAATATTGATGGCAAAGACATCGAGGTGCCGAAATCCTACACGCTGATGCAGGCGTGTGAGGAAGCGGGCGCAGAGATACCGCGCTTTTGCTATCATGAGCGCCTGTCTGTGGCGGGCAATTGCCGGATGTGTCTGGTCCAGTGGGAAGGCGCGCCAAAGCCGATTGCCTCGTGTGCCCAGACGGTTGGCGAGATGCGCCCGAACCGCGATGGCTCGGCTCCGAACATCAAGACCTCTGGCGATTATGTCGAGAAGGCCCGCGCTGGCGTGATGGAGTTTCTCCTGATCAACCACCCGCTTGATTGCCCGATTTGCGATCAGGGCGGCGAGTGCGATTTGCAAGATCAGGCGGTGGCGTATGGTCGGTCTGAAAGCCGGTTTGAGCTGAACAAGCGCGCCGTCGAAGACAAGAATATGGGCCCACTGGTCAAAACCATCATGACGCGCTGCATCCAGTGCACACGCTGTGTACGCTTTGCTGCCGAGGTTGCTGGCGTTGAAGAAATCGGCATGATCTCGCGCGGCGAAGATGCCGAGATCACGACCTATCTCGAAGAGTCGCTAACATCCGAATTGTCCGGCAATGTGATCGATCTGTGCCCGGTTGGCGCGCTGACCTCCAAGCCTTACGCGTTTAATGCGCGGCCGTGGGAGCTGCGCAAGACCAGCTCGATTGATGTGATGGATGCGATGGGCGCTGCGATCCGGGTTGATGCACGCGGTGATGGCGTGCTCCGGATCATGCCCGAGCTCAATGAAGATGTGAACGAAGAGTGGCTGTCTGATAAGTCGCGCTTTGTCTGGGACGGGCTAGGCCGCCAGCGTCTCGACACACCATATATCCGCGAAGGTGGCCGCTTGCGCAAAGCCAATTGGGGCGAAGCGTTCGAGGTTGTCAAAGCTGCGCTCGATATCGAGGCCGACAAGATCGGTGTGATCGCCGGTGATCTGATCGAAGTCGAACAGGCCAAAGCCGCGCTCGACCTATTTACCTCCCTTGGCGTGGCCAATCTCGATTGCCGTCCGGCGGGCGCGCAATATGGAACCAGCGGCGTACGCGAGCATTATCTGCTCAATCCGACGCTTGCAGGGATCGAAGATGCTGACGCTGTTCTGTTTGTCGGTGTTAATCCGCGTTTTGTTGCGCCGGTCTGGAATGCGCGCGTGCGCAAAGCGTGGCTGTGGAATGAACTTGCGGTTGGCATGATCGGTGATCCAGTCGATCTGACCTATGAGTATACCCATGTCGGCACTGGTGCTGATGCCTTGCAAAACCTTGGCAGCTTTGGCGAGACATTGCGCAATGCGAAACGCCCGATGATTGTCGTTGGTGAGGACGCGCTTTGCCGTGAAGATGGCGCAGGCGTTCTGGCGGCAGCGCAAGGCTTGGCGCTCGAGCTTGGCGCAGTGCGTGAAGACTGGGCCGGATTTGGCGTCTTGCACAGCGCGGCTGGCCGTGTTGGCGCGCTTGATATCGGTTTTGTTCCGGCTGAGGGCGGACTTGATACCAAAGCGATGTTGGCGGGCGGTGTGTCGACACTCGTCCTGCTCGGCGCGGACGAGGTTGACCTGTCTGAAAAAGGCGACGCGATGGTCGTCTATGTTGGCCATCACGGCGATGCAGGCGCAGCGGCGGCAGACGTTATTCTGCCATGTGCGGCCTATACCGAAATGGCGGCAACTTATGTCAGCACTGAGGGCCGCGTGCAGCAAACCACCCGTGCCGTCTCGCCAAAAGGCGAAGCGCGCGAGGGCTGGTCGATCTTCAGGGCATTGTCGGATGTGCTTGGCAAAACGCTGCCATATGACACCGCCGCAGCCTTGCAGGAGGCTTTACGCGAATCACATCCGGTTTTTGCCGGACTTGGTTACGCACCGGGGGCCGATGGCGCAGAAAATTTGAAAACGCCGCTCGCAACAAGTGCGCTTTCATCCACCGGATTTGCGAGTGCAGGCGGGGATTTCTACCTGACAAACGCCATTGCGCGGGCATCCAAGACAATGGCCGAGTGCTCTCAATTGAAAGAGCAACTTGAAACACCGGTAGCGGCGGAGTAGGGCGAGGGCATGAGCGACTGGATTGAACAATTTTTCACTGGCGATACCAGCTTCTGGAGCGCGTTTTGGTGGGCAGCCCTGATGGTGACCGGACAGATCGGTCTGTTCATGGTCGTCCTTCTGATTTCGCTCGCCTTTTTGCTCTTGCTTGACCGCAAAGTCTGGGCCGGCGTGATGTTGCGCAAGGGGCCGAACGTGGTTGGTCCGTTCGGGCTGTTGCAGAGTTTTGCCGATTTCGGGAAGTTCCTTCTCAAAGAGATCATCATTCCGGCAGGGGCAAACAAGACGGTCTTCCTGCTTGCGCCGATTATGACCCTGACACTTGCCTTTATTTGCTGGGCTGTTGTGCCGGTTGCACCCGGTTGGGTCATCTCCGACCTCAATGTCGGCGTGCTTTACCTGTTCGCAATTTCATCGCTTGGTGTTTACGGCATCATCATGGGCGGCTGGGCGTCGAACTCGAAATACCCGTTCCTCGGCTCGCTGCGCTCTGCGGCACAAATGGTCTCCTACGAAGTCTCGATCGGCTTTGTGATCGTCACGGTAATCCTGCTGGTCGGTTCAATGAACCTCACCGATATCGTCAACAATCAAGAAGGCGGGTTCTGGAACTGGCACGCATTCAGCCTGAACCATATTGCCATTGCGCCGGTTATGTTCGCGATGTTCGTGATCTTCTTTATCTCCGCATTGGCCGAAACAAACAGGCCGCCATTTGATCTTCCCGAAGCAGAATCAGAGCTGGTGGCAGGGTATCAGGTCGAATATTCATCGACGCCATATCTGCTGTTTATGATCGGCGAGTATCTCAACATCGTATTGATGTGCGCCATGTTGACCGTCTTGTTCTTTGGCGGCTGGCATGCGCCGTTCCCGATGCCGTTTACCGAGAATATGGCCCCGTGGCTGATCGCGTTTGGCGGCTTTGCATGGTTTGCGGGCAAGGTCCTCTTCTTCTTCTTTATGTTCGCAATGGTGAAGGCCA
Source organism: Hyphomonadaceae bacterium (assembly GCA_039942135.1). Taxonomy (GTDB): domain Bacteria; phylum Pseudomonadota; class Alphaproteobacteria; order Caulobacterales; family Hyphomonadaceae; genus CALLCD01. The sequence goes on from JBDVDE010000028.1 coordinate 4,243, forward strand.
TGGTGCCGCGCTATCGCTATGACCAGCTGATGCGGCTCGGTTGGAAAGTCTTCCTGCCAATGTCGCTTGTCGCGGTGCTGGTTGTGTCCGGTTATGTTGTTTACGCAGGAGTTCAGGCATGAGTGGTCTGGTTCAGTTCCTCAAAGGCGTCCTCCTGATGGATTTCGTTGGCGCTTTCTTTCTCGCGCTGAAATATATTTTCAAGCGCAAGGCAACGGTCAATTATCCGTTCGAGAAGAACCCGCTAAGCCCGCGTTTTCGCGGCGAGCACGCTTTGCGCCGCTATGCCAATGGCGAAGAGCGCTGCATTGCCTGTAAGCTGTGCGAAGCCGTGTGTCCGGCGCAGGCGATAACGATTGAAGCGGAACCGCGCGATGACGGATCACGCCGCACGACGCGCTATGACATCGACATGGTCAAATGCATCTATTGCGGTTTCTGTCAGGAAGCCTGTCCGGTCGATGCAATTGTCGAAGGACCGAATTTCGAATTCGCAACCGAGACACGCGAAGAACTTTACTATGACAAGGACAGATTGCTTGCCAATGGCGACCGTTGGGAGCGCGAGATTGCACGCAATCTGGAACTGGATTCGCCATATAGATAGTGGCCAAAACTTGAGCGGAGCGCGGGGGCTGACCTCACGCTTCAAAATAGAGAATACGTAACGGGGCTGATTTCAGCGCTACAGTTTGATGAAAAGGGGCAAGCGGGCCATGGACCTGATTGCATTCTACATTTTAGCCGGCTTTGTGACCGTCGCGGCGCTTGGGGTTATCGTCTCGCGCAATCCGGTTCACTCGGTCTTGTTTTTGATACTGGCCTTTCTGGCATCGGCGGGGCTGTTGGTCCTGATCGGGGCGGAGTTTTTGGCCATGCTCTTGATCGTTGTCTATGTCGGCGCGGTGGCTGTTCTCTTCTTGTTTGTGGTGATGATGCTCGATGTTGATTTCGTCGAGCTTAAGCAAGGCACGCTTGGCTATTGGCCGCTTGGACTAATTGCAGGCGGGCTGATGTTTGGCGAGATTGCCCTCGTGACCTTTGCGCGCGGCAGCGTGATCGAGAACGGCTCGTTTGATCCGTCTCCGGGCGCGGAAACAAATGCCGAAGCCATCGGTGCCGTGATGTATTCCGATTATCTACTCCTGTTCCAGCTTGCGGGCATTGTTCTGCTTCTGGCGATGATCGGCGCGATTGTGCTGACCTTGCGCGGCAAGACCAGCGTGAAGCGGCAAGATATTGGCAAACAGGTAGCGCGTACACGCGACGAAGCTTTCGAGCTGGTCGATGTGCAGCCGGGCGAGGGGATCTAGCCATGAACATTGATATCAGTCACTTCCTAGCGCTCTCTGCAGCCCTGTTTACGATCGGCGTTGTTGGCATTTTCGTAAACCGCAAGAACATCATTGTCATTCTGATGGCGATCGAATTGATCTTGCTGTCGGTGAATATCAACCTGGTCGCATTCTCGGTCTTTACCGGTACGATCACAGGGCAAATTTTCGCCATGCTCGTTCTGACCGTTGCGGCGGCGGAGGCTGCTGTCGGTCTCGCCATTCTCGTAGTCTACTTCCGAAATCGCGGTGACATCGCGGTTGAAGATGTCAATCTGATGAAGGGCTAGGGCGACCATTATGCTTTCAGACTTTCTCCTCTGTTTCATCGTCCTCGGGCCGGGTTTTGCCGCTCTGATCGGCGGGCTGTCTAAGCCGCTGACAGGACGTGACGGCTTGGCCATGCTCGTCACCACGGGCACTGTGGGCCTTGCCGGTATTCTCTCTCTGGTGCAGCTGTTTGGCTATGTGGCAGGCTTGGGTCATGGCGGCGACCATGGCGAAGCAGCCCATCACGGCGCACATATTATCCATTTGATGAACTGGATCGATGTTGGCGGTTTCAAAGCCGACTGGGCGATCCGCGTTGACGCAATGTCGATGGTGATGATGGCGGTGATCACAAGCGTGTCCGGCCTCGTCCACCTCTATTCATGGGGCTATATGGCCGATGATCCGCATCGCGCGCGGTTCTTTACCTATCTGTCGCTGTTTACATTCACCATGCTGATGCTGGTTGTGGCCGATAATTTCCTCCAGCTCTTCTTCGGTTGGGAAGGCGTTGGACTGGCCTCCTATCTGCTCATCGGGTTCTGGTATCAAAAGCCGGCGCCGAACGATGCTGCGATCAAAGCCTTTGTCACCAATCGCGTCGGCGATTTCGGACTGGCGCTCGGCATCATGGCCGTGTTCTTCCTGTTCGGCTCAATCGAGTTCGAACCTGTGCTCAGCGCGATCCGTGACAATGCGATGGTCACCCCGTTTGCCTTTGCCGAAGCCGGACCAGCCCGCGAGATCGGGATCGAGTTTCTCGGCTATAATGTCCGTGCGCTCGAACTGATCGGCGTGTTGCTGTTTATCGGCGCGATGGGCAAATCGGCTCAGCTCTTCTTACATGTCTGGCTGCCCGACGCGATGGAAGGCCCGACCCCTGTGTCTGCGCTTATCCACGCCGCGACCATGGTGACGGCCGGTGTGTACTTGGTTTGCCTCGTATCGCCGATCTATGAATATGCCCCGGGCGCTGCGGCAATGGTCACAGTGGTTGGCGCGCTGACAGCCCTGTTCGCTGCCACCGTCGGCATGGCGCAAAACGACATCAAGCGCGTCATTGCCTATTCGACCTGTTCGCAGCTTGGCTACATGTTCTTCGCGGCCGGTGTTGGCGCCTATGAAGCTGCCATGTTCCACCTGTTCACGCATGCATTCTTCAAAGCCCTGCTATTCCTCGGAGCCGGCTCGGTGATCCATGGCAACCATCATGAGCAGGACATGCGCAATCTTGGCGGCGTCTGGCGCTATCAGAAGTTCACCTATGCCGCGATGCTGATCGGTACGATTGCGATTATCGGTCTGGGACTGCCGCATACAAGCTTCGGGTTTGCAGGCTTCTTCTCCAAGGATGGCATTATCGAGAGTGCCTTCTCCGCGAGCCAACAAGGCGTGCCGTTTGCGTCTATGGCATTCTGGGCCGGTATTGGCGCAGCGCTCCTGACAAGCTTCTATTCGTGGCGTCTGATCTATATGACCTTCCACGGCCCACGCGCCGAGGTCGATCACGCTCACGCTCATGATGATGACCATCAAGATGCCTATGCTGCTGGTCATGACGATTCCGCCCATGATCACCATCATGGCGGCGAGCCGCATGAGAGCCCGCTGGTGATGCTGATCCCGCTGGCTTTGCTATCGGTCGGTGCGATCTTTGCGGGCTTTTATTTCTACGATCCGATGTTCCATCATGGCGATGCATTCTGGTCGGGCGTCCTACATCATGCCGCCGACAATAACGTGATCCACGGCATTGAAGACATCAAACATGACCATGGCTTTGCATGGGTCTTCTGGGCACCGCTTGTGGTGACAATTACCGGCTTTGCGATTGCGACCTTGACCTATTTCTTCAATCGCGGATTTGGCAAACGCATTGCAGACGGGCGCGGACCGCTCCAGCAATTGTTCGAAAACAAATGGTATTTCGACGAGATCTACGAGTTCACCATTGTCAGGCTCACGCGCTGGCTTGGCGATGTGTTCTGGAAAATTGGCGATGTAAAACTGATCAACGGCTTTGGTCCTGATGGCGTATCAAATCTCGCCAAATGGAGTTCGCGCCGGATCAGTGCCATGCACTCGGGCTATCTGTATCACTATGCCTTTGTCATTATTGGAGCAGCGCTCCTGTTTGGCGGCATTCTGTTTGTGAAAAATGGAGGGGTCGGCTAATGGGCGGTATTCCTATTCTCTCGCTGATCACCTTCCTGCCTGCCATTGGTGCGCTTGTGATCCTGATGATTAGCGCCGCAACCGGCAGCCAGTCTTCCGACGAAACTGCTTCGGGTGGCCGCAACACATTGCTGGCCGGTACATTTGTAAGCCTGATGACGTTTGCACTCGCTTTGGCGGCATTCTTCCTCGAGTTTGATGCAGGCAATGGCGGCTATCAAATGGTCGAGGATGTGGCATGGTTTGGCGGCATCCATTACAAAATGGGCGTTGACGGTATTTCCATGCCGCTGGTCCTGCTCACAGCTTTCCTGACCCCGCTCTGCCTGCTGGCATCCAAGTCCGGTATCAAGACGCGGATCACAGAATATGTCGTGGCCTTCCTGCTCCTCGAAGCTCTGGTCATTGGTGTCTTCTGTGCGCTCGACCTCTTCTTGTTCTACATCTTCTTTGAAGCTGGCTTGATCCCGATGTTTATCATCATCGGTGTCTGGGGCGGTGCGAACCGGATTTATGCCGCGTTCAAATTCTTCCTCTACACCTTGTTCGGGTCGCTGTTTATGCTTGTGGCGATGGTCTACATGTACGTGCAGGCTGGCTCGAGCGACTTTGTCGTGCTCGAACAATTCGAGTTCGCCAAAGATGCCCAAGTCTGGCTATGGCTCGCTTTCTTCGCCAGCTTCGCCGTCAAGATGCCGATGTGGCCGGTCCACACATGGCTTCCGGATGCACACGTTCAGGCACCAACCGCAGGCTCGGTTATTCTGGCGGGCATATTGCTGAAGCTTGGCGCCTATGGCCTGCTGCGCTTCTCCGTGCCCATGTTCCCCGATGCCAGCGTCCTGTTCCAGCCATTCGTGTTCGTGCTGTCGGTGATCGCTATTGTCTATGCGTCGCTGGTCGCTTTCCGTCAGGAAGATATGAAGAAAATGATCGCCTATTCGTCGGTCGCGCATATGGGCTTTGTGACCCTTGGCATCTTCTCGTTCAATCAGGTCGGTATGCAAGGCGCGGTCTTCCAGATGCTGTCGCACGGCTTTATCTCGTCAGCACTCTTCCTGATCGTCGGTGTCGTTTACGACCGCGTACACACACGCGAGATTGCTGAATATGGCGGTCTTGCAGGTAAGATGCCGGTCTATGCCGCCTTCTTCATGTTGTTCACCATGGGCAATGTCGGCCTGCCGGGCACATCCGGTTTTGTCGGCGAGATCATGAGTATGACGGGCGGCTTTATGGCTGAACGCTGGGTTGCTGTCGGCGCTGCACTTGGCGTGATCTTCTCGGCCATCTACATGCTGCGGCTTTACCGTGAGACCATGTTTGGCGAAGTAACCAATCCCAAGCTTGACGATATTAAAGACGTCAATGCGACCGAGGTGATAACTCTGTTGCCGCTTGCGATTGCAACAATTGTGTTCGGGGTAGCCCCCTGGTTGATTTTCAATGTGACGGACGGCGCTGTCTCGCGTGTCCTGACACTGTTTGCGGGAGCTTGATCCGAACATGGACATGACTTCAATCTGGACTGCTTTTGCACCTGAACTCGTTCTCGTTAGCGCGGGGCTTATCGGTGTGCTTCTCGGCGCATTTCTCCGCAAAGGGTTTGACGGCGTGTCATACCGCTTCGGGGCACTGGCCATGTTTGGCGCGGCAATTATGGCAGCGCTTCATTTCGATGGCGGTGATGCCTTTGGCGGGCTTGTGCGCACCACAGCATTTGGCAATTACGCCAAGATTGTCAGCTTCTCTCTGGCGGGTGGTGCTTTGCTTATGGCCGAGGGCTTTATGCGCCGTCACGAGACCTTGCGTTTCGAGTTCGCGCTCTTGTCCATCTTCGCTGCGCTTGGCATGGGGATCATTCTTTCGGCGTCCAATCTGATGACCCTGTATATGGGCATCGAAACGCTGAGCCTGTCGTCTTATGTGCTCGCAGCCTTTCACAGGGATAGCCCGAGATCAGCCGAAGCCGGTTTGAAATATTTCGTGCTTGGCGCTTTGGCGTCGGGATTGCTGCTCTATGGCGGTTCGCTCGTCTATGGCGTCGCCGGATCGACCGACTATATCGAGATTGCGCGGGTTGCGAGCGATACCGACATGTCTGTCGCGCTGGCCTTTGGCATGGTGCTGATGATTACCGGTCTGGCCTTCAAAGTCTCTGCCGCGCCAATGCATGTCTGGACACCGGATGTCTATGAAGGCGCGCCAACACCTGTCGTGGCGATGTTTGCCTCGGCGCCGAAAATGGCCGGTATGGCGATGTTTGCGACCGTATTGTTCATCGCCTTCGGAACTGTGATCGACCAATGGCAGCTGATTATCGCGATTATTGCCGCTGTCTCGATGATGGTCGGCGCGTTCGGTGCGCTTGCTCAAGACAATATCAAACGGCTTCTGGCCTATTCTTCGATCGCAAATATTGGCTATGGGCTGATCGCGGTTACGGTCGGAGCAGAGCTCGGCGCATCTCCACTGCTCTTGTTCATGACGCTTTACGCGGTTGCCTCGCTTGGTCTGTTCGCAGGTGTCTTGGCGATGCGGCGCAGCGGCGGCATGGTCGAGGATGTCAATGAATTGTCCGGCCTGATCAAAACCCACCCTGCGCTGACTTTGGCGCTGACACTGTTGATTGTCTCGATTGCGGGTCTGCCGCCATTGGCCGGTTTCTGGGCCAAGGTCGAGATCGTCCGCGCTGCTTGGGAAGGCGGCTTCATGTGGCTCAATATCGTCCTCGTCCTCTCGTCAGCGATTGCAGCGGCATATTATCTGCGCCTGATCAATATCATGTGGTTCAAAGAGCCGCGTGAGGCGTTCGAGCCAATTGATGTCTCCGTGCGTTTGGTTGTCGGCATCAGTGCTCTGGTGACGATTATATTGCTTGTCTTCATCGGACGGCTTGATGCGGTGACGGACATTGCCGCCTCAGGCCTTATCTCATGATCCAATCTCTCTGGCCTGCACACTGGCTGGAGGAGATTGACAGTACCAATGAAGAAGCCAAGCGGATCGCGCGAGCGGGCCACTTTTCCGATCAATGGATTGCCGCCAAAGCGCAAACAGCTGGCCGTGGGCGCGCCGGCCGCGCTTGGGTTTCGCCTGCGGGAAATCTCTACACCACAGCCCTGTTCAGCTGGTCCGGCAGCATTTCCGAGGCAACCCGTATCCCCTTTGTGGCTGCGCTTAGCGTCAGTGATGTCGTCGCGCAATTGGCGCCGCAATCTGCCCCGAAATTGAAATGGCCGAATGATGTACGGTGCCATGGCGCAAAGATATCCGGCACGCTGATCGAAACCGGCGAACATGCAATCGGTCGCTGGATCGCTGCGGGGATTGGCGTCAACATTGTCCATGCGCCAGAAGGGCTCGATCAGGACACCACATCGATTGCAGATTTGCGTGGTGATTTGCTCGTGGATGCCCAAGCCGTGCTTGATGCTTTGCGTTCAGCCTTCGCGATGCGGCTTAGCCAGGCCATAGAAGACTTTGCGATCACCCGGCAAGCTTGGCTAGAGCGCGCCGACGGGCTCGGCGAAACGGTCCATATCAAATGTGATGATACGATTGTCGAAGGCATATTTGCCGATATGGACGAAACGGGTGCGCTATTATTACGATTGCCGAATGGGTCTATAAAGACCATAAGGACCGGTGATGTACATTTGATAAAAGAAGTGGTGGACTGAAATGCTGCTGGCGATTGATGTCGGGAATACAAATAGCGTGTTTGCGCTCTATGATGGCGACGCTTGGGTGGCGCAATGGCGTATCTCTACGGATGCGGCGCGCACGGCCGATGACTATGCCGTCTGGTTCAAGCAATTGTGCGAGATGCACGGTATGGATTTCGACAAGATCAGCGGCTGCATCGTGTCGACAGTTGTACCGCAGGCGATCTTTAACTTCCGTAATTTTGCGCGGCGCTATCTAGACATAGACGCTTTGTTTGTTGGTGAAGCGGGTGTTGATCTCGGCGTACCAATCCGCATCAGTCGGCCCGAGCAAGCAGGTGCTGACCGGCTTGTAAATGCCGTGGGCGCACACAAAGCCTATGAAGGCGCGCTGATCGTGATTGATAGCGGCACCGCCACAACATTTGATATTGTCGGTGCAGATGGCGGCTTTGAAGGCGGTATTATTTGCCCGGGGATCAATCTCTCTATGCGGGCCTTGCATGATGCCGCAGCGCAATTGCCGCGTATTGCCATTCAGAAACCGCAAAAAGTCATTGGCGACGATACGCTCGGGGCCATGCAGTCAGGCGTGTTCTGGGGCTATATTGGCCTGATCGACGGTTTGGTGCGGCGCATCAAAGAGGAGTTTGGCAATCCGATGAAAGTGATCGCTACGGGCGGCGTTGCGTCGCTTTTTGAAGGCGCGAGCGAAACCATCGATGTTTATGATTTCGATCTGACCATTCGCGGCCTGCTGGAAATCTATAATCGAAATGCAGGTTCATAGTGAGCAAGTCTGACGGCGCGGGCCTCGTATTTTTGCCTCTGGGCGGCTGTGAAGAAATCGGCATGAATCTAAATGCTTATGGCTATGGGCCAGAGCATGACCGGCGCTGGATTATTGCCGATGTCGGGGTCACATTTGGCGGCGCGGATACGCCCGGTATCGACATCATCACGCCTGATCCGACCTTTCTTGAAGACGAGCATATCGACGCGATCTTTCTGACCCATGCGCATGAGGATCATATCGGCGCGCTGGGCCTGTTATGGCCGCGTTTTCCGGCTCCGATCTATGCGACGCCGTTTACCGCCGAGCTTGCGCGCGCAAAAATGATCGAGCGCGGTGTGCCCGAGCAGCATATGCGCACCATCGAGACCGGCGCGACCATCGAGGCCGGACCGTTCATGGTCGAATATGTGCCGATGACCCATTCGATCCCTGAAATGAACGGGCTGGTCATCACTACCCCGCTCGGCAAAGTCTTCCATACTGGCGACTGGAAGATCGACGCCGATCCGCAAGTGGGTGACGAGTTCGCCTTTGCCCGCCTTGAAGCGCTTGGCAATGAAGGCATTCTCGCAATGGTTTGCGACAGTACGAATGTGTTTGAAGACGGCGAGTCCGGCTCCGAGGCAACTGTCCGCAAAGCCCTGTTCGAGCTGATCGCCAAACAGACGGGCAAAGTGGCGGTCACGACGTTCGCGTCAAATGTTGCCCGTGTCGAGACGATTGTGCTGGCGGCGGAAGCTGCGGGCCGGCGGGTCTGCCTTGTCGGGCGCAGCATGCACAAAGTCACCAAGGCTGCAAAAGTGGCCGGACTGCTTGGCGGCATTAGCGAGTTTGTTGACGAGGAAGAAGCTGGCTTCTTCCCGCCCGACAATATTCTCTATCTATGTACAGGCAGCCAAGGCGAGCCACGCGCCGCGCTTGGCCGCATAGCGCGCGGCGACCACCGGCATGTCACGCTAGGCAAAGACGATACGGTGATCTTCTCCTCGCGCACCATTCCGGGCAATGAATCCGGTATCTATGCGATGCAGAACCAGCTCGCGGACAAAGGCGTGCGCCTGATTACCCCGCGCATGGTAGCCGATCCGATCCATGTGTCCGGCCATCCTTGCCGCGACGAGTTGCGCCGTATGTATCAATGGATCAAGCCGCAAATCTCTGTGCCGGTGCACGGCGAAAGACGGCACACGCTTGAGCACGCCAAATATGCCAGCAGCTTACAAGTCGGCCAGACGATCACCCCGAGAAATGGCCAGATGGTGCAACTTGCGCCCGGGCGTCCCAAAGTGATCGATGAAGTCCCCTCGGGGCGGCTCTATCTTGATGGCAACAAGCTTGTCCCGTCTGATGGTGCCGGGTTGATCGAACGCAAGAAAATCGCCCATTCGGGTATTCTCACTATTTCGGTTGCGATCAATGATAAAGGCCGCGCGGTCGATGGGCCTCTGGTCAGTGCGCGCGGGTTTTCCGAAGCCGATGGCAGCCCTGCAGATGACTTGCTCGATGCGCTCGATGAGGCAGCAGAGCGGGCTTTCGAGAAGATGAAACTCAGATCACGCGAAAACGATGACCTCGTTGAAAAAGAGGTTGGCCGCGCCGTGCGTAAATTGTGCGAGCGTATTGCCGGACGCAAGCCCCTCGTCGATGTGATCGTTTTGCGTGTATAGTTCGTCAATAAAACGGAGACAGTCATGAAAATCGGCCCGCTCAACCATGTCGGTATCGCAGTTCCAAACCTCGAAGACGCGATGGAAACCTATCGCACGCTTTACGGCGCAACCGATATCACCACACCGTTCGACATGCCCGCACAGGGCGTGAAGGTTTGTTTTGTGAATTTGCCCAATAGCCAGATCGAACTGATCGAGCCGTTGAACGAAGAGTCCCCGATCTGGAACTTTATCCAGAAAAACCCCAAAGGCGGCCAGCACCATGTCTGTTTCGAGGTCGAGGAAATTCACGCCGCCGTCGACGCCATGAAAGACCGCGGGGCCACCGTGCTTGGCGAGCCTCGTATTGGTGCGCATGGCACGCCGATCGTGTTCGTCCACCCGAAGAATTCCAATGGTGTTTTGATCGAGCTGATGGAAACCCCGAAGGACGCGCATTAAAGCGCAATAACCGCTTTGCCAGCGTGCGCTGGGGATACGGTCTCTGAACTGGTTTGAGGAGTAATCGACATGCATTGGGTACAAGCCTTGATCGTTTTCTCGGTCTCGTGGTGGCTGGTTTTCCTGCCGTCTTTGTCGATTGGAATCGAGACCCAGAGCGAAAGCTCCGAAGAGATGGTCGAAGGCACTGAAGCGGGCGCACCCGTTGCCCCCATGCTGCTGAAAAAGGCGATTTGGGCCACAATTGGCGCCCTGATTATCACTGTATTGGCTGCGATCATCATTCCAATGCTTGCGCCGCAATAGCAGCTAGGGCTAAGCCTAGAATATCAGATTGAAACCACGGGACTTTCCGCACATGCGCCTCTCAAATTATTTTCTACCCGTCACCAAAGACGTGCCCTCGGATGCGACCATTATTTCGCATCAATTGATGCTGCGCGCAGGCATGATCCGCCAAGCGGGCGCGGGGATTTATTCTTGGCTGCCGCTGGGCTTCAAAGTCCTCAAAAAGATCGAGCAGATCGTGCGCGAAGAAATGGATCGGGCAGGCGCGGTGGAAATGCTGATGCCGACGTTGCAACAGGCCGATCTTTGGCGCGAGTCCGGACGCTATGACGATTATGGTGAAGAGATGCTGCGGATCACAGATCGCGGCGGGCGGGATATGCTCTATGGCCCGACCAATGAAGAGATGATCACCGATGTGTTTCGCGGCTATGTGAAGTCCTACAAGCAATTGCCGATGAACCTTTATCACCAGCAATGGAAGTTCCGCGACGAGGTTCGCCCGCGCTTTGGCGTGATGCGCGGACGCGAGTTCCTGATGAAAGACGCCTATAGCTTCGATCTCAGCGAAGACGCAGCGCGCGTGTCGTATCAGAAAATGTTCGCGGCCTATCTAAACACATTTGACCGCCTCGGCGTGACAGCCATTCCGTTTAAGGCTGACCCGGGTCCAATCGGCGGCGATTTGAGCCATGAATTCCTGATCCTTGCCGAAAGTGGCGAGAGCGCGGTGTTCTGTGACAGCGCGGTGCTTGATGTGCCCGCGCCGGGCCTCGGCTTTGATTTCACTGACGGGGCCGCATTGGCTGAAGAAATGGAAAAGCGCACGAAATACTATGCGGCGACCGATGAAAAGCACGATGAGGCGGCCTATGCCGCTGTGCCGGACGAGCGCAAAACCGAAGCGCGCGGGATCGAAGTTGGCCATATCTTCTATTTCGGCACCAAATACTCCGATCCGATGGGCGCAGGCGTGCAAGATAGCGACGGCAATGTCGTCACTATTCATGGCGGCTCTTACGGCATTGGCGTCTCGCGTCTTGTCGGCGCGATTATCGAAGCGAGCAATGACGAGAACGGCATCGTCTGGCCCGCCTCTGTCTCGCCTTTCGATGTTGGTCTGATCTCGATGCGCCCGAAAGACGAGGCCTGCGCAGCCGGTTGCGACGCTGCCTATAAAGCGCTGCAAGAAGCCGGATTTGACACTCTATACGATGAAAGCGACGATCGTGCCGGTGCGAAATTTGGCCGGATGGACCTAATCGGTTTACCATTCCAGATTATCATCGGCCCCAAAGCGCTGGAAAAAGGCGTTGTCGAACTGAAAATCCGCAAGACGGGTGAACGCGAGGAACTAGCATTGGACGAAGCCATCAAACGTATCAGAGCCGCCGGATGAGCGAGGCGATGCCATCAGGTCGCCCGTTCGGACGGTTCGAGCGTTCGCTGGCATGGCGCTATTTGCGGGCCAAGCGCGAGCATGGTGGCGCGTCGATGATTGCGATTATCTCCTTTGTCGGGATTGCGCTTGCGGTGGCTGCGCTGATTGTCACCATGTCACTGATGACCGGTTTCCGGCAGACGCTGGTCAATTCCCTGATCGGCGGCCAAGGGCATGTGATCGTCTCCACCAATGATCTTTCCGAAGGCGAAGCGCTCGACATAATCGACATTATAAACAGTCTGGACGGTATTTCGAGCGCCAGCCCGATCATCGAAGAGCAAGTGCTCGTGAGCGCCAATGGCCGGCAAAGCGGCGCAGCCGTGCGCGGGGTCCGGCCTGAAGATCTCGACGTTTATCCAAGTCTCAATGCAGACGATATGGTCGGGTTTGGCGAAGGACGCAACGGCGGCAACACCGTCATCATGGGTAAACAACTTGCATCGAATATGGGGGTCAGCATTGGCAGCCGTATAACCCTTTTGGGCGCAGCAGGTGCCAGCACAGCATTTGGATCAAAACCGACAAGCAAAGAATATGTTGTCGGCGGCTTCCTGAGCACAGGCAGCGTCGATCTCGATACACTCTACATCTTCATGCCATTTGAACAGGCGCAGCTCTTCTTTCGCCACAAAGACCGCGTTCCCGCGCTTGATGTCCGTCTCGATGATTACCAAGCTACCGATCCGGCCAAACGCGCCATCGCCGATGCCACGGGCAACAGGTTTTTCCAGCGCGACTGGAAACAGCTCAATGCGGCGTTTCTCGGTGCGCTACAAAATGAAAGCGGCGTGATGCGGATCATCATGCTGGTGCTGATCACGATCACCTCGCTCAATATTATTACCGGCGTTGTTATGCTTGTGAAAAACAAGACGCGCGACATCGCCATATTACGAACAATCGGCACGGGGCGCGGCGCGATCATGCGCGTCTTCATGACCATCGGCGCAACGCTTGGCTTTGCGGGCGCGATTACGGGGCTCATCGTCGGCATCCTCATGGTGGTCAATATCGACAGTGTCGAATGGTTCTTGAACACGGTAACAGGCGCGGAAATTTTCCCGGCCGAGGTCTACAAGGTCGAAGGGCTTCCGGCGGTGCTCGATTGGGGCACAGCGCTGACGACAACAGCCTATGCGGTTGTGATGGCGGTTCTGGTGTCTATCCTTCCGGCGCGCTGGGCAGCCAAGCTCGATCCGGTTGATGCGTTGAGGTTCGAGTGATGTCAGATGTGGTTCTAGAACTGCGCGATGTCACGCGCACATATTCGTCGTCTGCGGGCGAGCTGGAAGTCTTGCGCGGGGCAAACCTGTCGCTGCGCGCTGGCGAACTCGTCGGGCTTGTCGGCCCGTCTGGCTCTGGCAAATCAACCCTGTTGCATCTGGCCGGATTGCTGGAGCCGCCCCAGCAAGGCGATGTCTTACTCGAAGGCGTCAAATGCGCAAGCCTCTCGGACAAAGCCCTGACCAGTCTGCGTCGCCATAAGCTCGGCTTTATCTATCAGTTCCACCATTTGCTCGCCGAGTTCAGTGCCGAAGACAATATCGCGATGCCCTTGATGATCGCTGGCGTGTCGCAGAAATCAGCCCGCGCAAAGGCCGATGCCTTGCTTGCAGAGATGGGGCTATCTGATCGCGGACATCATCAGCCGGGCGCTCTGTCGGGCGGTGAACAACAACGCGTGGCGATTGCGCGTGCGCTGGCCAATGACCCGCGCTTGATCATTGCTGACGAGCCAACCGGTAATCTCGATCCGGCGACCACCGAACGCGTCTTTGCAACGCTGATCAAAATGGCCCGAAGCGAAGGCGCGGCGGTGCTTGTTGCCACCCATAATATGTCTTTGATCAAGCATATGGATCGCGTCCTGACCCTCGCCGATGGCAAGCTTGTGGATTATGTGGCTTAGCCGCTTCCCGTAACGGGCTAAAATCGGCATACTCTTCGCTCATGAGGAGACCCGATTTGAGCGAATCACCTTTCATCCATCTGGCCGTGCGGTCGAGCTATTCCTTGCTCGAAAGCATGATCACGACCAAAGCGCTCGCTGCGTGGGCCCAAGAACACCAAATGCCTGCCATCGCGGTGACCGACCGCAACAATCTGTTCGGTGCGCTGGAACGCTCTGAAGCGCTGTCAGGGCTGGGTGTGCAGCCGATCATGGCGTGTTGCTTTGACATTGTGGAAGATGCATTGCGCGGCGAGACGTCGCGCGCGAGCCTCTATGCGCAGGACGAGACCGGCTATGGCCGCCTTATGGAGCTTGCCTCATTCGCCTATCTCGAATCCGATGACGGCGTGCCGCGTTTGGCTCGTGCGCATCTTATGGAGAAGACCGATGGCCTGATCCTGCTCAGCGGCGGCAGTGAAGGACAAGTGGCAAAGCTGCTGATCAAGGGCAAGACCGACGCCGCGAAAACCCGCATGCAAGAGCTTGCAGCGGCCTATCCTGACCGGCTGTATGTCGAGCTGACCCGCCACGGCACCGAAGACGAAATTGCCTCCGAGGAAGGGCTGATCGATCTCGCTTATGAGCTCGACTTGCCGATTGTCGCGACCCATGATGCGCGCTTCCTGAAGGCCACAGATGCCGACGCGCATGATGCCTTGATGTGTATTTCCAATGGCGAATATCTCGGACAGGAAGACCGCCAGCGCGTTGAACCATCGCAATACCTCACCACTGCCGCCGAAATGTCGGAGCTGTTTTCAGACCTTCCCGAAGCCCTCGAAATGACCAGCGAGATTGCCAGACGCTGCGCCGTCAAATCGGAAATGCGCAAGCCGATTTTGCCGAACTTTTCCGGCAAAGGCGGACAGGGCGAAATCGATGAATTGCGTCGTCAGGCCGAGGAAGGCCTTGCGGGCCGTCTGGCTGATGCGGACGAGCTATATGCCGAACGCGAGACCTATACCGAGCGGCTTGATTATGAGCTTGGCATTATCGAGCGCATGGGGTTCCCGGGCTACTTCCTGATCGTTTCCGACTTTATCAAATGGGCCAAAGATCAAGGCATTCCGGTTGGTCCGGGCCGTGGCTCCGGTGCCGGCTCGCTTGTGGCATGGTCGCTTCTGATCACCGATCTTGATCCGCTGCGCTTCGATCTTCTGTTCGAGCGGTTCCTCAATCCCGAACGTGTCTCGATGCCTGACTTCGACGTCGATTTCTGTCAGGAACGACGCGGTGAAGTGATCCGCTATGTCCGCGATAAATACGGCGCGGAAGCTGTGGCGATGATCATTACCTTCGGCACATTGCAGGCGAAAGCTGTGGTGCGCGATGTTGGCCGCGTGATGCAGATGCAGTATTTTCAGGTCGATCGTTTGGCCAAGCTGATACCGTTCAATCCGGCCAATCCGCCCAAGCTCGCCGATGCTATTCTGGACGAACCGAAGTTTCAGGAAGAGAAAGAAAAAGATCCGCGTGTTGGCGAGTTGCTCGACAAGGCACTGGCACTCGAGGGCCTGTATCGAAACGCCGGAACACATGCGGCGGGCGTGGTCATCGGTGACCGGCCGCTGACCGAACTTGTCCCGCTCTATAATGATCCGCGCGGTGATTTGCCTGCCAGCCAATTCAATATGAAATGGGCGGAGAATGCCGGACTGGTCAAGTTCGACTTTCTCGGTCTGAAAACCCTGACCGTGATCGAACGCGCCTTGAAATTCATCCGGCGTGATGGCGGTGATGTCGGCCCCGAATGGCGCAGCCTTGATGATGAGGCCACATATGAGCTGATGGCCTCGGGCGACACGCTTGGTGTGTTCCAGCTTGAGGGGCAAGGCATGCGCGACACGCTGCGGCGTGTGAAACCGGGCAATATCGAAGATGTGATCGCGATCATCTCGCTATATCGGCCGGGCCCGATGGACAATATTCCGGTGTTCTGTGACGGCAAGGAAGACCCGTCGAAAATCCGCTATCAGCATCCCGACCTTCAGCCCATTCTTGAGGCCACCTATGGCGTGCCGGTCTATCAGGAACAGGTGATGCGGATGGCGCAGGAACTTGCCGGCTATTCGCTTGGCGAGGCCGATTTGCTCCGCCGCGCAATGGGTAAGAAACAGGTCGAGGAAATGGCCAAGCAGCGCGCCCGCTTTGTCGAAGGGTGCGCCGGACGCGAGAACAAGATCGATGCGCCGCTCGCCAATGATATTTTTGACACGATGGCGAAGTTTGCAGGCTATGGTTTCAACAAATCCCACGCCGCAGCCTATGCCGTCATCTCGTATCAGACGGGCTATCTCAAAGCCCATTTCCCCGTGGCATTCCTCGCTGCCTCGATGAGCCTCGATCTGCACAATACAGATAAGCTCGCCGCCTTCTTCCAAGAAGCAAAGCGGCTCAAAATTCCCGTGATCTTGCCAGATGTAAACACGTCGACGCCAGATTTCGACGTGCGCGACAAGAGCGTCGTTTATGCCCTCGGTGCGCTCAAAGGCGTCGGGCTTGAGGCGATGAAGCATCTTGTTGCCGAGCGCGAAAGCGGCGGACCGTTCAAGGATTTGCATGACATCGCCGAGCGCGTTGATCCTAAATCTCTCAACAAGAAAGCCTTTGAGCAGCTTGGCCGTGCAGGTGCTATGTCGGCACTTGAGCCAAACCGCGCCCAAGCCTATGCCGCTGCGCCAATGATGGCGGCGATGGCTGCAAGTGCTGCAGAAGACAGAGCTGGCGGGCAGGGCGGTCTGTTCGGAGAGGCCGAACCGGCTGTGCGTGCAGCATTGCCGCAACGGCCCGACTGGAACCCGCAAGACATGCTCGACGAAGAGTTCGGCGCTGTCGGCTTCTATCTGAGCGGTCACCCGCTTGATGATGTCCTTGAAACCGTCGACCGTTCCCGCCTGACCATGGCGAGCGAAATTGCTGGTAAGGCGATGGACCGGATGGTGCTGGAGATGATCGGCGTTGTCAGGCGACGGATCGAGAAACCGGCGCGCTCTGGCGGCAAGTTTGCTTTCCTCACAGTGTCTGACCCGACCGGCGAAACCGAACTGATGGTGATGCCGGAAATGCTCAATGATGTGCGTGAACGGCTCGAACCGGGCAAGTCCATTTCCTTGCGTGTCGAAGTGCGCAAGCGCGAAGAAGAGATCCGCCTTTCGCTCGCACGTGTCCTGCCGCTAGAAGAGGCGCGGCTTGGCACACCTGTAAAGACGCTGACCGTCCGGCTCGGTGTCGGAGCGAATTTGCCCGAGCTTGCCTCGGTGCTCGATGCAATGGCCAAAGCGCCAGCGCCAGAGCGCGGCGAGGTCTTGCTTCAATTACCGCTTGGCGATGGCCGTGTGGCTGCGGTGAAGCTGCCCAAATCCTATCCGATCGGCATCAAAGCCCAGCGTGCACTCAAGGCGGCGAGCTGTGTGGAACGGGTTGAAGCGGCCTAATCCGGCCTAGTCGACGAGCGCAATATCATTGCGGTGGATAATCGCAGGCCTGCGGTCGAGGCCCAATATCTCGGCGACATTCCCTGTATGCTGGCCTGCAATGGCGCGGATATCTGCGGCCGAATATGCAGTGATCCCCTTGGCGATGACCGTGCCGTCCTCGGTTTCAAGTGTCAGGGCTGCGCCGCGTTCAAACTGGCCATTCACGCCTTTGACCCCGATGGGCAGAAGGCTTGCACCGCCTTGCAAAGCACTGGCCGCGCCAGCATCGATCACCAGAACGCCTTCAGGGTTCAGATGTCCCTTGAGCCAGCTTTTGCGGGCCGCATCGGGCG
>JBDVDE010000029.1:0-24441 GCA_039942135.1 Hyphomonadaceae bacterium
TCGTCGACGTCCCGCACATACGCAAGCAGGCAAAAGGAAATGAACTGAGCCCGAGCTGGGGGCAACACCTTGGATCGGCCGAGGGGATCGAGCTTCCGGTTTGGACCGTTAGCGAATGGGTCGCGCCCAATACTGCCATCGACCTTGGCGGCCGCGAATTGGTTTTGCTTTACACGCCCGGCCACACCGACAATTCGGTCTCGCTCTACGACACAGACCGGGAGGTCATGTTCACCGGAGACTTCTTCACCGCTAGCGGCAGGATGAATGCGTTCACACCGACAGCCAGCCTTGGCGATATTGTCCAGTCGGCAAACAAGGTGCTGGCCGCCACGCAAGCACAGCCCGATGTCGCGTTTCGCGGGGCCCACGCCAATGTCAACAATGACATTCCGGTGCTTGGGCGCAACGAGCTATCCATACTCCGCGACCAGTTGCTATTGATCAAAGCAGGCCAACTCAAAAGCCAAGGTACATATCCAGTCGTCTACGTGATCAGCGAAGACATAAATTTGCTTGCCGAACCAAGATGGCTTCAGGACTGGTCAGTAACCTATCCAGATGATCATCCGGTACACTAGCTCGCCAACCTACATCCGGAAGACACCAAAGCCGCGTTCGCCAAATGGCGCATTCAATGCCGCCGACAAGGACAATCCAAGCACCCGTCTCGTGTCTGACGGCGCAATCACACCATCATCCCAAAGTCGGGCCGACGAATAATACGGGCTACCCTCTGCTTCGTATTTTTCGCGGATAGGCGCCTTGAACGCTTCTTCCTCTTCCGCGCTCCAGTCTTCGCCGCGCCGCTCTTTGCCGTCGCGCGTCACCGTCGCCAGAACCGAGGCCGCCTGCTCGCCGCCCATCACAGAGATGCGCGCGTTCGGCCACATAAACAGGAAGCGTGGGCTATAGGCCCGCCCGCACATACCGTAATTGCCAGCGCCATACCCGCCGCCTGTGATCACCGTAAACTTGGGCACAGACGCCGTGGCCACAGCCGTCACCATCTTCGCGCCATCCTTGGCAATGCCGCCCGCTTCATATTTCGAACCGACCATAAATCCGGTAATATTTTGCAAGAAGATCAGCGGCGTCCGGCGCTGGTCGGCGAGCTCGATAAAGTGCGCTGCTTTCTGGGCACTCTCGGAGAACAGAATGCCGTTATTGGCAAGGATCGCCACAGGCATCCCGTAAATATGCGCAAACCCGCAAACCAGTGTTTCGCCATAGAGTTTCTTGAACTCGTGGAACTCGGAACCATCCACCAAACGCGCAATCACCTCGCGTGCATCATAGGGTTCTTTGGCGTCTTCGGGCACCAATCCGTTCAACTCTTCGATGTCATAGAGCGGCTCACGCGGCTCGGCAATTTCCAGAGGCTGCGGCTTGGGACGGTTCAGTGTCCGAACGGCCCCGCGCATAATCGCCAAGGCATGATCATCATGCGCTGCGTAATGGTCAACCACGCCGGAGGTTCGCGCATGCACATCAGCCCCGCCAAGATCCTCAGCCGAAATCACTTCGCCCGTCGCCGCCTTTACGAGCGGTGGCCCACCGAGGAAAATCGTTCCTTGCTGGCGGACAATAATCGTCTCGTCCGACATTGCAGGTACATAAGCACCGCCCGCCGTACACGATCCCATCACCGCCGAAATTTGCGGAATCCCGAGCGCACTCATATTCGCCTGATTGTAAAAAATCCGTCCGAAATGATCGCGGTCGGGAAAAATATCCGCCTGATGCGGCAAGTTCGCCCCGCCGCTATCGACCAAATACAAACACGGCAAATGGTTTTGCAGTGCAATTTCCTGCGCCCGCAAATGCTTCTTCACGGTCATCGGATAATATGTGCCGCCCTTCACCGTCGCATCATTACAAACGACAACGCATTCACGTCCCTCGACGCGGCCAATACCCGTAATGATGCCCGCGCCGGGTGCCGCATCCTCATACATGCCGTTCGCGGCGAGTGCACCAATTTCGAGAAACGGGGTTCCTGGATCAAGCAATCGCTCTACCCGTTCGCGCGGCAGTAATTTGCCTCGAGCTACATGTCGTTCGCGCGCCCGTTCAGACCCGCCCTGATGCACAGTGGCTGTCTTTTCTCCAAGCTCTTCAACCAGCTTGGCCATCGCTTTCGCATTGGCGGCAAATCCCGCAGATGCGGGATCGAGTTTCGATTTCAATACGGGCATAAACAAGCCACCTTCAAGTCTGATTACAGGTCCCCGTTAGAACAGGTTTCAGCACGAGGCAAAAGGGGCATTCGCCAAATCTTCGCGCGTCAGCCCGATCGCAGCCAAACCCATGCCCTAATTTTGCGGATATTTAGCAAAGCATGACCCCTTATCGCCACCAGAAACTCTAGTTCGCCGCGAGCTCGCACACAAATTGCAAGGAAACCCAGAGGTTTTTTGGACGAAAAGCTTTGCAGTGCGCTCGGGAGACGGCATGTTCCAATTTATGGGTATAGAACTGGTTCCATCGCTAAAAACGATTCCCTTTTTGAAGGATGCGCCCGCGCGGGCATTGCGTGCCGCTGGCAAGGAAGCCAAGTGGTTCTCCTTGAAAGCGGGATCGCCATTGTTCGAAGCGGGCGAGTCGGCTGATTCGATCTTTTTCGTCCTGTCGGGCACACTCGGTGCCTTCAGACCCCGCGAAAATGGCGCAATGGATTTCTTAGGCCATGTCCGTGCCGG
Source organism: Hyphomonadaceae bacterium (assembly GCA_039942135.1). Taxonomy (GTDB): domain Bacteria; phylum Pseudomonadota; class Alphaproteobacteria; order Caulobacterales; family Hyphomonadaceae; genus CALLCD01. Next base: position 2,703 of record JBDVDE010000029.1, read on the forward strand.
AGAGCCTGTCGGCGAGATGGCGCTTTTCTCGGGCGGCCGCGAACACTCCTCGGAACCCCATTCCAATTCTGTGTACGCAATGCGCGACACGGAACTCATGAGCATCAGCCGTGCAGGCTTTGACCGTCTCATCAAAGCCGAACCCGAAATCCTCGAACGCCTGATCCGCGTTATCCTATTGCGCCTGCGCCAGTCTGGTCGCCGCTCGGCCCGCGCCGAACCAAAAGTCTTCACCATGGTCGCCACATCGCCGACCATTGACGTCGATGCCCGTGCCGAGACCCTGAAATCCACCCTGAACGGAATGGGCCTCAGAGCCACGGTGGTGAAACGCGAAGAAGGCGAAGACAAATCCGCCACCTATTTCGATCATCTCGAAAAGAACAATGACATTGTCATCTTAACCGCTGAGCTAGGCGAAGATGGCTGGTATAAGCAGGCCGTCCGGCAAGCCGACCGTATCTGGATCCTCGGACGCGCTGATGCCGTCCCCTCGGACCCGATCCTCGAACGCGACAATTCCCCCGCGCGCCAATTCAAACTCGTCGACGTAATTCTGCTCCACGGCAAACGCCAAGGGCTCGTCGCCACACCCGGCCAATGGCTATCGGCCACAGGCGGCGAACGCATCTTCCATTGGACCGGACAAAAGGGCGATGATTGCGAGCGCCTTGCCCGCATTATGAGTGGCCGTTCGGTCGGCGTTGTCTTCTCCGGCGGCGGCGCACGTGCCTTCTCCCATATCGGCGTGATCCGCGCGATCCGTGAGCGCAACATCCCGATAGACTTTGCTGGCGGAACATCTATGGGCGCCGTCATTGCCGCCTGTGTTGCCATGGGCTGGGACGATGCCGAGATTGAATACCGCATCCGCAAGGGATTTGTAGAGACCAATCCCCTTGGCGACTATAATCTCCCTGTCGTTGGCCTCGTGCGCGGCAGACGCGTGGACAAACGCCTGAAAGAACATTTCGGGGACGCCCTGATCGGCGATCTCGAAATCCCCTATTATTGCGTCTCAACCAATCTCACAGATGGCGACTCGCGCATCCACAGGCGCGGCTTTGTCCGCCACGCTTTGCGTTCGTCCATTGCTTTGCCGGGCATTTTGCCGCCCGTGATTGATGATGGCGATGTTCTTGTTGATGGTGGTGTCCTCAACAATTTTCCGGTCGATGTTATGCAGGGCCTGCATCGTGGTCTGAATATCGGTTCCGATGTCACGCGCCAACGCCACGGGTTTCCCGCCGACGAATTTATCGAGCCGCCGGGCTTTTTCCGCTGGGCCTTGCATAATGGCCTACGCCGCACCCCGCCGATTGCTTCTTTGTTAATGCGCGCGGCCACCGTCGGCGTGAACCCCAGAGCCAATCGCGAGCACGCCCATATCTGCGTCATTCCGGACATCTCGAAACTCGAATTGCGTGATTGGGATTCGTATGAAGCTGCGGTCGAGGCTGGCTACAGGTCAGCCGTCGAAACCTTGGATACATCTGAACGCGTTCTCTCCGAGAATGCGCTCAACAAAGTGATTGTTGCGGGTTAAATATATCGGCGCGGTAATCTTAGGCGAGCAACACCAAAGCACAAACCAGATCTAGGCCTCGTGACCTTTGATGATCGCTTTGACTAGGAAATAGAGCGACAGAGCAACCAGCATACCGCCCAGAACCGTCATTGCGATATATCCGAACGCCCCGACGCCATTGTTCACACCGGTAAAGTCAGCACTCGGTCCCACAATACCGACGCCGGCAAACACAAGACCGATTACGCCAAGCAAGACATAAATCAACCAGCTCAGTCCGCTACGCCCCGTCTTGGCAGGCGGCTCCGTGATATTAGCCCCGACAATCGCCGCAGGATCACCCAGCGGCTCAAGATCATCGATCATGACCGGAGGTTTGGGAACTATAGTCGCTTCCGGTAGCTCGTCTCCATTTTCAACAGAAAGATCGTCCATATCCGGCAAAGCAGGCAGGTCGTCTTCGGGCGCATGCGGGCCATCGGCCAATTCTGAAATCGCGCGGGTAATCTCGTCCGGCGTGGGTCCATCATCGAGAGGCTCGGTATCAAGCCTTGAGGGTACTGGCCCACCATCTCCGTCCGGCTCGCCAAGAATACGTGTCAGCCTGGCAACCAGTTGTCCTGCAGCCAGCTCCGGCGCAGTCTGGCGAACGTCTGGCTGATCTTCAGTTTCAGCATCCGAGAGTTCTGGCAAATCGTGAAATTCGCTTATTGGAGCAAGATCGCCTTCGTCCGGCGTCACACCCGCAATATCTGGCACCACATGATGCCGGATCGGTGGCTCGATTGGGTCTGCGACTTGAGGTGCATCCGGAGCAACTGCAATCACTTCAGGCTTTGGCGCCGAACGTTCGCGCGTCGCAACAACAGGTGGCTCACTCGGAATAAACCGCGCAGCCTTTTCATCGAGTTGGGGACGGATATGTACTGAAGGCGCAATCGGCATACCGCCCGGATGACGCAAAAACAGCGCCTTTTCAGCCGCTCTACGCCGAACCAGTGCATCGACAATAATCAGCCGGCCATTCAATTTGGCTTTGCGCCAAGCTGTGATCGCTTCACCCGCCGACAGTTTTTCACCTGAATTCAGGAACGCCAACACATCCGAGCCACGGAAGGCGTCACTGCCAATATTGAAAACCAGCGAAACCAGTGCATCAAATTCATTCTGGCTCAGCGGCGCCAGCACTGTTTCTTCGATCAATTGCTCAATTGGCGGCAAATCGTACTGGCGTAATATCGATAGGGCATCAACTTGGGTAACCACAGCCCCCTCGCGGGCACTTTTGGTATGACCATAGCCAATCACCCAGCGCCCATCGCCAAGCGGGGTTGCGCGCGAGCGAAACCCTTCAAAGCTCATAAGCAGCCTGAGTCCAAGCTTAGATGTGCGTTTCATACGCATAATGGGATGGCCCATCCTGAGACAATTTCAATTCCATGGGCGATCTGTGCAAAAACCGCGCCCACTCATCATTATCAATCACAATAGGACAAGTGTGGCCAAACCAAGGAAGCTGAAAAAGGCCATCGTATCGGTCAGCGTTAAAACGAAGACTGAAGATGCCACCGCAGGGTCCACCCCCAACCGCTGCAGCGATAACGGCACCACAATACCTGCAAACCCGCCCCAGACGAAGGTCGCTAAAATCGCAAATGCAATCGTGATCGCCATGGTCATATTGCCGAACCAGAGCAGGGTCACCGCCCCGACACCAACTGCAAATATCAGCCCGTTTGCAAGCCCGGTCAGCATTTCACGCAAGACCGCCCGCCGCGCCGCTGCACCTTCCATCTCCCGCTCGGCAATTGCCCGCACAGTCACCGTCAGCGCTTGCGATCCGGCATTGCCGCCAAGCGCCGCGACAACCGGCATCAATATAGCCACCGCCACATAGGCCGACAAAACCGGTTGAAAAATCGAAATAATTCCAGACGCAAGAAACGCGGTAAACAGATTGACCCCAAGCCAAGGCGCGCGCGCTTTCACCGAGTCCCAAACCGTATCCGAACCATCCGCAGACCGCACGCCTGACAAAGCCAGCAAATCCTCGGTATTCTCTTCCTGAATGACATCGACCATATCATCGACAGTAATCATACCGGTAATCCGTCGCGCATCATCGACCACGGGCGCAGATGCCAGCGAGTATTTCTGGAACAGATACGCCACTTCTTCCTGATCCATCTCGGTCGATATTTCAGCTTCGATCTCGGCCATAATCGAAGCCAGTTTGACCTCGCGCGGCGTCCGCAACAAAAGCGGCAAAGGTACCGCGCCCAGCACTTTGAAGCCCGGGTCAACAACGTAGATTTCGAAGAACTGCTCGGGCAAGGCCTCGCCCGTTTCGCGCGCATGGTCGATTGTATGCCCGACCGTCCAAAACTCCGGCGCAGCCACAAATGCCCGCTGCATCAACCGGCCAGCCGTCTCCTCGTCAAAATCGAGCGCTTGCTCGAGCGACGCCCGCTCCAAAGGTTCCAGATCTTCAAGAATCCGCGCGCGGCGGTCTTCTTCCACATCTTCGAGAAGCGCCGCCGCATCATCAGATTCCAGATCGGGCAAAACCGCCGTCACGGCCTCGTCCGACAAGACCTCAACCGCATCGGCCCGATACTCGTCACGCAGTTCCACCAGAACATCGGCCGAGAAATCGTCGCCCAAAAGTGCAATCACTTCGGCAAAATCATCGCTCGAAAATTGTTCTAGAATATCGGACGCATCAGCGGGATGAAGCCCGTCCAGCATGTGCATCAGCAAAGGGCCATCGCGTTGGGCCAGCGCGTCCTGCAAGGCTTCAAGCAGTTGCGCATCAATTTGCGACTGCCCGTCCTGCCCGTCTTGGGGGACTTGGTTCTCTGGTGTCTCAGGCAAATCGCTCATGATCCAGCCTCCCGCGCCAGCTACATGGCTTCTTCTTAAGCCCTCGCCGAATCCAAGACCAGCCTCAATGTCGTATTCAGCGCACCGTTTTTAGAAACGGAAGCCGCCTTGCAAGATCATATTGTACAGTTCTTGGGTCAGCAGCACATATTTGCGCTTGTCCGGATGAGCAAACCAAACCGGATCAGCGCCCGCCTCCGGATCAAACCCGTCACGCACAAGATCGACTTTACGATATTTGAACGTTCCGGTCGTTTCCGCTTCGCTCTGGACCCGTAGGAAAACCGGCACCGCATAAGTTGGTAACCGGCCGCAAAGTTGCTCATGCAAGTGTTCGAAATCGACGTCGCCATTGAGCGTTATCGCGCCCATTCCGGCTTTGCCGTCCATACCGCGGATTGGCACACCATAGACATTCGCCAATGCAATGCCGTCAATACCGGTAAGCGCCTCGCCAACTTCATTGGTCGAGACATTCTCACCCTTCCAGCGGAACGTATCGCCAATCCTGTCCATGAAATAGATATACCCGTCGGCATCCTTGCGCATCAGGTCGCCGGTCCGGAACCACATATCGCCTGCCTCGAACACATCGTGCAGAAGCTTCTTCTTGGTGGCTTCGGGATCATTATACCCTTCAAACCGCGTCCGCGCATCTTCGCCAACACGGCCCAGCACTTCGGCAGTTTCATCTGCATCGGCGATCTGACAAAATCCGTCATCGCCCCGGATCGGAACCTCTTCTTCAATGTCGAACTTCACGAAAGCGACATGGTCAAACTTCTTTTCGAGAATTTTCGGAATACGTCCAACCGCGCCAACCTTGCCGTCAAAATTCAAAAACGAGACATTGCCTTCGGTCGAGCCGTAAAACTCGACAAGTGATGGTACATTGAACCGGTCAAGAAACTCCTGCCAGATTTCGGGGCGTAGCCCATTGCCAAACCCTGTGCGTAGCTTGTGTGCACGCTCTTTCGGGTGGGTCGGCTGATTAAGCAAATACCGGCAAAGCTCGCCAATATATACAAACACCGTCGCGCCTTCGTCTGCGACATCATCCCAAAAATTAGAAGCCGAGAACTTCCGCCGCAGAATAATGCTCGCGCCCGAATATAGCGCAATCCCGACAGCGCAAAGTCCGCCGGTCCCGTGATAAAGCGGCAGCGTGATGTAAACCCTGTCACGCGCGGTTGTCTGCGTCGGTGTCACAAATGTCCGCATCATGCCTTGCGTCCGCCCCTGAACGAGCTTGGCCGCTTTTGGCAATCCTGTCGTGCCGGACGTATAGACATAGAGCGCCAGATCAGCACCTTTGAGCATCTCACGGTGGCTCCGGTCGGGCCGCTTGTCCGACATGCCGGTCAAAGCAGCCTCGAAGTCTTCACTGTTCGCCGCTGCGCCATAACACCAGAACTTCATCTCGCCCGTGAGATGTTCACGCGCGCTGTCGAGCAATTCCGCCTGCTCGGTCCCGAAAATAATCGCTTTGGCCTCGGCAATATTCACACAATGCGCCAAGCCCTCATTGCCAAGATTGTGGTTGATCAATCCCGTCACCACACCAATTTTCGCCAAGCCAAACCAGATCGCGATATATTCAGGGCAGTTGCCCATAAACAGGGCCACCGCGTCGCCAGCCTTCAGCCCCTCGCCAAGCCCCCAATGCGCCACTTTATTGGCCATCTTGTCTAGCTCATTATAGGTGACAAGCTCGCCTTCAAACCGGACGGCCACATTCGCACCATAGAGGTCAACACTCGCTTCGAGATCATCGGCCAGCAAAATCTTACTCTCGGGGCTGATATAGCTCGTTGATTTCAGCAGTTTCCGAATGCCGGAAATCGTGACCCAGTCGCGCTGCAAGTTGGCTATCAATCCCATAATAATATTTTCCTCATCGCGTCATTCCGACTCTTACCGATATCTACTCATACCGCATAGCAGGAAAGAATGAATACCTTGCGAACAATTCAGTAATTCACCATTCCAAGCCGACTTACTCCATGATAGCCAGTGATTTTTGCCCCCTCAAAGGAATTGCCCGCCATGGCTGAACCTGATGCACTTGAAATCGTCCTCGATCTTCTAAAACTCGAACGCTTGGAGACCGACCTGTTCCGAGGTGTTTCTCCAGATGAAACCTCCCAGCGTGTGTTCGGCGGACAAGTGATCGGTCAGGCTATGATGGCCGCCTATCAGACCGTGGAAGATCGGGTCTGCCATTCCATGCACGCCTATTTCATCCGGCCGGGTGACCCTACCGTTCCGATCATCTATCAGGTCGACCATTCGCGCGATGGCCGCTCCTTCACCACACGCCGCGTGGTCGCGATCCAGCATGGCAAACAAATCTTCAATCTCGCAGCCTCGTTCCATATTCAGGAAGACGGGTGGTTTCACGAAGCGAAGATGCCCGATGTGCCCGGCCCCGAGGGGCTTAAGACCCGCCGCCAGCTTCGCGAAGAAGCCTTGCACATGTTTCCTGAAGCCTTGCACCAACAGCTGACCCGTGCCCGCGCGATTGAAATGCGCCCCGTCAATCCGCAAAGCTTTACTGACCCCAAGCCGGTCTCGGCTCAGCACGATGTCTGGTTCAGAGCCAATCGCTGCTTCGAGGGCGGTCCTGCCATCCACCAATGCCTCATGGCTTACGCCTCCGACATGTCTCTGCTCGACAGCGGCACGCGCCCGCACGCTGTGTCATGGCATACCGGCAAAGCCATGATGGCCAGCCTCGACCACGCCATGTGGTTCCATGCGCCCGCGCGGGCCGATGAATGGATGCTCTATACCCAAGATAGCCCCCATGCAGGCGGCGCCCGCAGCTTCAATCGAGGTATGATTTTCAAGCAAGACGGTACGCTCGTTGCCTCGGTTGCGCAGGAAGGCCTCATGCGCCCGATACGCGCGCCCAAGGATCGAAACACCTAGCCATCAGAACAAACACCGCATTCACGCGTTTCATGCCTTGACTTACCCAGCCAGTCTGGTCATTAAGCGTTCCAGTTCAATATACGTATAAGAGAGCCCGTCATGGCTAAACCTGCAAATATCAAGATTCGCCTGAACTCCACCGCAGGAACGGGCTTCTACTATGTCACCAAAAAGAACCCGCGTAATCTCACGGAGAAAATGGTGATGAAGAAGTATGACCCGATTGCTCGCAAGCATGTCGAGTTCAAAGAAGGCAAGATCAAATAAGTCTGCCTCTGCTGAATTTCCAATTCGCTCGAAAATCGCAATAATCACCTCTATTCCGCGCAGAGGATAACCTTTGCGTGGACGCGATAAGAGTTTGAATTCATTAAATTTTGAGAGCGCCTAGGCAGCCAGTGACATCACGCGGTTGCGTCCGGACTTCTTGGCCGCATATAGCGCCTCATCGGCCTGCCTTAGCAGCAATTGCGTATCCGCTGAGCGGCCTTCATTCGTCGCCACTCCGGCACTCACAGTGATATCCAAGGCAAGATCGCCGCAGACGGAAAATGGCCGTCCGGCAACCGCGCAGCGTATCCGTTCGGCAGCCATACAGGCCAAATCCCCGGTCACGTCCGGCATAATCACCAGAAACTCTTCACCGCCTTGCCGACAAACAATGTCCATCGGCCGGACATTCTCGCGCAGCCGTTCAGCAAAGTCTTTGAGAATCACATCCCCCGCATCATGACCGTGCGTATCGTTGACCGCTTTAAAGTGATCAATGTCGAATGCGGCCACAGAGACAGACCCCGAATCGACGGCACTTCGGCTCGCGAGCTGGGTGAGCTGGTTCATCATATACCGGCGATTATAAAGCCCTGTAAGCGGGTCGATAATTGAAAGCTCGATGCCCCGATCAACACGCCGTCTTAGAAGTTCGATATAGCGCGTCCTGCGTGTTTGCGTGCCGACCCGCGCAAGCAATTCCTGACGATCCACAGGCGACATAATAATATCGCTCGCGCCAAGCTCCAGCGCTTTCATCGCCAAATCCTGATTCGTTTCATCACAGATAAGCAACATCGCCACCGACCGTGTCCGCTCCCCTATTTTGAACTGCGCACAAAGCCGCAGCGGATCAAATCCCTGCTGGTCAAGCGCAAGGATCAAGACATCAATGCCGCGCGAATGAACATCATTCCCCATATCCTGCAAGGACGCGGTGATATGACCAGCGCCCCGCAAATGTTCCGAGATCCGGCGGGCTCGGCGTGTATTTTCATCGACAACAACAACCCGCGATGGTCGGCCCATGGTTTCAGTTTCAGCCTCGGTTTCGCAGCCCATTTGCGCACCGGCTCCATCACGCTGACGCAACTCGGTCGCCACAGCATGATAGCGCATCAGCGCGCCAATACGTGTCATAAGTCCGAAGTCATTGAACGGCTTGGTCATGAAATCGTCGGCGCCCGCTTTGAGGCCCTCTAGCCGATTCTCTTGCTGGTTCAGTGCCGTGACCATAACCACCGGAATAAAGGCCGTGTCGGGATTTGCCTTAAGGCGGCGGCAAACCTCATATCCATCCATGCCGGGCATCATCACATCCAGCAAAATGACGTCAGGCGAATGCTCTGCTGCCATCTTCAAGGCCGACGGCCCGTCTGCCGCCATGATCACCTCAAAATAGCGTGCTTCCAGCTTGGCTTGCAGCAGTCGCCGATTGGCCAGAATATCGTCTACAACCAGTATGCGCCCACTCATGAGACAGGCGCTCCATTGATCAATTCCTCAACCGCCCGCATGAAACTCATCATCTGGATCGGTTTGGACAAATACCCCTCACATCCCGCGGCGCGCACACGTTGCTCGTCTGCCCGCATCGCAAATGCTGTCACAGCCAGAACCGGAATATGCGCAATGTCCTGATCATCCTTAATCCAACGGGTAATATCGAGACCGGAAACCTCGGGCAACTGGATGTCCATAATGATCAAATCAGGCATTTCAGCACGGGCAATTTCAACCGCACGGGCGCCATCACGGCTCGCATGTGTGTCATAGCCGAAAGCATCTAATAGGTCGCAAAAGAGCCGCATATTCAGCTCATTATCCTCGACCACCAGTACAGATTTGCGTGGCTCGTCTGCCATGATTCTCACTAGATATGATTCGGGACGATCCCGAAATTACCCGTGGACACTAGCCAGATATCGTTAATCTTTGTTTACAGCTATGTAGAAACACGCGCAAAACGCATTAACACTGTCAGCGGAGGTGCAAAAAAATGGACACGCTCTGCCGCGACTGCATGCACACGCCTGAAGCCCCGACTGCGAACTGTAATAACTGTGGGGGAATTCGCAGTATTCGCCACCCTGAATTGCATTCACTCAACATCGCCCATATCGACTGCGACGCCTTCTATGCGGCGATTGCCAAGCGCGATAATCCCGAATTAAAGGACAAACCGGTGCTCATTGGCGGCGGTCATCGAGGCGTTGTGTCCACCGCTTGCTATATTGCGCGGCTTTATGGTGCCCGCTCAGCCATGCCCATGTTCAAGGCGCTCAAGGCCTGCCCTGATGCTATTGTAATGCCGCCAGAATACGAAAAATACCAAATTGCCGCGACGCAAATCCGCGAGAAAATGCGTGCGCTCACGCCCCTTGTGCAGATTGTCTCGATCGACGAGGCCTATCTCGACCTCTCTGGCACGGAAAAGATCAATCAGGCCTCTCCGGCAAAAGCCCTCGCCGGCCTTGCTTTGGAAATCGAGCGCGATGTCGGCATCAGCGTCTCGATTGGCCTTTCGGCAAACAAATTCCTCGCCAAAACCGCCAGCGAACTCGACAAACCCCGCGGATTTTCTGTCCTGAGCGCCGAAGAGGCCCCCGCTTTCCTCGCCCCGCACAAACCTGACTTCCTCCACGGCGTCGGTCCCAAACACGCTGCAAAGCTTATCCGCGACGGCTATCGCACAATCGCAGACCTTCAAGCCGCAAACCGAAAAGAGCTGATCGCTCTATATGGCGAAACCGGTCTTTGGCTATATGAACGCGCCTTCGGGCGCGACAATCGCCCGGTCCAACCCGACAGCGTGCGCAAATCCGTCTCTGCCGAAACCACATTCTTTGCCGACATCCACATCCTCGGTGAACTCGAAGACGAACTCTGGAAGCTGAGCGTCAAAACAGCCGACCGCGCCAAAGCCGCTGGCGTCGAAGGCGCAGTCGTCACCCTCAAACTCAAATCGTCCGACTTCCAGACCATCACCCGCCGCGTCTCGCTGACCACCCCTACCCAACTGGCTCAGGCCATCTTCCGCACCGCCCGCACCCTGCTCGCCCGCGAAGCCACAGGCCGCCAGTTCCGCCTCATCGGTGTCGGCATTTCTACGCTCACGCCCGCCGCCAAAACAGACGCCGCCGATCTGCTAGACCCAAATGTCAAAAAACGCGCCAGCGCCGAGCGCGCCGCAGATAAAGCCCGCGCCAAATTTGGCAAAGATGCAGTAAAAACCGGCCGCACCGTGCGCGGTGAGCACACCAGAGCTGCCCGTCAAACCAAGACCGACCAGACCAAATCCTGATTGGCGAGCGGCAGCGGACTATGCCATAAACCAAGAAGAGGGAGATTCATCATGCGTTCAGTCAACCGCCGTTTTGCCGCCATCAGCTTCATAGCCTTGGGCCTTGCCGCCTGCTCCGACACGAGCGGCGCACCAGATGATGTCGTCTTCAGCGAACCCGTGCGCATCTTCACTGCCGATACCATCTACACCGGCAACCCCGACGAGCCGCAGGTCTCGGGACTAGCCGTCAACGAGGACGGCCTCATCATTGCTACGTTCCCGCTTGGCTCGGACGCAAATTCCATAACGCCCGACGGCCCTGCCGAAATCATCGACTTTGGTAGCGCAACGCTGTTTCCCGGCTTCGTCGATGGCCACGCGCACCTGCTCGGCATCGGCCAGCGCGAGCTCAGCCTCGACCTGACCGGAACCGCGTCCGTTGTCGACCTGACCACACATGTCGAAGCCGTCGTCTTCGGCTCGCCAGAAGATCAGGTCTTTGTCGGTCGCGGCTGGATCGAAACAGGCTGGCCAGAAGATCGCATGCCCAACGCCATAGACCTGGATGGCGCAGCCCCGCACAATCCCCTCATCCTGATCCGCGCCGACGGTCACGCCTTGGTCGCAAACTCCGCAGCCATGCAAGCTGCTGGCATCACCAATGACACACCAGACCCCGATGGCGGCCGCATCGAGCGCGGCGCCGATGGCCTAGCCACGGGCATTTTCATCGACAATGCGATGGGGCTGATAACCTCCCTGATCGAAGCCCCAAGCACGACCGATATTTCCACAGCGCTCGAAACCGGCGCGCAAGTCTACGTCTCGCGCGGATGGACAGGCATGCACAATATGTCCGTCTCTCCAGAGCAAGCCCCGATCATGCAAGCGCTCGACACTAACGGCAAACTCCCGATCCGTCTGCACAATGCCTATGATCGCGAAGGCTTTGACATCGCCATTGCCCGTGCCCACGAGACCGATACGATCCAGAACCGCGCCGTCAAACTCTATATGGATGGCGCACTTGGCTCACGCGGCGCGCAATTGCTCGCGCCCTATAGCGACCAGCCCGACACCAGCGGCCTAAGCCTGATCGAACAAGGCGACTTATCCGATGCCGTTGATCGGGCGGCAGCGAATGATGTGCAGCTCGCAATGCATGCTATCGGTGACCGGGCCAATCAGCGCCTCATCGACATGGCCGAACGTATGAGCGTCTTTGTCGGCGGCATGTCCAAACTCCGTTGGCGGATCGAACATACCCAAATCCTCGACCCGCGCGACATCTCCCGTATGGCCAATTCCGGACTGATCGCCTCCATGCAGCCAAGCCATGCCATTGGTGATCTCCACTTCGCCCCCGACCGTTTGGGTCAGCAAAGACTTGCAGGCGCCTATGCATGGCGCGGGCTTCTCGATGCCGGTGCGCTCATCGTTGGCGGGACCGATGCCCCAGTGGAGGTCGGCGATCCTCTGATCGAGTTCTACGCTGCTGTTGCTCGCAAAGACCTGACCGGATTTTCTGGCGAAGGCTGGCATCCCGAACAAGCGGTCACGCGGCAAGAAGCGCTCGCAATGTTCACGTCAGCGCCAGCCTTTGCCAGCTTTCAAGAAGACACACTCGGCACAATCGAAGTTGGCAAACTCGCAGATCTCAGCGCCTTCAGCGCGGACCTCATGACCATTCCCGAGGCCGACATCCTGAACGCCAAATCCGTCGCAACCGTGGTCGCCGGAGATGTGGTTTGGCAGGCCGAATAGCCGAACCGCAAGTCTATCCGCGCAACATATCCCGCGAGATAATCACACGCATAATCTCGTTGGTGCCTTCAAGTATCTGATGCACCCGCAAATCGCGCACACTCTGCTCGACGCGGTAATCCTTGAGGTAGCCATATCCGCCATGAATTTGCAGGGCATCATTGGCAATCTTGAAACCGGTATCGGTGACAAACCGTTTGGCCATCGCACACCAACGCGTTGCGTCCGGCGCTTTCGCATCAAGCTTGCGCGCCGCTTCATACAGCATCACCCGCGCGGCCTGTAGCTCGGTTTCCATATCCGCCAATTTGAATTGCGTGGCTTGAAAGTCCGCAATCGCCTTGCCGAACTGTTTGCGCTCTTTGGCATATTCCAGCGCACGGTCCAGCGCGAATTGCGCCCCGCCAAGCGAACACGCCGCAATGTTCAGCCGCCCGCCATCAAGACCGGCCATCGCAAAACGGAACCCGTTGCCTTCATCCCCAATCCGGTTGGCCGCAGGCACCCGCACGCCATCGAAAATCACCTGTTTGGTTGGTTGGGAATTCCAACCCATTTTCTTCTCATTGGCTCCGAACGATAGCCCGTCCATACCCTTTTCAAGGATAAAGGCCGACACGCCCTTTGCGCCGTCATCGGAGGTTTTCGCCATCACAACATAAACATCGGACACACCAGCGCCGGAGATAAATTGCTTGCCGCCCGTGATGACATATTCATCACCGTCTTTAACCGCCCGCGTCGTCATCGACGCCGCATCCGAGCCAGCGCCCGGTTCGGTCAAACAATAAGAGGCGACCAATTCCATACTCGTCAGGCGCGGCACCCATGCTTTGCGCAATTCATCGCTGCCAAACCGGTCGATCATCCAGGTCGCCATATTATGGATCGAAATAAACGCCGCTGTGGACACATCCCCTTGCGACAATTGTTCGAAGATCAAAACCGCATCAAGGCGCGACAAAGCCGAGCCGCCGACATCTTCTTGCGTATAAAGTCCGGCAAATCCGAGCTCCGCCGTAGACTTGATCACATCAATCGGAAAGTGTTTTTCTTCGTCCCAGCGCTCCGAATGTGGCGCCAGCTGATCGGCTGCAAATTTACGGGCCATGTCCTGAATCATGACCTGTTCTTCATTAAGTGAGTTTGCCATTAGCAGCTCCCGTCGGAATTCGTTATAAGTTCCCCAGACACATGTCATATGGGAACGCAGCGTCAATGGTCAAAATGCCACCCGGTTATCAGATAAGGCCCGCAACGCCCCTCGACATTCCCCAACTCATTCTCATCGAATTGGCTGGAAACGAGCTATTTTCCCCTACAGGTCTGATTCCGGAAGAAAATTTGGACGACCACATCTCGATCGAATGGCATCAGCAGGCCATCGAAGCAAAAATGAGTTGCGTGGTCACCGATACGGAGGATTTACCCGTTGGCTTCCTTTTGACCAGCCACCGCCCGCCTGATCTCTATATCGACGAAATTGCCGTCCACCCGGATCATGGCCGCAAAGGCCTCGGCGGCGCTCTTGTCGAGTTTTGCATTGCCAGCGCCAAAGACATTGGCGAGCGGTCAATCTCCTTGTCCACCTTCCGCAACGTGCCGTGGAATGCCCCTTTTTATGGCTCACACGGCTTCAAAGAAATCCCGCAAAAAAAGTGGACCGATTGGATGCACGAAATCAATAGTGTGCAGGCAGAGACCCTCGATGTTAGCCAGCGCTGCTTTATGCGCCGACAGATCAAACGCTCCATACTTGGTTGATGCGGCCCCACTGACCGCTTGCCGTCCCTGCTTGCGACCTCTAAAACACCATCTATGACCGAACCGATCTTCCCACAGCGTTTCCCCGCCACCCGCCTGCGCCGTTTGCGCCAGACATCATGGGTCCGTGCCCTCACCGCAGAACACACGCTGACAAGCGCCGACCTGATCTGGAGCCTGATTGTCCATGATGGCGAGACGCCCCGAATTCCGATTGACAGCATGCCGGGCATTGATCGGCTCAATGTCGAAGAAGCCGCCAAAGCCGCGCGCAAAGCAGCCTCCCTCGGCATCCCGGCCATCGCCATATTCCCGCATATCAATCTCGCCCACAAAGACGAAGCCGGCTCCGAAAGCCTTAACCCTGACGGTCTGATCCCGCGTTGCATCAAAGCCATGAAAGAAGTCGCCCCCGATGTCGGTATCATTTGCGACGTCGCGCTCGACCCGTTCACAACCCATGGCCATGACGGCTTGATCGACGCGGATGGCTATGTCCTCAATGATGAAACCGTCGAGGCTTTGGTCAAGCAGGCCCTCGTGCAAGCCGACGCAGGCGCAGACATCGTCGCGCCGTCCGACATGATGGATGGCAGGGTTGGAGCCATTCGGTCTGCCCTCGAGAATGCTGGTCACACCAACACCATGATCCTGTCTTACGCCGCCAAATATGCGAGCGGCTTCTACGGTCCGTATCGCGATGCAATCGGGTCCGCCGCAGCCCTAAAAGGCGACAAGCAGACCTATCAGCAGACCCCCGCCAATAGCGAAGAGGCTTTGCGCGAAGTCGCGATGGATCTCGCCGAAGGGGCTGATATGGTCATGGTCAAGCCCGGGCTTCCCTATCTAGATATCGTCCAGCGCGTATCAACCCAATTCCGCGTTCCGACCTTTGTCTTTCAGGTGTCCGGCGAGTATGCCCAGATCATGGCCGCACACGAGCGCGGCTGGATAGATGGGCCACGCGTTATGATGGAAGCTTTGATGTCATTCAAACGCGCAGGTGCATCGGGCATCATTACCTATTATGCGGACATCGCTGCCGAGCGACTACAGGCAGATTAGACCAGCATAAATTTCCCCGTATTAATAATCCCCAGCGCACGATCACAAACCGTGAAGGCGTTGCCCCGAACACCGATTTTCGAAAACCAAAATTGATCGAAAAACGACGAATTTTTTCGGCATAGGACTAGCCATCCCTCCCGCCCTCAACTAAGGATTGGAGAGCATTCTATACAGTCCTGCAATCTCGAAAGGCATTTCCATGCGCAAATCCCTCCTCCTGTCGGCAAGTTTAGCCCTAACACTCACGGCTTGTGAAACCTTCGAACTTCCCGACCTGTTCGGCAATGCGGCTCCCGCAGCCGTAGAAGCTCCCGCCGACACGACAGCCGCAGCTGTCACAGAACCAGCCCTACCGGGCGGCATGGTTCTTGTCGAAACCGTTGAACGCACGGGCGATGAAATTGTCATCCCTTATAAGAAGTACCGCCTGCCAAACGGCCTTACCGTCGTGCTTCACCAAGACAATTCCGACCCGATTGCCCATGTTGATGTGACCTATCATGTCGGCTCCGGCCGCGAAGACATCGGCAAGTCGGGTTTCGCACACTTCTTCGAACACATGATGTTTCAAGGCTCAGAAAATGTTGCCGATGAAGAACACTTCCGCCTCATCTCCGAATCGGGCGGCACACTGAACGGTACAACCAATACCGACCGCACCAATTATTTCGAGACAGCGCCTGCTAACCAACTAGAGAAAATGCTCTGGCTCGAAGCCGACCGGATGGGCTTCCTGCTTGATGCCGTCACGCAAGAAAAGTTCGAAGTTCAGCGCGAGACCGTCAAAAACGAGCGTGGACAACGTGTCGACAATGCCCCCTACGGATTGCTCGGCGAGCGGGTTGGCGAAGCTCTCTATCCCGAAGGTCACCCATATTCATGGAGCGTCATCGGTTATCTTGAAGACCTGGACCGCGCCAATCTCGATGATCTCAAGCGGTTCTTCCTGCGTTGGTATGGACCAAACAATGCCGTCCTGACCGTAGGCGGGCGTCTCGATGAAACCGAAACGCTCGAAATGATCGCCAAATATTTCGGCTCAATTCCCGCCGGCCCCGAGGTTGCCGACCCTGTGCCGACCCCCGTCACACTCGACCAGGACCGCTACATCTCTCTTGAAGACAATGTCGCTCTGCCGCTCGCTTATATGAGCTGGCCGACCGTCTATGCCCGCCATGAAGACGAAGCGCCACTTGATGTGCTCAACTCGATTCTCGGCGAAGGCCGTACATCTTTGATGTACAAAAACCTCGTCCGCGACGGCAAAGCGGTACAAGCGCAAGCGCGCCATGGCTGTCAGGAACTCGCCTGCCAGTTCACCCTGCTCGCATTACCAAATCCGGCCTCAGGCACAAGCCTGACCGAAATCGAGGCCATTATGCGCGCCTCGCTCGAAGAGTTTGAAACACGCGGCGTTGAAGATGACGATCTCGAACGCGTCAAAGCCGGCATCATTTCAGGCATGGTATTTGGTCTCGAAAGCGTCTCAGGCAAAGTCAGCCAGCTCGCCTTCTACGAAACTTTCGCGAACAATCCGAACTATATCCAAAACGATGTCGCGCGATATGAAGCCGTAACCAAAGCGGATGTCTTGCGGGTCTACGAACAATATATCAAAGACAAGCCCGCTGTGATCATGTCGATCGTTCCCAAAGGGCAAATCGACGGCATCGCCGGACCAGACACGTGGGGCCGCTATGAGCGGACAATCCCCGAGTCCCCAACTGCTGATGGTCTCGACCTCCGGATAGCACAAGATGATTTCGATCGCTCGGTGCAACCGTCAGCCTCGGATGTCGATCTATCTCTGACAGTGCCAGAGCTTTGGCGTGCAGAACTTGCAAACGGGATCGCTATTCTCGGTGCCGTCAATGACGAGACCCCGACGACCGCAATCCAGATCCAGTTGGCCGTCGGACAAAAAAGCGAACCACTCGAAAAACTCGGCCTTGCCTCTCTCACAGCCTCAATGCTCGGAGAAGCAACCGAAGGATCGACAAATGAAGAATTGTCCAACCGGCTCGCAAAGCTGGGGTCCCGGATCAATATAGGCTCTGGCGATTACACCACGACAATCACAGTCCGCTCACTCACCGACAGCCTGGATGAAACACTCGACCTCGTGGCCGAGCGCCTGTTTACTCCGGCATTCAATGAGGATGATTTTGCCCGTCTTCAAGGTCAAACCTTGCAAGGCATCGCCAATTCGAAAACCCAGCCAGCCGTCACCGCAACAGCTGTGTATAACCAGCTCCTCTTTGGCCGCGACAATGCCATGGCTTACCCAAGCGATGGCACCGAGGCGACCGTTGCAGCCATCACACTCGATGATGTCCGCAGCTTCTACGAAGAGAACTATTCTGCCAGCGTTGCCTCGGTTATTGCGGTCAGCAATCTGCCGGAAGCCGAACTTACAGAGAAACTCGGCGTGTTTGCGGACTGGGAAGCAACCGCCGTAACCGTCCCTGAGTTCAAGCCGTTCCCGGAACTGCAAACCGGCACACTTTATCTCATCGACAAAGAAGCCGCTGCACAATCGGAAATCCGGATTGGACGACGCGCCCTCCCATTTGACGCAACCGGCGAATACTATCGCGCTGGCCTGATGAACTTCGTCCTTGGCGGTGCATTCAATAGCCGCATCAATCTCAACCTCCGCGAGGACAAGGGCTACTCCTATGGCGCCCGCTCATTCTTCCGGGGTGAAGATGGCTATGGTGCATATACGGCGCAGGCAGGTGTCCGCAGCGACTCCACTGCGGCGTCGATCGTCGAATTCCTCAAGGAGATAAAAGAGTACAATGAAACGGGAATCACAGCGGAAGAATTGGCCTTTACCAAAAGCGCCATCGGTCAATCCGATGCACGCCGGTATGAAACCCCGTTCCAGAAGCTACGCTTCCTCGACAATATCCAGACCTACAATCTTCCGGACGGGTTCATTGACGAGCAAAAAGCCATTCTCGGCGATTTCACAATCGCAAACGTCAACGGCCTTGCCGCGAAATTCCTCAATCCAGAAGAGATGATTATGGTTGTCGTGGGTGACAAGGCAACCATCCTTCCAAGCCTGATGGAATTGGGCATCGACATTGTCGAGCTCGACGCAGACGGGAACCCTATCGAAGAATAGGCCTTCCCCATCGCGACCAAAAACAAAGCCCCCGCTCGGTCTATCCGGGCGGGGGCTTTTCTATGTTCGCATGTGTTTGTTCGGTGTCCTTGTCTCGCTAGAAGCCAAGTTCCTTGCCGCTCATCTCCGGCAGCCGCATCAGGATCAACAGATCGCGCAATTCCTGCCGTGCAGCCACATGGCTCATCGTAAAGCTCACGCTCGACTGATGCTCGGTAAGGTCCAGCAGCGTTAGCCCTGTCGGGAACAGCTCGCGATAGATCACCCGTTCGGACAGTCCAGCCGCCATCCGAAACCCGATCCGCTTAGCGAGATTGTCGAGCGCCTCGCCAACTTTCAACTTGTTGCGCGCTTCAAGCGGCGACATCCGGTTGCGCATCACAATCCAGTCAATCGGCCGGCGGCTCGTCTGCGCTTTTTTCTTACGGCAGTTCCAAACCATCTCGGAATAGAAGCTCGGCCGGATCACTTCCAGCGTTTGCGGGTTAACATCACCAAGAAGATCGAAATCGACAAAACTGTCATTCAACGGAGTAATCAGTGTATCGGCATATGTGTGCGCAAGCCGTGACAAGAACGTATTGCCGCCAGGCGCATCAATCAGAATAACATCGCAACTCGCCTGCAAGCGCTTGAAGCTGCTCTCGAAGCGCTCAAGCTCTTCTGACTCGGCGCTATCGAGATTTCGCTCGTCACTCGCATCGACCCGAATAATCTCCGGCATCGGAAGCTGTGATCCGGTAGAGCGGATCCAGCGCATTCTGTTTTCCATATAACGGGTCAGGCTACGCTGGCGTACATCAAGGTCAATCGCGCCAACCTTCAGCCCGGAGCGCAACAATCCGATACACAAATGAACAGAAACGGTGGACTTACCAGCCCCGCCTTTTTCATTACCGACAACCACAACGCGGGCGCTACGCACGGGTGTTATTGGTTCTAGTTCAGTTACTGTGCCGTGTGGAGAAAATCCATCAGCCATAATCTACATGTCCCGAAAACAAATTGGAATTTAGGAGGCGAGTGCAGGAACAGACCCGTATCCGCCAAAAAGCTCATTTGCGATCAGATCATTCTTGATCATCTCCGCACCTTCGAAGAGATCATGCAGATCATCTTCAAACGCACTTTCGCCCCACATGGTCATTGGAGCTGGTTCACCATCGAACAAAATCGTATCAGACCAAACCACGCCCGTACTGGTGTAGCTTTCGGTATGACCGGCATAATCTTCGGCTTGCAAAGGTGCCACTGGCGAAATTCTGCTGAGCAAGTCGCGAACGCTTGCGAGGTGCCCCGACAATCCGCTCATCGCCTGGCCATAATCGGCTTTATAAGCTGACAATTCGCGCGGCGCATCAAACAACCATAGGTCATCTTGGGGATGCAAATCGTCACGTTTCGGCTCAGGTTCGCTTAGGACGATATGTCTGGGCGTCGCAAAACGCACCAGCGTGCTAAGCATAAATTGGCGGATGGCGGGAAAGATGGGCTTGCTCATCGTTAAAAATTGCGCTCAATCCGTTAATAGATGGTTTACAAAGCGTGGCAATTGGAAATTTGTAATGAAATCCACCCCTATTGAATGCGTGCAAACACGGGCTGAATTACGCAAAATTATCACCCGATGGCGTCTCGAAGGTCAGCGCATCGGATTCGTCCCAACCATGGGGGCGTTGCACGAGGGACACCTTTCATTAATAAAAATCGCCCTTGAAAACAGTGACAAAGTGGTTGCCAGCATCTTTGTGAACCCGACCCAGTTCGCCCCGGGGGAAGACTTGGAGGACTATCCGCGCATGCCCGAAGAGGACAGCGAGAAACTGCGCGATGCGGGGTGCCACCTCGCCTACTCCCCAACCGTCGAAGAAATGTATCCCGAAGGCTCTTTGACCAATATCCGCGTCGAAACCCTGTCAGATTTGCTCGATGGCGGCCCTCGTCCGCATTTCTTTTATGGCGTCGCCACCATCGTCGCCCGCCTGTTTGTGCATGTCCGGCCCGATGTCGCTGTGTTTGGCCAGAAAGACTATCAGCAGCTCCAGATCATCAAGCGCATGACCCGCGATCTCGGCTTCGAGATTGAAATCCTTGGCGGCGAGACGGTGCGCCATGCCGATGGCCTCGCGCAGTCGTCACGCAATCTCTACCTGCAGCCCGATGAGCGACGCGGCGCCAGCGGCCTGTTCGCCTGCCTACAACGCGCCCGCGCCCGCATCGAAGCTGGCACCCCGACCGAGATTGCGCTCGCCGAAGCCGTTACCTATCTCGGCGCATGCGGCTTCTCGAAAGTCGACTATGTCACCGCCACACATCCTGAAAACCTCGAAGCCCTGCCCGACGGCCCCGCCGCCAAAGCCACCGAAGGCCGCCTCCTCGGCGCCGCATGGTTCGGCAAAACCCGCCTCATCGACAATATAGGCTTCCGCCGCCCCGAATAGGCACCGCCTCGGAACGTCCGCTTTTGGTCATTTGGAGCCGCAAACGTTTTCGTGCCTATAGAAGCGTGCTAAGTTTTAAGCAATTAGTGCTATTTCCGCTGTTGGCTAAGAGTTTAGGAATTGCTCATGTACCTCCTCGAAATTTTGCGAAAGTTTTCCTTCGTCGCGATTTTGGCTGTATTTTTTTCTGCAAGCGCTAACGCTGAGCAACGGACGATCATTGTCGAAATTGATGGCGAGAGGTGGCAGTTGAGGCGACATGCGGAACACTGCAATGAACGCGTAAAAGCCGCAATCGCACGGTACGAAGAAAAGCCAATTTATGACGTCAGACGAGTTGCTGCCGAGGATCGGTTTCTAGTGAATGAGATGAACGAGTGCTGGGTGGAGCTCAATATCCAGGGAGTAGACGATACCTCGTTCATATTTAAAGTATCGCATGATCTTGTCGTATCCGACCAAAGGCAACTTTCGTGGTCGGGGTATAAGGTTTCTCCCTATCCGAATGAACCATACGGATATTAGAAACGGTCTTGCTTTCCCCACACATGAATCAGCCCTTCATCATCAATCACCATGAAAAGACCACCGCAGTTGCGGACGCCACCAAGCCTATCGACAGATGCGGGAAACAGCTTGGTTTTCAGCCGAGGCGGAGACGTTAGTGC
>JBDVDE010000030.1:0-14970 GCA_039942135.1 Hyphomonadaceae bacterium
ACCGGTCTACTTCAGGCAGGTCCTGAAGGGCACCGCGGCCATTGCTGCCGCCATACATGATAGCGCGCACGCCGCTTCGTTCGCCCAGAATTGGCACACGGCTGTTAAAATCGGTCACTTCGAGTATGCGCGATGACCGGGCGCCAAGCTGAATGACGCGGCCAACAAGACCGCCTTCATTGACGGCGACAAACCCTTCGGAGACACCGTGGACTTGTCCGGCATTGGCGAGCAGCGTGTTCGAAAACGGGCCATCGCTTTCAGCTACGATCCGCGCCGTCACCCCCTGCACCGGCGGTTCGCCTTGCAGGTTCAGAATGGTTTCATAGGCTTCCATGCGCTCAGCCATTGTAATTGCTGCTGCACGCCATCGCTCAAGGTCGCGAATTTCCGCTTCAAGCTCTTTAATCTTACCATTTCGGCTATTTTGGCCCGTTATTCGCGCGAGCCAGCCGATTCCATTGCCGCTCGCGACTTGGTCACTTGCGGAGGTCCGGACGGGGTTAAACCATTGATCGATGCTGGGAGCAGACTGGATCAGCACGAGGCCCAAACCAAATGCCACAAGAACACCGTACCCAAGCACGCGCATGGGGCGCCTTTGTCCATTGGGTCCGGTCTGACGGGACATATCTACTTACTCCCTACCGTCGTCCTAGCTGACGGATTAAGCTTGGGTTCCAAATCGCCATCTGCGCGCTAATACGCATGGCCATTATACTTCGGGCGACAATACGCCCTTCATCTTGGAATAGTTTTCAAGAACCAGGCCACAGCCATTTACCACGCATTTTAGCGGATCATCGGCGATCATAACAGGCAATTTCGCTTGTTCGCGGATCACCACGTCGAGGTTGCGCAACAAAGCGCCCCCGCCCGTGAGAACAATGCCGCGATCGACAATATCTGCCGCGAGCTCGGGTGGCATGGCTTCGAGCGCGATGCGAATGGCGTCAACAATCTCGGTCACCGGCTCACGCAGGGCCTCGGCAACCATGGCTTCATTGACTTCCGATTCCTTGGGAACCGCGTCGAGCGTGCCGCGACCGCGAATGGCCAGCGTCATGCCGGAGCCTTTGTCGGGCGCTTTCGCCGTACCGATTTCTTTCTTGATGCGCTCGGCCGACATCTCGCCGATCAACAGGCGTTCTTCGCGGCGCAGGAAGTTGACGATGGCTTCGTCCATCTTGTCGCCGCCGACCCGTACAGAGCGAGAATAGACAATGCCGCCAAGCGAGAGGACAGCAACCTCTGCGGTGCCGCCGCCAATATCGACAACCATCGAGCCGGCTGGCTCTTCGATTGGCAGGCCAGCACCAATGGCTGCAGCCATAGGTTCTTCGATCAATTGCACTTCGCGCGCTCCGGCAGCGAGGGCAGACTGATGGATTGCGCGGCGCTCGACATTGGTTGCCGAGCTTGGCACACAGATAATGATGAGCGGCGATACAAATGCCCGCCGATTGTGCACTTTGCGAATGAAGTGCTTGATCATCTCTTCGGCAACATCGAAGTCTGCGATCACGCCATCGCGCATCGGCCGGATGGCTTCCATATTGACCGGCGTTTTGCCGAGCATGAGTTTTGCCTGATCACCGACGGCATAGACCATCTTGCGACCGCCCTGGGTCATATAGGCGACCACTGAAGGTTCATCGAGAACGACGCCCCGCCCCTTCACGTAAACCAGTGTATTTGCTGTTCCCAAGTCAATGGCCATGTCCGTAGACAACATGCCGAGCAGGCTACCGATCATTATAACATCTTCTCGCTTGGCACGGTAAACCGAAGCTCCCGTTTCCCGTACCGTTACAATTTTAGTCCAGCCCTTCTATAAGCCTATGCCGTTTACATTTGATTAATGCAACCCAGCATGTGTCGACAATTGGAACTAATCGTTCCAACAGAGACGTATCGCAGTGTTTACGGGCGTTTTGGGCGGAATTTCAAAACACGGAAAAGCATATAAGGAACGGTACGTACTATATTATCTATCAAAAACTTTAATCAAAAGGCCCTGACAAACCCGGTTTCTTAGAACAGAGTTAACACCGACGCTGCTAGGGTTAACCCCTCAGGAGATGGAGATGAACATATGATCCCGTTCAGACGGCGCAACTGGCATGGCGAGACCGGCCGCAACTACCGGTTCAAGATAACGCTCACCGATCGGGGCCTGCCCGATGGTGGGGGCGTGTATATCTTCGTGCGGCGGCGGTTCGTCTTCTTTCTCAAACCGCTTTATGTTGGCAAAGCCGCCAATTTCAAAAGCCGACTGATCGGGCATGAGCGCTGGCACGAAGCCTGGCACAAACGCGGCGCAACCGAGCGGCACATCTTGTCGATAAAAACCCGCACAGATCAGGCCCGCATCGAAGAAGACCTGATCCGCGCCTTGAAACCGCAGATGAACACAGTGCATGTCCCGACCGACAGCAAAGGTGCGCCGAACGACAAGAAGCTGGCCAAGAACTGGAAGCCGCGCAAAAAGGCGCTTTTCGGACTGCTCGGCTAATCGCCCTGTTCGGACACTGTTTTGAGATCAGCCGCTTGGGTCTTGAAGCCAGCATCAATCTTGGCAAACGGGACGAAAGGTTTGAACAGCCCCGAAAATGTCTCCCATGTGTGATACGTGGTCTGCTGCGGGTTGATCGCGGTTAATTTGTGATGCCGCCGCGACCGGACGAGCGCCGTTTTAGCGAGCCAGCTTGCATGCTCATGCACCCATAAAGCTCCGCCATTGGCTGGCGTCTCCACGATGACGGACTGCATCACAGCGCGCGTCATGCTTTCGCCGAGCTGAACGCGCATATGAATGGGCGTATGGAGCGCTTTGAGGTCACCAACCGCTTCGGGGATGAAACTGTTCCATTGCGGGTATGAAGCACTGTCGAGCAACAGGTCCCAGACCGTTTGCAAGGGCGCATTGATCTCGATTTCTGCAGAAGGCGGATAATGGGAGGACAAGGACATCACCCGACCTTAGATGCGCAGTAAGTGCGCGGCAAGAGACAGCCCCGCCCGCCCCTGCCTGCGCGGGGAACATTGCAACGAATGGATCAATCTATGAGTGGATGTCCGCTCTCGGCGTCAGAGGGGACATTAGGTTTCTGTAATTTGAAATTGCTCTATGCTGCATCGGAACGAGAAAGTTGGTTGAGATGATATTTCGCTTTATAATCGCTGTCATGCTGATTGCGTTGCTGGGAGAGCAAGCGCAAGCGTGCACTTGTTCAAGAGTCGAGACTGCCCTCGAACAGGCTGATTCAGCTGATGTGATTTTCATAGGTCGCGCCAAGGAGACTAATCGCATTGAAAGGAAGAAAACGGTCTGGGACTACATTTTGTTTTGGCAAGGCGATCGTGAGCCTGACTGGGAACGGCGGTACATTACAGTTTTTGAAATTGAAAAATCGCTCAAAGGTCTAGACCAAGGAACAGTATCCATCTCGCATGGCCAAAATGGCGAGTTTTGCGGGGTTTCATTCGAACGTCAGCATTCTCGATTGGTGCTTGCCTATGTTCGGGATGACGGAAGCTACGGAACATCCCTGTGCGGCATGCCTCAACATTCCGCTGAAGATTTCGCATTGGCCTTGGAATAATTCGACTGACTGCCGATACTGACCAGAAGTGATCGAAGATCCCAATTCTAAACGTAGTTTATGCGCGCGTTGCGGCCTGAAGGGTTCTATGAAAAGTATCCAGATACATTAGAGTTGTTTGATGCTGGAAGTGGGTAAAGGTAGCAGAGGCCAGAATGTGGTATTCTTTCCAATTGATAACTGCAGTGCGAGAGAAATCTGAACGCGCACGAATTTATGCCGAGATACGTCAATTCCTCGTGTTTTGCAGAGACCCAGAACGGATTGATGCGGTCATTCATTCTGAAGCGGAAGAACATCGACCTGATGGCCACGCAATAGAGATTTTCGATAATGCCGATTTGCAGATGGAAAAGCCCCTTGCGGAGTTACGCAGGGTCGATGGTGTTAGACTTCCGGATGCAATCAAGTCGGTAAAACGCATGCCAAACCTTGCAGAGCCGGAACAGTTTGATGATGTCGAGCCTTCGGAGGTTTCGCACCTGATTTTCATTTTTGACACTGAAGAAGAATACAGCAAACTCGTAGCGAGCCATTCTGCTTTTCTTGAATCAAGTGCGAGAGTATTCGAGGATCCAGGTCGATATATTTTACCGATGATTGACTAGCGGATCTCGTGACGGACATTGAAAAAACTACGGAGGTCGCATGTTGATTGCTATTCATCTCGTTGCGGGGTTTAGGTGGACGCAAGATGCGAAGGCAATATATGCCGAAGAGCACATCTATTTGAAGTATCTGCATGACGTGCACGATGAAAACGCCATATGGAAAGAAGCTGAGTTCTTGGCAGCGGAATATCGGAAAACGCCTCGTCCGATTAGCGGCGTAGATTCGGGCTTTCCGGCATTGTCAGAGTTGAACTTTGTCGATTGCGACGTGCGTTGCGTAGGTAAACGTCATGATCTATCCGCGTCCCTGTCGAGAATAGCAGGCGCGGTCAGGATATCGACATTCCGTTATCGATTTCAGAGCTTGCAAGATTTTGAACAATACATTGCGGGTAACGCTGGTAAAAATGAGCTACCGGTGCAAATTCTGTCGTTGTGAAGTGGTTACGTGCTCTTCGTCTCTCTCTCTGACCATAAGCAGCCGTCAACTTGGACCAATCTCTCGTTTCGAGGAATGTCGGTTCGGGGCATGCTTTACCTCACGCTGCGCAGCAGCTCCGGCGGGGCGGGCTAACGCCCGACGCACGCTTGTGCTTGCGAGCGGTGCTCGTGAGCCATCAGCTGGCGAAGCCACGTCTCATCGCGTCAGCGGGGGACAAAAAAACATGTTTTGCCTCACGCCGCGCGGCGGCTCCGGCGGGGCGGGCTTTCGCCCGACGCGCGGTCGCGCTTGCGAGCGGTGCTCGGGGAGCCATCAGCCCGCGAAGCGGCGTCCCATCGCGTCAGCTGGGGACAGATAAACATCTTCCCCCTCCCCTGCTCTCTAGGCGGCAAGGCGTTTTGCTTTGCGGGCTTCGAGTTTGTTGAGGGCGTGGATGTAGGCTTTGGCACTGGCGACGAGTGTGTCGGTGTCGGCGCCTTGACCTGTCGCGACAATCCCCTCGCCCTTGAGGCGGACGGAGACTTTCGCGGTGGCATCGGTTCCGCCTGTGACGGCGTGGACCTGATACAGATCAAGCTTGCCATCGGTCGGCACAATTTTGCGGATCGCTTTGAACACAGCATCAACCGGACCATTGCCTTCGGAGGTGGCCTTGGCCTCTTCGCCATCAACGGTCACGCAGAGCTCTGCCGTTTGTGGCCCTTCGGTGCCGCAGATCACTTTCAACCCGCAAAATCCGATCCGTTCGCCCGCCGCTGACAATTGGTCATCGACCAGCGCGGCGATGTCATCGTCGAACACATGCTTCTTATTGTCGGCCAATGCTTTGAAGCGTTTGAACGCGTCGAGCAGTTCGTCCTTGTCGAGCTCATAGCCCATGCTTTCAAGTTTGTCGCGGAAGGCATGGCGGCCAGAATGTTTGCCCATGACAAGGCTGGTCTTGGACACGCCGACATCTTCGGGTTTCATGATCTCATAGGTTTCGGCATTTTTCAGCATGCCGTCCTGATGGATGCCGCTCTCATGGGCGAAGGCATTTTTACCAACAATCGCTTTGTTATACTGAACGGGGAAACCGGTGATGCGGGACACCATTTTACTCGCAGTGGCGAGCTTGGTTGCGTCCATCTGCGTGTTGAACGGCAGCGTATCATTGCGCACACGCAAGGCCATCACGACTTCCTCAAGCGCGGCATTGCCCGCCCGCTCGCCAAGTCCGTTAATAGTACATTCGACCTGACGCGCTCCGGCGGAGACACCGGCCAGAGAATTGGCCACGGCCAGACCGAGATCATTGTGGCAATGGGTCGACCAGATGACTTTGTCGCTGTCGGGCACAGTTTCGATCAGCTTACGGATGAGTGCACCATATTCTTCAGGGTGGGTATAGCCAACCGTATCGGGAATATTGATCGTGGTCGCCCCAGAAGTGATCGCGGCATCAACGCATTTGAGCAGAAACTCCCAATCAGTACGGGTGGCGTCTTCCGGGCTCCATTCGACATCATCGACGAGATTACGCGCTTGCGCGACCGAGCGACCGACCGCTTCGAGCACGGCGTTCTCGCCCATTTTCAGCTTGTGTTTCATATGTACGGGGCTGGTCGAGATGAAGGTATGGATGCGCGGGCGGGCGGCATGGCGAACCGCTTCGGCGCAGCGTTCAATGTCCGACGGGGTTGAGCGGGCCAAGCCGCAAATCACGGCCGTCTTCGAGCGTTTGGCAATCTCGCGCACGGCTTCGAAGTCACCGATCGAGGCGGCGGGAAATCCAGCTTCGATAATGTTGACACCCATATCTTCGAGCAGGTCGCCCAATGCCAGTTTTTCACTATGGGTCATGCTTGCGCCCGGGCTTTGCTCGCCGTCGCGCATGGTTGTGTCGAAAATTACAATATCTGAAGAAGTGCTCATTTGGCCGGACCTTTAAGAGGGGAAGAGAAAATAGACATTTGTCCCCTGACCCAGCGCCAGAAATGGCGTCTACGACCAGGGGCCTCTAAGGCACAAAAGGAGCAAATTATTTCTCATTTGGACTAGATTTATCAAAATCATGCAGCTGTCAACAAAAAATGCCGGACAGGCAGGCAAATTTTACCTCGATCTGGATAGGGCGCGTTTTGAAGCCCAACCGATAATGAGCCATATGAGAATGGTCACCGCGCCAACGCCTATCGCCCGCCATATCGATCCCGTCAGGGCCGCAACGAGGCTCTCGCCAGCAAATGCAATGAGCGCGAGTTTCGGCAATGACCCGCCTGCAAGGCCAAGCAGAAAGGGCATAAACCGCGCCCCGCTCGCGCCGAACACCATATTGACGAACAAGAATGGCCCCGTCGGGACCGTGCGGATAATGGCGCTCGCCGTGAACGCGTTCTCACTGATCAGCCGCGTCAGGCGGTCGAGCCGTTTTCCGGCATAGCGTTTGAGAATATCGGCCCCGAGACTGCGGCCCGTCCAATAGGTGAGCGTGCCCGACCCAAGCGTGGCGATCCAAGCATACGCAAACCCCAGCATTGGCCCGAAACCGATCACCGCCGCGCCGATCAATACAAATTGGGGCACGGCGAGAAATGCCCCCACACAAAACAACGCTGTCAGCGCCAGCAAGCCAAGCGGACCTCGGTCAAGCGTCTCGGCCCATTGGTTGATCTGGTCGAGATCGCCGAGCCATCCGGCGCGGCTGGCAATCAGCCCGAGAGCGATCAGCGCAAGCAGGCCAAGAGGCACAAGCAATCGCTGCGCGCCGCCCTGCCCGGCTGGCATCTCGTCAGAAGGCGATGGATCGATCTGAGGCGCGGGATTGCCGGACATGGGCCTCTTTCCTGTTGATCGACGCTGTGAAGCGGGCGGCTATGGCGCGGCGTGGCGGAACTTTAGGACGACCCTGTTTGTCTTCCGGCGCAGGGATGGATCAAACACGCTCAGGGTTCCATCATCATCGGGATTGGCAAGTATATCAGTGCTATCAGCCAGTGTGAGCCCTGCAGCCTCGGCAAATTGCGTGATGATCGCCGGGTCGATGCGGTGCGTCTCACTGCCCGACTCAACCGGCGAGCCCGCAGGAGCAACATGGTCAATGGCGACAAACACGCCTTCCGGCTTCATCACGCGAGCGATCTCGGCAAAGGCTTTTTGCGGATTACCGAAGGCCTCTTCGGGCGCACCATCTGGACGGAACCAGAGTTCATGCGGCCCGAGAAACCATGTCACAATGTCGGCGCTGTTATCGGCCACGGTCAACACGTCGAAATTGGTGCGCACGGCCTGAACATTGGCGAGCCTGTCATCCGCCAATCGCTCGGCAATCGCATCGCCGAAAAAGCCGTCAAATGCGAGCGGGTTCTGCATGAAGACGTTGCCCTCCGGCCCAACGCCATAGGACAACAGCTCGGTATAATATCCCGCACCCGCCTCAATCTCAACCACCGTCATCCCGTGTTCGAGACCGGCAAAGGCGAGAATTTCATCGGGGCGACGTGCGGTATCGTCTTTGAAGTCGTCAAGCGGCCGCTCGGGATGGGTCAGCAGTGCCGCGTAATCGATGGGCGGGGCCGACAGTCTTGCCACTTCGAACGGCGCTGTCGCAGGCACCGAAGCGCAGGCTGTAAGCCCAGCCCCCAACACGGCAGCGGCAATGTATTTCATCTGGCGCAGACTGGTTTTCATTCTCATATCCCCTTAATTGCCGTAGTTAGACGAGTTGCCCGAAACAGTTGTCCAAACAGTTCGGTCTAGCCTTCTGCTAACATGGCTTCGCTCAGGCTCCAAAGCCGTTCAGCTCGCTCATCATCGCAAGCCCATTCGCGCACATGCTCCCAGCGCTGACTGTCTTCTGTTGCCAGTTTTGCAATGTCGCAATCTTCGCAATAGACGCCGCCCTTGCCGTCGAGCTGATCGGAGGTTGCTGCCCAGACAGATGTGGCCGCCCCCTGCTCGGGTGTCTTGAACATAGCGGCGATCATATCGGGCACGGAGCCGTCAGGATTCTTCCAGCCAAGCGCAACCATTTCCTCTTCGGGCAGGTGGCGCTGTAGCGGCGTGAAGATGCCGCCCGGATGGACCGAAAAGGCGCGTACACCGGAGCCCTCTCCGCGCGCGTCTATGCCGATGGCAAACAAGGCATTGGCGGATTTGGCCGAGGCATAGGCTGTCCATTTTTCGTATTCGGCGTTGTGAAAATGTGGGTCGTCCCAATTCACATCGGAGCGGATATGCGCCGTGGATGACAAAGCAACGAGCCGCGCGCCTTCTGCTTTCATCAAGCTGGGGGCAAGATCGAGGGTCATCGCCATATGGCCCAAATGATTGACCCCGAACTGGGCTTCCCAATTATTGCCAACCCGTGTCTCGGGGCATGCCATGATGCCTGCATTATTAATCAGGATGTGTAAGGAGCGATCGGTGGCGGCATAGTCAGCAGCGAACTTTTTGACGCTGGCGAGGTCCGCAAGATCCATGCTGGCAATTTCGATGTCGCCGCCAATATTACCGAGCGCCGCTTCAGCCGCTTCGACGCGGCGGGCGGGCACAGTCACTCTTGCTCCGGCCTCAGCCAAGGCGCGGACTGTCTCGAGACCAATGCCGGAATAACCGCCCGTAACGATTGCATTTTTGCCCACCAGAGATTTGCCTTCGAGCACCTCCGTGGCAGTGGACTTACCGTGAAAGCCGGACTCGACGGGGATTTGATTGGCAGCTGACATAGAGGCACTCCTTGGTTTCGCCAGAGTGTAGCGTGAATAGTCGGTCAGTTCCAAGTCCGGAAACAGCTGCGGGGGATTGTTGGCGAACTTGCCTGCAAAACATCGTATAATCACGGTATATTTACGAGCCATGACTTGACCCAGCGACATGACGCGTGAACGCTGCCCATTACAAAAAAATGGAGCCAGCCTATATGTTTCGCCGCATCATCCTGTCCGCCGCACTGTTTGCAATAATTCCTACCAGCACAACAATCGCGCAATCAGACACAGCGGATGCAGAAGCGCTGTTAAAGGAGTTGCGGACCCCGCGCCCAGACACGGTTCCGTATATATTTGATGTGAGCTATCACGATGCGCTTGAGGCTGAAGGGCGCGGCGAGCAAGAAACTCTCTCGAGCGCCGGAAGCTTTCGGGTAGATCCGAGCCAACCGGCTGGCATGCGCGTCACCCTGCTCCAGGCCCCAGAGCCAGATGAGGACGGGGAAACGGACGCGCAGTTCACCGACTTAATGGCGACTTACGAAACGGAAGACCTCGAAGAATTAGCCGGTGAGTTTTGGTGCGGAAGCAGCAAAGCCAAGACTGAAGAGGATGCGACCTTGCCCGCGTCCCAGCGCCCTACGCTCAATATCGTCTCACGCACCGACGAAACGATCTTGTTCGGCCTGACACCGCCTGAAGAATTCGTATTACCCGAAGAACTTATCGGGGAAAGTGGACTTAAACGGGGCATTGCGGAAAAGATGGCGCGCAATGTGCGCCTCTACCGAGAGCTAGACACGCGCAGCGGCTTTTTCATATTGGAGCGTACCACCATCGACAAACCCTTCAAGCCGCATATCTCCATGAAGGTCAAAGCCATGGATCAGGTGACGGTATGCGCGCTCACGCCGGATGGATCGGGAACATATGCCGAGGAACTTACATTGAACCAGCATATATCAGCCGCCCTATTCTTGAATATAAAACGCCAATATCGGGTCAGTGTTTCGAACTTACAGCCATTGAGTGTTGCTGCATCCGAGCCAGCTTCGATTTCAGACGACGCGGCTGCACCCGATCTCTAGGCATCCGGTTTTCGGAACAGGTCCATCTGGTTGGGGTCGGGCTTTTTCCGGCGGCGCGGTTTGGTCCGGCCCTGCCGGAAATAGAGGTCATCTGTATGGTCTTGCTCGGCCGGTTCATCAGCTGATTGCGCCTGCACCTCGGGCGGCGTTTCTGACGGCTGCTCTATCGGCGCTATGTTCCAATATGTGATGGCGAGGACAGTGGCGCCTTGAGCATTTTCATAGCGCTGCACGAAGCCTGCGCTAAAGCCCGCCGCAGCTTTGGGATCGAGCTCTGATATTTCGGACGGCTCGAGCGTCAGCCATTCGGTCTCCAGCCCTTTGATATGATGGCCATCAAGCGTGCAGAGGCGCTGCGCATCGGCTTTGGAGCGGGCAGCATGGTCGACACCGTCAAGGGCTTCGCGGCCGGTAAAGGCAAGCGGATAGAGATGGCTCATCGTCTGTTACTCATAGGTTCGGCCTGCTGCGCATCGGCAAGGCTACGTTGCAAGTTCATTAGGCGGCGGGTGGCGAGACGGCCAAAGCGCAAGGTCATGGCTTTGCGGCGGGCGGCGGAAAGCTTGTGCTCTGCCGGTTCGCGCAGAATGGCACCGCCGAATTTGTCGGCAATGATCAGGCCCGCTGATTGCGGGATCAAATCTTGCGGGAAGTCATGGCCGACTGCGAAATAGAACCGATCGCAAAACGGTGCATATTCATGCCACTTATTGTCGGATTTGAAATCGGCAATCGAGGATTTTATCTCGGCAATCCGAATTTCGCCTTTTGGCCCGAGCGCGCAAAGATCAGCGCGGCGTGAATTGACCAAGCCCATTTCTGTGACACTGACAAAATCGAAACGCGCCATCAGGCGCGACACGCCTTGGGCGATATCAGCCGCAATCGAGCGGGTTTGTGCATCATCCATCTGAGCGGCCTGTTCGTGTTACGTTCTAGTCGCATCGTTTGTATCGCGCAGCGGGTCAAGGTCAAGCGGGGAATGATCACCAAGCCGGCGGAGTCTTATTTGGCGCGCGACCAAATTGCCAATGGATCGAATACGCCTTTGTCGGCGGCTCTTTGCAAAGCATTGATCTGGTTGGAAATCGCATTCTCGCTTGGCTGGGGTATGCCGCTATAGAGGGCTTCGTCGAGCCGCGTAATGCGTTCAAACAGCGCCTCGGCATTTTCGACAAGTTCGAGAAAGCGCGCTGGCAGGCCACTGCCCGCTTGCGCCGACGCATCAAGCGCAGGGCCTTCACGGGTCAAACGGTATTTGTCGGCGAATGCTTCGTCGCGGCGCATATCGCCATCGCGGACGGCCCGCTGCATCACCAGCCATGACGCAGCTTGCATCAGACGGGTGGTCAGCTCCATGCTCCACGAGGTGTAGGTTAGCCGGGCTTCACGGGCGAGCTCTTTAGAGACAGCCCTACCCGGTCCATCGAGATAGCTTGCAGTCTCGTCAACCAGAGCCATACCTTCGGAGAAAACGCGCTCGAATACTTTCCCGCCTGCAAAGGCTGCGAGAAACTCGGTGTCGGATTCGGAAGGAAGATTTGAAGACATATGGACCGCTCTACACAAACAATTAGCTTACTGTGTAATCCATAACCGTTTTTCAGAGATTAATGCGAACCAAATAAGGCGTCTGCCGCGGACCGATGGGCACGCTTTTTGTCCAATTCCTGCTCGCAATCGGTTATTTCCTGCTTCAAACACGCGATGCGGTACTCCAGCTCGTCTTCAGAAAATTCTTCTAAATCAACGGATTTTGGCGCCGCGTGAAGGGGTTCATCGCTCATTGGCTTGTGTCCTCTGACAATCAGTCTATCACCAATATAAAGCGCTTTTTGCGATAATAATCAAACAATGGGGCCTTAAATATGAGCGATATGATGCAAGCTGTGGTCGCAGCAGCCGATATGCCACTGAGTCTGGACGCTGTTGCTATGCCAGAAATTGGCGCAACCGATGTCCTCGTCAAGGTGCGGGCGAGCGGGCTGAACAGGGCTGATTTGCTGCAACGGGCGGGCATGTATCCGCCGCCAAAGGGCGCTTCGGAGATTATGGGGCTTGAATGCGCCGGCGAGATCGCGGCGTGCGGGGCGGATGTCTCGCAGTGGCAGGTCGGCGACCGTGTTTGCGCTCTGCTCGCAGGCGGCGGCTATGCCGAATATGCAGCGGTGGATGCGGGGTCTTTATTGCCGATCCCTGACGATATGGATTTTGTCTCGGCGGCCTGCCTGCCCGAAGCGATGATGACGGTCTGGGCGAATGTCTATGATCGCTGCGCCTTGCAACCGGGCGAGACATTTATGGTGCATGGCGGCACCAGCGGAATTGGCGTGATGGCGATCCAGATGGCGAAGGCCTATAGCGACGGCGCGATCTATGCGACGGCTGGCTCGGACGAAAAATGCGCCGCGATTATGGCACTTGGCGGCACGCGGGCGATCAATTACCGCACCGAGGATTTTGAAGCCGTGGTGAAAGACCTCGGCGGGGCGGATGTGATCCTTGATATGGTTGGCGCGGACTATGTTCAGAAAAATATATCAATCGCCAATATCAATGGGCGGATCGTCAATATTGCCTATATGAGCGGGCCGCAAGTGACGGTGAACTTGCTGCCGCTAATGCTCAAACGTCTGGTGCTGACGGGAACGACTTTGCGGGCTAGAGATGCTAGCGAAAAAGCGCGTATACGGACAGGTGTCGAGACAGGGTTCTGGAACGCCGTCCAAAGCGGCGACATCAAACCTGTCCTCGATACGGTGCTGCCAGCCGCCGACGCCGAAGCCGCCCACGCGATGATGACCAAAGGCGGACATACAGGCAAGATCGTGCTGGACTGGGGATAGCGGCGCGGGTCTTGGCGAAGCTAAGGTCCGCTTTTGGTCAGGGGCGGAAGTAAGCTCAGAGTCTTACTTGGGGCGATTTTAAGGTTCTCAAACTATGTGTCTGCTTTCCTGCATTTAGTAAAGGCACACAACTTCGGCCCTCGATTATCGATTGAAGTTAAACCTCTAAACGTCTTTGTTGACGCTTAGTACCCCAAGCCATTTCTATGGATATAAAAGTCTTCATAAGAGGCACGCACGTACTCGGTTGTTCTGCCGCGAGTTGATAGACTAATGGAATCTCTTCGAGAATTGTAAGTAATGGTGGCCCTATATCCATTATAATTAAAATCAACGGCGTTTGGTCGTACAGTCCCTGCATAATTCCCGTACACAATATCACTGTTCCAAGGATTGCCGTTACCTTTCCAAACTATTGCACTGTTTGCTGAGTCAGGTTCGATCGTTAAGAAATATGGAAGCGCAGGCTTATCATTTGGATGTCGAAAAGCACCGCTTAGGCCTGTCTCTACGGGAAATGCGGCACGCTCTGCCGCAGTGATCGGCTTCGCTGCATTGGCCCGAAAGGTGGCCGCTTTTTCTGCCTCTTTTATCTGCTGACTTGCTGTGGCGATTGCGGCGGCACACCCTGTCAGACCCAGCAGGCTGGTTGAAAGGGCAATGGTGTAAATTATTTTCATCAAAATAAACCTTCCAGACTAAAAGTAATATCCAAACTTTGGGGTAACTGTAAGTTGTTAGCAAGGAAAATTCGAAAAATACCTAATTTAGGATCAAATTTACAAACGTGAGAGAAAAAGTCTGAGCGGCGCTTTTGAACGATCGTGGCATTTCTGGCAAACATTACCAGCGACTTTCTTTGGGCGTTTTAAGCCGCACGACCAATGTCTCCTATGACGCCGAAAGCAGACGTCAGCAGCGCGCGCAAAATCTGCCGCTAGAATTTTACCCCTGAGCTACCGCCGCCCGAACAGGCGTTCGATGTCGGCGAGTTTTAGTTCGACATAGGTTGGTCGGCCGTGATTGCATTGGCCGGAATGGGGGGTGGCTTCCATCTGGCGCAGAAGCGCGTT
This sequence comes from Hyphomonadaceae bacterium, assembly GCA_039942135.1. Lineage (GTDB taxonomy): Bacteria > Pseudomonadota > Alphaproteobacteria > Caulobacterales > Hyphomonadaceae > CALLCD01. The sequence continues at coordinate 14,354 of JBDVDE010000030.1, forward strand.
CATTTCTTCGCCGGTGAGCCTGCGCCCTGCCCTGACCGAGCCGCGACAGGCCATATTGCCCATAACCTCTTCGAAACGTTCCTTGAGGACCAGGCCTTCTTCGTATTCGGCAAAATCGTCGGCGAGGTCCTGGATCAAGCCTTTGACATCCATCTCGCCAAACAGGGCCGGCGTGGCGCGGACACAGATAGCGCCTGCGCCAAAGGGTTCGATTTCGAGGCCAAGGGGTAAGAGTTCATCGGCGCGGGTAAGCACACGGGCGGCTTCGTCTTCTGACAGTTCGATAATGTCGGGAATGAGCAGCGCCTGACGCCGGACGCCTGCGCCTGCCATTTGCGTTTTCATGCCTTCATAGACGAGGCGTTCATGGGCGGCGTGTTGGTCGACAATGACGATGCCGTCTTCTGTTTGGGCGATGACGTAGGTTTCGTGCAATTGCGCGCGGGCGACGCCTAGCGGAAAGCTCGGGGCTTGCGCAGGGTCTGGTTGCGCCGCCGCGTCGGGTTCTATGCGGGCGGTCGGGGCGGCGTCTGGATGAGGCTGGAAGGCGGGGGCTTGGCGTTCGCTGAGGACGGCATTGGCCCCTGCTCCCATGCCGCCGCGCTGGCTATAGTCGC
>JBDVDE010000031.1:0-27748 GCA_039942135.1 Hyphomonadaceae bacterium
TGCATTCGCGCCTACGGCAAATAGAATATTCGTATTCTGCTGGATCGAGTAAGCAAGGCGCGTGTCCGTATCAAAGCCAGTTGCGCGAAGGCTTTGGCCTGTGTTTCCGAGTGTCTCGAATTGTCCTGTCGCCAGATCTACGCGCGAAACGGCACTGGGATTATCATGGATCTGGAAAAAGTCACCTGTACAAACAAAAGGCGTAAGGTTATTGCGCGGATCCGGAGCAGCTTCAGTCCACTGTATAATGACCAAGCCATTATTACCCGGTGCTCCCGTCGCCAACGGGAACGGCGCGCCATTACTTGCTGGATCAGGAGACAAACCCGGCGTTAATCCCGAAATTGCCGTATAGTGAGGATCTCCTGACCCCGGTCCATCGGTCCGAGGTCCATTGTCGACGAGGCGAACTGCTTGCGCTTCAGTCGAGACATTCGTTAACCCCGCAGCGAGAAAACTAGATCCCCCACCACCAGCATTGTCATCGCACTCAAACGTACCAATGCCGCCGCCGCCGCCAAATAGGCCACCGCCGCCGCCGCCGCTGTCCCCTCCACCATTTTGTCCAGCTTGGCTTTGACCACCTCTGCCACCAGTAAACGCAGAGCCATCGGTTGCGTTGTCTGTGAGCGTCGTTGCGCCTGCAGCGCCGCCCTCGGTTTGTGTGCCGCCTTTGCCTGCACCTACCGCACACGCGCCGGGAATTGTCGGCAGCGTTGGTATGGTCGTATTTGATATGGTTGTTCCGCCATCAAAACCCGTGACGATGCCTCCTGATCCACCATCTGCAACAGCGCTAACCGAAGCACCCCCGCCGCCTGCCATCAGGATGAAATAATCACTATTTAGCCGGACTCCAGAAAAGCCGCCGCCATTGCCAGCAAGAAAGCTAGATGCCGCAATGCCTGAAAGGCCACCACCGCCAAATCCTTCGGTTTTGGCACCCGACTGCGTATAAACGCCCCCTTGTCCGACGATGATTGTATAAGCATCATTGTCGGTGGCGTTGATCATGCCTTGCCCGAATGCACCGTGTCCGCCTCGTGTTCCGAAGAACCCGCTCGCGCCGCTGGCACCCCAGACTTTGATCTGGATATCGTCATCGGCAACATCGTTCGGAACCGTAAACGTCTGCTCGCTACCAGTGAATGTGAAGGCTATGCACTGATCATATGCAGCGCCCGTATCGGGGTTCGTTCCAGATGGCGTGCAACTTGTCTGCGCATACGAGAGACCCGGTGCGGATAAGGCGAACGCTGCGCCCAATAGCGCAAGCGAAGCCGCACGCATCACAGATGAGCATACTGTAGACAAACCAGATCGTACGGTTTGTTTTGGTCGTGTTTGATCAGAATTTTCGTTCATTTTCAAAAGCCATCAACACTCTAGGAGAAACGAAAATATACCTTTAGTTGAAAACTCTATCAATACGTGCATTTGCAATTCGTTAAATTTTCCTCGTATGACATTGTCGTTAGGAGGACTGGGCCTTGTGCAGCGCTAAAAGACTGGTGAACCACCGTGATTAGGGCTGACCAAAAGCGGCTGAATCCTAACGACCGCTTTTGCGCGCTTTAGAGACGTGACTCCGGCTGGCAGGGGTTGGTTCGTTCTAACACCGAACTGGGCATCCTCGACTATCGTTTGAAGCTCTTTAGCAAGATGATCGCTGATAGGCCGGTGAAGGCCTCGTATACAGCAATGCTGCTTGTATAGAATGTCCAGGAGCCATCGACTATTAGTCCGTAACTTCGAGCGAATGCCATGGAGGTTCCAAGGAATGCGAGCGCAAAAAGAGCCTCTGTAACATAGGTCCTGTTATAAAGTGCGAATGCCGCCATCAGGCCCACGCCTGTCTGTGCGCCGCCATACATCGCCCGAATATCGCTTGTGCCATCGACGCTTGTGCTCGTGACGCCGATAATAGTCTCGATCAGTTGAACATTGAATATGCAAAGCATGCCCCATGGCAACCAAACAATAACCGCAAGCATGAGATAGGGTGTAACGAGTTTCATTTGGTTGTTCCTTGTTGCAGGCTTGCAGCGTTGCCGGGCTCAGGCGCTTATCCTATGAAAGCATGGAACCGTGCTGCGCAGGAATGACTTATGACAAGAAATCGCCTTTTCCTGATTGCTGGATTAGTCGTCGGGTTGTGCGCGCTCGTCTCGTCAAACCTGTTTGTGCGGACCGTTGATGTAGAGCCCGTCATCAGGCCGCCCGTCGATGGCCCGTTCAAACTGACTGCGCAGATCGGGATAAGCGGTGCATTTAGAGGCGTCACCAGCACTAGAAACATCAACGACCCGACCAGAGACTGGCAACACGACCTGCCGGATGGGACTCAGGCTCGGCGCAGTGGGTCTTATCCTTGGGCAATCGCCGGACATGGCGAAAACGAGCTATGGGTGGGCACCGTTTCGGAAGGGTGGTGTGTCTGGCCCTTCGTAAATTTGAAATGGCCATTGCGTCTGACATCATATCAGAGCCAATTCACTGCTTGCTCGATTCAGGACACACTGTCTATTCCCTCCCAAATCATTGTGTTCGATCTTGCGAGCGGTACTCAGCAACCCATAAATGAGGCCACACTAACTGCAGGCGGGATTGCTTTCTCTGAGGCAATGAAACGCCATGAAGGAATGTCACGTCTCTCCGTCATGGCATTACGTGCTGCTGGCGCGTCTGGAAATCTGGTGTTTTTTGCAGGCCACCATTTGCATGCTGGCTCCGAGGGGTGGCTTCGCATTTTTGTGTTCAATGCCAAGACGCGTGCCTTTCTCGGTTATCGCGAATTCCGCGGGGATACAGCGCGGAAATTTGTAACCATCACGGATGAAAATGGCGATAGCGGGTTTTATACAATCATTGGCGCAGAAACCGGCATGACGCAGAATGGCGAAGGCCCGACAGTGATGCTTCGCTGGGTTGGCACCGAGGCCGATCCATTTGGGGGCGGCAACTACTTGCAAACCGATACGGGCGAAGGGGCTGGATGGGATGTGGTATCGGCGGACGGCGTTGATGGCGCTTATGGCATGATCGGCGATCTCAAACTGTTTACTCATATTGATGGGACGCGCCGCTTAATCATGTCATCCGGAGCACACCCGCTTTTGTTCGACCCTCAGACTGGCAGGCGCGATCCAACACGCCACGAAGCTACCCTTCTTCTTTCGAACCCTGTCCCGCCGGGCGGCTGGACGCGCGACAGGCTTATGAAACCCGAACCGGTCTTCAGCATGGAGCGATATGATCCCGATGAGAGAGGCCGGTGGGGCGCGAAATGGGGCACCGTCAACATACATGACGGGCATATCTATTTTGGCAGCTATCATCAGGGAACGAGCGCTGGTTACGAGCACTTCAAAAAGGCCGATCCGGATCTCTTTGAGACGCTGACAGCAACGCGTGAGGGGCATGAGACGTTCATGATCAATCAATGGCGCGCGACATCAATATTCCGTATGGGGCTGGAAGACCTGAGCGCGATATCAACCGGTGAGAAAGATCCTGATCTGCTCTATGGTTATGAAGACTTTCAGGTGGCGGATACTGACGGAAACTGGTCAAGTCTGAAAAATGGTTTAGGGAATGTACCGCTCTATGGTCCGGCTGGGCTCGGGCATCCCGGGAATATCTACTCATGGACATCACTCAATCATGACGGTCAATTGTTCTGGGGTTTTTTCGATGCGTTTTCGGGGGCGCACGATCTTTTGAATGAAGCGGATGCCAGCAGGCTTCTTGTTACATCGGGTGTGTCTTTGCTTGTGCCGTTCTGGAAGACCTCAAGAGATGATAGCTTGACGCGCACGCTGTACGACTGGGCGAGTGGTGAGATGGATAAGCAAAACCGGAGCGACGGCTTCGTTGCGGGCGGTGATTTGATTGTGTTTGAAGACGGCGGTCCGCCGCGCGCATTGACGATGAATGGTTTCGGAAATCCATGCGCAAACGGTGTCCGCAATGCGGAGCTTGTGGGCGAGCGCGTATTCTTTGCGACATCAAGCTGGTGCAATCTGTCGAGCCTTGCGGGGCTTGAGTTTTACGAGTACCGGCCGGAACTCGACGGAGGCGGGCTTAAGGGTGAAGTCCAGTGCGTAGAGCAACAGCTAGAATGTGCCCGTAAGTGATTTTTCTAATGTCCACTGATGCGCGCTTCTCGGACTTCCGAGATAAGTTATGAGCTGACTGCCTTCTATCACTGGCTGCTTGTCTTAGTGTTCAAAGACGCTTTTTTGCTTCAGTCCAAACAAAGGGCGTAGAAAGCGCGATCTACGGATGATGAGTTCATGCGTTAACCCGCAGCCAATTATGGTTGCTGCGGTTATGAGGGCAAACTCAAACGGGGCCGGAATAGCTTGCCGCGTCAGCCAAAACCCCGCCATGATGATAAATGTCTGATGCAGAATGTACCAAGGGAATATCGCCTCGGTCATATAAGTCAGCGCTGGGCTCGAGCGGTTGGCAAACCTCCGTGTCAGGCCGAACCCTACAAGGATGCAGGCCCATGCATAGATCGGCTCGGCCATGCTGTGCAACAAAGCCCAGACCTCGATATAAGGCACAGCGCCAATATCAGCTGCGGTCAACGACCAAACAAAGAGTTGCCAGCCAGCTAACACGGTCGCCGTTACAGCGGCGGGCACGAACAATCGATCTATAACATGCCAGACCTGCTCGGACTTTGCAGCGAGAAAAGCCAGCATGATAAATGGGAAATAAAGCGCGTGATTACCCCAATCATCGACCAATGCGTGGGTCGACGGAAATACATCCTCCAGCCAGTTCTCGTACAGCACAAATATGAGAACGGGAATAATCGCCACCGCGGCAAACAGCAAACGGTTGCTGTCTTTGCGAGGCTGTTTCGGCTTTGCGTTTAGCCAGCGCACCAGCGGATAAATTCCGGCCAAAATGAACGTGTAGACAATTAGGTAAGCGACATACCACAAATGGTTCCATGTCGGCACGATGATGGAATAGGCGGTGCTGCCTGACAGATAGGTCATATAAAATGACCAGAAACCACTTGTCGTCTCGCCGGCCTCCAATAACTCAAGCCAGGATTGCGGCGCGACGATGACATGAATGGCGAACGCCAAGGGCAAGAACAGCCGCCAGAACCGAGCCCAGAGAAAGCGCCCGGTTGGAGATGCATCTATCGCGAACCGAAGCGCCACACCTGAAATAATAAAGAGAACCGTCATACGCCACGGATTTACCAGCTTCATGAGCGGCTCAAGGAACGGGCCGGCATGCACGCTCTTCACATGGAAGTCCCAGCTCACATAAAACATGCCGATATGATAAAATATCAGCAGGCCAAACGCGATGATACGCAACCAGTCAAGGTCATAGCGGCGAGTGTGTGATGGCGTCATGTTTAGTCCTGTCTCGTTTTGGATAATTTGACAGGCTCAGAGGTTGGTATGCATCTGTTTAGGGACCATGCATGGCTTGGCGGGGCATAATGTGGGACCGAGGGATAGAATGCGGCCATGTGGGATCAATGGCTTGCCATCAAAATTGAAACCGGTCCCCGAATAGAGGCATATGCAAGAGATGGAGAACGCTGCATCTACTGATATGAACGCCGATCGGCAGGCAGACTGGATCAGTTATCGCTTTGTCGCTTTGTTTGTATGCCTGTCATGGATAACGCTTTCTGCATCCGACCAGATAGATGCGATTAAGAACGCAACGGGCGAGCCGGCCATTCAGTTCTGGCTAACACAGTTTACAAGCCACCTCGTCATCATGGTGGTGGCTTTGCTCGTTCCGTGGCTATTGACCCGCTTTCAGATGACGCGTGAGACATGGCCGCGCTCTTTGGCGGCGTTTGGGCTTGGTTTTGTTGTCTTTGGAGTGGTCCATATTCTTGCCATGGTCGCCCTGCGCAAGCTGTTATGGCCAGTCATCATAGGCGAGCATTATGAGTTTGGTTTGGCGGCTCCGCTCAATTGGGTCTACGAATTGCAAAAGGATCTCTACACATTTGCGCTGCTTATCTCGATCTTTTGGTTTGGTCGATATAGTGCGCGCCAGCACTTGGAGGCCAAAGGCCGTCAGGAGGAAGTCAGAGAGAGCGGCCGGTTGACGCTGACATCTGGTGGCCGGATTTATCTGCTCCATGCCGACGATATACGCCTTGCAAAAGCCGCCGCGAACTATGTTGAAATAGACATGCCGAACAGAACCTTGCTCGTCAGAATGACGCTTCGTGAATTGGAATTGTTGCTAATGGCGGCTGGCGACGATCACATACGCATTCATCGGTCATGCATGGTACATAAAAGCAATATCGCAGAACTTATCCCAAATGGAGATGGTTCGGCCTCGCTATTATTGATCGGGGGGCAGACAGTGCAAGTTAGCCGATCATATAGGTCTGCTTTAACATCAGCCCTCAGCAACTGATTTTTGACCCGACAGAGTGTGTTTCATGCTCACGTCCGCTTTTGCCCGCCTTGCAGACGAAGCGACTGTTTACTCCGAAACTTTCACTTCGAAATTGTGAGCTAGGAAACCCACGGCTTGTTCAAGCACAGATGATTTCTCGAACTCTGAAGACAGGCTGGGCGCTTCCATTGGATAAAAGTGGCCGAAGCTTGGCACCCATGCCTGTTTCACGGATATACCTCTGCTATGGAACAGTCTTACGATTTGGGCGCTACCTTGCCTGATGCCAGCCAAGTCCCACTGTCCGGAAAACATCAAGAGGGGTGGGGCGTCGCTCAACACGGTCTTTTCAAGATCGTATCCCCAAATCGTTCCTGACAGTGCTATCACAGCGTCGACGTCTGCACCTTTGCCATACGCCAAGTTCATCGCGGTCATGGCACCGGCCGAAAATCCACCTAGAGCAATTCGGTTCGGATTGACATTGTAGACCTCAGCATTGTCTCTAACAAAGTCGAGTGCTGCTTCGAGATCTTCAACCGCCGCCAATGTTGCGTTCCAGAGCTGCCGGCGCGAGGTGTCATCGAGCGGCGGCAAGCCCATACGTTTGCGAACCACTTCAACCCGGCCTGTCACGAGTGGATTGCGCAATAGCTCTTCTGGCATGAGTTGACTTGTATCGATACCCTCAGGCATGGCTGGGTCTTCGGGTGTTAATCGGTAATCGATCGAGAAACAGGCGATGCCTTTTTTGGCAAACGCTTCGCAATAATCGGCCATTGAGGAATCATGTGCGCCATCCTCATAAAACTGATGGTCGCCTCTACGACCCCGATGATATGCTCCGCCAAAAGCCATGATGATCGCAGGGGGCTCCTCATCGGCATTGCCCGGATTGGACGGCAAATATGCATCGAGAAGCAAGGGTCTTTGTTGCGCATCGCTCGATACATTGATGGTGCCATATCCGTATACGATATCTTGATGTATCGTAACTGAACTAGCCGTCTCTTCAGGCGTCGTTTCGGGGTGAACTATTGAGTCTTGCGCTGCGGCCTGAGTGGCCTCTGAGTGTGATTGAAAGTACCCGCCTGCGCAGCCGGCAATAGTGAGAACCGTGCAAATTGTAATGCATTTGAGTGTCTTCATCGTGGCGACCGTTCGGGTGAAATTAGACATATAACTATGTTTACTAACTACATTTACCCATCTGAAGCCCTCTAGGTCAAAAGCTACAGTGCATCTCAGGTCGGGACGGGCGCGTGTTTTAGGTGAAGTACGGGGGACGATCTTGAGCGAAATTGTGACGCCGGAATTAGTCCTCCGATTTCAGCCGAGATAAATATTTGCGCGCAGTTTCTCGGTACTCTTCTTCGTTGAACGTCCATTGCTGGATATCGGCATCGGCCCATCCAAGTTGCATGGAGGGATGAGATCGGGAAAGTGCAGACATCATGGCGCGCGTCATAGAGAGTGGTCCCGCTGGGATATCCATGAGCTCTCCTGCAAGTTTTTCCGTTGCTTCAGCGAGTTCGTTTGAAGGCACGCAACGCTGCGCCCATCCGGTTTTGTCCAATTCATCCGCATAGACGTTTCGAGCAGTCATCACCCAGTCGCGCACGACTGGCAGGCCGACTTCACGCGCGAGCAGGGGAATACCGTTCCATGTGAGCGGAATGCCAAGCGCAAGCTCAGGAATACGCAAGACGATATCATCGGTAATGACCCTGAAATCACAGGCCGTTGCCAATAAGGCACCCCCGCCAATGACATGGCCTTGCATGCTCGCAATCGTGACTTGTGGTAAACGCTCTACGAGTTCCAGAAGTCGTTGCCATGTGGATGCACGCAGCCTGCGATTGGTCCAGTCGCCTTCAACTGGCGGATATGATGTGGTTGTAAGATCGGCACCGGCACAAAAGGAGGAGCCTTCTCCAGTCAGTACGATCAGGCGGATGTCCGAGCGCTCCATCATGGCATTTAGCACGGTTTCGAGCTCTCGACGGACTGCGTCATTCAGCGCGTTGAGTTGCTTCGGCCGATTCAAGCTAACCCGAAGGACCGGCCCGTCTTCTGTTATTTTGAGCGTGCGGGTGTCAGACATATACCCCTCCCATCTTTAAGCTTGTGAGCTTAGCATAGGCGAGATCATCTGGCTCTGGTAGGTGTTCCGTAATTAGGCGTGCAAGCGACAGTATCCAGACGTGTTTGATCGGGAGCTAATGACAGCTATGCGCGCGTTTCTGACTTCCGTTTTCGGCGTTGAAGTGGACATTGGCTCAGAGTCTTAAAACGCCCAAAAACGGACTCTGGGTTGGTACCGGCAGACATCGAACGAACCGCCAAGACAGTTTTCATTTGCGTTCGCGAAGTATTAGGAAGCTTGCGATGACAACTTCAATGACGCCTACGGCTGCGGGCAAGGCAACAAGTCTAATGGAGCTCAGATAGGCGATGACACCCGCCATGATTAGCAATGCTCCCAAAATGATATATGCATTGAGCCCGTATATTCTGGAAAACACGAGATAGCGTAGGCCGATGGCAATCGCCATGACCACGAAAAAGAGCAACTCATTCCTGAATGACAATACATATCCGAAAAACAACCCTCCAAAGAGTAAGGGCAATGTGAACATCGCCAACCGCATCAGGCCTTTATCTGGCGCAGAGACATCACCCCGCATTTTGCCCTCGATAACACCGGATATGGGAACAATCAGCATTCCCCCAACAAACAGAGAAATCATGCCCGCCTGAGACCCAAATGAGTGGGCGACGATCGCGGCTGCCAGCCAAGCCAAGCCTGAAACTAATACTCCTGGACCTCCATTTACGTAGTTCTGCCGCATAGTCGCTTGTCTGTCGGAAAGCATTTTGACCTCACCCAAGTAAAAATCCCAAGCTTCCATTATAGCCCGAATCTCCTCGGGTGTCAGCGTCCTAAACTCGCGCCAAGTAAGCCTCTGAGCTTACTTCCGCCTCTGACCAAAAGCAGTCGTCCCAGATGGCTTGAGCCTCATTCCTAACGACCGCTAATGCGCGCGAAGCTGCCACACGGCGAATATGATATGACGGCACAATGAGAACGTGCGGCGTCTATGTTTTGTGGGGCACATCAGTTTTGGAAAGTCAGATTAGACGGATTATATTGTCGGAGTTCACACTCAATGTGACCTCAGTCCAACGAATGGCGGTCTCAAATCCCTTTTAGCGAACCGGTGAGTTAGCGAAACACTAGTTTGCCTGCCACCACGAACGAAAAGCTCTCACTGCATTCCATAGAATGAGCGTGGAGTACCCACCCAGCGCAAATGGCCAAAATCGAATGATCAGAATAACCAATCCGCCCCTTCGAGAACCAACTTCGCTCGTATCGGCGTTTTCAAACGGATCGGTCCAACCTTGCACCATATCGATACTCGCCACTATCAAGAAAAGTGCCGAGCACATGTAATGCCGGTTAGAACCAGCACCAAATTTCGAAGTGACCGTTCAGCAGGCCATTGCGTGATAAAAATGGAAGCCATCATCACGGCAATTCCGATTGTGACCGTACTTGATGTGAAAATAAAATCAGACATAATTCGTTACAAGCTAAATGTTCCTTTGTGAGAATATGGCGAGCGAACCGATTTTTGGTCCAGGCTTGAGAGGCCGTTGTGGGGCGATTTTAGGTCGCTGTCGAATATCAAATTTAGTGGCACAGGGAGCATGTATTCTGCCCCAATGAGGTCTTTACATCAAGTAGGTCAGACTCTTATTCAGCGCATATGGAACGTTACACGACAATGCAATTTAGTATGGGGGATTGGGAGGCAATGATGTGCCCCTAGAATGGGAGACGCCTTGCAGGGTAGAACCGGAAGTGATCTGCACCCTTGAAAGTAATCGGAAGCTTGGGTGGTTTCTATGCTCCAGTTTTGTAAATCCATTAGCCCGCCGTATCGTCAACAAAGGGTTGACGAGAGAGCTCGCGCAAATCGGTCGAGCTTTGGTTTGGCGATTGCAAGAGATCAAATCCAAGAACGCAGAAGATTAACGTAGTTGGCCGAAGGCCGCTCCCCGGCGCAAGGCGGGGTCATATCAGACGCCCGAAGGGTGGAAGATATGCGCAATATACGTCATGCCTGACGTAACGGCGTTTATACTTAACGAATAGATGTCTGTATACTGGCAATCCGATGAAAAAGAATAACTCACTTGAAATGGGAGATTGCTATTTTCGGGCATGGCTATTTTTTATGTCCGCACACAGTTCCTAAATAGCAGCAGCAGAAACGCCGTTCATGCAGCAGCTTATAGACGCGGCACAGTCATGCGTGATGAGCGCTCAGGCGAGCAGTATGACTATCGCCGAAAGCATGAAGTAGCCGCGTCCGGGCTTGCCTTTCCAGATGTGCCGATAAGCTGGGTCAAACAACTGAGCGCCGTCCTAGATGAAGACCTTATCTCTGCCAGCATGTGGAACCTGGTACAGTCATCTGTGAAGAGAAAAGATGCTCAGCTTGCCGCTGATATCGTGCTTGCCTGGCCGCGTGAACTGACTGCTGATGAGATGATTGGCTTTGCCAAAGAGTATGCCGTTGAGCTTTCGGGAGACGGCTTCTTTGTCGATTGGGCTTTGCATGATCAAGGGGAACGGGGAACCGAAAACCATAATCCTCACCTGCATATTATGACCACACTTAGGCCTCTCACTGAAGACGGCTTCGGACCTAAACGTGTTCCTGTGCTTGATGAGAACGGAGCGGTTGTTCGCAAGAAAAGTTGTGGCCGATTCCGTATCGAATACACCGAATGGGCGGGCACAATCAGGGACTGGCAACGGCGTGAGAAGCAGGTCGAGGTTTTGCTCAATAAGCATCTGGCTCTTGCTTGGATAGATGCGCGCGTTGATTGCCGCAGCAATGCGGAGAAAGCGAATGGATTAGAGCGCAGCGTCCATATAGGGGCGGGCCTTAGAGCCATGAAGGCACGAGGTGAGGAAGACCTGCAACGCTTTGCCAGTGCTGAGCAATATGCCAAGGCCGAGCGCGATCTCGTTCTTAAAGATCCGGCAAAGATATTTGATGTTATTACTGAGCAAAGAGCTACCTTTACGAAGCGCGATACATCCAATCAACTCAGGCGACTTGGCTTCGATTCTCGCAATAGCCGACAACTGGCTGCTGCGGCGTTTAAGTCTGGCGCGGTGGTGCGGCTTGAAGCGCAGGGCGCGGGCACGCATGCGCTAGATCTTCGTTATTCGACGCTGGATATGATTGCAGCAGAAAAGGCAATGATTGTCGATGCAAGGGGCTTGTCTGAAACCAAGGATCATGCGCCTGCTCCTCGCCATGTAAAAGCGGCGCTCGAACAGTATAGTTTTCTCTCCGGTGAGCAGAAAACAGCCGTCGAGTATCTGACAGAGGCCGGAGACCTTAAAAGCCTTGTCGGTCTCGCTGGTACTGGCAAGACCACATTGCTCAAAGCGGCAAATGGGGCTTGGGACGCAACAGGCATAAAAGTGCGCGGTGTGGCGCTCGCAGGCAAGGCAGCCGAGGAGTTGAAAGCGGCGAGCGGGATAGAAAGTTCGACTTTGGCCTCACTTCTGTATGGCTTGAAAGATGGCCGCATATCACTCGATAAGAGCGAGGTCATCGTTCTTGATGAGGCGGGCATGGTCGGTTCGCGTGATATGGCGGCTTTGATTGGATATGTGCGTCAAGCGGGCGCGAAGCTGATTCTGACTGGCGACCCGGGGCAGTTGCCAGCGATTTCTGCGGGAGCGGCCTTCCGGGCCATTCTTGAAAATGTGGACCCTGGCCGTGAGGTTAGCACCATTCGCAGACAGAGAAAGGCTGCTCATCGTGGAGCCAGCCAGAGCTTTGGAAAGTTTGATGTGAAGGCAGGTCTAGCGGTCTACGATAAGGAAGGGGCGATCCACAAAGCCGACAGCACTGCTGATGCCATTGCTCAGCTTGCCTTGAGATATACCAAAGACTTTGTGGAAGAACGTGACACGCTCGCTATCACTCACCGGAACAAGGACGTGCGTACGTTGAATGCAACGATCCGGAGACTGCTCAAAGAAAAGGACAAGCTTACAGATGGAATGAAGCTGACCACCAGTAATTCCGCAGGTGAGCAGCATACAGAAGACTATGCGGTCGGAGATCGGATTGTGTTCTTGCGTAATGATAAAAAGATGCGCGTTAAAAATGGAACCGCTGCAGTGCTGGAGGAGGTTTCCAAGTCCAGAATTATTGCGCGTGTTGATGACCGTCGCATCCAATTTGATCCGCGTGAATATCGCCATTTTGCTCATGGATACGCTGTGACGATCTACAAATCCCAAGGCGCTTCGGTCGACCATGTCCATGTGCTCGCCTCGCCGTTTATGGACCGGAACCTGACTTATGTTGCCATGACACGCCACAAACAGTCTGTGCAGCTTCACTATGACAAGACAGCATTTAAGCGTCCACTTGCCGAACAGCTTGGCCGCGCCAATGAGAAGACCAGCACGCTAGATCTTATCAGTAAGGATGATGTTGCGGGGTATGGTGAAAGGCGCGGGGTTGATAGCCTTACGTTTTATGAGCGGTTGAAGGAGCTTACATTCAAAAGGGTAGAGGGTGCTTGGAAGAAACTTAGTCAGTCGCAGGAGGCTCCAGCTATGTCTGATTACTGTATTCTCCCGAAGACGGCATATGAGGAGAGGCCCTGGCAAGTAGCTCAGAGAGCGGTTCAGCAGTCGAAGGCTGTCAGGCAAGCGCTTGTAGAGGTGAGGCAAAATTTGCGAGGTGTTTTTGAAAAGGATTTAGAAAAGCGCGAAGCAGGTTTGATGAAATGCATTCTCGAGCGCACGGATGAATATGATGCAAGAGTAGGGGAGTTGTTTAAGGTCGTTGAAGCCGAGTACGAGCTCCCTGCGGAGCCAAGAAATATCTTTGGCTTTGTTAGTCCGGTAGCCCAAAAAGCGTATGATGATGAATTACAGAAGCAGCAACAAGCAGCTGCTGTTCGAGCTAAGAAGCTAAAGACTGTTCTTCTAAGATGGAGAAAAGTCGCGGTTTCGACTTATCAAAATGCTTGCGAGGAAGAATGTGAGTTTCGCAGCGTCGAAGCAAAAGGTTTAAAATATCCCTCTGACGCAATCGGCAGATTTATCCGACAATATGAATCACTCAAGAACGATGACAAAGCTGGCATTAGAAAGCTAGAAGAAACACTAGAACAGAATCCTACCCTCTGTGAGCATGTGTTGAATTTTGAGCGAGAACGAGCTGCCCATCAATGCGTTCACGATCGAAAACCGAGGGCAAGAATTTTGGTTCAGAGTAGGATGCTCGTTACGACATGTATTTCTGTCATCGGTAAAACTGCGGAGAGAGCCGATAAGACGATACGGAACGCAGTCGAATATACTGCCTCCCAGACCATGACAATGTAAATTACGGGGCATTTTAGTGTACTGTCCGTGATCATAAGTCTCATGGAACTTAAGATGAGATCGAGCAAACAGACCTCAAACGAGCAGCTCCTCAAATCCCCTGCTTAACTGAGACCTGATGAGCGAAGCCTCCTGAAGCAAATGGACTGCCACCCGCAAAGTGGTCTAGAATTTAAAGTCAGTCTACCTCTTGCCTGAGATCGGTTCCAAAGTGTAGACCTTATCGATAGTGTGTACCAAAAAGGCGCCAAACTGTGTACCAATTAGAAATTGATAATACGTTTATTCTCGTAAAAACAAGGATATAATGGAATGACTCGAGCCCCGTCACTCGCGCCATTTTCTCATACGGTATGACGTCACACGGCATTGTAATATAAGTGAGTTGTGCGGTTGGGCGGCAGGGCCCCCGCCGTTTGTGCCAAGCAACGGGGAACATCGTGGATGATCTGCAGGGATTCTGCGAGGCCAGCTTGCCCGTGGTGAGGAGGTCTATGGACTGCCTCTCATGCGCGCAATGAGGGTGAGTTAGAATTGGCCAGAGAATGTGCCACGATGTGTTGGACACGTTCGGGGTAGATCTCCAAAATACCGCAAAAGATTGCAATCGAAGCCGTTGATAATATTCCAATTTTAGGGCGGTAATCTGGAGCGGGTACACGGGATCGAACCGAGATCGATAGCTTGGAAGGCTACTGCATTACCATTATGCTATACCCGCTTTGAGCGCCGTGATTACTGCGCCTTGAGCCAATTTGCAAGTGAATTTAACCCAGAATGTCGAGCAAATATTCCGAGCGGCCTGCATTGAGCGACGGGATACGGGCGCGGGCCTTAGCGACCTCGGCGAGATCGAGCTCGGCGGTGATGATGCCGGGCGCATCTTCAGGCGCTTCGGCCAGGATTTCGCCCCATGGCGATACGATCAGCGAGTGGCCGAATGTGGTGCGGCCGTCCTCGTGCTGGCCGGTCTGGGCGGGGGCGAAAACATAGGCACCGGTTTCGATGGCCCTTGCGCGAACGAGCGTATGCCAGTGGGCTTTG
This sequence comes from Hyphomonadaceae bacterium, assembly GCA_039942135.1. GTDB lineage: Bacteria > Pseudomonadota > Alphaproteobacteria > Caulobacterales > Hyphomonadaceae > CALLCD01. The sequence continues at coordinate 14,888 of JBDVDE010000031.1, forward strand.
CCGGTGACGCGAGTAAATGCGGCGGGGCAGGAGATCAGTTCCGCGCCAGCTTGGGCGAGTGTGCGATAGAGGCCACCAAAGCGCACATCATAACAGATGGTCATCCCGATCTTTCCAATCGGTGTATTGGCAAGCACGGCGGAAGCACCGGGCGCGTAAGACTTTGATTCGCGGTAATTTTGGCCGTCGCCGACTTCCACATCGAACATATGGATTTTGTCATAGCGGGCATGGATATCCCCCGTTGGCGACAGGAGGAAAGATCGGTTGGCGAGGCGTTCGTCCGTGTCGAGTGTGACCGCGAGCGATCCGATCAACAACCAGACTTTGCGGGCCTTGGCGAGCGCACGGAAGGCGGCAAGGGCTAGGTCTTCCGCTTCGCTGACAATCTTCGGGCGAGCTTGGCCCGGGCGCATATCGAGCAGGCTGGTCATTTCCGGCGTGGCGATAAGCTGGGCGCCTTGGTCCGCAGCTGCACTGATGAGAGCGGTTGCTGCCTCGATATTCGTTTGGATTTCGACGCCCGAGCGCATCTGGATGCAGGCAGTTTTTAACGTTGTCATGAACGGCTCTTTTCAGGTTGTGTCCGAGTTTAGTGCGCCTGAGCTACATGGCAATCTATCAACGCTCTATCCAACAAAATTGTCTCTACTTGAGCGTCGAAAACTCCATTAAAGACTCTACTTGGATGGAGCGAGGCGCGGGGATAGAACAGGGTATTCGGATCGGCAGGCCGGATCGGGATTGTATATTGATTGGTAGATCGATGGGGCGAGCTACAAAAAGCGTGAGGGATAGACGGTAGGGTAGGTCGGACACCGGCGACTCCACAAAATGCTACATTGGCCGTTTAGGCGGAGCGGTTGGCCGAACCCGATTTTAGCACCGTGCGCAAGCCAATTGCCGCTGCGAGTATGGCGGAGCCTGTCAGAAGCACAGGCGGGCTGATCCAGACGGCAAGTCCCAAGCAGACAATTAGCCCTGCCGCGGAAATGGCTTTAGGGTAGAGCCTTTCTTCGTCTGAAAGCTGAAGGGCTGCGAGGTTGGTGATGGCATAATAGATCAGCACCGTAAAAGCGCTAAAGCTCCACACAGCCGCCAACCCACCAAAAAATGCTATCAAGGCGATGAAGATACCGACCGCCCATATGGCCCTGAGAGGCTCACCAGAGCCGCTGACTTGACCGAGGGTAGACGGTAGGTCTCGCTGCCGCCCCATAGCGAAAGCAACGCGCGAGAGGCCAAGAATAAGATTGAGCAAGACGCCGGCCATGGCAGCTCCGGCAGCGATTGCGACGAGCGGTTGCAGCCAGCCCGATTGGAGCTGGGCCGCCACGGCTTGAAGCGGCGCGGCTGTATCTAGTGTTGCTTGCGCCATCAGTTCGGGACCGAGGGTTCGAAGCGATGCAATCAGGGTCAGCGCATAAAGGCTGGTAGAGACGAACAGGGTTGCGATAATTGCGCGTGGAATGGTGCGACGCGGAGCCGTCACCTCTTCACCAAGCGTGGCGATGCGGCCATAGCCTGTGAAGGCAACAAAGAGCAGGGCGGCGGCTTCGAGCAAGGCGCGCGGTGCAAGCGGCTCCCAAGGGACAAATGCGGCTGTCGAAGGCGGGGATTGGAACGCGGTAAAGCCAAGAGCGAGTAAAGCAATAAGCGTTAGCCCGACAAGCAATGTGTTGATTAGGTTCGCCCGGCGCAGACCGCCCGCAACCAGCAAGGTCATGGCAAGGATTGCGAGGCTTGCCAGAAAATTGACTGGTAGCCCCGTCAGGCCGAGCCAGCCGGCTGTATAAGAGATCAGGCCGATTGCGGCTGCTGCGGCGCTGGCAGACTTTGCGAGCAGGAAAGCGGTGCCTGCGATAAAGCCGAAATGAGGATTGAGATAGCGGTATCCATACGCATAGGTGCCGCCGCTGACGGGGTGATTTGCAGCGAGCTGGGCGCTGGAGAGGGCATTGAGCGAGGCGAGCAATGCGGCGATGCCGAGGGCAGCAATCGCCCATTGGGATGCGGTGCCGACGGCAAGCCCGAGGCTGACAAAAACGCCTGTACCGAGGATTGAGCCAAGCCCGAGCAGGATTGCCCCACCAAGACCAATACTGCGGTTGAGCGTGTTGTTGGACATCGGGTTAGACCAGAGCAGGGCCGCTTACATCAAGTGCGTGAGCAACATAAAGATGCTGCCTGACAGGATACCCGCGACAGGCACTGTGATCAGCCATGCTGCAATGATGGTCATGAAGTGATGCCGGCGGACGAGACGTCTCTGGCGCTTCACATCGGGGCTGACCGCAACCTCTTCAGCGGTACGGCGACCGACCTGTCGGCGGATATAATCGCGCCGACGCTTGGATTTTGCCGTGTACCATTCGCGGAAGAACCCTACGCCGAACACACCGCCAACTGCGATATGGGTCGAACTGACAGGCAAAGCCAGCCAGCTGGCGATGATCACAGTGATGGCGGCAGAGAGGGCAACGCAAAATGCGCGCATCGGGTTCAGCTTGGTAATTTGTGCACCGACCATATTGATGAGCTTGGGCCCAAACAAAGCAAGGCCGAACGAGATGCCCAATGCGCCGATCATCATGACCCAAAGCGGGATGTCGACCTTATCGGCCACTTGGCCTTCTTGCACGGTCGAGACGATGGCCGCCAAAGGGCCGATGGCATTGGCAACGTCATTTGCACCATGGGCGAATGACAAGAGGGCCGCAGAGAAGATAAGCGGAATTTTAAAGAGTGCACGCAGCGACTGGTTGCGGTTTTCCATGCCTTCCGACTGACGCTTGATCAGCGGTTTGGAGATCATCCATGTGATGACGGCCGCGACAAGGCCGACACCGAGCGCCTTTAAGACATCGCCATCAATCGCCTCTTTGATGAAGTCGATCTTTTTGAGGCCTTTAAGGGCAAGATAAGCGGCAAAGGCACCAGCCATGATTGCCACGAGAACCGGCACCCAGCGTCGGGCGGCTGAGATTTTATCGTCACGATAAATGATGCGGATTTTGATAAAGGCGAGGAAGCTGGCTGCAATGATGCCGCCCAATACGGGGGAGATGACCCAGCTTGCGGCAATTCTAGACATCTCGCCCCAATCAACGGCGCCAAAGCCGGCGGCAGCGATACCTGCGCCCGCAACACCGCCAACGATGGAATGAGTTGTCGATACTGGCGCACCGAGTATCGTCGCCAGATTGATCCAGACCGCCGCCGAGATCAAAGCAGACATCATAAGCAGGGTGAATATACGCGGATCAGCGACGGATTCGCGGCTGACAATCCCCTTTGAGATCGTACCAACGACATCTCCGCCCGCGAGCAATGCGCCCGCGCTTTCGCAAATTGCAGCAATGATGAGCGCACCGACGAGTGTTAGCGCTTTCGAGCCCACAGCTGGGCCGACATTATTGGCAACATCATTGGCCCCGATATTGATGGCCATATAAGCCCCGATTGCGGCCGCAGCGGCAATCATCATCGACCCCGGAGCACCATTGGTCAGGCCCATCGTAATGGCAGCAGTGCCGGCAATGAAGACAATGGCAAGGCCTGGAAAAGCCAAGGTCCGGCCTAGCGAACCCGAGGCGCGTTCCATCGCACTAAACTTCGACAAATCCTTGTCTAGAGTCGGCTTTAAATCGGGCGGAGTATTTCCAGAATCAGATGCCACAAGTCTATTCCCAAAGCAAAAATCCATCCTTGTCAGAAACGTGTTTGCTTGAACAGGCCCGTTTTGGAATTTCGCAGCAATTGTTGTGAACTTTATTGTGTATATGGAGGGTATGCCTCCGAGCGGCTTATCGCGCAGGTATTTGCGGTTTGAAGTCAGCCAGCAGTTTTTTTAAATCAGGGTTGGTCACGCGGTCTGCGGCGGCTTCTGGAGAGAGCCATGCCTGCTTGCGGCGTCCTGCCTCGGGGAACTTATCGAGCGTTTCGGACACTGCAATCTCGTAGACCGAGGCGACACAATCGAGCATCAGGCCCTTTTTTGACTGTTTCTGATAAGTATATCGGCCAATCGGAGCCTCGCTGACGGTTCCGCGAATGCCGGCTTCTTCATAGGATTCTTCAAGTGCGGTCTGCGCCGAGCTGCAATTCTTCTTCGGCCAGCCCTTTGGAATAATCCACTGTTTGGTGCCAAGGCTCGTAATCAGCAGCACTTTGACGCCGTCTTCGTCCGTGCGATGGCAAATGGCCCCAACTTGCATGATGGACGGGGCCAAAAACCCGGTATCGCGTAGGAATTCCACAGCCGAGCGGCGCGCTGTGGATAAGTATGTACGTGTCTGCGTGATCATTGTTTGGAAATTATCGACTGATTTTATATGTTTTACAAGGCATACATGTCGGTTGAGGCTGACGAACGGATGTAGAACGTGAATTGGGAAATTACCCACCGCAAATGAGGTCGTAAAACCGTTGGCAAGGTAGCAATCGTCGGTCGTCTGCCGCTTTACGCAGCGGCGCTCGCTTTGCTTGCCTTGACCCAGAACACGGTGGCCTCGACGAGGGTACTTCTCTGCAATGGGTAGGGCAAACATGTGTCCAGTCCAGCTGCAAGCAATGCGTGTTTGCGAGCAATCAAAGATTGATCAAGCGTGCCGATTATCGGCGTCCTATTTCCATCATTTTGGGCTTGGCGACGGCGGATGGCTCTGAGGGTCTCCAAGCTAGCTTCGAACTCAAATGACAAATCAATCAGCATGAGATCAAAGGCTGCCGGATCGTAGGGCTTTAGCGCGTCAAGATGATTGCCTGTAAATGTAAGCTCGATACGTGGGTGATCTAGATATTTTTCAACTGTGTCGCAATATGCGGCGTCATTGCTCGCTATGAGAAACTTCAACGGGCCTTGTATCGCGATGCGTGAATTCGATGTCCTGAGTTTTGCGGGCGGCGACGCTTCGATATGTTGGAATTTTGGACTGTCATCCGACAGGGGAGCATCATTCTCGATATCTGCTGGCACCTCTTTCAGAGGGACCTCGAGCGCGAAAACCGACCCAACCCCTTGTTCCGATGTGACCTTCAGCTGCCCGCCCATGGCTTCTGCCAGCTTGCGGGATATTGCCAAGCCGAGACCAGTGCCGCCAAACCGGCGTGTGGTTGAGCCTTCTGCTTGCGTAAACTTATCAAAGATCAAATTGAGCTTGTTCGCGGCGATCCCGATTCCGGTATCGATCACGTCGATCTTAACCGACGACTGATTGTCGACGACCTGACTACTCACGCGGATCTCAACGTGGCCTTCATGCGTGAATTTTATGGCATTGCCCACAAGATTGGTGATGATCTGGCGCAAGCGAACACTGTCGATGAGATATTCTTTGGCGAGTGGAGGCTCATAGTTGACATACAGATCGAGGTCTTTTTCGGCTGCTTGCGATGACATCAATTGCACAACACCTTCAACCAGATGCTCGAGGTCGCATGGCTCGGGGGTTAGGCTCAATCTACCGGCTTCGATTTTCGAGAAGTCGAGAATGTCATTGATGATTGTCAGCAACCCTTTGCTGGAGTTATACATCGTGTCGAGAAATTGTCTTTGCTGGTCGCTCAATTCCGTTTCTTGTAGGACCTGTGCCATCCCCAAAACCCCATTCATCGGGGTTCTGATCTCGTGACTCATATTTGCAAGGAACTCGCTTTTCATTTTGTTGGCGAGTTGGGCTTCGTCTTTGCTTTTGATCAATTCCTCACGCCCTTTGCGCAGAGAAAAAATCAAGTTCATCAAAACGGCGCCGCCAGCGAGAAGGAACACGACAATTGCCATTAGCAGGCTCTTTATCCAGCCATCCCTTTTTGTGATAGCTTCATGGTCTTCATTCTCATGTTGCAATTTCAATATTTCCTGAGACGCCTCGAAGGCGTTGAATTCTGCATTGCTCAGCGCCGTGCGCGCAGCAGCTGCTGCATCCTGAGCCTGCATCTCGAGCGCAAATTGCTTGTTTTGCCATGCCAGCGCGGTTTCGTAGTCACCTCTTTCCTCAGATAAAAGCGCATAGTCTTTGTACAGAAACTTTTGCATTGTGGCGATGTTGTGTTTTTCGGCGAGGTCGATCCCGCGCATGAGAGCAAATTCTGCTCTATCTAATTCTCCTAAATGGAACGCTGCACTGCCTATAAGCCGGTGGCCAAGCGCGACGAGATAGAATTGCTCGAGTTCCTCGCCGGCTCCTAGCACGGCATTCCCCATCTCTTCGGCTTGGGCATAATCTCCAGTGAGAAGATAGGCACGCCCGCGATTGCCATAATTCAACGCCATGGCTTTTTTGCGGTCGGCGGGATGGAGCGAACTTTTCGCAAGCTCCTCCCGGGCACGGGCAAGGTATTCAAGTGCTTTGTCGCCATCGCCCAACCGATTGTATAAGAAAGCGACCTCATTTAGCAGAGAATACCGCCACGCCTTGACTGCATCCAAGGCCATGTAATCGGAATTATCCAGAATTGAGAGTTCAATTTCCAAAGCCCGTCTATAATCAAAGGTCTCTATGTAAATTTCCATTAAGCTCTTATCGACAATGAAGTTCAGATATGTGCTGGGAGTTTGATAGAGGCTTTCGCGTAATTCTTGTACAATTTCAAAGGATAGGGCGATATTGTTTGTTTTGGAAACAGCTTGGACGATCTGTTGCATTGTATCGCCGAATTGGTCTTCTGATCGATATTCCTCGCGGTCATATTGCTCATAGATTTGCAGGGCAAAATCGGCGGCGGCCTGCGCATTGCTGACATCAGCGAGCGCTTTTAACTTCCACAAATCGAGGTCGATGCGTGCGGTAATAGGCGTATCACTTGGGAGTGCGCCGATAATCTTGTCGATTTCATTCGCCAATTCTGGGGATCGGTGAAACTTGGTCAGATCGGCTTTGAGGCGGTCAATATTCAGCTCTACCGGAGCTCGGATTGTCTGTGCGTGCGCGTTTAAACTCGGGTATAATAGAAGCGCGCCAAAGCAAAACTGGACGAGCACCTGCTTCGCAAATGCCGAAATTACCGTCGAGAATGGACATGTTCGCATGTGTTAGCTGCCCCCTTAATACCCCGTATAGGGTATATTTCTTAATTTTTAACGCATAACAGTTTCGGGGTGATGTCCGACGTAGGTCAAAATTTCCTCAAAGTATCAATAAATTGGAAAACACTGAGAGCGATCCTCGCACGGGCAGCTAAACGGATCGGTGCTGGCGCTTGGGCTATAGAGTTCAACTTGTGCCGATCGAAAATTGGTCGACCCGTGCGTCGTCCTGGATTTGAGTTTTGGAAAAATGGTGGAGGGGACAGGATTCGAACCTGTGTACGCTATGCGGGCAGATTTACAGTCTGCTGCCTTTAACCACTCGGCCACCCCTCCAAGGGTGCCAGACGACTTCATTATTTGACGTCGTCGCATTCCGGTGTCTTAAGGGGTTTTTACATCTCTTTTCGACAGTCGGAGCGCTCTTATAGTGACCAATAAAAAATCGCGCAACCGTCCATTTAACGCGAAAGGCCCACGAGGCCCTCAACCGGGCAGCAATGAGCCTGTCTGGCTGTGGGGGATACATGCGGTTATGGCCGCGCTGGCGAACCCAAAACGCAAGATTTTGCGTGTGATTGCAACGCCTAACGCGATCAAACGCGGAGGATTGGACATGGCTGAAGAGATGAAACCGCGCGATATTGACGCGCTGTTGCCATCGGGCGCTGTGCATCAGGGAATCGCAGCGCAAATGCGGCCATTACAGAGCCAGAGCCTTGAGGATATGATCGCAGCCGCGCCGCGCACGGTGGCGGTGCTTGATCAGGTATCGGATCCGCACAATCTCGGCGCTGTGTTGCGCTCCGCGGCTGCGTTCGCGGTTGATTCCATCGTATTGCAGACGCGGCATTCGCCCGCAATGACGGGGATTGTCGCTAAGTCGGCGGCAGGGGCTGTGGAAATGGTGGCCGAGACGAGGGTGGTGAACATTGCGCGCGCGCTCGAACAATTGGCGGATGCAGGCTATTGCACAATCGGGCTGGCGGGCGAGGCAGACGGATCGCTCGCAGCAAGGATTCCGGCGGGCGACAAGCTGGCGCTGGTGTTTGGTGCTGAAGGCGCGGGATTACGGCCAGCCGTGGCCAAAGCTTGCATGTGGCAGGCGCGAATAGAGATGGCCCCGCAAATGGAGAGTTTGAATATTTCCAACGCTGCGGCGATTGCATTTTATCAAGCGCACCGCTCGAACGCTGTCACGTAGGGCAGATACTGGCCATTTTGCCGCCATGATTTCGAGGTTTCGTGATTGCACAATGATCTGATAGGTTTGCGTATGTGCAAGATTTTGTGTGGAGGTTAGGGGATGGCTAGACTGTTTTTTGGATTGCTCCTGATTTTGGGGCTAGGGGCTGCCGGATTTGGTGGATTGCAATTGTTTGGCGATGGCGCGTTTGTGACGGCGCCCGCGCCAGCCGCTGCACCTGTCGAACCTGTTGTCGCGCCGCCTCCTCCACCGCCTCCTCCGCCTGCGCCAGCTGCCTCTGTTGAGCCCCCGCCAGCTGATGAGCCGATGTTTAGCACCTCGGCTCTACCGCCAGCCGGGCTACCGCAGCCAGTGATCGCAAGATCGTTGCCTGCGCCTGTGCCTGCGGTCGAGGACACGTTGCGTGAAGTACCGGTGGCTTATGAAGTTCCCGCAACGGCGAGTTTTGGCACTGTGTTCGATGTGACCTTCGCTTTGGACGCGACGGGCGCAGCGACCGCAACAGCCGGACTGCCTGGTCTCGGCGAAGTTGTCGAAGCCAGCGCGAATGTGTCGGACCGTGTGAAAGCGTCTCTTGTAGGCGCAGCGTTCGACATTGATCTCCAGTCGCCTGAGATACAGCTTTTGGGAAATGATGAAGCCAATACATGGCGCTGGCGGGTCACCCCGAAGGAATCAGGCGAGCAAGTGCTCTTCGTCGAACTGTTTGCGATGATTGGTGAAGATGCCCGGCCAGTGCGCACGCTTAATGATACTGTTACGGTTGAAGTGACGCGGTTCCAGAAAGCCGTGAGCCTTGCGACGGCAGCGAACCCGCTGGCCGTATTTTTGGGCGGCATCGGCTCGACGCTTGGCGGGTTGTTTGGCTTCTTCCGCTTCTTGGGACGCCGGTCTTAAATCCGAATGTGTCTAGTCGTGGCTCAAGGCTGCATCAGCGAGCAAGAAAGCCGCAAGGCGCGGTGACGCGGGCCGTGCGGTGCCGCTGGTATCGGCCAAGGCTTGCAGGGCCTCTGCATGCTCGAGATCGATAAAGGCATGCGCCAGTGCATTTAGTTCATTGTCTTTGCGCAATCTGTTAAAGACACGATCGACATCGTCGCCGCCGGTATTGCGTGTGGCGACGCGGCGGGCTTTCGCAGATTTGCGCGAGGCCGCAGCAATCTTCTTCTTGTCGCGCGGGCGGAATATGTTGGGAAGCGCGATGCCTGAGCCTTGCAACTGATCCATAAAGGTCATGGCGATGTCCTGACGGTCCATGCCAGCAACGGGATCAATCTCGCGGGCACTGTCTTCATTGTCGAGATCGGAGATGATGTCACTCCAGCCGGCGTCACCTTCGGGGGGTTGATGGGATGGATGGACATGAATATGGGGCGGCGTTTCGGCTGGGCCTTGTGCATCGCTCCCATCGAATAGGTCTGTGTCATCGGCTGTCGGTGCAGTTGTTGGCGGCAAGCTCGATGGTTCTCCGCGCAGCGGCGCGTCGTGATGCGGTTCTGTTTTGACCGTGAACCCGTTTGGCGGTCCGGCATCGTGGTCGCCATTTACATGAGGGCTTGAAAGAATAGATGTTTGCGAGACGATATTGGCGGTTTCAAGCGCGAGCGGGGCTTCACCTTTGGCTGCATCGATTCCCGCAAGGCGAAGTTCGGTGATCGAGTGCGCTGCATCTTCGTGTAGCTTTCGACTGATACGGTCGATTTCTTCATTGGCTTCGCGCGCGCCATCAAGGGCGGCCGAGACAGCTTGTTGTAAGGCTGCGCCAACCGAGTTGGCCGCCTCCACTGCCATGGCCGAAGATTGTTCGGCGCGTTCGATGGTCTTGTCCGAACGGCTGAGTTTATCTTCGATTGCGGTGATTGACTGGACAAGCCCGTCGGTGCGCTCTGCGGCGTCTTTGGCAATGGCATCAAGGTCTGTCAGCCGAACGGCCAGTGTGGAGCCAGCCTGCTTAAGCTGCTTTAGGCGTTCTTCGAGCGCGTTGTCGGCGGCGGCTACTTCTTCGCCCGCAGCCTTGGCAGCGGCGACCATGGCAGCCGATTGTTTTGGAATCACATCGCCCATCATACTGGCTTGCGCGTCCATAGCCTTGGTGAGGGTTTCGAGTCCCTTGCGTTCGTCGGCCAATCTCTCGGTCAATTCGCGGGCATTGTCCGCCATTGCATAGCTCACCGATTCGGCCCGCAACCGCTCGGCAGATAAGGCTTCGTGCATGGTCTTCATCGAGGCCAATGCGTCACTGGTTGTTTTGTCAATCGACCGTGTGCTTTCGCGCGTGGCATCAGCGAGGGTCTTGATTTCTGCTGTCGCGGTGCTGGCAGGCGCGAGAAGATTGGTGGCAGCGTGAATAATCAGGTCATTGGCGCCACGCGAGCGCATGCTTTGGCGCATGACGATACCCAACATAATAAGGATAAAGCCCGGGATCAGCAGGAGGAGTGCGCCGCCAATAAGGACAGGTTCAGATAGGTTTGCAAGCGCATTGCCTTGGGAATATGCGAATACGAGCGCGGCACTAGCACCCCACCAAAGCAGAGCAAGGACTATGCAGGCGATAAGGCTCCAATTGCCTGTCGGCGCTGTGCGCGGATCAATGGCGCTACCCTGAGCGTTTGAAGTTTGGTCATCAGTCATACTGCATTCCTAGCACAAAAGAGGCATATGGACTGAGAGTTAAACGCAGAAATTTAGCAGTTTTTAGGCGAAACTTCGGCAGGTCGGGCATTATCTTGCGTCGAGACCGTTGGGGGGTCGGCTGTTTCATCGGCGTCGGTGCTCGGCGCTGCAAATGTGACGCCAAGCCATCCCAAACTGATCGCGAGAAAGAAGTTTCGTATCTCAATGAGCCATCCAAGCATATTGCCCTCCTGCAACAAGACCTAGATTTTCATAGCCTAGGTTGAGGGTTTGGCCAATGTCTATCAGGGCATGTTAATGAATTGTAAATGTGACGTCTGTTTTGAAGGGATTTGATCTCAGGAGACTATACATATGGCAGATCCCCTAGAACCGGTACTTGATGTGCAGCATCTATCTTTGATGACCGGCGCGGATGCTTCGCTTGGAATTGAGATTATCGATATATTCCGGCATCAGACCGACATGTGGCAACGTATGCTTGATCCCAGTTTGCCGCGAGGGCAGTGGGCTGACGCAGCGCATTCGCTCAAGGGGACCGCACTTTCGGTTGGTGCCAAGCGGCTCGCTGCGGCATGCGCCGAGGTCGAAACGCTTGGGCGTTCGAGCGAAGAGGTTTCGGTGGTTGAGGCCGGAACAATGATTTCCGCGCTGAAAGATGAAATCGGTCCCGCGATCGAGGCGGCTGCGCGCGTGTCGCATCAGCTGACAGTTAAAGGCGCTTATCCATAGAGGCGAGGGCATGGATCCGCACGAATTTTTCGTCTTTACGGCTCATTAACACCAGTGCCGGTTTTGAGTGAGTTAAAACGAATTGGGGGCAAGTACGCGACGGTAGTGGAGCGCGCAGCGCGCATTGGATTATATGTGGATGCGGGCAATTTTGAGCTATAGCAGTTGTTCGCATAATCAACATTATGGGAAATAAGCGTCAGGCCGAAGACTGATTATATTGGGATTTCTAAGCGCATGCCGTCATATCCCGGGCTGACCCCTGTCGGCAGCGAACGTTCGAGCGTTCTGTAATCCAAGTCTATGTGCATGTTCGTCAGGACCGTACGCTTGGGCTTCAGAGCGTCGACCCATGCTATGGCTTGTTCGACATTTGCATGTGACGGGTGCTCTGTGTAGCGCAGCGCATCTATGATCAGGACTTCGAGATCTTCAAGCGCGTTCAGGCTCTCTTCGGGAAAGGCGTTAAGGTCGTTGCAGTAGGCCAGTCCACCCATCCTGAAGCCAAGCGAGGATATGTTCCCGTGCGTCTGCTCGATGGGGAGAATGGCGAGCTCCCCTGCCGGCCCGTCTATTTCGCGCACTGTGAGCGGCTCAAGCCATGGCTGTAGATCGAGAATGGACGGATATGCACCAGAGCCTTCAAAACAATATGCTACGCGCCGAATCAATGTGCTCGCGGTTGGCTCGTCCATGTGTACAGGCATGCGTTGGCGCTGGCGTAATGCGAGGACGCGTAGATCATCAATGCCGCCAGTTTGATCGGCATGGTCATGTGTGAACACCACTGCGTCGAGCCGTCCGATCTCTTCGCGCAAAAGCTGCTCGCGCATGTCCGGTGCGGTATCGATCAGGACGCGTGTCGGCTCGCTGTCCGGTGCGGCGTAGAGTTCTGCGAGCGCTGAGCAACGTCCGCGTCGGTTGCGTGGCTCGCTTGGATCGCATACGCCCCAGTCATTGCCGATTCGCGGCACACCGCCCGACGACCCTGTGCCAAGAAGTGTGAAGACCAGTCTTCGGCTCATGACGTGACCTTGCCGAACAGTCGCAAGGCGTTTGCCTCGGTGGTGCGTGCGACAGTGTCTGCGTCCACACCGATAAGCGCAGCATAGGCTGCACAGACATGCACGAGATAACCCGGTTCATTCCTCCGGCCGCGCATTGGTACGGGCGCAAGATAAGGACAATCGGTTTCTAGGATGACACGCTCGTGCGGCAAGGTCCGGACTACCTCATGCACATTGTGCGCATTTTTGAA
>JBDVDE010000032.1:0-3805 GCA_039942135.1 Hyphomonadaceae bacterium
ATGTTCGCGCGAGCCGTACATGGCGAAACCGTCAAAGGCATAGCCGAACTGGGCCGTCTGATCCTGCTCGACATTGACGCAATCCGCGTCGACGCCTTCCTTGTCAAAGAGCGCATTCACATCCGTGGCCGTGGCGTGCCAGTGATACCATCCACCCGGGTCGACGTGGCCGCCACAGGTGTCGAGCGCCGGCATGTGGCCGGTGTGCAGCACGGAAGGCGCGTCGGCAAAGATCGGCACACCGTCAAGCCCGATCCCGATCTTCGAGACCGTTCCAAGCATGGCCGGTTCCTCCGCCATCACCGGGGTGATCGGAATGAGAACCGTCATCTCGACGTCCGTGTCCACCGAGCCGGAGATGCACTCGTTGGGCTCGGTCGGCCCCTCGACGCGAATGTCGAAGGAGTAGACCTCACCGGCCTCGTTGAAAAACGTGTAGCCCTGGGCGTCCAGCATCTTCAGAAAAGCGCCGTCGATCCGGTACAAGCCGGCCTCGTCGCCATCCCAGTTCCAGATGCCGCCGTCATCGTCCAGCGTCGCCGGGCAGAAGGGGCCGATCTCGAGGTTGTCGGGCAGATATTTCACGACATATTTGGCACATTGCGCTGCATCGCCGTTCTCCAACGTGCAGTCCACGACCTCGCCCGGCGCGGCAAGGGCGGCCTTTTCGACCGAATGCGCACCGGCATGCCCAAAAGCGCTTGTCGACAGGGGCAATGTGCAGACGACAGACAGCATCAGGGTCTTGTACGGGACGTCCGTCTGTGTGAGCAGCGACGGGATCAGCGGCATTCGGTTGGTCTCCTGCATTCCATTCCGGCAAGGCCGGTGTGTTTCAAAGCCTGCGTCTGGCGCGTCGGCCTGGCATTGCACCGCCCGCACACAGACCTTACAACAGCTTCATGTTACTTTAATTAGGACCCTAACCACATGGATGCAATCGAGCAAGATTCAGACAGACTGGAGGTGGGTCAGCCAGTTGCGGATCGGCAGGCTTCGGATCGCGACGCGCCGGGCTGGCAGCGCACAGGCAAGAAGGGCCCGGGGTTCCTGCTGCTGGCGCATTGCGCACATCTCCTGGACGAGCGTCTGCGCGTGTTGCTGAAACCGCTCGGACTGCACGCGGGTCAGGCGCGTGTTCTCCACGCCCTCAACCGCATGGGCAAGGCCTCGCAAAGACAACTGGCCGACGAGTTCAATGTCACGCCCGCAAGCATGAGCCAGATGACCAAGCGCCTGATCAACAACGGCTTCATCGAGGTTCACAGCGACCCGGACGACCGGCGGACCAGCATTCTCTCGCTGACCGCCAAAGGCCAGGACCTGCTGACCAGGGTGTTTGCCGTCTGGGACCAGATCGACCAGATCATCATCGCAGAAATCGGCGCCGACCACGCCGAACAGCTTTTCACCAACAGCCGAAACCTGCGCGACGCGCTGGGTGGCCGCGCCCCGGGAACAAAGCCCACGGGGGTCGGCGCCGACGAGTAGGACAAAGGGCGTGAAGTGAGGCGCATCAAGTCTAGTGAGCCCTACACTGAAGCCAAGCTAGCCGTCGATGCTAATACATCTTACGCGCCAAACTCGCTGACCACTTCGGCTCACATAAGAGAATATTTCACTCGAATAGTAACTAAGACTGGTAGACCTCTTATTTAGATCAACCCACCAATTTCGTAATCAGATCTTTCGTTCGTGCGTCTTTAAAGTAGCGATTAGACGAGAAGTTTGCATCCGCTTCTTGAGCATCATGATATAATTTTGAGACGTCTAAAATAGCCTCTTCCACACATTTCTCGACCAAGTCGAAGTCCCACAAATCAACATCATCTCGACCGCAGATCTGCCGGATTGCAAACAGTGCGTGAAAAGCCCCATCGATCAGTGACATTTCACCAAGCCTCAACTGTAAACCTTCTCTGATTTTCTTTCGTACTTCTTTCTTCTTGTCATTGAGACGCTGAGCCAATTTAAAAGAAGTGAGCAGCCGGACTGCAGTAAGATCCTCGGCGAATACAGTATCATAGAGGTCGCCAAAGACGCGACCGCGGTCCTTCTTGGCGGTTTCTGGCAGACCAATACCATAGGCTAAATACGCTTGACCTGCTGAAAGTGCGTCCACCCGTTTGGCAAGTGGCTTATCGGCGTGTTGCCCAGCTTTTCTTTCGTAATGATACCCAAGATCAGCAAATGCATCTTCGAGCTGCCTTTGTTGCCGGTCATTAGAGCGGAGATCTCGAACATTGATTGGCGTCTGGCTATTTGTCGTTTCGGCTATAGACAATTTTACGTCTTCCGATGAAGTCTCAATTATTCTGACAAGTAGAATGACATCATCAATTCTCGATCTATCTTCTTTTGCCGCTTCAAAGAGACAATTTGAAGTCTGCCCACCGTTGACAATCTGCACGTTTGTAAGTTTTATCTTCGGCGATCGTCGCGACGGGCCAAGCTCAACTTTATCGCAGGTCATGGTAATCCCATTGTTTTGATACCAAAACATATGGTTCTCGTCAGAGAGAGCAGACTCGATAATCCGCCGATTGATACGGTTCTTTCGCTTCAAATAGACACGTACATTTTGATCGAAAATCCCGGTTTCCACTTGCTCCGGGTCAACGTCTGATTTTATAGCGTCAACGATATCCAAAGCAGCGACAGAACAAACTATGCCCCGAAGATTTTGATCGGTTCTATCAAAAAAATTCGTATCAATTACCGTTATTTCACGCACCAACGCTGGCGTTTTCTTTTCAATGAAAAAGTCCGAAAGTGCGTCCAGATCATGCATCCTAAACTCAATAGCTTTGTATCTTGAGAAGGCAGTTTGGATCCTCTTCATTTCGGTATCGATCAAAGGTGCAGTATTTCCAACAAAGTGCACCGTGATCGTCGCATTTGACTCCTTCAGTATTTCAAGTGCGTCAGCAATTTTGGCTTTCAAAAGATCGTTCACGCTTCCGAGCGCATCAGAATCGTGACCAGTTAAGTCGGTTACGAGAGAAGCTAGTTTGTCGATCTCTGAACTGGGGAAATGATTTTTGGATTTAGAGAAGTCACCGACGCATTTTGTTTGGAAGATATGAATATCTTTTCTTGTGTCGCGATCGTCGATAAAAAGCGCGTCTGCACCTCTATCGTTGCCGCCATCTGTTATTGCATCAATAGCTTCATCTATATCGATCTCCATAATAGCTGAGACGGCAACCACGGTCAGAGCCTTCGTTCGATCCAGCTCTTCATTATCCATCAATGTCGCAGTAATTTTTTGATCAAGTGCGTTCCAATCGAATGAGTTCGCCAAAACCAGTTTCCTCCGAATGATCCTGAAATCGCGACAACCTTTTCGCACTTTTTTATACTATTTCATCGACATGTTGGTAGCGGCAGAATTGAATGAGTTATGTCCATTCCCTCCACACCCCATCTTGAAGTTCGGCGCCGCTTGAGGCACCCTTGGTTCACCTTGACGTAAAAGGAAGGGATCGGACCTTTGCGCGTTCAGACCATGCCGGAGAAAATTGCCGACGGGACCATTCATGTGATCGGGATCTGTCTGGGGATTGCGGCCCTGATCACCCTTGTGGCCGTCTTGTGGAACACTCAGGATCTGGGGCGGCAGGTGTCGGTCTTCATCTATGCGGGCTGCCTGCTGGCCATGCTGATCTGCTCGGCGCTCTACAACATGCTGGCCAAGGACAACAAGACCGGCATCCTGCGCAAGCTGGACCATGCGGCGATCTTTCTCCTGATTGCCGGCACCTATACGCCACTGGCCTCCATGATCATCGGCGGCTGGACCGGC
>JBDVDE010000033.1:0-13357 GCA_039942135.1 Hyphomonadaceae bacterium
ACCGGTAGTGTCTTCGACACAAATGGTCGAGAAACCTATCTTATCCCTCCCCCTGCTCCAAATTTCAATATGCGGTGAATGTACCAACGCATTTTGTGAAATGATGGACAAATATATATTTTGACGGCAGCCACGCCACCCCTGGGAAGCGGGGGAGAGAAATTGACGAGACAATGAGCGGGACAAGAGCGCCGGGAGCTGAGAACACACCACCTTCCGTGGCCACGCACGGCCTGGCGCGCACCAGCAGTAGGCGGGATAAACGGATTAAAAGTGTAGGGCAGAGATGCCACCGACAAGGCACCATCAGCCGCCTCGCGCCGACTCCAACCTAACGTTCGGCTGGTTACTGTGCCCTGTGTACTTGACTCGTCGTTGTCGTACGTCCCTCATTGTATCGGTCGCGATAGCTGTAGAGAGAGAGAGAGATCGATACTGTAGAGAGACAGCTACTGCGTAGAAATACGTCGTGAGCGAATCGTCCAAAATTATTCCTACACGGACGGAGTGTATCTGAAGCGACAAAAGGTGCGCGCGCAGACCCATTCGCGCCGAAGCGACGGAGAGGCCAAGAAGAAACGCAGATGAAACATTGAATTTGTGCGCGATTGGCGACAGATTATGCAGCTGCAGGTTGCCACTTTATAGACGAAATCTATATGTCAAATCACACAGTGAATAGGTGGTTGATTGGAGACATGTCAGTATTTGGCTCGAACTCGGAGTAAGCAGGAATATCAGTGAGAAGATGGCTGAAAACCGACGGTATTAGACGTCAAGATAGAGTTGAAAAGAAGACGATGTGGGGCGTAAATATTTTCCGCCGTTGTCACGCCGCGGCGTTGTCGAAGCGCAAATCAACACGCCGTGCATCGCCGCGGTGTGAAATGTGGCGTGCTGTCACGAATTTCTGGCAGTAGTCTCCAGTACTACTGCTGCTGTACTCCGCTACTGCAACATGCTCCTGGCGGTACTGCTGAGTGCGACCTGCTGCTGCCCCCGGCTACGGCGGCGGTGATGACACTTTATCACAAGTGTAGTTGTTGACGAAGTATTACATTGAACATCCCGCCTGCGACGGAAATCACACAGGTGCACGTGCTAGAGTAACGGATAGTCTACATCGAAGCAGTCGTCGGCAAGTGCAGGAATCGACTCCTTAGTCGAGTAAACGCACGCCTTTAACCTACACTGGCGGTGACTCCAACGTTTCTCCGGGAATCAAGACCACCCGTCGTTAAATGTTAAACTGATTGCCAGCGTCGCGAAGAAGAGTCAAAGCAAGTACCTGGTATATCGCACAGTAGCATGTACCCCAATACCTTTCATGATCCTATGTGAATCAATCTAAGTCTTGGTCACATTTCGGAAAAGGGTAAAGAGCCCGTTGTCCACGCCAGGGGTGTCTCCGGGGTTCCGCCAGAGTTTTACTTTGGCCCTCAAGGTTGTTAGTCAGCACGGTACGATTCATAAGCCGATGCTACCGGGGGAACTCCGTCCCGATGTCGGCTATATCGAGCTTCGGTTGGAACATAGTGGATTCTGAACTTGTGCTCCTGACTTATCTCGCCAACGTAGAATATCCTCAGGGACATGTGTTTCACACACAAGCTGCAATATTCTGACTGGGCCGTTAGCCCTTTCAGGCAAACCTCGAAGCTCCTCGGCCCGTTAAACGTAACAACCGCGTGCGATGACGTTAACTTGCCGTTGTTTGGGTCTGTGCCCCAGTTGGCGTCTGGTAATGCTGTCAGCTTGAAGCCCCTATGCCTCCGCAGTATGTGGTCTTAAAGTCCGATGTTTTCCAGAGAGGTAGCGGCGTAGATGCTTGGCTGCCACCATGTGTGTTTTCAATGGGTGGAATGTGCTTTCGCTAGCAGCTTGGCTACGTGAAGGGCATCGTGGCGGCATACGTTAGACAGGTGTTTGACGCTGCGGGTGCATGACTTGTACTATCGCGTGTCTGCTTCGGTCAAAGTTTCCTTTCTCCCCGGTTGATCGACCGTTCCGGTCCGACTCCGATCGTGTACAAAGGTTTGCACTCCTCCATACCGTACGTCTCGAGTACAGGCTTCGTCGATCGGGTTCTTGAGATGGTTAGCGTTCCTTTCACACGGTCACGAGTGACTTGCATCTCGAGTACTATGGAGACATCGCCGATGCCATCGGTATCGTTGCGGTGCACTTGTTCTATCTCGCCTGCAGAAGGGGATCGATGTATGCCGTGATGACGGTGTCGTTGTTCCAGCTCGTGAACCTTCGCCCGTCCGGAAGTGCGGGGCATTGGGTTCCATTTGTATGCGTGTAGACTTAGATACAGCCGCCTGACTCGCGTAGATAGCATCCTACTGCGATCACGGAGTCGTCGATGGCACCAAGCCATCCGGCCTGTGCCTGAGGGATTCCGTGGAGACTCTTGCGAAACGCCATTATTTGTTGGATTCCGCCACATTCTGTCTCCTTGCGTTCATTTGCCATTTCCACGAATAATTCGTTTAGTCGACGGGCGAGTTGAGCAATACCGTGAAAACGTCCTACTGTAAAACATCGGGGATTGTATCCGCTGCCAGAGCCAGCACCATGCGCATGTTTTCAAGTCGAGTCACAGGCGCGGCTGTATTCCCACAGGAAACTCCTCCTACCATCATTTAATTGGGCACCACCACTTACACGTCTGGGTGGGTCATCGATCTTGGTATTGTAGACCCACGGTCGGCCAGTGGTTTCCATGCCGAAGGCACCGAGTTCGTGTGGGCAGGGCCGTGGGCCCGGCGCGTGACCAGGCTCGCTGCGTCTTTGGCTTTCGCTGTCTACCAGAAAAGAGCTTTCGGCAGCCTTTTCTCCTCTACCAAGGTGGTTGGAACTATGTTCGGTTTCTTTTCCCCTTCCGAAAGCGTTTGGAGTTGCCTCGGTAGCAATGGCATGGGCTCACTCGGCGCAGGCGGTACGTTCTTTCTCGTGAGTCATGTCCGGCTGGCCTGTGCAGCGGTTGGGCTGCTGTAGATGGCGTTAAATACGATTGATAACCAGACCAATAGCCGGCCGGTGACGGCCACAAATCGGCGCGTCACCGGAGGCGTAATCTACAAAGTATCACCTCCTCTATGTCAGCGCTCATCCCCCACTCACTACGACCGGCGCCCGCTTGCCTCTGGGAGAACGTAGATTAAGTCGGCTGGCGGCGATGGCGGTGGTTTTCCGCTCTGCAATTATTTTTGGACGTGGAGCCGTTGTCCCCCCTGTAGGTCACCGTCGGTGAGTTGATAAGATCTTGCCGAGTTCCTGGCTGGTGGGCTGTGCGATAGTCTCGCAAAGCGTTGACGTTGAGGTGTTGTTTGAGTTCGCGAGCGTCCCGGAGCGGGTTGTCGTCCGTCGTCGTCGTCGTGGCGCTATCCCAGACGCGTGTATTTGTAGTTGCCCATGGGGGAGATCATTGTGATGGTGTCTCCATGAACAAAGAGTTCCAGCGTTCAACCGTGTTGGGCGTAACAAGCTCGTATATGTGGTTCGCCCTGATATCCTGGCGGTAGCCGCACAGCACCCGCCCGTGAGTCTTGCCGCCTATGCCCTTGGTATATGCCTCGACATCGACAAGATCTACTACGCCGATGGTGCCAAGAGGCCGCGAATCGAACTCCTCGCATAACAGTGCATCGTACGGGGTTACCGTGTCCATCGCCGAGTGTAACCGTTAGGTAGGTAGGCGTAAGCCCACATCAGCTCTCCCCAGATGAATTACGCCAGCACGCTGCCCACCAACAAGCATCGGGTTGTCCACGGCGCAACGACACTGCGTTGGATGGCGGTAAGAAGAGTAAGCAATTGAATGCCGTGGAACCGCGCTGCATACGACAGGCACGGCATACGCCTTCTAACAATAAATGTGTGTTCACCGAGATACTGGAGATGAAGAAGGTGAAGAAGATCAAGAAGCAACAAAACAGAGGGTCGTGCCCCCCCCCGAAGATATGTGACAGACAATACAAACCAAGTAAAAAACAGAGTAAAACCATGGGCGAGGGGGAAACATAGGCAAACCGAACCACGGCTAAAGCACTTCTCAAGCAGCGGCAGACGTTTGTGGTACGAGGAGCATGGACTGGTTCCACCCACTAGGTGGCATGTTATCTTGCTGCTCTCCCTTCTGTCTCCTTCCCGATTTCGTCGTCTACGGCGTCCTGACGATTTCTCTCCCACCCGCTCACATCCTTTTGAGCACAACGCTCGAGCAACACGTTGCGGTACCTACTCAGATTCGCTCCCTCCTTGTGTCGCTTGACGATGAGCCGTTCATCTTCTTCTAGAACCCCGCAGTACCGCTGCCCTGCCGTCTTTGCTGCAACGGTACAAACCGCGGCCTCAAACACGTTCGATAGTGTAAAGCGAGCACCTTGCGATGTCCACCGATTGCGCAAACCTCATCCTGCTAAGGTGCATTAGATATTGGTACGCTCCGTTCCAGGTAGCCAACGATACTAGTGTATTGCAACGACACCCTCTACGTTTCCTTGCTTCTTCCGCTTCATCTCATGAAATGACTCTGGCACCATCCGCTCATCGAAATCTGAGCGAATCGGAACCCGTCGTCGATGAGGTCGCTCCGACGGATCCTCTCCGCAGCTCTTCTGCCGCAGTTGCCCGACGAACCGGCCGAGTAGAGTTTTTTCTTCTCTATCGGATGCAGCAATAGCAGGGCTCACAGGTCCTTCCCTGGCCTCCGCACACTCGCCTCTCCGCGAGGCTTGCTCTCCCTCCTTTGCCGTTGCCTGTGCAGCGAGCGGAAGTCTTCGTCCATCCGTCCTTGTATTCCGACCTCCATCTTTGCGAGATGGGGATCGCTCTTACCGCGGCCCTTAGCTACTTTGCGTCTGATCGTACCCGCTAGGATGATCGGTCCTCTGGGGGGTGACAGGTCTCACGCAGCTACGCGAGGTAGACAACAGTCATGGTGAACGTCGGAAGGATTCTGGTGTTGTACTATATCGAGGAGTGAGCGAGGACTCACCTCGGACGTCGGTCGGGGCCGAAATGACAGTTACGCCCAGGAGATATATATCTCCAAACTAAACATGGATTCTACCATATACATATTTTCACGTATTCCACCGCACATGACAGTGCGATACTCGCGGCTCACAGCTGTATTCCGAGTATTCAACACATTACTACTGTAATATTATCCATTGTTTGAAATACTTTGGCATGGATTTGAGGGATAGGTCTTTGCTAGGACTGAAGAGGCTATGAAACGCCAGGTTGCGTGTACGGTCCGGATTTGTGCTTTTGTTTTTGAACGTGATATAGAGCCCATTCATTGCGTTTGTTAGGCGTTCGTCTAACGGAACTTGACCTATGCGTGGAGAAATGTAAAATATACATGAATACAATTTCTGCGGTTACGTTCGTGTAGTGTGGAGTTTCATTTTTCCTGATTCAGCTAGGCCCCGTACTGAGTCCTGATGTATCCAGGTACTCGAGAGGATACAGGGAGGATATTTATGTGTTTGGTCTCCAGAACGAACGAACCACACCATGTGTTTCTAACGGATTAATCAATACATTACCAGGTACCTGGTATATATTTTGTGGGGTTATATATTTTCTTTTAACAGATAATGAAGTTTTTCTTCCTTGCAGCCACAGCAGCCGAGAGCAGCAGCAGCAACGGCAGCATCGCTTCTACAAGGGCTGCGGCTTGCTCGAGACCGCCGCGCGCAGCACCAACGCGGAACTACTGCATCAACTACACTCCACCAAACATTGACTAACCACACCAGATATTTCAAACGGTTTAACTATTAATAATACATTATCAGGTATCAGGTATATTTCGGGGGGCTGTTTAAATTATGGTAAGATATTATTGTCAAAAGCGGTAAAACACCTGCTGCCGACGGCCTGACCAGCGTCAATTAAGCTGCAACAGGATAATCACACCTCTAGCACTTTGAACATCGGTGGCAGCAGCGTCTATTTTCATCAGGGACTACTCCCTTCACTTCACTAGTGTTCAAATTTTCGAGCAGTTTAATTCCATTTCTATTTGCATTATTCCAGCTTAGAAACAAGTGCGAAATATTTGCCCGGCTCAGTTGAGATACTAAAATGTGATTACTTTATCGCGCCCGTACGTGCTGAGGCCTTATCTCGTGGAATAGGTATTGACATTTTCAAGAACGGGACTCCGGAGTTAATGGGAGAAGGTATTTGGCAGGCTTGTTGCGAAATCACGTGATCGTTTGGTGACGATTGAACGTCCTGGCCACTTGTTTCGCGGCGATCAGGTGTCGTACCTAATTGAGCGGGATCAACATCTAAGCAAAAAACTTGGCCTACTGATGCATGTCGGGGGAATACCCGCCTAACGGGAACATCCCCTTCGACGCCGATGTGGAATTTTAGCGTGGCATCATGACTGCAGTGTGTGCTGGTAAATGCTTTGTTGGTTTTGTTTGTGTGTTCCTTCAATTGTTTTCGGGAGGGGGGATGGTTTCGCGCTTATTATGTTTGCCTTTCCGAACCGGACTAAACAACTTCATACCTGGTAGCTTAGTCGACAAGTCAGCACGCGCATACATCCAGGGTTGGTTTATGCATTAAGCGACACGCCATTTTCCTCTTTTCCGCATACATACACCCGACTGTAGCAAACGCAACTACATACTTGTTTTTGCGGTAACACAGACTACTTTCGTTCTGTCTGCAACATCCCGTTGCCCTGCGGCGAGCACAGCCTGGGTGACGTGGACAACGATGCGGCGTGACTGAGGCACCGGCGAGTGGTGGGAAGACCCAACCACTCCGCACCCCCGGGCCCGTAAACCGCTATATGAACACGTCGTTGGCGGGTGCGTCCGGAGACGAGATTATTGAAGATCGGGAGGTGGAAGACGAAGAGAGTAGCGCAGTACTACATGCGGTCGACAACTGGTACACGCGCCCAACCATAAAACATGAAACAGCACCAGAAACTTACGCGACCGCGCGCCAGTGCTAGTGTCAATTTGAGGCAGGTTTCTTCACGTGCGCGCAGAAGTACGCCTAAAGTACATCAGCGCCTAGTAACACAAGTTTGGGTGAGACAACACAGCGCGCGTTTGGTGATCAATGGAGAACCAAGGAATACAAGGAATCTTGGGTAGGACCACCGACCGGGGCAGGAGACCTCGTGCATTCCAGTACATGCTTTGGATGATCGCCGGCAGCGTAAAATAATAACGTAGAAAAATCGTCACCCAATCCGATGAAGACAAAATTGGCACCAAATGAGGAGTCACGATTTGATTAGATCGACTAAGAAAATGAACGCCCGAGTTGATCACTTTGTTGAAGGCTAGCTCTCCTGCCAGAAAAGGGCACTAGGCACAGCAGAAATGCAGACCTCTCACCCACCCTACAGTTGAGAGTTTCAATTCCAGGGACGGGCGCCGCGCTGAGAACGCACTACGCGCGAAGTTCATCCCGGGTGAGCCCCCGCTGCTTCGGGGCAGGAGGCCTCATCCAATCCAATACTTACAGCGAGTGATCGGACGCAGCGTACAAAAGAATACTGTCGGTAGGATATTCGTATTTTTGTTCTCCAGAATGAAAGACCATATTTGTACCAATTCCTCAGCGGAAAATGACATTTTTACCAGGCTAGATCCGAGAATAATGTAGAGAGCATAATAATGAATTTCCAGCAGATAGGCGGTGGATTTTGGGGAGTTGAGTATGACTTTGCTCGAGAATTTCATGTTCGATCTGCAGATTGGAGATTTGAGCTCCTAGGCAGGTATGAGTTTGTTTTGACATTGTATTGTGTCAACCCTGCGATGTCGTGCCTTGACATGCACAGACCGGGGGGGGGGGGGTATTAGTAGTAGACTGGTCGTGTCTGATGAGAAGAGAGGATATTGGTTGTACTCAGGAACACGACACACAAGATCCATCGTAGGTTGAGGGATTCCGTGCTGGAAAAGGATTATGATAGTGTGGTATCGGGATATCGGGATATTATGTGAGCCTACCGATGTCACTCGTTGTGTAGCTCTTATTGAGGTGAGTTGACTCGACAGCTCGGAAAGAATACCAAGGGAGTTCTTTGGTGCCGTCTGGAGTCAACCACGGGTTGCCGTCCCAGTCACGTATATACCTCTAGATATCAATCACCGGTTACCTTGTTGATTCTGTCTTCGTGCTGATGTTTCGCTGCTTCTGGGCCGTAACATAACTACCTGGTACAGCAGAAGGAGAGCGGCAGGTACTTTGCCTCAAGATTTCCGAGGTCAATACACACTCTGATACCAGTATCATACGGATAGCATGCCTCAGACCAAGAGTGGTATTAACATGTGGTACGTACATGCAGCTAGTGTATATACCGTATGCTGTACACTGTGCAAACGTCCATGTATACTATAGAGAGAAGGCGACTCATCAACAAAGTTGAACACACACCACTAATCAATATCCCCCTTTCTCCACCGGTGAAGCCGCAACTTTATTGCTCTACAAAGCCATGCCAACAGCGGTTATAAGCATGCTCGGCACAGCCACAGTCCCGAAGATAACAGCAGCACCCGACGAGCGGGCAAATCGCATGGCGCCGCTGATGTCTTCGCCGTCGTCTGATTCGCTGCTGCAGAGTGCACTCGCGGGGCAGTCGCCAACTTCTTCCTGAACAGCGCAATCTGCTCGAAAGGGCAGAGATGCGGAAAACAACGTATGCAACAAAGTAAAGTGGCCGGGATCTCGTGAACAACGCAGTGTGCGGCGGCTGCAACGCACGCAGATAATTGAGCTCCATTCGAACTGTAAAAAACTTGTTGCAGGCGAAGAGTAGCATTGGAGTAATTTTCAGAGTGCTTCTGCTTGGATGTTGCGCTTGGGAATCCAGCAGGTCAGGGAGGGGCCAAACCGGCCGCTTGAAGCGGTAGGTCGGAACAGGACATGTAATTGGAATTCGACATTCTTAAAATAGTAAATTTCACCCCAACGCTTTCCGAGCCCCAATCCCATTGGCAGGCCCCTTCCCTCACCTGGCCCTCCGCTAATGAGAGGCCCCAGGGAGCGCGGTGGGATTTTCCCCTCGGGGAACCCCCCTGGTCCGCCCAAACCGGAGATAACAGGGCCCCATCCCCGTTTCAAAAATATCTCGGTATCTCTACAACTCCAACAACCCATCGACGAAACAAAAAATATCGGCTGAGTCGATATCGCCCTACACAGCATGGAAACTCCAACCCAACCACTAAATCGCTGATTTGCTGTGGCTCGAAAACAAAGCCTGCTCCACGCGCCACCCGGGGAGGATAAGTTCCCATCTCCGGACATGAAATATTTCCATACGTGTACACCTCCGGAAAAACGGGGACGGAGACGGAGATCCCCCGGGTCAAAACCGCCCCGAACTGTGTGGAAAACTGAACCTCATCGGCTGATCATTGACTGGCTGAGGTTGGTGGAGCCAGCTCCACTGAGGAAGGATACGGCACCATCCCCGCATCATAACGACTTATATACAGTTACAACTCTAACAAGCCGAGGACGAAAAAAAGTCATCTCCCGGGTCGATACCAACCCGGACAGTCTGGAAACGCAACAACACTAGCTATATCACTGATGGGCTGGGGTTCGTGTAACCAGAGCAACCCGGTGAGGCCAAGGTATCACCCACGGATCCTAAATCCTTCCATACAACTACAACTCCAACAAGCCAGAGACGAAAACGGTGATCCACCGAGTCGACACCGCTCTGCACGGTGTGAATACTCGAACCCAACTGGCGCTATCACTGATTGGCTGAGATTTGTGGATTAAGCTCCACTCAGTGAGGATAGGGCGCCATCTCTACATAGCACTTACCAGGTACATACATCTACAACGCCGACAAACTGGGGACGAAAATAGCGATTCATGCTTCGGGTACAAAAATAATATTTAATTTCGCCAGAGGCCGGGAGCAAGGGAATGCCTGTAGATTATAAAGCCTCCTGAATTTCAGCTCACAACGGCACTATTAACACATTTTGCTAACCAGATCACACATGTAGTAATTGAGCAAAGAAAACGACCTCTAGTATCCTCGCCCTACGGCATCGTGGCAGCAATATCAAGTACGGTTGTGGTCAGAGTTCTTGCGTATGACTGCTGTGAACTTTTCCTACATTTTTGGTGGTCTTTGTGAAACTTTTTCACAAACGCCTAGAATCATATTCGACGAGCTTTTCCAATTGCTGGTGATTTCTCTCGGTGGTGGTAGTGGTGGTGATGCTTGACTTTGTGTGGTTTTTGGTGCGCTTTGGTACACCAAGCCTGCTGCCTGGTACCTGTGTGCGGTGGAATACGTATGCTTGCTTTTCCCAGGGTGACATCTGGTACCTGGCATGTAGGCCTTTCGACATAATAACCAAGCTTGGCGAACACGGGACAGTCGTGAACACGAGCAGAGGAGGATGGAGATGCTACTTTGAGACCTTCAGAGACACTATTCGTTTCTAAACCAGGGATGATTTCGTCGCGCACCGTGACAAAAAGTGATCTACGTATCATATGATAGGAGTATCATTAAAGCGAAGATGAACAAAAAGAAACAGCAAATAATAAAAGCAGCAACCGCAACGCTGCAACATAGAGCAGCCGCAAATCGCTATGACCGCGACGACAAGCACGGCGCAACTACGAGTTTTGCAAACCAGTTTGCCAACCTGCAACGTAAGAAATTAGTGTCGGACAGGACGGCGTAGGGAGAAGCGTGTGTTTTGAATGTGTGTGATATAGTCGTGACCCAATCCAAAGAACCAATCTTTGACACAGCAATTAGAAACCAGGATTTGTTGGACTTACTCAGAGTTAGAACGCACGAAGCGATCAGTCTGTCGAAGCCTAGTCTATCCTGCGAGCACAGGATAGGCACACCAACTACACAGAGGATATACAACAGGCCTCGCCCATCACCTAGCAGCGCTCTGGCGTTGGCCCTGGCGCCAGCGACCTCGGCGTCGCCCACTCGCCGACTAGGGATCGGAGCTCGACGAACTTCTTTTTTTTACAAGAACCAACCCGGTCCACCACACGCTGACACCCATCGAAAAGCCGATATAGATTCTCGTAGCGGCGAGGGGTTTGAGTCAGGGCTGCGCGGGGTGGATGTCGATAGAGGACTCGGCCATGGTCAACGGTTCTTGCGGCAGCACACCAACAACGAGGTATGCGACAGGGAGCGCCATGCGGTTTGGGGGTTGATTTAGCCGTTGCGTACTTCAAGCAGCATACAAAACAGCAGAGGTTTGCTGTTGATACCCTCGCATTTCCCCGAAATCTTGTCCGTGGTCACAAAACAGGCTATATTGCTACAGTATACCGGCATGAATGAGTAGCACGGGCAGATCGGGAAGCTGTATTAGCACATCTACTATTCTTATATTTCGGCACCCTAAGAGCGGAGTCTACACAAGAGTGACTGCTACAGTAGATCCCAACGGCAGCACGCCGCAGCGAACAGCACAGGTAGCATCGGCAACAGGAGCCACGACCTCACAGCCGGAAAACTTAGAGGCAGCTGGCAATGAACCGCAAACCGACAGCAAGCATCTGCCATCTACCCTGAGAACCCACCTATCATCCGGACATTCTATTGTACAAAATTGTTTCAATACGCAAGCTTAAAGTTTCTTGTTTGAGCATCACCACTTGGTTGTTGGTGGCCTGCAACGAAATTATGCCCTACCGAACAGAGGCTAATTTCCTATGTGCACGTGCTTGCGAAAAAGTAGCGCGGGCAGATTGGGGAGCAGTATTAAGAAAGCTACTATTCTATATTGGCACCACTACATCGGAGTTTACACAAGAGCGACTGCTACAGTAGATGAAGACAGCAGCACGCTGCAACAAGCAGCACAGGTAGCATCGGCAACCGCCGCGGCGATCTCACAGTGGAACGATCTGGAGGCAACTGGCAATGAACCGCTAAGCAGCAGCAAGCATCTGCCATCTACCGTGATAGTTCGCCAATCACACATCCGGAGATTTCATTTGACAAAAGCGCCAGCTGAGTAGAGGGAGACCAATTTGGTGGTTAGACTGTCAGACAGAGAAAGACTGCTTTGAGTGTTGATATATAAAGCAGTCATAAATTCGTACGTACCTTGATACAGCAGACACACGTTCAAAGGCAAACACATTTGGACAGGGGACTGATAAATCACGTCCCGGTAGCTTGCATAATGGACTATCGATCACTCAACTCGTCGAACTCAGTATCGACCACTCAACTGATCCAACTCACAGCTGACGCATTTGAAATGTTTCTGTAAAAATGAGCACAGCACACCCGGCCAGTCGGTAGCCAGGGCACGACGCGAGCACACCCAAGGCCGCTACCCGATAAAGTCTGGGTCGGGGATCACGATGAGGCAGTTTCGGGCCGAGAATTAAGCTTCATCGCGCACTAGAACGAAAAACGAAAAAACGAAAAAAAAATCATTAAAACGCTGAGGAGCGCCGAGAGGACACCGCTAACAACATCGTACTTGTATTGATGTATTCGTAGGCGCTTGAGGAACGTATATCGAGCAGGCGAGCTGCGCTGGGCAGCCTGGCCGGTGGGACGACTGGGATTAGGGTTGTTGGTGAGCCCCCGGTGGCTCGTGCGGAGGGATGAGTTTTTTTCTTCATCTTGAGGGTGGGAGCAAGGTGCAAAATAGAAGGGGTCAAAGTACCAAGCGAGAGCAGGGAATCAAGCACGTATGCACGGCTTGCTTTCCTCAGGCGCCGGCAAGACAATAATAGTATGTTTGATTCCATCTCCTCTCGAAAACAACCGGGATCCTACAAGCTGTAGGGTCTCGCGTCGCCGCCTACCACCACCACCACCACCGAGAAGCAGAAAGACTGAAAATAGTTGTCTCGCTCACGCAAGCAATGACTGAGTTGACACGGGGTACGATTGGAAGCGTCTGTGAGCGTGCGCGATGGGGCTTACAGATGATACTGTGCATGCAAGATCATAATGTGAAAAGAAAATACTTCTCACCGCGGTACAGTATCATACTTGTATAATTTACGGAAGTACCGGCGGCTATTTTGGGATACTGCAGTAGTCTAGATATACATCGCTCAATTTCCTGCCAAGGCAAATGGACGCTACTGCACAATACGAACACTCACGGATGAGATCGAAGAGACGCTCATTGTCAATGCAGTTAGCACTAAGCCCGCCGAAAACGATGCACATCGTGTCCCATGCTTCGTCACAGCCAGTGGAGTTGTCCTCGAAAAGCGAATCGTCATCATCTATTTGAGTATCGTCATCAGTTGCTTGGTCCATGCAGCCGAGGCACTCTTCGTCAAAAAAGCAAGCAAAGGCTTGGCCAAT
>JBDVDE010000034.1:0-3515 GCA_039942135.1 Hyphomonadaceae bacterium
ATTGAAGTCGCGCATATGATCCGGAAAGGTCAGTTTGACCAGTCAGAGCAGTCTGGCTTTGCGCAGTTCGCAGCACTCGCTGGATAGGTGTGGCCGCTAGAAAAGCTACCTTCGCCGCGGCGGAATCTTTGCGACACTACCGTCCTTGGGTGGGCTGGCCGAGGCGTTGCGCGGCGCCGACTTCTCTAGCCTCAAAGAGACCAACGATTATGTTCGAGAACCGGAACGAGAGGCCGAGCGCAGCGCCGAGAAGGAGCGCGATATCGGTATTGATCGAGAGCGTGGGCATAGCCTTTGACGGTAGCCCTGAGCGAGACCACAGGTATCGAGCGAAAGGCGGGGATCAGTGCAGTTTATTCCGGTCGATCTCTGTTGGGCCTGCTGAGTATGAAATCCGCAAGGTCGGGTCCGACAGCTCTATGCGGTAGACCTTACCCTTATCAACGAAGGGTCGATGGGCGTTGCGCAGCATAAACTCTAAGTCTGGTCCGCGTTCGCGCTCAAGGTCTTCCAGCATCTCAGCGGTGACGCTGAAAACCTGCGTCACCGTTTTTTGGGCATCATCGCTCATTTGATCAGCCTGCGACCCGTTTGTGGGCTTTTGTCGCTCGACGCTGCTTGGCCTCCATGGCCTTACGCTGTTTGCGGTTCAGTGTCCGTCGCGGTTTTGCCGAAGCCATTGGCGAATGAACTACATCAAGTGGTTCGTTGCGTGGCATGGCTGACAGAGCAGCCCCTTTGAGCGGTTGGACAGGACCGCGATCCAACACCATTGGTGCGGATAAACGCGGGCCCTGGCTTTCCCATTCCGCGGCTTTGTAGATGTCTTCAAGCGTAGTGCCGGAGCAGGTCAGAACGAAATCTTCTGGCTTGGGCAACGTGTCGCCAAACTCCCAGAGGAACGGCATGGGTTCGCCGTCACGGACGCGGATCAGTTCGTCATCGCCAACGACACCGCCGCCACGCTCGATCAGGTCAGCAACCGCCCACGACTTGCGCTCTTTGCCAGTGCCGACGAGGAAGCGCGTGCCAAGGCGGATACGGCCTTCATCGCTCTGCTCGAATGTACCGTCTGCTTTGCGTTTTCTGGCAACCGCTCGGACAAAACCGTCACGGGCGCTGCCCACGGGAACATTTGTAGCTGCGCGGATCAGTGTGCTGTCCTGATGTTTGATCACGCCGTCGTCGCGTAGCACGTCGATCAGCGTCTCGTATTTGTAGGACTTCTTGCTGTCCGGTCGATAATAGACGTGGCCGGGGGTCACGCGGGTGCCGTGGAAATCCAGTAGGATTTTTGCGTTGTTTTGGAAGGTCCGAGTCACTGGACCGGGGACCAAATTTTCGTTGTCGTCAAATGACACAACAATGTCGCCTACTTGGATCAACTCAATTGGTTTTTTCCAGACCTTGGCGCGTACTGCATCTTGGTCGTATTGCTTATTCGGGTTGCTCGGATCAGGCGCGAACTCAGAGTCAAGCGGCCACATGTCGATAGGGACTTCAGGGCCGAAACAGCCACCATCAAGATGATCGTTCAAGAAGCGGCTCCATGCGTCTTGCCCCCCAAGAGCTTGTAGTGCGGGCGCTACTCTTGAAAGAAATTCGGGGTGAGTGGCCAGTTCAGGGTACTTTTCGACAAGTGATGTAAGTGTTGTCTCTAAAGTTGCGAGGTCACCGGAGTTACCAATCAGGGCCAAACTGGTGATTCCTGAGACAATCGAGTTGGCGCTCGGCAAGTCATCGTAGCTCAATGCCCATTGTCCTAAAAGCTCTATGGACTGAGATATTGTGATGTCGCCAGAATCTATTGCATCTAAGAACGAACTTTGACCATTCTCATCGAATTGTATGTTGATACCTAAAGACGGGCTATACAAAGTACCGCCTGAGTTTGAAAATAACGATGCTGCGGAACCAGATGGTGTAGCTGCAAAGCCATCCAGTGAGTCGATATCGATACCGACTACTGCCGCCATATCCTGCATAAAATTGTGGCAGGTATTAAAAAACGTCCAATCTCCATAAAAACTGTTTTCGACACCAATGGCCGGGTCAATAGTTGAATTCAGGTTCTCGAAAGAACCGTCCGGAACTTCGAAAGCATTAAATTGAATCACACCATTATAACCTGAGGTGCTTGATAATAGCGCGCCTAAGTCTCCAAAATTTCCATTCTGGACGTCCTGTAAGTTTATCGAGTTGTATCCCGTGTTGTTCGCCACCAAAGGTTCGGCGATAATGCCTTCTGTGCCGCTATATCTTCCATAGTCAAAGTAACGAATTTCCCCAGTGGTTCCGTTGACATACGCTAAGCCGGTATGGCCGAGGTCAAGTGTTCCACTGCCTATACGGGTAGCGCCCGGTACGCCGGTAGCGATTTCGTAATCTGGATAAATCACCGAAATAAAATAGTCGTTGGCCATTTGTCATTTCCCCTGTCGTACAGTGACGCATGTGTTTGTTCCGTTGAGATGAAATTTCATATTTCCAAGATCTTTTGTAAATGGTTCGACAGCCCCGGTTTGCACGAAAACTAGATTGGCTCTGGTGTCGCCACTTTGTGAAATTACTCTTGGCTCTAAACCTATCTCTTCTACAGCGCTTTCAAGCTCTTCCAATGGCAAGCAAATATCTCTGTATGCTGTGGCCATCAGATTGTACCGCGTGAGCGAGTTAAGCCAAAAGACTCGCTGCTCATCTATTCTTAGCTGCTGGAAAACAGCGCCAATGGTTATGCCAAAAGCAAGGACGGCAGCAAATAGTAGGTACCGTTTCATTAGAATTCAAAATCTCTCATCGCTGAACCGGAACTATCTGAACCGGTGGTTTTTGTCACGTGCAATCTGAACGCGAATTGTGTGTTAAGTTGCTGGCCACTGCTGGGCCGCATGAAGCGCACGCAGGATAGTCACGGCGGTGGCGTCTTCTGCATAGATCACGATGTAATTGGGCCGGACCACCATCTCGCGTGTGCCATCGACGCGCCCCACGCGGTAGAGCTGCGGGTTGTCGGGTAGGCGTGAAGTTTTGGCCTCGATCTCATCTTTGAGAGCTTGGGCCGCGTCTGGATTGTCGTCGGAAATGTAACCGGCAATTGCCAGCAGGTCGGCGATGGCCGTTGCTTTCCAGTCAAGATTGAGCACGGCGTTTCTCGTCGATCAGCGCCTGCGCTTCCTGCATCACTTGGGCATGCGGGACAGCGGGGCGCGGATCATCCAGCGCTTCCTGCACCTTGGCGCGGAACCATGCGTCATAGGCATCGGGATCAGCGGTCAGACCCGCAGGCAATCCACCTTCCGTTGCAACACGCGTCAACAGGATGCGCACGGTAGTGTCGCAAAGTTTCGGATTTCAGTTGCGTTGTCGGGCGTGTAGAGCCAGACCCCACACTTTCCCGAGACTAAGTCAGGTTTGAAGAGTTGATCAATTTCAAAGGCGCGCAGTATCCGAAACCCGTGATCCTATATGCTGTGTATTTCTACGTTCGCTTTCCCGTTTCATATCGCGATCTCGAA
>JBDVDE010000035.1:0-45624 GCA_039942135.1 Hyphomonadaceae bacterium
CAGTGCGCCAGAGCCAAAATCGGGAGCTGGCTTCACTGATCGGGTCGATGTGTACGAGAAAACACTGCTCGATCAGGCTTTGGCTCAAACCGGCGGCCATCAGGGCAATGCCGCAAAACAGTTGGGACTGACATATTATCAGTTGCGTGGGCTGCTTAAGAAACATGGCTATGGTAAGCGGGCAGGGAAATTGCAAGACGATACGCAGGCGGCTGATGACTAGCCCGCAAACCTAGAGACTGATGATGACCAAGACCGCGCCTTCATTTATGGGCCTACAGTTTTCCGCCATGCCGGTCGCGCGCGTTGTCGAACTGCTCAGCCCGATGGCGCGTATTTCCGAGCCGTTCAAATATGTCGTCACCCCGAATGTCGATCATATGGTCCGGCTCGAGGGCGATGATGCTTTGCGGTTCCTATATGACGATGCCGACATATTGCTCAATGACAGCCGCATTCTCGAAACACTTGCGCGGCGCGATGGTTTGGATCTTCCCGCATCCCCGGGCGCTGATATTGTCGCATCCTTGCTAGATATTGATATTGCTCCGGACGATCCGGTGACCGTGATCGGAACCGAGGCGGAGGATGTCGACGCAATCCGCAAACGGTTCGGCCTAACCAATCTGGCGTGGCATGAGCCGCCCATGGGGCTGCGCAAAAATCCCGATGCGATCGCGCAAGCAGCAGCCTTTATGGCGGGGCACCCTGCGCGCTATCACTTCTTGTGCGTTGGCTCGCCCCAGCAAGAAATGGTTGCCCATGCGGCCAAGATGCGCGGCGATGTTACGGGCATTGGCCTATGCTGCGGGGCCAGTTTTGACTTCCTGTCGGGCAAGACCGCGCGGGCGCCGAAATGGATGCGCGAGGCGCGGCTTGAATGGCTTCACCGCATGCTTAGCGAGCCAAAGCGGCTCACCAAGCGCTACCTCGTCGACGGGCCGCGTATTCTCTCTATCTGGCGCAAATACCGATAGCGTCGCTCTATTGGGCGAGATGTAGCTTATAATTGCGGCGTTCCAGACGTGCGGGCAGGGCAAAGCGCTTAAGGGCGTTTCCGCCAATACGATCGAGCAAAGCGTCCGCGCGTGTACGGGCCGCATCATCCATGGCCGCATATTCATCGAGCGCAGCTTGCAGGCGGAACAGCGAGAAGCTCGCCGTAATGATCTGTCCGGTGCGTCCGCCTTGGGTAAACTCCGACTGCCCGAACGCACGCGGCACTTCAGCGCCAGCCTCGGCGGTCGCCAGCCAACCTTGGAATTGCTCAACAGATCTCTGCAAAACAGGTAGATGCTCGTCCATGGCGCGGCGCAGAATTGGCTCGAGCGTCTCGGGAATAGCGTCCTCGCCCACCAGTGCCGCATCGCCGCCTTCGCCCGCAATTGTGCGTTCTGTCCAATTCGCGACATTCGGTGCCAGCCGCTTCATAATTTCGCCGCTTGCTGGGTCGCGATAGAGATGCGCATAGAGCGGACCCAAAAACGCGAAATCCGCCAGACTTGGCCGCGCCCCGAACGTATAGGGATGCACATCGAGATGGGCTGAAAACTCCGCTAGAAATGCTTCATATGACGCTTCGATGCCAGGGATGGTTTCGTCATTGATGCCAAGCATCGGCACAAAGCCCCGAAACATCTGGCCGCGCGCTTTGCCGAGCGCATATTGCTCCTCCGGCGTGGCGTCCGGCGCAGAAGACCGCCCGAACTCGCCATAGATCCAGTCTTCATTATAGTTCCAGCGATAATGCATGGCGGGCACCACCAGCCACTGATCGGCATAAGTATGCAAAAGCTCGCTGACAAATCGCTGAACCGGACCTTCAGGACGCACAGATGGTCCGGCTTCATTTGCTTCGATCTCGGCCATAATGTCAGCCGTGTCTTGCACGATTTTTCCAGCCTCGGTTTGCATAACCGGAATCACCGGCCAGCCAACTTTGGGCAGGATAATCTCTTTCATGATCTGGTCATTGACCGCATGCTCGACAAAATCGACGCCTTTCCAGCGCAAATAGCCGCGCGCCTTGCCTGTAAATAGCGAGGCCTGTGATCCATAGATCGTATATTTTGTCATATCCGTATCCTGCCGGTTTGGCGGCCGGTCCGCTAGGCGCGCAATACGCCTTTCGTTCCTTTGGTAATAGCAGAAATGATCGCATCCGACAGGGCTGAAATATCAGCCTCTTTCATCGCTTCACCACTTGGCTGCAAGGTCACCTCGATCGCCACAGATTTCTGTCCGTCCTCGATCCCTGCGCCTTGATAGACATCAAAGACACTGACGCCCGATATCAGCGTTTTGTGCGCCTTCTTGGCCAGACGGATAATCTCGCCCGCAGGCACATCCTGATCGACGACAAATGCGAAGTCACGCCGGATCGGTGTCAGATCGGCTTTGCTCAGAACCGGCTTGGTCTTCAACAAGGATGTTTTCATATTCGGCAATGCTTGCAGGTTCAGTTCGAACCCGAAGGCCGGACCGTTCACGCCAAGCGCTTTGAGCACGCGCGGATGCAGGGCGCCAAAATGCGCTATTGTCGTTTTCGGTCCAAGCGTCAGGCGCGCCGAGCGGCCCGGATGCCAATAGTCTTGCTTCGGTTCGGCAATCTGGAAACGGGCAGGCGGCTGTCCGAAAGATTCGAGCAGCGCATACAGATCCGCTTTCGCCGCTTGGGCGTCATAGCTTGGCTTTTGAGCGCCCCAATGACGTTGCTCGCTAGGCTGGACCAGACCGGAGATAACGGTTCGCTGATCCTTTGGACCATCACCGAGATAGATCGGGCCAGCTTCAAACAGATGCACATTCGCAGTGCCGTGGTCAGCGCTACGTTGCGCAGCCCGGGCGAGGTTGCCCAGAATTGACGGCCGCATCTGGCTCAGCTCGCTGGCCACCGGATTCGCAACTCTCAGCGCCGGAACATCGCCGCCAAATAGCGCGGCATGTGGCTCGGACATAAAGCTCCACGTCACAGCTTCGATAAAGCCGCGCGAGGCCATGACCCGCCGCCCTGTGCGCACGCGCCATTGCAAGCTTGTCGGTCTGGCGTTCAGCCCGTCAAGCGTTGGCAGCGAGGCTTGCGGCAACTGATCAAACCCGATGAGCCGCGCAATTTCTTCGACAAAGTCTGCCGACTGGCTGATATCAAATCGCCAGGACGGAACGGTAAGATACCATGCCTCGCCAGCGTCTTCGATTTTGAATCCCAAATCCTTCAGCATACGTTTCATATCTGAAAGCTTGACGCTCAGGCCAGTGAGGCGTTCCACATCTTCTGGATTGAACGTGACCTTGTCAGCATGAACCATAGCGGCACCGGCCGAGACGGGTTTAGACACTTTGCCGCCGCCATATTTCTTGATCAGAGCAACGGCCTGCTTGAGCCCGTCCATGCAACTGTGCATGTCGACACCGCGTTCAAACCGGTAACGGGCATCGGAGATGATCCCGGTCGTTCGGCCAGCTCGCGCCGTGCGCAATGGGTCAAACCATGCCGCTTCGAGGAAGACATTTACAGTGGTTTCCGAGACAGCCGTAGATTGGCCGCCCATAACGCCGCCAAGCCCGATCACGCCGCTATTGTCGGCAATGACGCACATGTCTTCGGTGACCTTATAGGTTTTGCCGTCAAGCGCTTCAAAGGATTCATCCGGCTTGCCGAGCCGTGCATGCACGACACCGTTCAGCTTGTCCGCATCATAAGAATGCAGCGGGCGTGCGCGGTCGATCGAGACATAATTGGTCACATCAACCAGCAGGCTTTTCGGCTGGATGCCGACAGCAAGAAGCTGTTTTTGCATCCAGTCAGGCGAGGGGCCATCAACCACATTGCGGATATAGACGCCTGTGAAAATCGCGCAGGCGCTCTCGTCATCGGTGCGTACGTCAACGGGGCAATCAAAAGACCCGCTAAAGGATTTCAGGTCGGGGCTGATATGCCGTCCTGCGCCGGCTGCCGCGAGATCACGGGCGATGCCTGAAACGCCGAGCCAGTCGGGCCGGTTTGGCGTCACCTCGAAATCAATCACAGGGTCATTTGCATCCAGCGCGACGGAGGCGGGTGTGCCAAGTTCGAAACTGTCATCAAGATCGGCAATGCCGTCATGATCCTCGCCAGCTTCGAGTTCTTTGGCCGAACACATCATGCCGTGGCTTTCGACACCGCGAATTTTGCGCGGCTTTTTGTCGAGCGCAAAATCAAGGCCCGGAATATAGGCGCCAAGCGGGGCGTACACGGCCGTCATGCCCGCGCGCGCATTCGGTGCGCCGCAGACGATCTGCTTGATGCCGTCAACCGTCTCGACCTTGCACACGCGTAGCTTGTCAGCATCCGGATGCTGCTCTGCTTCAAGCACTTTGCAGACCGTAAACGGTGCAAGCCGCGCCGCCGGATCATCAACCTCTTCGACCTCAAGTCCGATCTGGACCATCAGGTCGAGAATTTCGTCGAGTGTTTTCTTGGTGGCGAGGTGTTCCTTCAGCCATGAGAGTGTGAACTTCATCCGCTTAGTCCTCCACTGACGCTTGGTGTCAGCCAAGGCGCAAAGCCATAATGGCGGGTCCATTCCGGATCAGCCTCGAAATAGGGGCGCAGGTCCGGCATGCCGTATTTCAGCATCGCCAACCGATCAACGCCCATACCGAACGCAAAGCCCTGATACTCGTCCGGATCAATGCCGCAATTGCGCAGCACATTCGGATGCACCATGCCGGAGCCAAGGATTTCCATCCAGCTATCGCCAGCCCCGATCTGGATACTGTCGCCCTTCTTGGTGTATTTCACATCCATTTCCGCGCTCGGTTCAGTGAAGGGGAAGAAGTGCGGACGAAAGCGCGCCTCGACATCATCAACCTCGAAGAAGGCTTTGACGAAATCGATCAGACACCCCTTCAGGTGTCCCATATGGATGCCCTTCTCGATGACAAGGCCCTCGACCTGATGGAACATCGGCGTGTGGGTGGCATCCCAGTCATTCCGGTAAACGCGGCCCGGCGCAATAATGCGGATTGGCGGCTTCTGGTTCATCATGGTCCGGATTTGGACGGGGCTGGTATGCGTGCGTAGCACTTTCGGTGTGCCATCTTCGGGATTGTTCATGAAGAAGGTGTCGTGCATTTCGCGGGCAGGGTGGCCTTCAGGGAAGTTCAGCGCCGTGAAATTGTGCCAGTCATCTTCAATGTCCGGCCCTTCTGCGACGGCAAATCCCATATCGCCGAAGATCGCTGCCATTTCCTCGAACACTTGCATCACCGGATGCAGCGCGCCGACCTGTTCGGCAGGCGGGGGCAGGGTCAGGTCTTCGCGCTCGGTTGCGAGCTGGGCATCTAGCGCAGCATCTTCGAGAACGGTTTTACGTTCCGCAACCGCATCGCCAATACGGGTCTTGAGCGCATTGAGCAGCGGGCCAGCCACTTGCCGCTCTTCGGGGGTCATCTTTCCGAGCGTTTTCATAAAGGCCGAGACACGGCCCTTTTTGCCCAGTTCAGCGACACGCACAGCGTCGAGCGCGGCCAGATCGCCTGCGGCTGCAATAGCGCCAAGCGCTTCGGTTTCGATGGTTTCTATTTCGGACATGAAAAAGCCCCGTTGCTGC
The DNA here is from genome assembly GCA_039942135.1 of Hyphomonadaceae bacterium. Lineage (GTDB taxonomy): Bacteria > Pseudomonadota > Alphaproteobacteria > Caulobacterales > Hyphomonadaceae > CALLCD01. The sequence goes on from JBDVDE010000035.1 coordinate 5,595, forward strand.
TGGTGCAAACGGGGCTCATCCGCCCCGCTCATTGCGGTCGGAATAGCGGAGAAAGCGTCAAACGCAAACTGGTTTTAAGCCAGAGCGCCTTTGGCTTGCTCCACAATGTCTTTAAATACGGCTGGTTCATTGATCGCCAGCTCGGAAAGCATTTTGCGATCCACAGTAATGCCGGCTTTGGTTAGGCCGTCAATCAGACGTGAATAGGTCAGGTTTTCGTCGATCTCGCGAACCGCTGCATTGATACGCTGGATCCAGAGAGAGCGGAAAGTCCGCTTCTTCTTTTTCCGGCCAACATAGGCGTATTGTCCAGCCTGCCAAACAGCGGCGGATGCGTTCGAGAATGTGTTTTTACGGCGGCCTTGGAAACCCTTGGCGGCTTTGATGATCTTTTTGTGCCGCGCATGAGCGGGGACTTTATTTCTGCTACGAGCCATTAGAAGCTCCTCTTACAAAGTGTGGTGTTCAAAATTTTCCGGAAACGCGCTTATTTCAGCCCGTATGGGAGCCATTTCATAATCCGTGGCTTATCCGCGTCAGACGCTTCGTGCATGCCGCGATTTTGACGGATATATTTGGAATTGTGGCTCATCAGCCGGTGGCGTTTACCTGCAACACCATGCTTGATCTTGCCAGTCGCCGTAATTTTGAACCGCTTTGCAGCAGCCTTTTTGGTCTTCATCTTCGGCATTTCGATCTCCTTATTGGCAGGAAAACCTGCCGGTCTAGTCGTTTAAAAGCCCACGAGGCATGCCGTTTTCAGCCTGTGGTGCTCAATAGAGAGGGGTATATGACCCAAACAGCGCCAAGACGCAAGCATAAGCGTCCTTGAATCTCGCCGCCGAATTGGCAAATCCGCCCCTTAGCGCAAATTTACATATCCGCCATCAAGCGGAATGCTCACGCCGGTGATATAGTCCGACGCTGCCGAGGCGAGAAATGTTGATAGCCCGATCATATCATCTGCCGAGCCGATACGCCCGAGCGGTATGCCCGCGGAGACCATTTTCTTGCCCTCGTCGGTGCCCAAAGCATAGGCGGTCATCTTGCTCTCGAATGGGCCAGGCGAGATCGCATTGACGGTGATCTGATCTGGAGCAAACTCTTTGGCGAGGGAGCGGGTGAGGTGGTGAACGGCGGCCTTGCTGGCGGGGTAGGCAAAATTACCCGGTGCCATCGGCATGGTAAATCCCTCGACAGACCCGATATTGATGATCCGGCCTCGCCCCGTCGTCGCACTCGCTGCGCGCAATTGCGGCAAGAGTTTCTGCGTCAGGAAAAACAGCGACTTCACATTGAGGTCCATAACGCGGTCCCAGCCCGCTTCGGTGAACTCTTCAATCGGTTGCCCCCATGCCGCGCCTGCATTGTTGACGAGAATGTCGAGGCTTTGTTCGCGCTCGCCAATCCATGCAGCATATGCCTCGATGCCTTCATGTGTCGACAGATCAGACGGGTGGGCAATACAGGTGCCGAACGCTGACAGCTTGTCCTCCATGGCCTTGCAGGCATCCGCTTTGCGCGAAGTAATATAGACTTTAACGCCAGCTTTGACGAAGCCGGTCGCGATCATTTCGCCAATGCCGCGCGTGCCGCCAGTGACAATCGCTGTTTTGCCCGAAAGATCGAAGCGTGATGCTGTGTCGGTCAATATAACCTCCTATTGCCAGATGTGCCGACAGAAAACTATGTCGCGCACACGTGTTTATGATCCACCCATAAGATCACAGGTAGATCATAACAAACAGCTCAAACAGTGGGTTTTGAAGACGCAGGTCTAACGCGGTGCCAGCACCATAGTCATCTGGCGACCTTCAAGCTTGGGTTCCAGCTCGACCTTGGCCATTTCGTCAAATTCTTCTTTGACCTTCTGGAGCAGCTCCATGCCAAGATGCTGGTGCGCCATTTCGCGGCCACGAAAGCGCAAGGTCACCTTCACCTTGTCGCCCTGCTCGAAAAAGCGGGTAATGGCTTTGGCTTTGACCATATAATCATGCGTATCGATGTTCGGACGCATCTTGATTTCTTTGAGATCGGCAGATTTCTGCTTCTTGCGTGCGGCGGCACGTTTCTTCTGCTCTTCAAAGCGCATCTTGCCATAGTCAAGAATCTTACAGACCGGCGGGGAGCCTTCCGGCGCAACCTCAACAAGATCGAGCCCTGCTTCCTTGGCTGCGTCTAGCGCAGCAGCTGTGGGCATCTCGCCTTGTTTTTCACCTTTTTCGTCGATGAGCAAAACGCGTGCGACGGTAATTTCTTCATTTGTGCGCGGGCCGGTTTTCTTTTGCGGCGGAGCGGCTTGGGGTCTGCGGGCTATGGGTCGATTCCTTCTTATTGTTGATCAGGCGCACAATATGCCTGTGTTCACGCGTATCTTCAAGCATATTAAGCGGAAGAGAGCACTCCGAGCGCGCGCACGGCTTGCCAGACATCGCGTGGCGAGACGTCCGACAAGGTCGGCGCATGCACAACAATCACATGTTTGGGGCCTCTGGGGGCGGCTTGTTCGGGGTTGGATTCGCTCGTCGCAAACAGCGCAACCCCCGGCGCACCTGCAAGTGTCGCCATATGCATCGGGCCAGTGTCATTGCCGACCACAAAGCGCGCACTCGCGGCGAGGGTCGCGATCTGGAATACATCCGTTCGCGTCACCAGATTGACCAGCTTGGGTTCAATACGTTGCATGGCATGGGCAATCGGCCCTTCGGTTTTGGTCCCCAACACGACGGGGGTAAGGCCTGCTTCGGCAATTTTCTTTGCGAGCGCTCCGAAATGTTCAGCCGGCCAGCGCTTGGCAGCGCGATGCTCGGATGCGCCCGGAATGATCAGAGCGTAATCCCCATGCAGGTTGAAATAGGCAGGCTTGAGACTTGGCCGATTGTTGAGTGCCGTGGGGATCCAATCAAGCTGCGGCATCGGGGCCGTGGCCCGCGTATATCCTTCATCGGGGCCGATCCCTGCATCTGACAATTGCTCTGCCAGCCGATCAATTGTGTGCATGTGTGCGCGATCGGGATTGGTATGTGGGAACGCGCAGTTTTCCGCATGGCCAGACCATAAAGGCGGTTTGCGGCCGGGCAATTTGAGCGCTTTGAAATAATTGGCAGTGCGTCCGCTGGTCTGGAAATCATAGACAATGTCGTATTTTTCTTTGCGAATGCGCCCCAATAGCTCCCGCGTTGCGCGAATACCATCAGGTCGGCCATCGGTTTCGATCACATCGAAATACGGGCATTTTTCGGCAAAGGCTTTGTAAGGCGGTGTGGTCAGCAGAGTTATCCGCGCAGACGGATGGGTCTGCCGGACAATGCGGGCCGCGCCAAGCGCCAGAACGAAATCGCCGAGCGAGCTAAGCTTAATCACCAGAACGCGCTTGGCATATACCCCGGGGTTCAGGGATTTTTTAAAGTCTATGTCACTCATTCAGGGTCGGCCGCCTCGTTCTTATGAGTGCAGTATAGAGGCTGAGTGTGGCAGCCTGAAGCCCTGCAGCTGAAAAATGCTGTTTAATATAGAGCCGGCCATTTTGCCCCATTGTATCGCGCGTGGTGGCTCCGACCGAAACCAGCGAGCGTATCGCGCCTGTCAGGGCTTGCGCGTCGCCCGGGGTGAACCGTGCGCCGGTTTCGCCATCGACAACAGTTTCGCGCGCGCCGCCATGATCGGCGGCAATGACGGGCCGCCCCATCGCGGCCGCCTCAGCAGCCGTCCGGCCAAACGCTTCGGGGCGGGTTGAAGGTGCCAGCACAATATCGGCGGTCATCAGTGCGGCAGGCATATCCGCGCAATGGCCTTGAATGCGCGTTGCATCAAGCAGCCCATGCCGCTCGACCATCTCGTTGAGCTCGCTGACATAGCTGCTCTTGCGCTTGGCTTCGCCAGTCATCACCAGAACCAGCCTTTCGCGTTCTCTAGCACTCAACCCCGCCAGCGCTTCGAGCGCGAGTTTCTGGCCTTTCCACTCGGTCAATCGTGCTGGCAGAAACAAGACAATCCGCTGATTGTCTGGCCCGAGTCCCCAAGTTTCGCGGATGCGTGCAAGCCGCGCGTCCTCCACCTGTTCGGGGTCAAACGTCTCGAAATCTACACCGCGCGGTATAATGATAATCTGGTCCGGTCCGAGTTTGTGCACCTCGGCGATATGTTCGGCCATCCAGCGCGAATTGGCGATCACCCTGTCGCCCTTGGCCATCACCGAATTATATGTGCGCTTGGGCCCGCGCAGTCCGGAATAGGCGCCATGATAGGTCGTCACAAACGGTGTACCGGTTTGCTGGGCGGCTCTATAGGCGCTCCAGCCGGGGGCGCGTGAGCGGGCATGGATCAGCGAAACCTGCTCGGTTTTGACCAATTGCGCCAGCTTCGAGCCATTTTGCCAGATCGTTAGCGGGTTTTTGCGTTCGGCATTGAGCTGGATATGCCCCCCGCCCACAGCCGCCAGTTCGTCCAGCATCCGCCCGCCCGCACTCGCAACCAAAGCCCGCCCGCCCGCGCGGACAATCGCATCCGAAACTTCGATCACCGTGCGCTCGGCTCCGCCCGCCTGAAGGGCAGGGATCACTTGCAAAATAGTCCGTCCGGAAAGATCAGGTAAATTTGACAAAGGCATCCTCTTTGGTCTTCACCCATATCTATCATGACACACGCATATTTCACCACAGTTCAAAACCGTAAGCTCGCCTATCGCCAACATCAGGGCGAGGCGGGCGGCGCAAGCTTTGTCTGGTTGTCCGGTTTCAAGTCCGACATGAGTGGATCGAAAGTCACCTTGCTCGAAGGCTGGGCCAAAGAAAACGGTCACAGTTTTCTCGCCTTTGACTATTCTGGGCACGGCCAATCCGATGGGGACTTCAAACACGGCACAATCGGCCAATGGCGCGAAGACACGCTCGCCGCCATTGATGCGCTGACCGAAGGCCCTCAAATACTTGTCGGCTCCTCAATGGGCGGCTGGTTGACGCTGCTCGCGGCCTTGGCCCGCCCCGAGCGCATTGCCGGCATGGTCCTGATCGCGCCCGCGCCGGACTTTACCGAAAAGCTGATGTGGCCGACCCTCTTGCCCGAGGAGCAAAAAGAGATCCTCGAAAACGGTATATATTACCAGCCTTCCGAATATGACGAGCCGCTGCCGCTGACCAAAGCCCTGTTTGACGAAGGTAAGCAGTGGCAGATCATGGACGCGCCCATCGCCTTCAACGGTCCCGTGCGTATCTTGCAAGGCATGCAGGATGAACCCGTCCCGTGGCACCACGCTCAGGCCCTGACACAAATTCTCACGACTCCAGACCTGACCTTCACCCTGATCAAAGACGGCGACCACCGCCTCTCGCGCGACCAGGACATCACCCGCCTGATCACCACCTGCGAAGAGATCGCGGGCGCAGTGGACTAGGGGAGAGCCGCTGGAAAGCAGCATTTTCAAATTGCCCCACTTGCAAATTAAACAGCGCAAGATTAAGGCTACGATATACTATCACAAAAATGCAGATATGTGAGCAGGGTGCCAGCAAGTAGATGATCAATACCTCATACCGAAAAGCAGCCCTGATTGATGCGACGGCCATCACATTCTCCGGCTTGTGCACGATCCACTGCCTCGCGCTTCCGCTCATTGCCGTATTCCTCCCGCTCGCTGGTGTGGTTGCCGAAGCAGAATGGGTACACAAAACTCTGGTCTTGGCCGCGCTGCCATTTTCTGTGATTGCGCTCGTTCAAAGCTGGGGCAGCCCGCGCACAGCCCGTTTTGCCTTGCTCGGCGCAGTAGGGCTCGCGCTCCTGATCGCCGCCGCTTTTGCCGAGCCTCTGCATGATCACGAGACATTGCTCACCGTCATCGGCGCACTGATATTGGCAACCGCGCATGCCCTACGCTGGATCGAGCACAAGTCGGCATAGAGCCCGCACGCCTTATGATCACAATTGATTGAGGTGGACCGTTTTGACATTGGGTCACGTGACGCACATCGCTACCTATGTGGGCCGAACCGAACGCGGCACAATCAGATCGCAACCCAGATCGCAACAAAGGAACTATCATGACCGATTTCACACTCTATGACGAAACCAATGCCCCTGAAGCGAGCCAGCCGCTTCTCGCTGCCTCCAAAAAAGGCTTTGGCATGATCCCGAACCTGCATGCCACTATGGCAGAAGCGCCCGGATTGCTCGAAGCCTACAAACTGGTCGGCGATCTCTTTGTCGCGTCCAGCTTTGACAATACCGAGCAAACCGTCATTTGGCAGACCGTCAATGTCGAGCACTCATGCCATTATTGCGTGCCCGCCCACACCGCCATTGCAAAATCGATGAAGGTGGATGATGCGGTTGTCGAAGCCCTGCGCAATGAAACGCCATTGGCAGATGCAAAGCTCGAAGCGCTACGGACTTTCACGCTCAATATTGTTCGCAATCGCGGCGCAGTCGATGAAGCGGCCGTAAACGCCTTTTTGTCCGCCGGATACAATAAGCGCCAAATTCTCGAAGTCGTGCTCGGCGTGGCGCAAAAAACCATGTCGAACTATACCAACCATCTGGCCGAAACGCCTGTCGACGCACCGTTCCAGCCTTTCGCATGGACCAAAGCCACCTAGACCATTCCAGTGATCTCCGGACGGTATTTCAAATTTCGTCCGGAATGACCTTCACGCGTGCGAGTACTCAGGGGGCATAAGGGGAGGCGGCTACAGAGTGAGGGGTAAAGTCACCATCTCGCAAAACGAGGGATGGATCGGAGCGGATGGCCGCTTTTGGTCATTCGCTGCCGAAGGATCTATAGGCTTCAATGGTGCGATCTTGGAACGCTCGGTCTAGCCTGTCAGCCCTCGGTATCCATGTTGCCGAATGCATCTACAATGTCGCTGGACCAGTTTCCGGCAAATCAAGCTGATTGCGTAGTCGAACCTCGCAGGCGCTCAGAGGTGTTGCTCCAAGCATACAAATATGGCCTTTAAACGAGGGCAGCAAAGCAGCGCAAATATTAGCATTATCAGCTCTGACATCCCCATCTGCCGTGCAGAGGTCGGAGATCGCCCACTCTGCTTTCATATCCCTTTGACTCTGATGAGCATATTCGAAATACACCGACATCACCGTAGCTATTGTTGCCAAGCTACTCGCGCCAGCAAGCAAGTACTTCACTACGTTACCCAATGGATACTTATTATCCGACACAGTTAAGTCTTTCAGCAGAACCACGAAAGCAAGCGGAACCAATCCAACCAAGGGGAGATATAGTGGAAACCCATCGCCTCCTCGCTGAAAGGACGCGGCAAAAATAGCAAATTGAAATCCGGTTACAATGAATAAAGTGAGCGTCAAGCCAATAAGTATTATTCGCCATTCGTGGGGAACCGATTTAAAAAACCTATTCGTCGACTTTGCCATTCTTTCGTTCCTTACAAGTGCGTCAACTTTGGAGTATAGAAAGCGATCATGTCAATGACGGGAAGGTTGCTCTAAAGGTCTTGTAAGAGCCGTATTTCAAAATACTGCGGGCCCTGAGTTGGGCGTTCTAAGCCGCACTCCAATGTCCCCTCTGACGCCGAAAGCAGACATAAGCTCAAACACATCCAAAAAATCTATCCTCCGCACACGTCCGCAATCCCATACTCTTCTCGTTCTTCATCGCCATAAGCGGTGTCCGGTCCGGCCGGTCATGATGGAGGGTTCGGGTTTCTGCGAGGCTGACCGGTCGTAACGTGTCTGGCGGTTCTCAAGGCGGGGTTCGTGATGCAACCTATACCGATAGCGGCCTAAAGACCCGCGACAGGACAAGGCTCGGGGAGCGACCCGATAAGCCAGCATCGTCCCGATAAAAGACCTGAGGACGGCGCACAGGGTGCGCCTTACAGCCTCGGCGAAAGCCAGGCATTTACATCGGTGTGTCTTGCGCGCCGTCCGAGCTTTGTAACGCCAGCGGGCCCCGCATGGCGCGCTTTGGCGTGGGTCAATAGAGAGGGTTATCGACGTTGAGGGGGTTTGATCATTTTGAACCCTTGTAACCATTGCCACCGCACAGATCGCGGACACTCTTGGCGCGCGCCATCGGCAATACTAGAACAGCTCATCGTCAGCATGTTCACATCCAGTTTGCTACAAGCTGCCGCGATCGTCTCAGGAAAAAGAGGCGTTTGTCCGGCGACAAGGTCATCGCGCGAGGTTGCTTCAAGCAAGAGATCGCGCTGGTATCGCTCCATCGAAATCCCGTCGCCCTGAACGACAAGATCGATTGAAACTTTCATGGGGGCGGCGTCATCGGCGCGATATCCGGCATATAAATTCCGGTTACATTGGCCCTCGCCCAGTTCCGGCATATGACCGAGACGCGCTTCCATAAAGCTGTTCTCAAGCTCTGGAAACGCGGCTCCCAAATCCTGCTGCGATGGTCCGCATCCGCTCACCAAAATGGCCAGAACAATACCTGTTGCACAATATTTCATGACTTATCCCCTTTAAGTATGTGCGGCCTTATAATGGGGTTTGGTAAAGAAGTAGAAAATTGAACCTATTCGTCCACATAGCGCGGATAGGTGTTCTTGCTTGCGCGGGCCAGATCGAGATCAATCTCGGCGCTGGCAAAGGGGGTGTCTTCATCGGTGCGGGCGAGGAGGCCACCATCAGGGTCGATGATCCAGCCGCCGCCGCCTAGGTTTGCGCCGCTGTTGGCAGGTGCCCAAAGGTTCGAGGAGAGACAATATGCACCAGAGCACACCGCCGCTGCCTGACCGCCGGAAATCCATTTGTCGACATTGCCGTGCGGGGTGGCGCGCGGCACGCACAAGACCTCCGCCCCGAGCCGTCCATAATGGCGCGACCATTCAAAGAACCAAAGCTCGGTACAAATTTGCACACCGAATTTTGCGCCGAGGGCGTCGACTGTATCAAACCGTTTCTCGCCGCGCTGATACCAGCTGGCCTCATAATATTCGTCTTCTTCGGGAAGATAGTATTTTTGATGAAACCCCGTTGGCGCCGGTGTGTCTTGGGTCCACAGATAAGCCTCGTTGCGGCGCTGGCCTGTCTCGGTCAGGATAGGGCGCGCACCGATGACAGCTTTTGCGCCTAACGCACCGAGCTTTGCGATATGATGCTCATGGCTTGCCACAGCCTCGGCCCAGAGCGTGTCGGCATCTGGTCCCGGTTTTTCGCTGGCGAGCCAGTTGGAAAACCCCATTTCCGGCAGCAGCAAAAATTCGCTTTGCTCGGCGTGCATATGCTCGGCGAGCTGGACGACAAATGCCTCGACTTCGCTCGGGCGCGGATCGATCTGACAGACGGTAACTTTCATACTGGGGGGTGTCCTTCTTCGGCAAGCACTGCGCTCAAGCCTTCTTTATAGGTAGGATATTTAGGAAACCAGCCCAAAGCCGATTTCGCCCGCGCATTCGAAACGCGTTTGCATTCGGCATAGAAACTACGCGCCATATCGCTAAGATCGGCCGCTGCAAAGTCAACCCGTTCGGGCGCACCTATCCCGAGCAAATGGGCGGCATATTCGGTCACTAGATGCTGCGGAGCAGGGGCGTCATCGCAAAGGTGGAACACGCCTGTCGCATCAGGGCGCAGCATCATCGCTTCAAGGCCGCTGGCAATATCATCGACATGCACCCGCGAAAAGACCTGCCCCTGTTTGACAATCGCCCGTGCCGTGCCCGCGCGAAGTCTGGCAAAGACCGACCGGTCGGGGCCATAAATCCCCGGCAACCGTACCGCCCGAAACGGCTTGCCAGTGCTCGCCCATTGTTCCTCCGCCAAGACACGGCGTTCCGCCCGTACCGAGCACGGATTAACCGGCGTCCATTCAAATGCCCAGCCGCCTTGCAGGTCACCATAGACGCCCGTGGTCGACAAATACGTGACCGTTTTGGCGCGGGATGCATGGGGGCCGAACTGCTTGAAGACCGGACAGCCATATTCATCCGGCGGTACAGAGATCAGCCAATGGCTATTTGGCGGAATATCGGCTGGATCAAGCTTGTCGAAGCCATGCGCATTGAGCCCCATGCTTCGCAGGGTTTCGGCCTTTTCTGGGCGACGGACTGTGCCGCCTACCGACCAGTGTTTGGCGATCAAGAGCCGTCCAAGTGCCTGCGCACTATAGCCAAGCCCGAAGCCGAACAGGCTTTCTGCCACTGTATTTTCTTGCTCGTCTGTCAGCATTGTCATTTGCGCTCTCTTTGGCGGGACTATAAATCTAGGTCTATCATAGGAGTAGCGTAAATATGCTGATCACAATCACCAGCCTCGTGCTGACGCTTATCGGCCAGCCGTCAAGTGCACAAGCGGAACGTATCGCTGAAGCCCGTAGGCTTGATGCCTGTATTGCAAAACTCGATACCGATCCCGAGCAGGCTTATGAGGATGGTTTGACTTGGGTCAATGAAGGGGGACGCCCATATGCCCGCCAGTGTACAGCTTTGGCGCTAGTCGAATTGGGGCAGGCGGCTGAAGGTGCGGTGCGGCTTGAGGATCTGGCAAATGCTGCGAATGGCGGCTCTCTGGCCCAGCGGATTATCTATCTGACCCAATCTGGCAATGCCTGGTTGTTAGCGGGCGCGCCAGAAGCGGCGCTCGTGACCCTCGGCAATGCGATCAAGCTGAGCCCAACCGATCCGTCATTAAAAGCCGATAGAGCGGCTGCATACATGGCGCTTGGTGATTGGCGTAGTGCAGCGAACGATCTCGACGAGGCGCAGCTCAACCAACCGCGTGATGTTGGTGTTTTGCGCATGCGGGCAGAAACGCGGCTCAATCTGAACGACCTTTCCGGGGCTGAGCGCGATGTAAACGCCGCAATGGAAATTGACGATACAAACATCACGACATTGCTCTTGCGGGGGCGGGTGCGCGAGGCTCAACGTTTGGCATCGGTTGAGGCACCGATTGAGTCGCTAACACCAAATCCGTCGCGCTGACCTAACCATCAAGCACGCACGCTGCCAGCCCGTCGCGGTGGACCGTGTCCATGCGGGCTCTTAGTGTTGCTGTCCGTCGTCTGACATAAGGGCCGGCGGGATCGATGCGCCATTTGTTCGGGCTGGGTAGAACCGCGGCAAGTAAAGCAGCTTCTTGCTTGGTCAGATCCCGCGCGGATTTACCGAATTTCGCTTGGGCGGCCGCTTCCGCCCCGAACAATCCGTCGCCCCATTCTGCGATGTTTAGGTACGCCTCCATCACCCGCCGTTTGCCCCAGAGAAAATCAACGAATGTCGCCATCCATGCTTCAACCGCTTTGCGCGCCAGACCGCCGCCATTCCAGAGAAACACGTTCTTGGCGGTTTGTTGCGTGATCGTCGATGCCCCGCGCAAGCCACGCCCTTGTTCGCGCTCTTCCAAGGCTTTCGAGATGGCGTCAATATCGACACCATCATGGCGGCAAAAGCCGGTATCCTCAGCCGCGATGACGGCGCGCACAAGCTCTGGGGAAATGTGTTCAATAGGCGTCCAGTCCCGGCGAACAGTTGCGCCAGACAATCCACGTTCAATCATCAAAATGCTGCCGGGTGATCGTACGAACTTCAGCGCAATGGCATATGTGTGCACGGCAAGAAAGCTGATGAGCAAAACGCGGATAAATATGCTAAATGCTCTAGCCATGATCCCATTCTTTAACCGCATCCGGATGGGTTTCGAACCGAGCGCGGGTCTTGCGTTCGGCTTCAAATATATCCCTGTCCAACTCATAAAGCGCCCAGATGGCTGCGCCGCGCACGCTCGGTGCCATGTCGGACAGTCGATCAATGACAAGAGGTACCAATGATGGGTCGGCCGAATTACCGATGGCGATCAGCACATTGCGGATAAATTTGTCACGCTTGATCCGTTTGACCGGAGAGCCGGAAAACAGCGTGCGGAATGTTGCGTCATCCAGAGTAACGAGGTCGGCCAATGGCGGAGAGTCCGTCAGCGAGCGGGCATGAAACTTTGCCTCTGTGCTTGCTTGCGCGAACTTGTTCCATGGACACACAGCAAGGCAGTCATCACAGCCGTAGATCCGGTTGCCCATGGCCTTGCGAAACTCGCGCGGGATCGGGCCGTTCAGCTCGATCGTGAGATATGAAATACACCGCCTCGCATCAAGCTTATAGGGGGCGGTGAATGCCTTGGTGGGGCAAATATCAAGGCAGGCGCTGCACGATCCGCAATGATCAACCTCAGGCTCGGAGGGCTCAAGTTCCGCCTGTGTCAGCATGACGCCAAGAAATAACCACGAACCAAATTCGCGGTTGACCAGATTGGTGTGCTTGCCCTGCCAGCCAAGACCCGCTTTCGCGGCCAATGGTTTTTCCATCAAGGGGGCGGTGTCGACAAAGACTTTGACCTCTTCACCGGTTTGGGCGACGAAGGCCCGCGCGAGCTGTTTGAGCTTCTTCTTGAGCACATCGTGATAGTCTTTGTTGCCAGCATAGACCGAGATCGTTGCGTTCGAGGGCTTGTCCAAAGCGGCGAGGGGGTCTTTGTTGGGGCCGTAATTCATCGCGACGACGACCGCAGAGCGTGCATCGGGCCACATAGCCGTCGGATGTTGCCGGCGGGTCAGCGTGTCTTCCATCCATGCCATTTCGCCATGATGACCGGCGGCGACAAATTCGGCCAGACGTTCGCCAGCCTGCCACGCCTCTTTGGCGGAGGTGACATGGCAGGCGTCAAAGCCAAGCTCTTTAGCCAGGGCTTGCAAATCTTCCGTTCGGGCGTGTGGTTGGGTCACGTGGTCTAGAAGTCCAGATCAGTATAATGGGCCGCAGGGCGCGTCCCTTCCAATGTGTCCGATAGCAATGGCCGAAAGGACGGGCGCGACTTAACACGGCTATACCATGCTCGCAAATCCGGAACCGTCTCCCAAGGTACATCATTGAAATAGTCGAAACAGGACAAATGCGCCGCGACTGACAAATCCGCTAACGTCAGCTGGCGTCCTGCAAGAAAGGGACGAATTTCGGCGAGATGGTTGAAGAAGGTGAGGGCGCCGCGCATGGCATGGGCACCCGTTCGTAGTTTTACCGAATCTGGCGTATGGGCACGATTGAATGCAATCTTTATCCGTTCGTCCAGCAAGGTTTTGCAAGCTTCTTGAAACAAATCACCGCCCAATTTCCAGACGCGGCGAGCCTCGGCGCGATCTTCAGGCAATCGCGGCAAAAGGCGTATGCCCTGATCTGCTTCTTCAAGATATTCGCAAATCGCGAGTGCACCAATGGCTGTGTAACGGGCTTCATTTGCCCGATGGATCAGCGCGACGCCCTGCGCCCCGGGAGCAAGCGCCCTGACTTCGCGATTGGGCTGCCAGGGCGGTGAATCGACAGATTCAAAAGCCATGGCCTTCTCGCCGAGAGCGAGGCGCACAGTCCGCGCCTGCGGATCGAACATCCAATGGATAAGCCGTTTCATAAGCTACCCACTCTAGCTGAATTTTCAGAACTGTTAAGTCGTCAAGTGTTTGAGCACATATTGCGCCATTACCGCAAAATTCCCGCTGGCATTGTGCTTCCGAAATATGGGTCGTTTTTCTAACAGAGAAGAAAAATTCGCAATGATCTTCTATTTTTTGCGAGTGTATGGTTAAACCGCACCTTTTAATCCCCCCAAGTGTTTTTTTGGAGAACGATCTATGACGCGGATAATTTGCAAAGCCCTTGGCGGGGTTGCGGCGGTAGCTCTATTGATGAGTTGCTCTGGCAGCGATGAAACATCTCGAACGGCCACGCCTTCAGATACAACCAGTTCGCAATCTGCGGCGGCCGATATTCCGACTGGCCAACTTCCTGAAGGCGTCACGCCGACCGCTTACCGGATTGACCTGCGCACGGATCCGACCGCCGATACATTTTCTGGAGTTGTCGAGATTGATGTCGCGCTAGAGCAAGCCACAAATAGCATCTATCTTCATGCGCTCGATCAAACTGTTGCCAGCGTTGAGGCGCTGACGAGCGATGGAACCCGTGTGACTGGCGGCGCCGAACAGGGACTTGCCGATGGCGGCGTGACCCGTCTGACGTTCGAAGATGAATTGCCTGCCGGACAGATCACGGTCTCTATCAATTATACTGCGCCGTTTAATCTCGGTCTGGCGGGCCTCTATAAGGCCTCTCAAGGCGGCAAAGATTATCTGGCCACGCAAATGGAGCCCATTGATGCGCGTCGTGCCTTTCCAAGCTTTGATGAACCACGCTTCAAGACGCCCTGGAGCCTCACTGTCACAGCGCCCGAAGGCAATTCGGTTATTGCGAACGGGGCCGAAACGGTCAGTACAGTGCAATCTGATGGCTGGGTGAAGCACGAATTTGCGACCACAAGGCCGATCCAGTCTTATCTGGTGGCACTGGCGGTTGGTCCTTATGATCTGTTCGAGAATAATCCCATTCCGGGCAATGCAATCCGGCCTGAAACTGTGCCGTTGCGATCTTTTGCGGCTTCGGGAAAATCCGATCAGCTGGAAACCTCCCATGACGCCACATTCGAAATGTTGCGCATTCAGGAAGAGTATTTCAATTATCCGTATCCCTATGGAAAGCTTGACCTCATTGCCGCGCCAGACTTTGCCTATGGTGCAATGGAAAATGCTGGCGCGATCATCTATCGCGAGTCTGCACTCCTCATAAATGAGCGCACGTCGCTCGGCCAAAAGCGCGGCGCATTGACCACCCACGCGCATGAGTTGGCACACCAATGGTTCGGTAATCTTGTTACGCCGAAATGGTGGAATGATATCTGGCTCAACGAAGCCTTTGCGACATGGATGAGCTATAAGACCATGCATGCCTATGATCCGGATGGGGGCTTTGACCGCTCTCCGATCCAGCGCGGTATCGGCGCGATGGGGGCGGACGCGCTGGCCAGTGCACGCCAGATCCGCAACCCGATTAATGCCAATGGCGATATCCTGTCAGCCTTTGACGGGATCACCTATTCCAAAGGCGGGCATGTCCTTTCGATGTACGAGAATTATCTCGGTGAGAGCGAGTTCCGCGATGGCATCCGCCTGCATATGAGCCGTTTTCAGGATGGCGTTGCAGATGTGAATGACTTCATGGCCTCGCTCGCCGAAGGTTCGGGCAATGATGGCGTGGTGGAGAGCTTCAAGTCCTTTATCTTCCAGCCGGGCACGCCTTTCTTGAATGTATCGCTTGCTTGCCCCGCTGACGGACAAGCACAGGTGACGGTCACCCAAAACCGGTATGCGCCGCTTGGGTCGGCCATTGACACCAATGCGACATGGCAAGTTCCTTTCGCCATGTCCGTCGGGCAGGGCAATGCGATCAACACGGTGACGCAACTCCTGACAGACAAGACCACAACCATCGATCTTGAAGGCGCTTGCCCAAGCTTTGTGATGCCCAATGCTGGCGGTGCAGGCTATTGGCGCTTCACGCTCAGCGATGAAAACTGGTCTGCTTTGGCAGAAAATTATGACCGCCTATCAGGGGGCGAGCAGATGATGTTTGCGGACAGTTTGAGCGCGGCCTTTAGTGCTGGTGAAGTGTCCGCCGAAGCCATGCTTGCAGGGCTTGCTGCAACGCCATCTGGCGAATGGGATGCGGCGAGTATTCCGCTTGGACGTTTGTCAGGTCTGGTCGATATTCTTGATGCCGAAGACCAACCTGCCATGCGCAAATTCATCGCCGAGACATATGCCAACCAGTGGGAGTATCTAAGTTCCCGAACGGCAGCAGGCTTGTCCCAAGGCGACACATTGTTGCGCCAGCGGATCTACAGCATGCTCATCAATGTCGCCAAAGATCCGGAACTGCGCGCAGATTTGAAAATACGTGCAGGGCAGTATGTCGGTCTCGGGGGTACGGAGCCCGACCGTTCGGCGCTACCGGCATCAGAGCTGGGCAGCGGTATTGCGGTTGCCACAGAAGAGGGCGGATCCGAGTTCTTTATGGCCGCACTGGCCTATGCTTTGGAGACTGATAATCAGCGTGAGCGCCGGAACATATTGAACACTTTGGCGGGCAATGGCCAATTGGATGATGTGGCGATGCTGCTCGACTCGTCCTTCTATGATCAGGTGCAAGGTCAAGAGGCGCTCTTCTTGTTCTTCTCCGCGATTGGGCATGAAGATGCGAGTATTCAGGACTTTGCGTGGGATGCCTTCAAGGAGAATTTTGACAGCCTGCTTGCGCGGGTGCCGGAAATTCGTAAGCCGCAAATGGCAGGCGTTGCCGGATCATTCTGCGACACGGCTAGAACCGATGCGGCCGAAGCGTTTATCGAGTCCAAAGGGGATCTCATCCCGGGTTATGAGCGTCCACTTGCCCAGGCTGTGGAGCGGGCACGTCTGTGCGCCGCACTGACAGACGCCAAAAAGGACGAGCTCGCCGCTGCCTTGAAATAGACAGATCACTTCCCCTTCCGGAAAAGTTCACGTAGCTTTTCCGGAACCAAGGGAGGGGTGAGCGATGAAACCAGTCTGCCTAGTCATAGGGGCGGGGGCCGGAATTGGCGGCACTGTCGCGGCGAGGTTCGCCCGCGAGGGCTATCATGCCGTTTTGTGCCGACGTAGCGATCGCGAAGGGCTGGAGACGCTCGTCAATGGCATCAAAGCCGAAGGCGGGGAAGCGACGGGCTTTCTGATCAACGCCATCGACCCTGACACAATCGAAGACCAGATTGCGCATGTTGAAGCCAATATCGGACCGATAGAGGTGGCGATCTACAATCTCGGGGCCCAGATCGGCAACCGTGCCTTGGCCGAGACAAATGACAAACAGTTCGAGATGGGTTGGCGGCTGGGCACATTCGGCCTGTTCCGGATGGCGCGCGCGCTTTGTCCGTTGATGGAGGAGCGCGGCGGCGGGAAAATACTGGTCACGTCGGCGACATCAGCCATGCGCGGAAATGCGGGCCAGCATTCTCATGCGGCGGCGATGGGTGGGCGGCGGATGTTGTGCCAGTCGCTCAATGCGGAGTTTGCGCCCAAGGGCATTCACATCGCACATATTGTGATCGATGGAGCGGTCGATGCGCCGGACACGCTGGGCAAGATGCTCGGCGCGGAGCGGTTTGCGGAGTTCAAAGCGACGGTCGGCAGCAAAGATGGATTGCTAATGCCGGAGCATATTGCCGAGACCTATTTCCACATCGCCAGCCAGCACCGCTCGGTCTGGACCCATGAGCTTGATCTCAGGCCATACATGGATAAGCCATGGTGGAACGGTTAGCTAAAGGCTGAACATTCAAAGCGTCTCAGCACAGCTTTGAGCCCGATCCATCGCTTTAGCGGGGATCAAACAATCCAGCCCTGAGCCCGCGAAGCGGCGATCCATCGCTTTAGCGGGGATCAAACAATAAAAGGCACCAGCGCTTTGCGGTCTGTGGGATAGTCCGGAAATGTCTCCTTATACCAGCGATGATGCTGGAATGCGCGCGGGCCGATATTCGCTGCTGTAAAGAACGCAAACGACCATGCCCCCAGCGTGCACGCGGCAATCGCAAAGCCGGTCCACTCGATGATCTCGCCAAGATAATTCGGCGCGGTGACATAGCGAAACGGGCCGCCATAGGGGATTTTATAGCCCGTCTCGCCGGGGCCGCGTAGATTGCGCAAGATATGGTCGGACCAGTGATTGAGCGCCATACCGCCCGCGAACACGCCCATACCAATCCATAACCATGGCGCGCTCAGCCAGCCCGCATCGAGGTGGGCTGCGTGTCCGGCGGCCCAGCCGTTTACCGCACCGTTGAGCGCATTGAACAGGCAAGCCATCGCCACCGTCGCCACGGGTTTCGTGCCCGTGCCTTTCATCCGCAGCGGATAGATCAGCGCGCGATAGGCATAGTGCCCGCAATACATCAGCGTCAGGATCAGGGCGACTGTGTTCGGGCTGCCCGATTTGAACAAAAACACCAGAAACACCGCCGGAGACACAATCTCCATCAGCATCCAGCCAAGCCGTTCATTCATCTCCGGCCCCCAGTTTTTCCGCTCATAGCGGCCATAGGGCGCGGTCACAAATATCAGGCTGATCAGGGTCATCCCCCCAAGTGCAAACAGCACATAGCACGTGGTTTCATAGACAGAGAGTGAGGGCATCGGGCGGCTCCAAAACAGCAGTGCCAAGCGGCAACTGTAACAGCCAAAGCAGTTCAGACTTTCAGCAAAAGTGTCAAGTCAGCTCAGTTATGCTTTAGGCCGCAGATTTGTTGCCAGCCGCTTTTTGGCGAGCAATAGCGTCAAAGTAATATTTATGACCACGTTCGACGGCTTCATAGAGTTGAGCCTTCGTGCCGCGTTGAGGGAAGCCACTGACTTCGTCTGCAATCTGCTTTAATTGCGCCTTTAATATAGATTTGTCGGCTTTGAGTTCGTTTAAGGCAATAGCAAAAGCTTTTTTGTCTTTCTCTGCCTTCTTTAAATCCGCAATGTGGATTTCCACACTTTTTGAGAGTGCTGCAGCTTTTGCCACAGACTTGCGCAAGGGCGCTGAAGCAGACTTGCTAGCGGCCTTGTTCATTGCTTTGAAGATCGACTCGAGGTCCATCCCTTGATTTTCTTCGAAAAAGGTTAAGAGGGCTTTAATTGATTTTAACGGTCCCGCTTTGGCAGATAACTCTAATATTGGAATTAGAGCGCCTATTTCGTTTTTCACTGCACGGGTTCGTCTATCTAGTTTGCGGCCCTTGAGTTTAAGAGAGCATTCAATGCTGTCTCCCGTTCGTTCCAAGAGGACCGTCATTGAACGCGGTGGTAAATTCTCGAGGTGATTTGCGAGCGATAATAGTGGAGGCTCGCCCGCAACAAGTCCTTTCTTGAGGGTGGCAGATACAAATGCCGAGAGTAATTTACCTGCTTGTAGAGTGTTCAAGGTCCAATCCAATTCTTCGGGCTACTTCTTTACCGAGGCGTTCAAAAATATCTTTAACATCTTGAGGACCACTAATATAGGCCAGTCCTTCGCCTGAGGCCCGAGCTATGTCGAGTTTGCGGGGAACGAAACAAGTGTAGGGGAGTATATAGTTTTTGGGTAGAGGCCACCTCTTTGCGTCGGTAAAAGCTGATAATGAGCGGGTCAATTGCTCCACGGCTTTTGGTTCTGCACCCTTGAGCCTTGTCGCATCATATGGATCATCGGTTAGTCCGCCGATGTTGTGTTGGGTCATTGTTCCGAAAACTCCTGCAATTTTTAGCTCGGGCCATATGCTACCGTTCACTGCTATCTGGTCGAGGAATGTTTGAACCGCTATTACTGATAATCCGTCTAGGACTGTTGGTATAAGTAGATGTGTGCTTGCGCTTAGCGCTTGAATAGATGCAGTGGTTAGGCGTGGCGGACTATCCAAAATCACAATGTCGAATGTACGCTGAATATGTTCATTATGGAGGACGTCGGCTAGAAAGTATCGAATATCTCTTGGCTCCCTTTTGGTTAGCCAATGAACCATGATGGCATTTTCGGTTCGTGCTAGATCGTAATACGCTGGTAAAATTTTGAAGTTTGGCGCATCTTGAACTGCGCCAAGTAGAACAGCGATGTTTTCTCCGTCAAGATTACCTGACACTAGCATTGATGCTGCGGATCGTCCTTCATTATCGACTATGTTTTCCGTGCCGCGGAGCGAGGATAGTGACCCTTGAAAATCGAGATCAATCGACAAGACCTTTTTACCTTGTGAAGCGTAGTATGCCGCGAGATTTGCAGACGTTGTGGTTTTTCCAACGCCACCCTTTAGATTTGCGATAGTAAGCACGGGTATGGAGCTCAATACACTGGCGCGGTACTCAGCAGGCGGCACTAGGGGGCGTGCTAGCCATAAACCGTCTCCTTGAACGGCTTTCTCTACTGTCGATAGGCGTATATTGCTCTCCGATAGTTCGGTCTGCAATTTGTTGATTTCTTTTCGGTAACGGCTCGTTGATTTGAAATACTTCACAATCTTCTTAATCAACCAAGCGGTAATAGCTGTCGCTATTCCGCCGATGATGGCATTTTGTATTGCTGCTGGATCACCGGAAAAAAGTGCGTTCAGGAACTGTCGAATCGTCGCTTCCATAAATGCCATGCCGCCTTGAGTTAATGCCCTGTGTATTTAGGGTTGCATACGAACGATATCCATTCAATCCCTAACTCCCCTAAAACCCGCCATGCTGTTCTAGCCATGCCAGCTCGTCTGCAGTGCTGGTCCGTCCAAGGATTTTGTTGCGGTGGGGGAAGCGGCCGAAGCGGGCGATGGCGTCGTGGTGGCGTTCGGCGTAATCGAGCGCGTCTTGCATCATCGGCTTGAAGGCGTCGGGCGCCGAGTGGAGCGCGCCGCCAAAGGCTTTGACCGAAAGTTCCTGATCGCTGAGCTGTTCGGAATGTTCGAGCGGCATATAGAAAAACCGGCGCTCGGTTGGTTTCAGCCCCATATCCTCGGCTAGCAAAATACCGTGCGTGCACAGATCAAGTGCGCGGCCGTCAAACTCGAACGCGGCGGGCGTGCCGCGAAACATGTTTCTGGGGAACTGATCAAAAGCAATGATCGCAGCCAGCCGCGCGCGCGGGCTTTTGACTGCCCATTCAAACGCCAGCCCGCCCGCCAGCGCGCTTAGCGTGTCGCCAAACCGCTCGGCAATTTCGCGGTCGGTGTCGAAGGATTTTTTGAACCATAGCTTGCTGCGCGCGGCGGCTGCGTCGGCATTGTCGGCTGCATCGCCGATCCAGTAGGCGAGCAGGCTCTCCGGGGTCTCGATGTGCATCTAGGCGCTTGCATCGTGTGGCGGGCGTATGGCGGTCAGCAGATAATTTACCGCCGTGTCATCCGACAGGCTCCAACGGTCGGCCAGCGGGTTGAAGCTGACACCAATTGGCGCGGCGCAGGTCAGGCCTGCTTCGGTGAGCGGCGTGATCATTTCTTCGGGCTTGAGGAATTTGCTCCAGTCATGCGTGCCGCGTGGCAACCAGCCAAGGACATATTCCGCGCCGACCACGGCCAGCGCAAAGGCTTTGGCCGTCCGGTTCATGGTGGCAAGGATAATGATGCCGCCGGGCGCGAGCAGGGCCGCCGACGTTTTCAGAAAGTCCGCCGGATTGGCGACATGCTCCACGACTTCGAGATTGAGCACGATGTCATAAGGCCCCGCGCCCTCGTGGAGCAGGGCTTCGGCAGTTCCAGCGCGGAAATCAACGTCCAGTCCGCCGGCGCGGGCATGGGTCAGCGCGGTTTTGATGTTCGCTTCGGACGCATCTATGCCGGTCACATCCGCTCCAAGGCGGGCCATGGGTTCGCTCACCAGTCCGCCGCCACAGCCGATATCGAGCAGCTTCAAGCCCGAAAACGGTGTCTTTTTCCCTTTTTCGAGGGTGAAATGCGATTCCAGCGTGTCACGGATAAATCCGAGCCGGACAGGGTTAAACTTGTGCAATGGCTTGAATTTGCCGCGCGGGTCCCACCATTCGTCCGCCATAGCAGTGAATTTAGCGACCTCTTCTTGGTCAATGCTGGGCATTTGGGTGGCAGATGGGCTCTTTTCAGCGGGATCGGACATAAATCTTGGGTCTTCGTGTTTGATTAGCGGGCCGCGGCACAGTAGGTTGAGGTTGTTTCTCATAGATGGCATTGCAAGGGCAGGGCGACAATGGTTCGCACGGTATTGAAATTTGGTGGCACATCAGTAGCCGACCTCGAACGTATCCACCATGTGGCGGATGTGGTTGCTGCGCGTGCGGCTGGCGGTGGAGGGTTGGCCGTTGTGGTGTCTGCTATGGCGGGCGAGACGAATAAGCTCGTTGAATATGCACATAATGCGGCGGGCGAGCAGACCATACCGGAGAATTTCAACGACGAATATGATGTGATCGTGTCGTCCGGAGAGCAGGTGACAAGCGGCCTTTTGGCGCTGGCCCTGCGCAAACGCGGCTTGAAAGCGCGCAGCTGGTTGGGCTGGCAATTGGCTTTGAGAACAACGAGTGCTCATGGCAGCGCGCGGATTACAGGTTTTGATGGCGAAGGCTTTCCCGAAGCGATTGATGCTGGCGAGATTGCGGTCATAGCCGGATTTCAGGGCGTAACCGACGATAGACGTGTGGCAACGCTAGGGCGCGGCGGGTCGGACACAAGCGCTGTTGCGGTCGCTGCGGCGCTCGGTGCCAAGAGTTGCGATATCTATACCGATGTCGACGGGGTCTACACCACCGATCCGCGCATTGTGTCCAAAGCGCAGCGCATTCCGAAAATTTCTTATGAAGAGATGCTTGAAATGGCATCCATGGGCGCCAAAGTTCTGCAGACACGGTCTGTCGAAATGGCGATGAATCACAGTGTTCCAATCCGGGTCTTGTCGAGTTTTCACGAGCCGAGCCAAAACGTGGATGAGCTTGGAACATTGGTCTGCGACGAGGAGCATATTGTGGAGAAACAGATTGTCAGCGGGGTTGCCTATTCGCGCGACGAGGCCAAGATTACACTGTACGGCATTGCCGATACGCCGGGCGTTGCCTCGCGCATTTTCTCCCTGCTTGCTGCAGCTAAAGTCAATGTCGATATGATCGTACAGGCCAATGCGCGCGGGCCGGACCGCGCCAATATGGTGTTTACCTGTACAGACCGTGAAAGCGCACTGGCGGAAAGCGCCTTGGCCGCGGCCCGCGACGAACTTGGCTATGAAGAGATCGAAGTGAAGACCGATGTTGCCAAAGTCTCAATTGTTGGAGTCGGTATGAAAAGCCATACCGGCGTCGCTGAAACTATGTTCAGGGCACTGTTTGAAAAAGGCATCAATATTGACGTCATCTCGACATCTGAGATCAAAGTCTCGATCCTGATAGAAGCGGCCTATACCGAGCTGGCTGTCCGTGCGCTACATACGGCGTTTGATCTGGATGTAAGCTAATATGCCCAAAAGCTTTTCGTCCCCAAGGCTTTTGC
Organism: Hyphomonadaceae bacterium; assembly: GCA_039942135.1. Taxonomy (GTDB): domain Bacteria; phylum Pseudomonadota; class Alphaproteobacteria; order Caulobacterales; family Hyphomonadaceae; genus CALLCD01. Next base: position 28,440 of record JBDVDE010000035.1, read on the forward strand.
TCAACCGGTTGCGCCATGTCATGGCGCGCGGTGAGGGGGGACGTGAACGGCTCAATAGTGTCGTTCAGCTAATTGCTGCGACCATGGTTGCAGATGTGTGCTCGATCTATTTGCGGACACCTAACGACGAGTTGGAATTGGTCGCAACCGAGGGATTGCGGTCTGAAGCCGTTGCATCGACCCGGCTGAAAATGGATGAAGGGCTGGTCGGTCATATTAGTCAGACCGCAGAGCCGCTTTCGATTCAGGATGCGCCGCGCCATGCGAGCTTTTCTTACCGTCCTGAAACAGGCGAGGACCCTTATCACGCGTTTCTAGGCGTGCCGATTCTGCGCGGTGGCCGGGTGACAGGTGTGCTGACCGTCCAAAACCGTACCGAACGCATGTATGATGTGGACGAGGTCGAGACCTTGCAAACCATTGCCATGGTCATTGCCGAGGTGGTCGCGGCTGAATTGCTGCAATTGTCCGTGACCCAAAGCGCCGACGGGACATCCCGCTTGATGCGACCGGAAACGCTCAAGGGCCGGATTGTGTCCGGTGGGTTGGGCATTGGCAAAGCGCGGCGGCACGATCCTGAAGTTCCCGCAGCGAAATTCTTCTCCGAAAATACCGACGAGGAAAAACTGCGATTAGCGGTCGCTTTGCAGACCTTGCGCACGTCCATCGACACTTTACTCGCGGGGGACGCGTCCTATCTCGGTGATGATCCGCTCGATGTGATGGAAGCCTATCGGATGCTTGCGAATGATCCGGGTTGGGCGACGCGGCTTTCGGACGGGGTCGAAGCCGGTCTGAGCGCGGAAGCGTCGGTCGACCGGGCAAGGCGTGAGCATAGGGCGCGTCTGGAAAGTGCGCGGGACCCGTATTTGCGTGCGCGTCTGAACGATCTGGAAGACCTCGACAATCGGCTCTTGCGGATCCTCGGGGGCAGTGACGGCAAGGGAATTGCGGACGGTGCGGAGGGGGCGGTGTTGGTCGCGCGGCGTTTGGGACCTGCCGAACTGCTTGAATATAGTACAGCGGGGCTTGCGGCATTGGTGCTCGAAGAGCCAGCGGCGACATCCCATGCGGCAATTGTCGCGCGGGCACTTGATATTCCCACGCTTGGCGGTGTCGCCAATATCACGACCCTGCTCGACACAAATGACGAGATGATTGTCGATGCTGAAATCGGTGAAGTCCATTTGCGGCCAGATGAGGGCGTCGTTTCGGCCTATAAAGCGCGCGCCGAACTGCGTAGCCAGCGGCAAGAAATCTACAAGCAGCTGCGGGACGAGAAGGCCGTAACGCTCGATGGTGTCGAGATTAACTTGATGCTGAATGCGGGGTTACGGCTCGATATCGACCATCTCAGCGAGGCGGGCGCAGATGGCATTGGCCTGTTCCGTACCGAGTTCCAATTCCTCGTATCCGAAAAGCTGCCCAGCCTGAAAGAGCAATCCGAGCTTTACAGCTATGTGTTCGATGCTGCGCGGGGGCGTCCCGTTCTGTTTCGGACATTGGATATCGGCGCAGACAAGCTGTTTGCCGGATATCCGGTCACGACGGAAGACAATCCTGCATTGGGCTGGCGGTCGATCAGGTTCGCGCTCGATCGGCCGGGTCTCTTTAGACGGCAATTGCGTGCACTTATCCGAGCCGCAGCTGGGCGTCCGCTATCTGTGATGTTTCCTATGGTTACAGTCGCGTCGGAGTTCCATCGTGCGAAGCGATTGCTCGATGTCGAGCTTGATTGGGCCAAACAACGCGGCCGGCCTGTGCCGCTCAGAATGTCGGTTGGCGCGATGCTCGAAACGCCGTCGCTCGCTTATGAGCTGGATGCGCTGGCAGGCCATGCCGATTTCATTTCCGTGGGCACCAATGACCTGATGCAGTTTTTCCACGCGGCGGACCGGATGGCTCCTGATATTTCCGATCGTTACGATATGTTGTCGCGTCCAGCGCTGACATTTCTAGGCAATATTGCCCAGACATGCGAGCGGCTTGGATTGAAGGTGTCGGTATGTGGGACGGCAGCGGGGCAATCGCTGGATGCTCTGGCTTTGCTGGCCATGGGATTTCGCCAATTGTCGATGCCGGTGGGGTCAGTTGGGCCGATCAAACGTATGATCCGGTCAATCAATCTCGAACAGTTTAGTGAGGCCATAAAATCGGCACTAGAAACATCGAACGGATCGTTCCGTAACGAACTGTTAGGGATAGCAAGGCACCATGACATATTACTGGCCGATGCTTGATCCTCTTATCTAAAGACTTTACAATTAAATCATCCCGAATTGGCCATATTCTTGCATTAGTTTGCGGGAAGAATTGGTGATTATTGTAGCTTTATAAGGGATTGGGTGCTTGGGGACGCACGCAGAGTTGGGTAGCGAGTATGACATATAATAGTGAAACATCGTCTGATGTGAGAGTTGGGGACATGTTGCGAGCCGTGAGAACGGAACGCGACGTATCACTCGGAACCGTGTCAAAAGAGCTCCGAATCCCCGAAAAATACCTGAATTCAGTCGAAGAGATGTATATCAACGGTATTCCTAAGGGATATCTGAACGGTATTCTGCGCAATTATGCCGTCTATCTCAATCTCCCTGCTGATGAGCTGATCGAGAAATATTCAGAGCAATGCGGTGTGGTTTCACAAGCGCCCAAGCAAGAAGACACTGTTGCCTCGAACGTGCGCACGCGTAGCACGGTGCGCGGGGCAATCGGCGGCTTTGCCGTTGCTGCAGGGCTCGCACTGGTCGGCGGATTGGCACTTATGGTTATGAACGAGAGCGAAGAAGACGCTGCGAACTTGCCAAGCACTGCTATTATTTCGGCGCAGGTCCAAAATAATGCCGCCCCGATTAATGGCGCCCATGACAGTCTTTTCCTCGCGCTCGACCAAGATGCCGCGCTGCCGCAATTGCCGTTGACGTTAACTGCAAAGCAAACAGCCTGGCTCGAAGTCCGCGGCGCTGACGGCACGATTTTCAGATCGCGTAATATGTCGGCTGGCGAGGTCTATCATCCGAGGATTGGTGCGAACTGGTCAGTATCTGCCCAAAATGGCGGTGCGTTTGTCTGGCAAGTTGGTGACATCGAAATTGGTGTGCTCGGTGAAGAAGATACACCGGTTTATGCGGTCAATATTGATGCGGTTGCCGCACATGCGCAGAGCGTTGCGGCGCCTGCGCTGGCTGCGATTGTTGACGGTCGTCCCGCTCGTTAGAGCAATAAATTTAGCCAAAACGCAATCAGCCGGACCGGCTTTGACAGGCGTGACCATCTGACCGCCTTGTCTTTGACCTGTTTTATGGCCAGATGTCAGTCAAACCACCTGATATGCGGGGGCCAATTATGAGCCATGTTCACAATCCAATCCGGCCTTGGCGCAATATCGACCGGCGCCTCTCCCGCCAGATTAGTGTCGGGGGGCAACGCGTTGGCGGAGATGCTCCGATCTCGGTTCAGTCGATGACCAATACGCCGACCTCGGATGCGGCGGCCACAATTGCCCAGATCCAGAGACTTGAAGACGCCGGAGCAGATATTGTTCGTGTGTCGTGTCCGGATGAAGCCTCGACTGCAGCCTTTGCCGAGATTGTCGATAAGACCTCGGTCCCGCTCGTGGCCGATATCCATTTTCACTATAAGCGCGGGATTGAGGCTGCGGAGGCGGGGGCGGCCTGTCTGCGCATCAATCCGGGCAATATTGGGTCCGAGGACCGCGTCAAAGAAGTTGTTGCGGCAGCGCGGGCTAATGGCTGCTCGATGCGGATTGGCGTCAATGGCGGGTCGCTAGAGCGCCACTTGCTTGAAAAATACGGAGAGCCATGTCCAGAAGCGATGGTCGAAAGCGCGCTCGACCATGCCCGCATTCTCGATAATCTTGGTTTCTACGAATATAAAATCTCGGTCAAAGCGTCCGACATGTTCCTGACCGTCGCTGCCTATCAGCAGCTTGCAGACGCGACCGATGCGCCGCTACATCTTGGGATCACCGAAGCAGGGGCCGCGCGCAATGGAACGGTCAAATCCTCCATAGGCATGGGGTCACTGCTCTGGGCCGGCATTGGCGACACGATCCGCGTATCGCTTTCGGCGGACCCTGTTGAAGAGGTCAAAGTTGGCTTCGATATGCTCAAATCGCTCGGCCTGCGGTCTCGCGGCGTGAATATCATCGCGTGTCCGAGCTGCGCGCGTCAGGGGTTTGACGTGATCTCTACTGTGGCAACCCTCGAAGCACGGCTTGCGCATATCCGCGAACCGATTTCGCTCTCGATCATTGGCTGCGTTGTCAACGGGCCGGGGGAAGCGGCGATGACCGATCTCGGCTTTACAGGTGGCGGCGCAGAAGCTGGTATGATGTATGCGGCTGGCAAAGCTGATCGGAAAGTTGGCAATGGCGACATGGTTGAAGAGATTGTCGCAGCGGTTGAAGCGAAGGCCGCTGAGTTACGTCTGGCCAGCGATTAGCGCCGGTGTATTGCGCGATTGCTGACCTAATCTCGGGCGAGATGACTTTTTCTGATATATTTTCGACGGGTTTTCTGAGGTAGGCCGTTTAATGACTAACTGCTAGTGCACCCATCCGGAGGATACCGATTATGAAGTCCAGCTTGCCGCTTATCTCGCCAGTCACATCGGAGCGTCTAACGCCCGGGCCCATCAAACCCTCGCGATACGTGTCCCGCCTGTCCGGACCGCTCGCGTTGGCAGGGTTGCTTATGCTCTCGGCCTGCGCGTCATCACAGCCCGATCAACGCCCCGAGCGAGGGGAACGTGGCCCACGAGCCGGAAATGGGGCCGGACTTACCACAGTCGCGCTGCCGATTGCGCTCTTGTTTGCAACCATGGACGCAGATCAGGATCGAGCCGTGTCTGCCACGGAACTCGAAGCCGGTTTGAACGCCGAATGGGCCTTTGCCGATAAGGATAAAAGCGGATCAGTGTCGGCCATCGAGTTTGCCAATTGGGCGGGCACGTCTCTCGGGTCCCAAGACACAATTCCAAATCGTTTGTCGCTTGATACCGATATTAACGGGACTGTCACCGAAACAGAATTTGCAGAAGGCATGGCCGCCGAATTTAGCAAGCTCGACAAGAATGGCGACCAACTCTTGGTGCGCTCTGAACTACTCTTTGTCAGGCCGCCACAAGCATTTGGCGGGCAGTCTGGTGAAGGACGTCGTCAGCGTCCTCCCGGCGGCGGGCGCGGTGGCCGTGGTGGTGGTGGCGGTGGCCGAGGCGGTCGTGGCGGCTTTTAAACTCCCGCAAGCGGCTCGTTCGTATCATTCCGTGGCGTGACTTGCCTCGCTAAAAACGATATTTTCAGCATTGACAGAGTCTGGAAACGCACCATATTGAATTACGATATGGTGCGCCAGTGTTTGTGCGCAATGCTGAGATGAGGATGGGTCAAAATATGCTGCAGGTACAGGGTATCAGTAAGTCTTATGGGGCTGTGCACGCGCTCAAATCGATCAGTCTGGACCTAAAGCCTGGCCTGTTCGGGCTACTCGGGCCAAATGGTGCAGGCAAGTCGACCTTGATGAAGACGCTCGCCACCTTGCAACTTCCTGATCAGGGGCAGATCATTTATGACGGCGTAGATATCGCAAAAGACCCTACAATTATGCGGAATGTACTGGGATATTTGCCGCAAGATTTCGGCGTCTATCCGAAGATGAGCGCGGTAGCACTGCTTGAACATATCGCCATCCTCAAAGGTCTGCACGATAAAAGTCAACGCGAAGAGCAAATTCGGTATTTGCTCAAATCGGTCAACTTGTGGACCAAACGCCGGACGGCCGTTTCGACATATTCGGGCGGTATGCGCCAGCGGTTCGGTGTTGCGCAGGCGATGCTCGGCGATCCGAAAGTCCTGATCGTTGATGAACCGACCGCCGGACTTGATCCGTTCGAGCGTCAACGCTTTCTCGACCTCCTTTCTGAAGCCGGTGAGGAGAAGATCATCATTCTCTCGACCCACATCGTTGAAGATATTCGCGACCTATGTCCGGACATGGCGATTATGGGGGACGGCGAGCTGGTTGCGCGCGGCGCTCCGGAAGCTTTGATCGACAAAATACGTGGCAAGGTCTACCGCAAACAATTCGATAAGACAGCCGTCGCGGACATCCAGAAAACCCACAAAGTGATATCAACACGGCTCAGGCCTACCGGCGTGATCGTCTCGGTATTTGCGGACAGTAATCCGGGCGAGGGGTTTGAATTGGATGACAATCTGAGCCTTGAGGACGCGTATTTCGCCCATCTCTATAAATTCGTTTAGGAGACAGGCTGTGTTTACGAAACTCTTAGGCTTCGAATTCAGATTGCACACCCGCCAGATAGGCTTCTGGGTTGCAGCCGCGCTGATGATGCTTGCGGGCATAGTGTTTATTTCCACCGAAATTTTCGCTTTCACCACGACGGGGGAGCGCCTGAAAGCCAATGGTGCACTGACCATTGGAATTCAGGTCGGTTTTCTCAGCATGTTGTCTTTGTTCTTTGGCGCGGTCTATGTCGTCACGGGCTATATGCGAGACGATACAAGCAAGGCGATGGAATACATCCATGCAACCCCCGTTTCGACCTTCGATATGGTGGTGTCACGCATGGCGGGCGTCTGTCTTGCGATTTTTCTCGTGGTTTTTTCGGGCGTTGCCGGATTGTTTATTGGCCAGTTTATGCCTTGGGCGGATGCGGAGGCATTGGGGCCGGTAAATCCGCTCTATTTCCTCTATCCGCTATTTGTTTTCCTGATCCCGAATACAATTATTGTCGCTGGATTCTTCATTCTAATTGCCGGGCTGACCCGCAATCGCACGATTGTCTATGTCAGTGCTGTCGGATTGTTCGTGCTGTATATCATGGCGGGTCTGCTACCGATTGATACCACGCCGCGATGGATTTTGTCACTTGTCGACCCCTTCGGGATAAATGCATCCGGACTCGATACGATCAGTTGGCCGCCGGCAGAGCAGAACACAAACTTGCCGCCTCTGATTGGATATCTCGGGCTGAACCGTCTGGTTTGGGGGGGCATCGGCGCCGGACTATTTGTGGCGACTTTCAAATTGTATCGCCGCGGGATTATTGCAACGGATACCAAATCTGTCGCCCAAGAAGACGAGGCTGGCAGCGATACTGTGTTGCAAAATATTGTCCCCTCGCTGGCGCCCGGTCGAGGCGGGCTTGGCGCGTTTCTCACCCGTTTCAAATTCGAATATCTGACAACCGTCCGCAGCGTTGCCTTCATGATCCTGATGGCCTTGGCGATCGCGCTTTACGGGTTGGTCCTGTTCGTCACCATCAAACTCGATTCAAGCGGTACGATCCTGACAAACTCCTTCATGTCCAGCGCGGCCTTTGGCAGCTTGGTATTTCCATTACAAATCGCCATTGTCTTTTTCAGCGGAGAGATCGTCTGGCGCGACAAGACCCATGGCTTCAATGAAATTCTCGATGCCACGCCTGTGCGCAACTGGCCGATTGCCCTTGGCAAATGGGCCGGACTTGCCGGTATGGCTGTGTCGGTTGTATTCGCGGCAATGCTTACAGGCATCATTCTCCAGCTGATCCTCAGCGATGTTCCCGTAAATTTGGTGACGCACTTTACACTGCCCGTGGTTGGTGCGCTGCCGGATATTTTGCTCGGCGTTGCGCTCGTGATGTTCGTACAGAATTTCATGCCAAACCGCATTGTCGGTATGATCGCCAGTGCGATTGCGCTCGGCGTTTTCTCCATCGCCATTTTCTTTGTGCCTTTCTACCACCCGCTTATGGGCTACGGGTCGGTGCCGCTTGGCGGATTTTCCGAGATCAATGGCATTGGCAATATCCTGCGTTTCAAATGGTTCGCCCTGTATTGGGGCTCATTGGCAGCCTTGTTCGGGGTGATCTCGGTTTGGCTGTGGAGACGGGGCACGCAAGCGTCACTGCTCAGCCGGTTTCGCGGATTGGGCAAACGCATAACACTGCTGTCCGGGGGACTAGCAGCCCTGTTCGGGGTTGGATTTATTGGTGCCGGTGCCACGATCTATACCGGCTATAATGTCAAAAACGATTATACGACGACCAGTGAAACCCGCCGCCGCCAGATCAACCTCGAAGAGCAGTTCGGCTATCTGTTCGACCGTAAACTCCCCAAGGTGCGGTCCGTTGTATCCGAGGTGGATCTGCGTCCCGATACACAGACGGCAACTTCTAAGGGTCATTTCGTAATCGAGAACACGACTGGCGAGCCGATGAAGGATGTGTTCGTTCGGCTGCCTGTCGACAAAGATCAGATCTCTCTCACCATCGAAGGCGCAAGCTGGAACCAAACCATGGACGGCGCCGCTGACCTCGCTGAGGTCAATAGCCGCTTTTACGAATTCGACACGCCCGTGCCAGAAGGCGCGCGTGTCCGACTCGACTATGTGGTCGAGATCGCGCCGCCCGAGCTTGGCAATGGCAGCCCCATCCGGAAAAATGGCACATTCGTCAATAACGGGCAGATGATGCCAAGCCTTGATATTCCCGATTTCCGTCTGGTCAATCAGGACAGACGGCGACGGGCGGGGCTTGAAGACTATGAGCCATTTGCCGACCGCGATGATGAAGACGCTCTGTTGACCAATTTCTTCTCCGCATCGTCAGACTATGTCGATTTTGAAGCGAAGGTTTGTACCGACAAGGGACAAATTCCCATCGCTCCTGGCAAACTGGTTCGCAGATATGAAGAGGGCGGGCGAGCTTGCAGTGACTATAAAGCGACCAATCCGATCGCCATGTTCTTCTCTTTCCTGTCGGCGAGATACGAGGTCGCAAGCGATGTCTGGGAAAACCCGGATGGTGAGGATATCGACCTCGAAATTTTTTATCACGGGGCGCACAATTACAATATCGACCTGATGCTTGCAGCCATGCGTCAATCGCTCGACACCTATACCGAAACCTACGGGCCATATCAGTATAGCCAAGTGCGGATCATGGAATTTCCCTATAGCGGTTTTGCGCAAGCTTTCGCAGGAACCATTCCGTTCTCCGAGAATATTGGCTTTGTCATGGATCGGGGTGATCCGGAAGACAATACAAGCGTTGATACGGCCTCCTTCGTGACCATGCACGAGATCGGGCATCAATGGTTCGGTCACCAAATTTTGCCGGCGCGGGTAAAAGGCTTCAATGTTTTGTCCGAAGGGCTCACCATGAACGCTTCCCAAACCGCATATGAGGATGCTTTCGGTTGGCAAAAAGCGCGCCGCTTTCTCGAACAGCGGTCGATCAATGGTTATCTTGCCGGGCGTACATTCGACAGCAATGACGAACCGGCACTCGCCCGCGCGACAGGGCAGCAATATCTCGATTACGAAAAAGCCAATTGGGTGTTCTGGGGCCTCAAGCACTATATGGGCGAAGAGGCGATGCAAGGCGCCATCCGCGACTTCGTGACCGACTTTGGCTCCAAAGGCCCGCCATATCCGACAACCGCCGACCTCACCGATTATTTGCGAGATGCAGCAGACGACAAATACCATCAGCTCATTGAAGATTATTGGGAACGTATCGTGTTCTGGGATCTCAAATTCGTAGCTGATAGTGTGAGGGTCGAAGCGTCAGACGACGGCACATATACGGCGAGCTTCACCGCGCGGGTTGATAAACGCATTGCCTCTGAAGAAACGGGCAAGGAAACATCGGTCGACGAAATGGATGATGAACTGCTCGACGAATGGGTGGAGATCGGTTTCTATGATGTGGATCCAGACGATACGCTTGGCGATGAATGGTTCAAGCTCGAGCGGGTCAATATCACCGAGCTTGAAACCGAGTTATCCTTCGAGCTTGATACTGAGCCGACCTTTATCATGCTGGACCCTCGTCGCTTGCTAATCGAGCGAAATGCGTCGGACAATAAAACCGCCGTTTCAGTTGAAGAATAAGGATCGTTAGATGTCCGGACGCCGCCATATTTTTCAAACCCTTATAGGTCTCGCTACATTGCTATTGTCAGGTGTAGCACTAACAGGCTGCGCACTTCCGGTTGCGACTGATCAGGATCCTGCCGTGGTCTATCTTGTGCGCCACGCGGAAAAACAGCTTGGCAATGATCCGGGGCTCACAGCAGATGGGCAAGCCCGCGCAGAAGATCTTGTCGAGGCACTGGCGGATGCGCGGATTGATGTGATCTACTCGACCGACTTTCAACGCACACGCGACACCGCTGCGCCAATCGCGCTTCGCCGGAATTTACCGATCATCTTCTATGACGCTGGCGATCTTGAAGGATTTGCCGCCAAACTTCGGTCGGACGGACGCTCCGCATTGGTCGTCGGCCATTCCAATACCACACCGGGTCTGGTTGCGGCCCTTGGCGGTGATGCCGGTCTTCCGATAACGGAGGCCACCGAATATGATCGGCTTTACCGGCTCGTCTTGGGGGCAGAAACCAGCTCGACCATTTCGCGCTTTGGGATACCGACACCGCGATAGGGTGATACTGCTCGTCTCAATCCGCTACACAGTAACCCGAACGCTCGCTCAAAGCCCTAAGACGCGTTTGGCTATGATGGTTTTTTGTATCTCGTTGGTGCCGCCATAAATGCTTTGTGCGCGGCCACCAAAATAGGACGCAACCCCCGAAGCTGCGTGCGGAGGCATATGCGCCGTGCTTGCCCACTCAGGAGTTACGCTGTCATCGAACTTCGACTGCGCATAAGCGCCCGCAGCATCAAGGTAAAGCTCGGTGATCTGCTGATGTGTCTCGGTCGCCATGATCTTGACAATCGAGGCTTCATTGCCAACCGACCCGCCAGATTTGATCGCCGACAGGATGCGCAGGACCTGCATCTCCAATGCTTGCAGATTAATGTCGGCTTGCGAGACCCGCGCGGCAAATCCATCCATGTCAGCAAGTCTTTGATTGCCGCCGATACTGGTCGCCTGAGCAATCTGACGAACCTTTTTCAGCATTTCTTTTTTGCCGCCAATGCGCGCATAACTCGTGCGCTCGAAGCCAAGCAGATATTGCGAATAGCCCCAGCCCTTTCCCTCTTCACCGATCAGCTGGTCAGCCGAGACGCGGACATCCGTGAAATGAACTTCATTGAGCACATGTTTGCCATCTATGGTGATAATCGGACGCACCTCGACGCCCTCGGCGCGCAAGTCGCAACAGATAAACGAGATGCCGTCCTGCTTCTTGCCAGTATTGTCTGTCCGCGCGAGCAGAAAAATCCAGTCGGCATATTGGGCTGCGCTGGTCCAGACTTTGGTGCCGTTGAGAACATATTGATCTCCCTCGCGCACTGCAGAAAACTGCAAGCTGGCAAGGTCTGATCCCGAGTTCGGTTCTGAATACCCTTGTGCCCAACCAACCGAGCCATCACGAATACCGGGTAGCCAGCGCGATTTTTGCGCGTCCGATCCAAACGTATAAATCACCGGCCCGACATAGACGACACCCATCGGTGTCACGGTCGGCACACCAGCGCGTTCGAGTTCTTCATCAAAGATATATTGTTCTTCAACGCTCCAGCCCGGCCCGCCATATTCCGCAGGCCAGGCGCTCGCGAGCCAACCTTTGGCCCCAAGCGCCATTTCCGACTTGCGGACTTGGGCTGTGGTCGGGGAGGCTCCGGTCTTGTTATTGGCGATGATGTCTTGGGGAAACTCATCCTGAAAAAACGCACGAATTTCTGCGCGGAACGCCTCGGCTTCTGGAGCTGTGTCTAGGTTCATGATCTGCCTGTTTGTTAGGTTCCACTAGACTAAAGCTGAAGACGGACATGGCAAGTCAATAGCAATCTGCTAGGACAATAGGATGGACAGTAAAATCGATCTTGAGCGCCATAAACGCCACATTCTCCTAAAGGAAATCGGAGGCCCGGGTGTAGCAAAGCTTGCCTCCAGTTCCGTCTCGATTGTCGGGGCGGGAGCATTGGGCGGACCATGCGCTATGTATCTTGCCGCCGCTGGCATTGGCCAGATCGAGATCATTGACGATGATGTGGTCGATCGTTCGAACTTGCAGCGGCAAGTCCAGTTTACCGAGGCAGATATCGGCAGATCGAAAGCCGTGGTGCTGGCTGGCCGGCTTGAAGCGATGAATGCGAGCACGAGCATTTCCGTGATCACGAAAAGATTCGCTAAAGGCGATGACGTGTCAGGCAATGTGTTGATTGATGCGTGCGATAATTACGAAACGCGTTACGCGCTCAATGATCTTGCCCACGAAACCGGACGGGCCATGGTGCACGGCGCTGCTGCACGTTGGAGCGGGCAGGTCTCGGTATTTGCGTCAGGCCTTCCACAGAGCAATGAGGATGCGCCGTGTTACCAGTGCTGGGTTCCTGAAATGCCGCCTGAAGCAGAAGCCTGTGATGATGTCGGTGTCGCCGGTCCCGTGACGGGATTGGTCGGCACGCGGATGGCGCTGGAAACGATCAAGCTCGCTTGCGATGCGGGAACTATATCTATTGGCAAGTTGTGGTTGTTAGACGGTTTAACCGGACAGGGCCGGCACGTAAATTTGCGCAAGGACAAGGACTGTCGACGCTGCGGAAAGGGCGGCAAAACGGGGGCTTGAGCCTTCCAATGCAGACTGCAATGTGCGATCAACACTCGACATGTATTTGTGCTGGGGAGGATTGATATATGTTGCGCCGATTGATGACAATCGTCACGATTATACTGCTGATACTTGCAGCGGGCTGGTTGGCCTTGCGCCGCGCCGATATTCCGTTCCAGTCTCTTGAGACAGTCTATACATCTCAGAATTCACAATTTCTGACCCTGTCTGACGGGGTGAAACTACACTATAGGGATGAAGGCCTCGAGAGCGGCGATACGCTGGTTCTGGTACACGGATTTGCCGCCAGCTTGCACACTTGGGAGCCATGGGTTGAGCGTCTCAAAGACGACTACCGGATCATCTCTCTGGACCTGCCCGGACATGGTCTGTCACGCAACCCTGATGGGGATAAAATGAATCCGGGATATTTCGGCGAGATGATCGACGAGATGACCATGCAGCTGCAAGCCGATACATTTGTACTGGTCGGAAATTCTATGGGCGGCGCCACCGCGTGGCAGTTTGCGCTTGAATACCCTGAACGGCTCGAAGGATTGGTGCTCGTGGATGCATCTGGCTGGCCGAGCGAGAACGATGATAACCGGCCGCTTGTGTTCAGCCTGCTCGACAATTCAGTCGCCCGTTTTCTGCTCAAAGATCTCGACATGTCCGGCTTGGTGCATTCGGGCCTTAGAGACAGTTTCTTTGATCAGGCGCTGGTCACCGAAAACATGGTCGAACGCTATGTCTCGCTTTCAAGGGCGCCAGGGCATCGCGAAGGTATTTTGGCTATGAGTGCGCAGAGAGACGACCGTGTAATTGCCACTGAAGCGCTCGTCAGCCAGATCAATTCTCCCACGCTCATCTTGCAAGGCAGGGAAGACAATCTTGTTGCCGCTTCCGGCGCAGAGAAGTTTGCCGCGGGGATCCCTCGCTCGGAATTGATCATCTACGATAATGTTGGTCATCTGCCACAAGAAGAAATCGCCGACCGGTCTGCTGCGGATCTGCAAGATTTTCTGGCACGTCGGATCTGGACCGCGCCCCTCTCGGGCGAGCTGCCCGCGTCGGCCGTGTCTAATGAATAAGAGGGCACATAAGCACCGTCGAGCCAAGCGCTTACAAAGCCTCGTATAAATAAAAAGCCGTTCGAGCACAGGCGCGAACGGCTTTTTTGTATCTTGCTCCGGAGTGCGGGCTTGGCCCTATGAGCCTTGGCCTTCATGCTGTAGCGCAGCATCTGCTGCTGCGGCTGTTTTTTCAGCGGCAATTCGCTCAAGGTCGGCATAGACGAGACGGGTGAACAGGTCCGCACTGATCGAGCCGGAGCCCCATGTCTCGGCCCAGGGCGCAAGCAGCTCATTTGCAACTGCGTCCTCAACGCTCACGCCACTGTCAAATGCAGCACTTGCCGCTTGGTGGACGCCCGCAAGCATCTCGATGCTGGCGGCAATATCGGCTTTGCTCGCAAGGGGGCCATGGCCGGGGATAACTTGGGTCTCGTCATCAATCAGGCTATGGGCCTTGCGCATAGCGTTCAAAAATCCCTCGACTGTTCCGCCCGAAGAGACGTCAATAAACGGGAAGTTTCCGACAAAGAACACATCTCCCATATGCAATATGTTGGCGTCTTCAAACAGTACCATAGCGTCGCCATCTGTATGGGCGGCGGGGGTGTGGAAAATTCTTATGGTCTGGCCATTTACGTGCATCGAAAGATCATCATCGAAGGTGAAGACCGGCCAAGCCTTCGGGTCGGCCGCTGGCGTCGTGCGTTCATTGCCGAGCAGTGTTCGCGTCTGATCCGTGGACAAGCGTGCACGAACATTGTCATGGGCGATGATGATGGCGTCGAAATTGACATTGCCGCCCGTATGATCGCCATGCCAATGCGTGTTGACGAGATAGGTCGGCGAGCCGCCCGCAATCTCATTGATCTTTGCGAGGTTTTGCGGTGCGATCCGTGCAAACTGGCTGTCGATAACAAAGACGCCGTCATCACCTGCAAGAACCCCGATATTGCCGCCCTGACCAACAAGCATATGAATGCCGTTGCCAAGGTCAGTGGCTTCAATCACCACCTCTTGCTCGGCCGTTTGAACTAGATGACCTGCACCATGTCCGAAAGCGATCGGGCTTATGGCAAGTGCGAGTGCAGCAATAGAAAGCGTCGTGCGGATCATGGTGTCTTCCTTTTGAGATTTAATCTTTGATAGGCGTCAGCTTGGGCATTGACCAGAGTATTGGCAGTAGATTCACGAAAAGGTGTTCGGGGTTACAGTCCTAGAACATCGTGGATGGTATAAAGGCCGGGCGCCTGCTCTGCGGCCCATTCGCCAGCCTTTATAGCACCATCGGCAAAGACACGTCGGTCCAGTGCACTATGACTGATTGAAATGCGTTCAAAATCGGATGTCAGCGACACCTCATGGTCTCCAATCACGCCGCCAGAGCGACGCACGGAAAATCCGATTTTTCCGGCCTCTCTTTTGGCGTCCGGTCCATCATAGGGCGCTTGCCGCAAAGTTTCGAGCTTGGCTCCGCGTCCCGACGCAGCCGCATCGCCCAGCATGAGGGCGGTGCCGGAGGGGGCATCAACCTTGTGCTTGTGATGGGTTTCGAGGATTTCGACGTCCCAACCCTCGCCCAGATGTGAGGCAGCCATCTCTGTAAGCCGTGTCATCAGCGCAATGCCTAGGGAAAAATTTCCTGCTTGGACAATCGCATACCGGCTCGAAAAGCTGTTGATGCTGGCCAACTGCGCCTCGGTAAATCCTGTCGTACCAATAATCACGGCTGTCACAGGTGTATCGGCCAAGTCTGCCAGAGCCGCGAGCGTCGCGTCTGGGCGCGTGAAATCTACCCAGACCTGCGCGCCGGATGCGGCCTGCCCAGCAGCGTCGCTTGGCGTGCGTCCCAATGCAGGCAGCCCCGCTAATATGCCTAGATCGCTTGCGAAATCCGGGCTGCTTTTCTGTTCGGTTCCGCCCGAGACATGATGGCTCGACGCGATCGCAGCCGAGATCAGTTGGCGGCCCATCCGGCCTGCTGCGCCGGCAATTGCAAACTTGAGTGGTGTGTTCATAGTCTCCGCTTTATAGATAGAATAGGGTCCAGACCAGCCCTGTGCCGCAATCGGAGGCTCTTATTATGACCAATATAAGCGAGACATCTGCTCGCGGGAAAAGACATCTGCCCCTGATAGGCACCTATGAACGCGATCTACCCGTAACGCTCGCTCGCATGTTCGAGAATGCCCTCGATTGGGAACATTTACCGCATATGCACTCGGATAATTTCGAGAGCATCCGTTGTATCGAAGCCGGAAGTTGGGGGTGGCATTGCATGGCGACCCTTGGCGGCATGGCCAGCGGGCAGGAGGTCGAGCTTGAACTCACGCTGGAGCGGGATCGTCAGAGATGGATCACCCGCACCCTGTCGGGCGTCGGCGCTGGCACCGAAATTTGGAGCCATGTTTACGAGCGCGCGGGCGGCGGCTTACGGGTCATCGTCGACTTCTTCATGCCGGATGTACCGGAGGCGGGCAGGGAGGGCATGGCGGCATATTACAAGATGCTCTACGCGAAACTTTATGATGAAGATGTGGAGATGATGACGGGCAGGCAGTCCGCGCTTGATGCCAAGAAACGCAGTGCAAGCCGTCCAGAGACTGCCTCACAGCTCGCATTGGGGCCGCAAGCCGATGTTTTGGCCCAACTGCCACTTGTTTTCGAGCTTGGCGATGGCCGGTATAAACTGATCGAGCAAGATGGCAGTTTGCTTGCCTACAGCATTATCTGTCCGCACCTCTTAGGCCCGCTTGAACAGGCCGAGATCGTCGATGGGGCCGTTGAATGCCCGTGGCATGGCTATGCGTTCGATATTGTTTCTGGTGAATGCCGGACAGGACAAAGCTGTAAGCTTGCTCGAGCGCCGGAGATCACTATCGGGGAAGATGGTCAGGTTATGGCGTCTGTGCCTAGCTAGAGGCGCGTATCCATGGCAATAGGCGTTCAGCTCACCTAGTTCGGGTGATTGTCATCGGTTTCGGTCAGATCATCCCAAAATCGCTTGATCCGGCCCAAAAACCCGTCACTTTCGGGATGGCAGCCTTCACCTGAACAGTCAGAAAACTCGCGGAGTATTTCTTTCTGGCGTGCCGTCATCTTGCGCGGTGTCTCGACGAATACTTCGATATAGAGATCGCCCATGCCGCCGCCATGCACATTTGGCATGCCTTTATTGCGTAGACGCAATTTGCGGCCGGTTTGGGCACCCTCGGGGATGGTCACGCGGGCGCGCGAGCCGTTCATGGTCGGAATTTCAATCTCGCCGCCAAGTGCTGCTGTCGCCATGGGAACCGGTGCGCGGCAGTACAGATGTGTGCCGTCTCGTTCAAAAATATCGTGCTCGGCTACATCGATGAAAATATAAAGATCGCCGCTCGGTGCGCCCGGTTCACCCGCTTCGCCCTCGCCAGATAAGCGGATACGCATGCCGCTTTCGACGCCGGCTGGGATATTGATGTCCAGTTCGCGTTCCTGCCGCACAGCGCCCGCACCGTGACAGGTGCCGCAAGGGTCCGAAATAACCTGCCCGCGACCGCTACACGCCGTGCAGGTGCGCTCCATTGTG
>JBDVDE010000036.1:0-42020 GCA_039942135.1 Hyphomonadaceae bacterium
GCCAGCACATTCGGAACGCCTGTATCGGCTTGAACCTGTTCAAGATATTGCGCACCGACATGCGAATTGGCAGCAGAAGCTGCATCCCCGAGCGCTGGCAAATCAATCGTGGCATAGATGAGAACCGCACCGGTCAATAGACAGACCAGAAATGGCGCCACACCAAACAAGGCCCGCTCGCTTTTCGCCGTGCGTGACGTCAACAACATCGCCCCGAGCATCAAAGCCGTCGATATACCTGCGCCCACTGCAGCCTCGGTAAACGCCACATCAACCGCATCGAGGACCACAAACCACGTCGCAGAGATCAGCGAGTACGCCCCCGCCAACATCACAATCGCAAACAGGCTGCGTATACGGATGATGGCGACGGCCACAACAAACAACATGGCCAGCAAAGATACATTGATCAGAGAGGTTCCAATATCCACTAGCCCATCCCCCCTTCAGCATCCCCCGCAGTCGCTTCCGCGCCAATTTTTGGCTGTAAGCCTGCGGTATGTGCGGCGTTGGCAATTGCGTGCGATGCCGTGGGTCCTGTCAGGAACAAGAACACCCAAACCACCAAAAGTTTAAACAAGACAAGCCAGTGCGGCGCCAGAAACGCCATGCCGAGCAACATCACCGTCACCGCGCCCGTATCCGTCACGCTGGCTGCATGTAACCGCGTATAGAAATCGGGAAACCGCAATGCGCCAACCGACCCAATAATCGCAAGCACAGCCCCAAACAGACACAACGCCCCGCCCAGTCCCGGCCGGATGATCTCGAACATGTGCGCAATCTCGGCCCAGACCTCCATCACTTCTTCTCCTTCGTCAGATCCTTGCGGACCAAAGTCACTTGGAAAGACCGGTAGCGGACAAATTTCAAAACGGCGATCGTCGCGACAAAATTGATCAGCGCATAGAGAATCGCAAGATCGAGAAAATCAGGCCGCCCCATGACATAACCAAGCGCCCCAAGGAACAAGACCGTCTTCGTCCCAAACGAGTTGACCGCCAAGACGCGGTCATAAAGCGTTGGTCCAATCAGCGCCCGCAACAAGGTGAGCGATAACGCAACAATAAGCGCAAATACGGCAACGCCGATCATGTCTTTTGCCCCGCACTCTTTTTACGGCGTCCATCAATCGCGCGCGCAGACCGCTCATCCATTTCAGTAAATGCGTTGGGTCCCGCAGAGCCTTCATAGAGGGCGTGGACCAAAAGACGGCTCGGCTCAACCTCGATGGTTACCGTGCCCGGGGTCAGCGTAATCGAGTTTGCAAACAAGGTCTTAGCTAGGTCCGTCTCGCTAATGGTCTTCACCTTAACCAAAGCGGGATCAATATCGAGATTCGCCCGCAAACACGCGCGGATCACTACCACATTCGCCTTGAAGATTTCGACCATCAGCCATGGCAGATAAAAAATCATCCCGAAAATTGCGAAATAAGGTGCGCCTTCGCGGTCGAGCACCTGCAATCGGGCCGCCAGGATTACGGCAAGTCCAACCGACACAGCGCCAAGGCTCAAAATCAGGGGCGTATAGTGCCCCGACAAGCCCAGCCAAAATGCCCCCAATGCGAGAATAAGACTGACTACGTAACCCAAGCGCCCAACCTTTCTTCCCCGTCAAAGTACGAGCAAGCGTGGTAGCGTGTCAGTAATGTAAAGGCCAGTCGAAACTGTATAAATTAGGAGCTAAACACTAATTTCGCTATTCTTTTCGAGGCCGAGAAGTCCTCGTCTCCACCCGAATCATTTGCTGCCGTTACGCTCGCAGGTCCAGCCGCAGTCAGCGACCAGTTCCAGTAGCGCAGAACGGTTTGGGCTTTCACGACGCTCAGCGTGTCATAGATTTCCATGACATAATTCAATTGCGGATGGATCACACCTTCCTCAATCTCGAGAGGACGGCGCATTGCTGTCCACAAATCGTGAAGCGCTGGCCGCTTTAGCCCCGTCGCCTTGCACAATACCGCCAGACCTTCACCGCCAAGATCACTCACGAGCTTCGCCATACAAACCGGGCGAATGCCAGCCAGATACCCGATCTCTTGCATGACTTCTGGCGTCATACCGTTCGCCGCCGAGATGGAAATAGCTTGCTCAAGGCTCTCGAACGTAGACTTTTCCAGCGCTGCCCGGTTGCGTTGACGCCGTTCGATCAGTTGCAGCGCTTTGCGGGCGACGGGATCGCGCCAGTCATCTTTGCCCATTTTTGCAAAGACATCCGAGCATAGATCAACAAGTATCTTGCGATCGGCCGAATGCTTGGTGAGAATTGCTTTGCGGGTTGCCCCGTCAGACCACCAGAACATCGCCATAGCCTGAGACGGCGTAAGTTCCCGCCGCGCCACAAGCAAGCTACAAAACTCCTCATGCTGGCGCGATGTGGATACTATTTTATCAATTCCGGATTCCGAAATGTCGGCACTATTATTGTTCAGCAATAACCGAATAACCGATACGTCTCCGGTATCGATCAGAGCTTCGGCAACAACCACACTCAGATTACGTCGGCGTGCAATGATTATATGATGCTCGGAACCGGTCTTTTCGATCGTCTCGCACAAGTCGGATGCATCAAAAGACGTGTTTTCCTCGAGCAAAATTTCTGCAATTTCAATCTTGCACTGTGCGAGATAGCGCATCAACCGGCGCGGAGCCTCGACCGTACTCTTTAGCCGTTTGGCACATAATAACCGCTCGGCATCGCCCGCCTCGAACAGCATATCGAGCAAAATATCACTCGCCATATGGCGATCCTGAAACGAAATTCGAGAGGCAGGAAGCCCGACAGTATCGATCAATCGGCGCATAAGGGCGACGCGTGCCCGCCCAATCGGCGCTTCGGTTTCGTTAGATGCGTTTTCTGTCATATCATTTACCCGTATCGCCCAAATGCTAACGCACCGAAGTTAACGTTAAGTGCATAGAGTTTTTAGGGAAATGACGCGCCATCCACGTCGCGCCAAGCCATAGAAATCAAGCCGCGCTAATAGTCGCGCCGCCGCCTCGGATGGATCACGATAATCAGAAGGCTTGCCACAAGCATAGCGATCGCAAGTGACATCAAAGCCCCGCCATCAGTCGCGGTCTCGCCAACCTCCAAAGACAGCGGAACTTCACTGCCAAGCCATGGCGAGATGTGAAACGCGAGCGCTCCAAATAGGATCATCGATGCCAAAAACGCTCCAAATCGCCTAGAAAACGGCAATAAGAGGAAGAAAGCGGCCAAAACTTCCAATATTCCGGTCACCACACGCCCGGTCGGTTCGAAAATGTCGTAGCGCGAACGATCGGCAATTGTCTGAAACACGATGTTCTCACCAGCAGGATCAAAAAACTTCACTTGCCCCAATGGTGGATCGGGCAGCGGGTGAAATGTCGACTGCACAAACATATAGATCAGGAACAGGGCCAGTGCCCAGCTAAAAAAATGTTGAATCAAACGCATATCTGCCCCCGAAAAACTACAAAACCATACTTAAACGCAAAGCAATCATGTTTCCAAGCATGCGCCAAGGCTATTCCCCTGTGCCGAATACGTTGCGAGCCCACCCTATAAACACAGAGATAAGCATCATTTCATCGGTTAAGGTTAGTCGAATCTTATAAGTTTCAATGTATAGATAACATCAGTTAATGTTGTAGATTGAACCGCGTTTATGTCGTCCCTTGTGAATATTGTACGCAGGAAAGCCCGAAGTGATACCGCTTCGCAGCGCATTTCGCCTGCAAGCAATCCCCTACAGGTGGACTGGGCGATCAATGGATTGATCGTCGCTGACGTATTGGCTGGCGTCGCCGGAACCATTTTTGCGCTACAGGTCTCCAATCTCGATTTCTTCGCCATGCAAGTGGTCGATGCATTGCCGCATATGCTCATTCCGCTATCTGGTTCGATCGGTGTCTATGCCCTCGGCGGTTACAACAAATCTTACTCCGCATCGATTGTTCGGCCACAATTGCGCGCGTCAGGCGGCGCGGCCATAGGCTTGGTCTTGCTAGCTATGCTGATTGCAACGACCTCCGCAGCCCTGCCTGTGATCATGCCGGCTCTCATCCTGACATGGGGCCTCATCAGCACACTGCATCTTGTCTTCGCCTACGGATTAACCCGATTGTACAAAGCTCGCCGATTTATGCGCAAGCTCGTGCTGATCGGTGCCACACCGAATGCCGAACGCCTCATCGCCGAAAGCGAAAACGGTTCAAACTTTCAAATTCTTGGTGTGTTTGATGATCGCGCCAGCAGACGACCAACCGCTGGAGAACAGCCAACCCTGCTTGGGCAAACCCTGCTTGGAAAGATAGACGATCTGCTCAATTGGAAACAATTGCCGCAAGTCGACCAGATCGTCATAACCGTGACATCGAATGCGACAGAGCGCGTAAAAATGCTGATCGAGCGCCTGCGCGTCCTGCCTCAGCAAGTCATTCTTCTCATAGATCTCGACAGCTTCAATCCAGAGGCTGGTAACTTGGTCAATATGTCGAGATCACCCGCCGCATATGTCTCGGGACGCCCAAGCAGTTTGCGCCGACGTGCCGTCAAACGCATGACCGATATTGTCCTGTCGATCATTTTGATCATGGCGTTCAGCCCTGTCATGCTGGTTTGCGCTATTCTGATCAAACTCGAAGATGGCGGCCCGATCCTATTCCGCCAACGACGCCACGGCTTCCAAAACGAATTGATCCGGATATGGAAGCTGCGCAGCATGCGCCCCGATCCCGATGCCGAAGACACTATGAACGCCCAAACCATGGTTGACGACCCCCGTGTCACGCGCATCGGAAAGTTCATCCGCCGCTCATCGCTCGATGAATTGCCACAACTGTTCAATGTCCTGTCCGGGGAAATGTCACTGGTCGGGCCGCGCCCTCATGCGGTGGGCATGACTGCAGAGGCAACACAGGTCCATGACATTGTCATGGAATACTCCCACCGCCATCGCGTAAAGCCCGGCATTACCGGCTGGGCGCAAATCAATGGCTCGCGCGGCCCCGTTCACTCACATGCAGAAGTTCGTGAACGCGTGCGACTAGATATCGAATACCTAAACACAGCGTCTTTCTTGTTTGACCTCTATATCTTGCTTATGACCGCCCCATGCCTTTTGGGCGACAGTCTGAAAGATCGTTGATGAACCAAACACATGATCCTTTTCAAGCACCTGACGGAGCTGCACCTGAACATGGCGCAGAAACGCTTACGCGCAATGGTGTAAGCCATCCGGCAAAGCTGAGCATTTGTATCCCCGCATGGCGTGATGCGGCGACCCCGCTCCTCACATCACTTGCTAACTTACCGGACCATCAAGTCTGCGAAATCCTGATCTATGACGATGGGTCGGCTGACCCCGACATGACCGCAGCCATCACCTCCAGCCTGTCCGGCCTCAAAGGGCCTGCAACGCTTATTACCGCCCACAAAAACCACGGCCGTAGCTATGCCCGCAACCGGCTCATGTCCCATGCCACCTCCGACTGGCTGCTCATGCTGGACGCCGATATGCTGCCCGATGACTCCAAATTCCTGACACGCTATCTCGACGCGATGTCCAAGCAGTCCGATCCGGCCTTGATCGCTGGCGGCTTTAGTTTACAACATGTCAAAGAGACCAAAGCCCAAGCCCTCCATGCCGCCCAGTCGCGACGCTCCGAATGCCTGTCCGCAGACGAACGCAAAACAGAGCCGGGGCGCTTCGTCTTCACCTCGAATATTCTTGCCCACCGTGCCGTCCTCGACGCCGTCTCATTTGATGACGGCTATAAAGGCTGGGGCTGGGAAGATGTCGATTGGGGCTTGCGCGTTGCGCAGCAGTTTCCAGTTCTCCACATCGACAACACCGCCACGCATCTCGGGTTGGACGATACGGCAACCCTGCTCCGGAAATATGGCACATCCGGACATAACTTTTCCCGCTTGGCGAGCCAACATCCCGACGCTGTCCGTGATATGGCCTTGTATAAAGTCGCCCGAAGACTGCGCGGCATACCCGGTCGGCCTGTTATCGCCGGTATAAGCAAATATCTCGCTACGGATCGTTTCGGACTGACACCCATGCCGCTCCGGCTGCTCGCACTAAAACTATACAGATCTGCCGTATACAGCGAGAATTTGTCATGACAACGAGCAATAAACATGTCATGTCACCCATGGACTATGTCCCTGATTTGAGCTTGCTTGCACGCTTGAACCGTCGCCGTGTCTTCTGGAAGAAAACAGCCCCTATCCATGCGCCAACCCAATCCATCATCACGTTCAGCTTTGATGATTTTCCTAAATCAGCTGCCGATACCGGAGCCGAGATCGTGGAATCCATAGGCGCAAAAGCCATATATTATGCGTGCTCGGGATTGGCTGGATGCGTCAACAGGACCGGCGAGCAATATGTCGATACGGATATGTTGGCCCTCGATCGCGCTGGACACGAAATTGGCGCGCATACCCACACTCACCTTGATTGCTCACGCGCTTCAACAGATGCAGTCATGCGCGATATTTCCGAAAACCTGGACCAGCTCAAACAAATGGGCCTGACCAAATCTGTCGATCATTTCGCCTATCCATACGGCGAAACGACGACTGAACTTAAAACGGCGCTCAAAGATAAATTCCTTACTGCACGCGGAATTCGCACCGGCATCAATGCAAAAGGGGCCGACCGCATGCAGTTAACGGCCGTCGAGCTAAAGCCCGATACCGCGACAACCGCTCAAGCCCTCGCAGCAATTGAGAGAGCAAATACAACACCTGCATGGTTGCACATTTTCACACATGATATTACAGCCAATCCTAGCCCCTTTGGCACAACGCCGCAGGAGCTCAAAAAAATAGTCAAGAAAGCGCGCGATTCAGGGATACGTGTTGCTACACCGCGAGAAGCAATGCCACTATATGGAGCGAGCTTTGACATCTAATCTCTCCATTTCGATTATCATCCCGACCTTCCAGCGACCGGACGGACTGCTCGTTGCTGCGCGCTCGGTTTTCAATCAAACCATGCTTGAAAAAACTAAGTGTACATTGATCATTGTAGACAACGACCCTAAGGCCAGCGCGCGCGAGTCGATTGAAATCTTGCGGGAAGAAGCCCCAGATAACCTGCAGTTCAAAGCCGATTATGAACCAGCTGCCGGCGTTGCCAATGCACGAAATTGCGCAATCAACATGGTTGAAAGTGACCTGATCGCGTTTCTAGATGATGATCAGTCGGCCCGAGATACCGATTGGCTCGAAAAGCTCTACAAGCTCCACATGGAACTAAAGCCTGCCGTCGTTTTCGGGCCGCTCATCACGGCTTTGCCTGATGATATTACCCGACACCGAAAATATTTCAGCCGCTTCTTTGGTCGAGCCGATCGCTCGCCACGCGGGTTCATCAAACATTTCCACGGCGGCTGCAATACATTGATCGATGTCAGTCGGTTGCCAAAGAAGCGCCCACTATTTGATCCGGCAACGAATGAGCTTGGCGGCGAAGATGACCTCTTGTTTATGGATATCAAAGCGATCGGCGGAACATTCGCTTGGGAGCCTGATGCGGGTGTCTTCGAGCATGTCCAGCGCAAGCGCCTCAGCCTGAATTATACGCTCAAACGCGCCTCTGTTTACGGACAAGGCCCAACCTCACAAGCCAGACGCGAACGGAACTATCTAAAACTCATGTTCTGGATGGCAGTAGGTTCGGTTAAGTTCGCCTATCATGGCACGCTCGGCGCGATCGGTTACATATTCAGATCCGAAAGCAGTGCACAGCACATTGATTTCGCTGTTCGCGGATTATCAAAAGTGCTGTTCTGGCGGACATTCGCCCTGTACGGAAATTCGGCACTGGTTGAAACGCCCGCCGACGAGCCCGCACCAGCAAACACCAACTAGACCTTAGCGCTGCTCTCGCAAGCTGACAGGACCTCTCGGTCGGCGCGTGCGCGCTGTCTGATCGGGGCAAGCTCACGTTGACGGCGCACTGAAAGTGCTTCGTTCAGCCCCCGACGCTGCCCTCTCTGCCGCATCAGAATCGCCGACACCGATGCATAGCTCAGCCACACAATCGAGTTTTGTTGCAAGATCGAGCTCTCCGAAAGACTGAACAGAAAGAACTGGGCCAGAAAGCCGAGCGCAAATATTCCATTCCAGCCGGTAAACGCCGCGCTAATGGCCCGCCCGATCGTTGTGATGAAGCTCAACGTAAAGATAGCCAGCCCGATCAGCCCCACACTCAACCATGTTTCAAGCCAGCCATTATGCGCTGTCGGCGCGGCCCATTGTACTTGCTCGCGTACAAACTCCGCCTCCGCAGACCCTGGGGCCCAGAACGCGCCATAGCCATGACCAAGCCACGGCCTCTCGGCAATCACATGCGCGAGCGCCGCCCATATATCGGTTCGGCCCGTCAAGGTCGCGTCGCGTCCCAAAATCTGTAAGACAAGCTCTGGCTGGAACACAACCAGCGCGACAATCAAACTGCCAAGTGTGATCGCAAACCAGGCCAAAACCAGCGCCAACCTGGCCCCGCGCTTCATCAACGTACCCAATCCTAAAATCAGAAAACCGATCATAAGTCCCAAGAGTGACGTCTTAGAGGTCGAAAGCAGAACGAGGCCAATACTCAAGACCAGTCCAGCGATCCAAAGTCTGCGCAGATCTGTTCCGGTCAGCAGCAAGAAGGCAAAAAGGAAACTCGAGCGCGCCGCATGACCGCCGAGCGTATTCTTCTGGAACCACAAACCGCGCCAAGCGCCGATATGGTCGCCTTCCTGCTCGAGCCCCAAGGCCGGCATCCCGACCGAGACAACATAAGACAAACATCCAAGAAAAAACCAGATCAACCCGAACAGGGTCAGCAATTCACGCCAATTATAACGGCTCGCCAAATGCAGCCCGAACACGGTCGTCATGCCCGCTGCGATCATCCGGCGCATCGTCAGGGCCTGATCAATTGACCAAAACACCGAAGCAGCTGTCAGCACCAACAAAGCCACCAAGAACGGCATTTGCCAGCTCATCGAGATAAACTTCCGAGCCTGCAACAGCCCCAAGCCAATAACCACGCCATAAACCGGCAGCCACATAATCCGCAAAATAGGATTGCCATCTGGCTCTTCTTCGGACGCCAATAACGGCCCAAGCAAAGCTTCTGAAAACAAAAATAATAGCAGCAGCACTATGCCGGTTTCCGCCATGGCCGGAATACTATGCCAGAGCCTGACAGGCTCGTTACGTTCAGCAGAAATTTGCGACATCGTCCATCACCGTCAGCCAGCAAGCTGATCGATAAAACGGGTATCAGCGCGCGTCCGGTTCATGACAACACCCAGCGTCTGACCGCCATATGCTTCAACTTCTTCAACCAGATTTGTCACCGCCTCAGGTCTCGTCTTATCGGCTTGTACCACGATTATAACACCATCCATTTGCGAGGCCATAGCCAGACCTGCGCCCGAACGCTCGGCTGCGGGAGCATCCACGATGATCCAGTCAGCCCCGCGACGAAGCGCAGCCCACCATTCAGACCGCGTCGACAAATGTATCTTACCGCCATGGGCAACTTGCTCATTGCGAAACCGCGTGACCAGAAGCCGTGTGCCTTTGATCTGATGCGCGGCAAGCAGTTTGGCATTTTCTTCGCCGCCCCGACGTTCACCGCGCCGCGCTTCGATAATGTCGTAAAACGGCCGCGTCCCAAGTGACGCATCATAGGGCCGCGACGGTTTCCCAAGCCCGGCAATGTCGCCGCGCTTGAACGCCTCGTATTGCGGATTTTCATGCAGATCGAGATCAACCAACCAGGCTGCACGCCTGCATTTGTCTGCCGCCATAAGTGCAAAAGATGCGGCAACACTGCTCGTGCCTTCGCCGCTATGGGCTGACATAAACATGATCCCGCGCCCGCCTTTAGCCACGGTCAAACGTCCCGCAGCGCGCCAAAGAGTATCAAGATCGGATCGCAGATCATGCATATGACTAAAGCTATCCCCAAATAATTATGCCAGCTAATCAGCAGGACCTTAACCAAACAAGGTTAATGACGGCTTTCAAGCCTATTTGTATTTGGCAATCGTCGAAACAACCGGAAGCCCAATCGTGCGCTCGATCGAGTTGGCAGAGACAAACCCTCTAAATGACAAGGCTTTCAATACGCCAACCGTCAGCGCCGTAAATCCGGCAAACAGCAAGGACAAGATGGCAATGACCAGTTTCAAGCTCTTGCCCTCAGCCGGACGGCGGGCGCGTTCTAGGATTTTGATATTGTTTACATCCTGCCGGTCAAATTGCGACAAAGCACGCGACTCGGTTTCGCGTTCGGCAAATGTGCGAACATTGCTCTCTAACAAGTCGCGTTTGCGTATGAGTGCCTGCCATTGCGGCTCCAGCTCCGCCAATCGGCGTTGGCGCGCTTCAACTTGCGCAGCTTGCCGACGCAAAGCGAGCATTCGTTGGCGCGACGCCGACAATTGTGCACTCAAGTCGGCATGGCTGGTTTCGACGCTCTGATACAGCGGATTTGGACCACGCCGCACAAGACCGCTTGTCCGGGCTCCACCATCCAGATATTCCCGTGCCCGCGCGATACGGCGATTGATATCCTGCACCGGCTCGGATGTTTCCGTATAGCGCGACAGCAATTGCTCGCGCTCAAGTTCCAGTGTCACGAGACTTTGGGCCGAAGAGTCTTCGACGAAGACATCAATCTCCGGCGATGTCGACAGCAGTTGTTCTTGCAAGACAGTTAACCGCCCTTGCAGCTCGCTTTGTCCGGATTCATTACTGAACAGCTCCTGCTCGACTGACGCAAACAATGTTTCGACAGAGTTTTGCTCGGTTGCGAAGTTGCCAATATTGTTCTCTGCCAGAAACAGCCGCATTTCCTCTTCAGTCGCAAACAGGTCTTCTTCAAACATCCGGCGCTGGTTTTCAAAAGATGCCAGATCCTCATTGCGGAAAATGCCTGAGCGATAGTCGAGATACTCATCAAGAAACGCGTTCAGAACATCCGCCGAAAGCTGGGCATCTTCATGCTCGAAATTGGTATGGATAACTGTTTTCTTGGGCGCGGCATAAGCCCCGAAATGAACACGAAGCTCGAACAGGGCTTTTTCCCTGATTTCATAGGCTTCATCTTCATTGGCGCTTGCCAGTTTCTCAGCCAGTTCGGGGTAAAGCCGTTCAATGCCGAACTGCGCCATGATCCGCTCTGCAACCGCCGGGCTTCTAATCAATTCAAGTTCGGTCTGCACCAGTTCTTCGGTTGCAGGCACGGCATTGTTAAGCAAATCTGCGCCCACGCGCGGCCGGAACAAATATTCCTCGCCGGCGGAAACTTTCACTCGAGATGTCGCGACATAGACATCTTTCTGAGCAAAAGCGAAGAACATTCCCGCAGAAAAAATCGGAATAAAAACAAGCAACATAAGCCAGATATTCCGCCACAAATGCACGCCCACCTCGAACACGCCGAGCCGAGGCCTTTTAAAGGCAGAAACTTCACTATAACCGGCCATAATGTTCAATATTCCATCGATGTAATCTTCTGATTAGCAGCAGGCATTTGATAATTCCTTAATCATTAACAACTATATTTGACGCGTATATTAGAGTGTAGGGTTTTTAATGCGGCAAGTGATCTCATGTCTGGCTTTGTCTTTGCTCCTGATGGGATGCGCAGAACAGCCAAAGACGTCTCCAGACTTTCCGACCGCAGCTTGGCAAGGATATGACGGGCTAGATGCGCCCTACATCCTCTGGACAGGCGATACGCTCGATGTCGATGTTGCAACCGCACCAGAGCTTTCAAGAGAAGATCTGATCATTGCCCCAGACGGGCGGATTTCAATGCCGCTTATCGGCAGTGTACGTGCTGCTGGCCGAAGCGCCGAACAGGTCCGTGACGAACTCATGCATGCCATGAGCAGCCAGCTACTTGATCCACGTCTCACAGTCAGCGCCACCGCATTTGGTTCCCAGCGCGTCTTTGTCGGCGGACAAGTCGACACACCGGGTATTATCGATCTGCCCGGCCAAATCGGTCCATTTCAGGCGATCATTATGGCCGGCGGGCTAACCTCTGAAGCCAATGCAAAACAGGTATTACTCATGCGCCGCATTCCGGGTGGCGAGGTCAAAACGGCCATATATAATATCCATGAAGGCATACTCGATCCGGCGGCAGCCCAATGGGGCCCACTCCAGCGCTTCGACATTGTTTACGTCTCGACAAAATGGATCGCCAAAGAAAACCTCTTTGTCCAACAATACATTCGCAACGCATTGCCAGTCGACTTCTCTCTTGTCTTCGACCTTGCAAGCTCGGGCCTGTAAGACCTAACTCTTCGCCAACCTACAAACCCAAAGTCGCCAAGACTTGCCGTGTCGGCGTTGTCAGATTTGGCGGCATGTCCAGCGGCACAAACCATCCCCAGCCGCCATGCTTTTCCGGTTCCATAAGGCGCGGCTCCCCTGACACAATCTGAGCATGATAGACAGGCGCTACCCAATGACGTCCGTCGCCGCCATCAATCGTCTCGGTCATGCCAGCCAGCCCGGTGAGGCTGATCTGGATCCCCAGCTCCTCCGAAATTTCACGGATAACGGCCAGTTCAGCGCTTTCGCCAAAATCCACCTTGCCGCCCGGCAACCCCCAAGCGCCAGCTTCAGGTTCACGCAACCTTTTGATCAGCAGAACAGCGCCGTCCGAATTGGTTATGTAGGCACCGCAGCCAACTTCAGGAACCCGCACACCAGCATCGCCCATCAGCGAAAAGCCTTGAGCGCTGCACGCGCAACCGGCTCACCCCATTCTTGAACAAAGTGGCCGCCGTCTTCGATCCGCATCGGTTCGGGGCATCCCTTGATGGTCTGCCGCAGCGCATCCATAACCGCGCCGCCAAGCACAGGGTCAGCCATTCCGACCGCCATAAAGCTCTGCCCTGTCCACTCGTTCGCC
Source organism: Hyphomonadaceae bacterium (assembly GCA_039942135.1). Classification (GTDB taxonomy): domain Bacteria; phylum Pseudomonadota; class Alphaproteobacteria; order Caulobacterales; family Hyphomonadaceae; genus CALLCD01. The sequence continues at coordinate 12,944 of JBDVDE010000036.1, forward strand.
CACCATTGCGCAGCCCGCCTAGACGTTTCCACGCCCTGCATATCAGGTGTAATCATCACCATTTCAGGGAACCGCCGAACACCGGCTTTGAAACTCACATCAGGAAAAGGCGCGCCATAAGCTGCCGCTTCGGCCTCGGACAAGACAGGCGTACCGCGCGCCATCAATCCGCCGACATCCATATCCGGCTGTGTCGCAGCAAAGCCTTTCCACGCATCGAACCCCTCGCCCAATGACACGCCGGTCGGGATAGCCGTATTCATCACGATCAACCGTTTGAACCGTTCAGGCATTTCCATCGGCACGCTCAATCCTAAAATCCCGCCCCAGTCCTGACAGACCAGCGTAATGTTCTGCAAATCCAGCCGCTCGATCAAAGCAAGCAGCATGTCGCGATGAAAGTCATACGTATAAACGGCATCATCCACCGGCTTGTCCGATCGCCCAAAGCCAAGCCAGTCAGGCGCAATCACACGTCCGCCGCTCTCAAGGAAAACAGGCATCATTTTGCGATAGAGATAGGACCAGCTCGGCTGGCCGTGCAGGCACAAGTACACATGGTCCGCCGTCTTCGGTCCTTCATCCAGATAATGGATCCGCAAGCCTTCATACCCGCTCAGGTCTTCGAAATAGTTCGGCGCATAGTCGAACCCAGGCAAGTTTTCAAAATTCACATCAGGGGTGCGTTTGGCAGCAGGCGGCATCGTCATCTCCTTGGAAACATTCTTTGTTGATCCGAGCAAATATCGTTGCACGGTTTCCTGCCGCGCGAGAGCAAAATACATGCGGAAAACACAAAAGTGATGAAAACCAAGCGTTTTGTTCAATGCAAAACCCCCATTCTGGTGTATCTTACTCGTGTATCTTAAAGAAGAAACGCGCAGAAATTGGAGCATGGAATGACCGTAAAAAAACACTTTGGAAGCATTTTCGCCGCAGCCGCAGTTCTGACGCTTGGTGCATGTGTAACCGCCACGCCTTACCAACCCGCAGAAGCCGGCATCAACTCAACCGGCTATAGCGACACCCGAATTGAACCAGGGAAATACCGCGTCGGATTTCGCGGCAATTCCAGCACCGACCGCGCCACCGTCGAGAATTACATCCTGTTGCGCGCAGCCGAATTGACCCTCGCTGAAGGCCTCGGCCATTTCACGATCATTGACGAAGATGAAGGCAGCCTTAGCCAATTTAACTCAACAAGCTTCGGAAACGGGTTCGGCGGTGGCTTCCGAGGTGGTTTTCGCGGAGGCTTCGGCGGCAGTTTTGGCGGAGGTGGCATTTCATCATCGCGCACGCGTGAGCGCCGCAAGTTCGACATAAATGTGGTCATTCAAGGCTTCCCCGGTCAAAAATCAGCCGAGAACTTTCAAGCCTATAACGCCGCTGACGTTGTCGAAAACCTGAGATAACTCACAAATACACTTAAGCAGCGAGCGTCTGCGGTCTCCCCAAAAAAAGAGGCCGCCCGATAAGGGCGGCCTAAGGGAGGAAACTATGGCGACGATCCAATCATCAACCATAAAAGACAGATAATGACTGCTGAATGATACTTCAAGTGTTCATTTTTTAATATTTGCGGTTTCGACAACTTGTCGCATCTGTCGCAGCCATTTGAGCCAATCTGCGCAAAACGCGCCCTTTGATAAGCCCGCATATTGGTGACCTAGGGAGACCCTCGCCAAACCAGTCGATCTTACCTAGGGTCGATTGCGAGACTTTCAAGAGAGCCGTTCAAATGGATTTCAATATTCCCGCAGATCTAGCCGATTACCTCACAGTCCTAGACGATTTTATCGCCACCGAGATCAAGCCGCTTGAGCAAGAAGACGACAATATCCGTTTTTTCGACCATCGCCGCGAATATGCCCGCACCGACTTCGAGAATAACGGCCTCCCGCGTCCAGAATGGGAAGACCTTTTGCGTGAAGCCAAACGCCGCGCCGACAAGGCTGGCCATTTCCGGTTTGGCCTGCCGACCGAATATGGCGGTCAAAACGGCTCCAACCTTGCCATGGCCGTCATCCGCGAGCATTTGGCCCGCAAAGGCCTTGGTCTACACAATGACCTCCAGAACGAGCACTCCATTGTCGCCAACTTCCCGCAAATCCTGATGCTGCGTGACTTCGCACGTGACGATCAGAAACACCTTGCCACCGAAGCGCTCGAAGGACGCTTCCGTGCCACATTCGGTCTCACCGAAGCCGCCCATGGCTCCGACGCGACCCACATGGAAACGCGCGCCGTGCGAGAGTCCCGCGACGGCGTAGACGGCTGGCTGATCAATGGCGAGAAAATGTGGATTACCGGCATGCATGCCGCAACCCATATGATGTGCTTTGCCCGCACAAGCGGAGACGATGGCGACGCCAAGGGGATCACCTGCCTGCTCGTTCCCGCCAACGACCCCGGCATCACCATCGATGAATATATGTGGACCTTCAATATGCCCACAGATCATCCACGCCTAACCATCAAAGATGTCTGGGTGCCTGAGAGCGCCCTGTTCGGTCCCCCTGAAGACGGCTTGGCCCTCGCCCAACATTTCGTCCACGAGAACCGCATCCGCCAAGCCGCAAGTTCCACCGGTGCCGCGCTCTATTGTATTGACGAGAGCGTTGACTATGCCCGCGCCCGCAAACCTTTTGGAAAACCGCTGGCAATCAATCAGGCCATACAGTTCCCGCTGGTCGAACTGGCCTCGGAAGCTGAAATGCTCCGCCTGCTCATATTCAAAACCGCTTGGGAAATGGACCAGATGTCAAAACCAGATGTCGCCATCCACCTCTCGGACAAAGTCTCGATGTGTAATTATCGTGCCAACCGATTGTGCTGCAATGCCGCCGACCAAGCCATGCAGACCCATGGCGGCCTGGGTTATTCCCGCCACAAACCCTTCGAGCACATCTACCGCCATCATCGCCGCTACCGCATTACCGAAGGCGCCGAAGAAATCCAGATGCGCAAAGTCGCCGGGCACTTGTTCGGATTTATGGGGCCGAATAAACGCTAGGACTACGCGCTCACCCTATTCTGCCGCCTTGAGCAGAGTCTGCAACCGATCGAGATAGCGAAGCCATGCCGTGCGCCCCGATTTGGTCAAGTGCACACGCGTTTGCGGACGGCGGTCGACGAAGCGCTTCTCTAGCCGGACATACCCCGCCTCGTCGAGCTTGCGCAAATGCGTCGACAGATTGCCATCACTGGCACCGACCTTGTCGCGTAGCTCGCCGAAGATAGCAGGACTTGCCGAAGACAGATACGCCATCACGCCAAGCCGCAACCGTCCATGAATAATATCGTCAATGTCGGAATGGTCGAAAGGATTGTCGCTGCTCATGACTTATACAATCGTGCTAGGTTCGTTGCGAAGCGCCGCGATGCCCGGAAGCACTTGGATAACAACAACCCCGATCGCCGCCACAAGATAAACATCTACGGTCCCGACAAGAGCAGCTGTGATCACCGAAAACCCGATAGACAGCCAACTCAGGACATTTAACTGCTTGCGCCGGAACAAACGCGCGGCCATCGCTTGATTGATCGCATACACCAAAAATGCGAGCGGCATGATCGTATCAAAAAGAATGACAGGTTGCTCGCGCACTACCACGGCAACCGCTATGGAAATCGCATACACAAACAGACCGAGGCCGGAGATCGGCCAAGCCGCTTGCTCGGCCTGATTGCCAGCAGATGACTGCCCGGGCTTGTTGCGCAAAGACCAACCTAGAAAACCGGATGATATGCCCCCGACAACACCAACCGCCATCCAGACAGCCCCGATATATTCAACCGAGAAAAAGAACTGTCCTCTAAGGGTCAGCCATTGAATAGTCAGCGCAAGCCCGGTCAGAATTCCCCACATCAAAGCGAAGCGGCCCGATAGGCTTGGGGTCGCCTGCCCCTCTTCAGCGATCTGGCGTACAAAAGCGATATCATCAGCGAGTGGTGTAGACGTCATAACAATATTTCTCCAAATTACTTTGAAGTACAAAGTACACTGATATGAAAATATGTCAACCGGATAATCTCAAGATCAAAGCCGCCACACACCTCAGCGCATATACCTGCCACATGAGCAGCTTTGTGGCGTCCGCCTATTTCATCCGCTTGCAGATAGTATAAACCTCCGCCACACACTGCACATTGCAAAAAAAGTTCTAATAACGGCCCTGCCTCCTCCAAGCCTGATCGCTTCCAAACAAGCAATCCTTGCAAGGCTGACATAACCCCATGTTTATAAAATGAATTCTCGAAAAACACGTACATCCACACCCTATAAAGTTAACAAAACAGCCAATTCCAGTAACCCCGAGTTTACGTCGGTTAACCACATTTCTTACAAACATGAACAGAAAACCGGATTTCGGTAACGCATTCTAAATCCTTCGGGCCGATAAAGGTCTCAACAGCGCGGGCGATATTGTTTAGCGTGCCGAATGGAGTTCACAGTTGATGCTCAACGATCTTATTACACATGTGGGAACCGAAACCGGTTTATCGCCTAACAAAGCCCGCGCTGCACTTGGTCTAATTCTAAACGCAGCAGAACGTCAGGCTTCGCCTTTCGCCTCTGCCATGTTCAATGAATTGCCGGGCGCAAGAACTCTGTCTGCCCAAACGGGTAGCGAAATGGGAACCGCCACTGGCGAGATTGCCCGACTTATTGAACAAACTCCGGGCGGCCGCCGCTATGTCGCATCCCAGATGATCCGGTCATTGCACGATCTCGGCCTCGGACACCAAACCATCGGGAAGCTGTTGCCCGCCATCTCCGAACATGTCGCTGATCAACACGGACTAACCGATTTTGGACATCTCGGCGACCTCATCGGCACAGACCTTGATGTCGATGCCAACACCGACGATGATAGCTCGATCGCCGCCTAAACAGCGAGAGTGCACAACACGCAAACAAGGCTTCGGACGCATCAGCTTCGAAGCCTTTTTTGCGTTCGCAGCTGGCGCGACCAAGACTTCATATTTTTGTGAAGATGCGTGATTGGAAAAGTTGGGCACGATGGCGCAAATAGGTTATGTAATCAATAAATCGAAAAGGCTTTTAAAATACCAATCCAAAACTGGCTACGTTCCCTCGACCCCGTTTTGGACAAGTCAGGTTTTCCGTCCCCTCTCGAACCCCTGACATTTGGATTTTTGAAGCTTAAAGGGCTGACTGGCAATTTGCCGGTCAGCCCTTTCTAGTTTCCACATACGTATCCAGCGCAAGCTTGCCTACATAGGCGTGTCGCGCAGCGGTAACAGGTCGGGAAATTCCGGTTCGCGCTTTTGCGCTTGCGCCATAAACGCCTCTTGCATATGCGGCGGTGCCAACATCGAAGCATTCCACACGCCGATATAATCGAGCGTATCTGCCGTCGAATGATCGCGGCCATAATTGATCACGACTTTAGAGCCAGTCACCGCAATTGGATTCTTCCCGGCAATCTCCGTAGCAAGCTCCATCACATAGGCCATCATATCTTCATGCGTGTCGAACACCTCGTTGACGAGACCGATCTCTTTCGCCTTGTCCGCTTTCACGCGGCGTCCGCCATAGGCCATTTCCTTGACCCAGCCTTCGGACACAAACCGCTGAAGCCGCGGGAACGTCCCGACATCGGCTGTCATCGCAATATTGATTTCCTGAATGCAGAAGAACGCATCCTTGGTGCAATAGCGAATGTCTCCGGCCGAGATCATATCCATCGCGCCCCCGATCACACCGCCTTGTATCCCGATCAAGACCGGCACGCGCGCCTCTTCGAGCGCATTGAACGACTCTTGAATTTGGCGGATGTTCGAACGGAATTGTTCGGCTGCAACATAGCGGTCGTGGTTCTGGCTCGTCACCGCGCCTTCGCTTGCAAAGACAGACAAATCCATGCCGGCGGAGAAATGCTTGCCCGTAGACGAGATGACGATCACCCGCGCTAAAGCCCCGTTGTCGATGGCCCTGACAATCTCCGGCAACTCGTTCCAGAAGTCCTTGGTCATCGTGTTGAGCGCATCCCCACGTGACAAGGTTATATGTGCGATCTTGTCTTCGATCGATACGTTGAAGCATTCATATGTTTTTTTGAGCATTGTTCTGGGCCTCCGGTTTTTCGTTGGCCTAGTCTAACACCCCGATCCACTCCGCGCGAGATGCCCTAGGGACAAGGTCCGAAAAGAAAAAATCCCGGCCGCTTCACCAGCAACCGGGACATCTTGTAATTTGCAGGCAATTGCCCGTGATCAGTCTTCGAGCGCCGGTATGCGCAGCACCTGACCCGGATAGATCTTGTCCGGATGGCTCAACATTGGCTTGTTGGCCTCGAAAATCACCGGATACTTCATGGCATTGCCATAAGCCTTTTTGGCAATCGCACCCAGCGTATCACCGCTTTCGACCGTGTGGAACGTGGCTTCGGGCGCTGCATCTGCGGTCTCGATCGTGTCTTCCACGGTATCGATCCCGTCAATATTGCCTGCCGCGAGGATTATCTTTTCGCGCAATTCCTGTGACGCTGTCGCTCCTGACAGTCGCACCTTGCCGCCTTCGACTTCGACGTCCACATCGCCAAGATCCAAACCTGCGATTTCCTCCTTGATCGCTGCGGCCGAGTCAGCCGGCTTCACCTCATCGCCGCGTCCAAGCAAGCGCTTGCCGGCATTGGCTACGAAATTAAAAATACCCATAAGTCATGTCCCTTCTTTGACCGTCTGTGTCTGGCACAGAATCAGACCTTACCTCAAAAAACGGCCCGCCTCCAAAGGCTTCGCGCAGCGGCAACCCGCAAAGCCGATTAGTGTTGCGCCTGCAAAAATCCAGCAACCTTGGCACGCGCATCTTGGGAATATTCCTCATGATACCAATGCGCGATCCGCTCGGATAAAAAACTATTGTCGAACGCATGCTCGGCGCCTTCATAGACATGCCATTCAAACCCTTTCCCTGCATCCAGCTCCAGATTGGCGAGCACCACTTGGCAGGCAACATGATCAACCACCGTATCGGCCGTCCCCATCAATACCAGCACATCCGGATTTTGATCGCCCCAGCCATGAACGCGCGCGCGGCTACCAATCCCGCAATACGGATAAAACAGCACAGCCCCTTTAATCTCGGGACGCGGCCCATCAAAGGCATCAAGCCCAACAGGCAACCCGTCCGCCCCGTCAATCGAGAGATAATCCATCACCGTCCACGCGCCATGCGACCAGCCGCCAAGCACAATTCGCGCAGGGTCAATATCGTCGCGTTGCAAAGCATGTTTCAGCGCCACAAAAACATCGCCAGCCCGCTCCTGTCCGAGCAGCGCCTTGCCCTGACAAATCTGCTCGAGCGAGGCCTGTTGATCATATCCGCGTGGTGCATTGGACGAAACAATCAGCGCAGCATAGCCAGCGGCATTGGCGATATCGGCATAAGAGCCGTGCTGATCCATGCTCAACCCGCCACAGCCATGCATCTGCACAAACAAAGGATACGGCCCCGCCCCCGCCACATCAGCGTCCGGCAAGCGCCACACCATCTCCGGCAAAAGCAGGTCTTCAAGCTCGGCCTGCGTCCGCGTTTCGGTCTGGCTCGCCCCATAGGCCAGCGCCAGCCGGTCAAGGCTAAACCAGATAAATGTCGCGAGCAGTACGACGACAATAACGATAAAGATCAGAGCTTTTTTCATAAGCCCGATCATCAAGGCTGGGCCAGACAAACGCAAGCCCCGCCGCTACGTCATGCCCGCCCATCTTGACACAGACGTAAACCAAGCCTGAATGAACCCACAAGTGGAGATGCCGCGATGCCAAAGCCGACCCAAACGGACAAAGACAAGCTATACGCCGACTGGGAAGCGGAGTGGGAGGCGAAGGATTTTTCGTGGGAGGGGCTCAAAAAGCATAGCTGGCGCGCGCCTGTCGATTTCCCGGGTGCGGGAGATGTTAAAGGCGACGGCGAGATGGCCTATCGCAAGTCCAATCTGCAGGAGTATTGGCGCTGGTCGCTTGGCGTGCCGGACGTTGACGATCAGAACTGCCTGCTGAGTGATAAGGAAATGATGTCGGCCGGATTGCTGGTCGATGTGGACGGCGCGCTTTGGCATATCCTGCACAGAAAGGGGACACATGCCGCCGCGCACCCCGCCCTCGCACCGGCTATCTTGGCCCGACTTCACACGGCAAGCTCGCATTACAAGGTGAATGATTTGCTTTATCGCGGGCCCGATGGCCGCGTACAGTTTACTGGCGCGCGGGCAAGCAATATTAACCGGCTCTGGTGGCAATATGGTAGTGCTAAAAACGCTTCGGCAGACGGAGCGCTCTTGCACATCAAGGCAGACTTCGCAGAGATGCCGCATGCACGCTGCAGAGGGTTGCATTTTGGCTATGCCTCCTTCGGCAGCGCGGGTTTTACGGGCAATGCCTCCTTCGGCAGCGCGACCTTTACGGGCGAGGCCGACTTCGACAGCGCGACCTTTACGAGCGAGGCCTCCTTCCGCAGCGCGACCTTTACGGGCGATGCCGACTTCGGCAGCGCGACCTTTACGGGCGATGCCGACTTCGACAGCGCGACCTTTACGGGCGAGGCCTACTTCGCCAGCGCGACCTTTACGGGCGAGGCCTCCTTCTTCAGCGCGACCTTTACGGGCGAGGCCTACTTCGACAGCGCGGGTTTTACGGGCAATGCCTACTTCGCCAGCGCGGGTTTTACGGGCGAGGCCTCCTTCCGCAGCGCGACCTTTACGGGCGAGGCCGACTTCGACAGCGCGACCTTTACGGGCGAGGCCGACTTCGACAGCGCGAAATTCGAACAAGCCTCCAGTTTTGTAGACGCCAAATGGGGCTGGTCCCCGGACGCTCAAAAATGGCTGCCCGTGCATTATGGCCGCGCTTTTTATAATGCGCGGTTCAGCGAGAATGCTAATTTCGAAACGGATCGCTTCAACGCCTTCGCCGCCTTTGATGGTGCAGATTTCGAAAAGAAACTCTACCTCATAGACGCAGCTACACGAGACGCACACAAACAGCGCTTTGCCGAAGCCAGCGACGCTGTTGAAGCTCAAATTATAGAAGATGCTGAGAACAACGAACACAAAGAGACGGCCGCCATGCAACACTGGACAGAACTCTCGTCTGGCTATCAAACCGTCAAAGCCGTGATGGAACGCAATGGCGATGTGGAGCGCGCCCAACGCTATCACCGCTATGAAATCGAGGCGCGCTTGAGGCGTCCGACCGCGCGCACATCGGAAAAAATCGCGGCATGGCTTTACAAGTCAGCCTCCGATTATGGCGCATCAATTACGCGCCCACTCATCGCGCTACTCGTGGTTTGGTCGTTTGCAGCACTGATATATGTCGGCTTGTCTATTGGCGCCGACAAGGCAAGCTTTGGACCGCTCGACCTCTCTGCCTCCTTCTCCGCAACGCTGCTGGATGCGTTTAGCCTTGCCACAAAAAGCGCGCTTTTGAATTTGGATAGCTTTGGCGGCAGTCCTGTTACCATGCTGCAAACCAGCGAACGCCTCTTCGGGAATGGCGGCTGGGCAGGCGCGGCGCGCTTTCTTGGCGTCGTTCAAACCTTCCTCTCCCTCATCCTCGCTTTCCTGTTCGGCCTCGCTGTGCGGCGGAAGTTCCAGATACGGTGAAGTTGCCCCTACGGCACACGAAAAAGTTTACCTTTACGTACACGTCACCCCCTAGCGTTATTGGCTTTCGCGCTGTACGGTCGCCCCAAGATCAAGAAACCCTAGGAGAAAACCATCATGCGTGAAGCCGTTATTGTATCCACCGCCCGTACAGGGCTTGCCAAAACGGGCCGAGGCTCGCTCAACAACACACACGGCATCACAATGGCCGGTCACACCATCAAAAGCGCGCTCGAGCGTGCCGGTGTCGAGCCAGAAGCTGTTGAAGATGTCTATCTAGGGTGTGCCACACCCGAAGGCGCAACCGGACACAATGTGGCCCGCAATGCCGCGCTTTGGGCAGGTTGCCCGACCACAACCGCTGGCGCGACCATCAACCGGTTCTGCTCTTCCGGCCTCCAAGCCATCGCAAATGCCTCCCATACCGTCATCAATGAAGGCGCATCTGTCGCCATTGGCGGCGGCGTCGAGAGCCTCTCGCTGGTCTCACGTTCGGGCCATATGAACCTTCATCACTTCACCGAGGATCAACTCATGGCCAGCCAGCCTGCAGTCTGGATGTCGATGATTGAAACCGCTGAAATCGTCGCCGACCGCTACGGCGTCAGCCGCGAAGCGCAAGACGAGTATTCGGCTGAAAGCCAACGCCGCACCGCTGAATTCCAGCAGTCCGGCAAAATGGCAGAAGAAATTGCTCCGCTCAAAACGACCATGATCCTGACCAATAAGGAAACGGGCGAAACCACCGAGCAAGAAGTCACCGTCGATCGCGACGAGTGCAACCGTCCGGGCACAACCGCAGAATCCCTAGCAGGTCTCAAGCCCGTCCATCGCGGCGGCATGGTTGTCAAAGAAGGCAAATATATCACCGCCGGTAACGCCTCCCAGCTCTCCGATGGCGCAGCTTCGGTTGTGGTTATGGAGGCAGCCGAAGCCTCCAAGCGCGGCATCAAGCCACTTGGCCGGTTTGCAGGCTTTAATGTTGCCGGTTGCGATCCGGACGAAATGGGCATTGGCCCTGTCTTCGCTGTCCCGCGCCTGCTCGAGCGCCACGGCCTCAGCATTGACGATATCGACCTTTGGGAGCTCAACGAAGCCTTCGCATCGCAGTGCCTCTACAGCCGCGACCGCCTCGGCATCGACCCTGAAAAGTACAACGTCAATGGCGGCTCGATCTCGATCGGCCACCCGTTCGGCATGACCGGCGCACGCTGCACAGGCTCGCTCCTGCTTGAAGGCCGGCGCCGCAAAGCCAAATGGGGCGTCGTTACCATGTGTATCGGCGGCGGCATGGGCGCAGCAGGTCTCTTCGAAATTTACAGCTAACCCCTTCAAAACAATAAAATCTTTGAAGCCCGCACTGAAAAGTGCGGGCTTTTTTTGTGTTCTATTTCGACTGATGCACGGGCAAACGCGCGGAATTGGCAACTGCAAACGTCTGTATAGGCGCAAGACAATGTTAAGTAAGCTCGGCCAAGTTCCTGTTTTTAGAGGTCTTAGGTTTGGCATTTTACAGGCATTTCGGAGAGACATGGCGATGGCTTGTGCCTATTGCCTCCATTGCTCTGCTTACGTGCTTTCACAAGGCCAATGCGCAGGCTGCAGTGGGAACATGTCCGGCCGGTGAAACGGCCATTGCGGAGGTCGGATTTGCGATTTCAGGGTTTGAAAACAATCAGAGTTTTCAAACCTCCCCCCCGATCGAAACCGAAGACTTGCAATTGCGTCCCATCCTTGCTGGCGCTATTCAGCCTGATGGCACAGTGAATACGCAGAACAGTCAGCTTTTTACGGTCGAGACGTTTTTCAACTCGATCGACCTTCACCTCACCGCCCTTGCAGACCCGGTTGTGCCCGAGGGAAGTGACATTACGCTTTCTCTAGCTCAGTCGCCTTTCAACAATGGACTTGCCGAGATACTCACATCCAATGACGGTACAACATTTGCCAGTGCGGGAACGATAGGGTTCGGCGGCACATCCGGCTCGCTTGGCAATGTAGACAGCACGCCCCAGTCGGACAATGAGTTGCGTCATATTACATTCCAGGTTCCAGCCGGAAGCGGCGGCGCGCGCTTTGTTCGGGTTGAACAGTCGACTGGGGGTTTTCGGGTTGATGGCGTGCAGCGCAACGAGATATGCAGCGCTGGACCAGCCCCTCCGCCGGAAGTGTCTGCCGAAAACGACAGCACGGCGAGCACCGCCGGAGCGACAGGCGTACTCAATGTCACGGCGAATGACACGCTCGGCGGCGCAGCGATTTCTCCGCCAAATGCGGCCGGATCAACAACGCAGCTTCAAATCGCGCAAGGCTCCAGCCTGCCGCCGGAATTAACATTCGACACGACCAGCGGTGACGTTGGCGTTACAGTCGGAGCGCCGGACGGTGTTTATCAGTTCAGCTATCAAATTTGCGAAACAGCCTCTCAGATCAATTGCGACACCGCGACCGTTTCTATCACGGTCACGTCTGTGACAAGCGCCACGTGCCCAGCAGGCCAGACCCCAATCTTTATTTCCGCCCCGCTACCGGCCACTGCCGGCTTCGAAACCGATGGCAGTGACACCAATCCGCCGGCCATCGGCTCTGGCACGGCGAATGCGCTTTTGCGCCTACCTATACCCGCAGCAGGAACCGGTGTTGTCGGGTTTCCCGGCTCTAATGCCGTTGCCTCCTTCTTCGATTCAATTGATTTTGATCTGACAGGCGATGACACAATTCTTGTCCCCGAAGGCGCAATTGTTACGCTCGCTGTCGCCGAATTTCCCGGCGCGCCGCAATTCCCGATAACGACCGTCCTGACTTCACCAACAGCCAACATTGCCGATTCAACTAATATCGGCACGCTCGGCTTTGGTGGCACGACTGGCACATTGCTCACGACCGATGGCGCCAACACGGTCGAAAGCGACCCCGGCACACCCGGCGATACGGCCCTGATCCGACATGTAGAAATCACCATTCCAGCAGGCGGTGCGCGCTTTGTGCGGATAGATTTGGACGGCTTTGGTAGCCCGAACGGGTTTCAGGCCCGCGGCGCGCAATATCAGGATGCCTGCCAAGTCAGCCCTGTTGGCACAGCTCAACTTAATGCCGCTAAGACGGTCGAGACATTCGAGCCAAACGGTTTTTCCGTTCCGGGCGCGGATGTCGTCTACACGATTACCGTCCAGAATACGGGCACAGTCGATATCGACAATGACGCGATTGCCATATTCGATCCGCTGCCTGAAGAAGTGTCACTGGTAAACCTTCCATTTCAAACCTCTACAGGCAGCATACTCTCTCCTGATCCGGTCTTTTTTTCACAGACAGACGCCGCACTCGACTTTCAATTTGGCCGGGATGTCGGCTTTTCAAGCAGCACCACAGCGCCGACCGTATTTTCACAATGCACCGATACATTGGCTGGAGAGCTGAACCCGCAAATCACCTTCATCTGTCTCAACCCGAAAGGCATTTTCGCCGCCGACGCAACGGGCGCAACGGTGCCTGAAATCACATTCCGGTTCCGCGTGCGTATTCGATAAATCAGATTGCAGATCGAGCCGCCTAGGCAAGGCCGACGCCTGAATAACACTTTATTTACCAAATTCTCCCATAGTTACACCTTCGAAACAGCTTTGAGTTATGGTGCTCCCATAAAAAAAGCTCCAAGAGGAAGCCACCCATGATCTCCTACCCTATGCCTAGGTTTGATCAGCAAAAAAGCGAAGTTCTACAGCGATTTAGTATCCTATCGGATACGAGCAATGCCGATACCAACCAAACAGCGAAAATGGCGCGCTTGGCTTTCAACGTGCCGATGGTTCTGATCAGCTTGAACCAGCGATATCGCGAATGGTTTGACTCGCGCGTGGGGATTCCTGCAGAATCTGAAAAGAGTGTCGAAGCGTTCTGTTCGCTGGCACAACTCTCCCAAGCAACATTTGTCGTGGAAGATGTCGCAGCAGACCCGTATTTCGCCAATGAGCAGGCGGTTAAAGGTGCACCCGGAATTCACTTTTTCGCAGGGACCCCTCTGCGCAACCCGCATGGACAGCGCTTTGGTACCCTTTGCCTTATGGATACCAAGCCGCGCACATTCACCCAACGCGAGATTGCACTCCTCAACAGCATGGCTTTGTTGGTCAGCAATGATATCTGTCTTCGCAGCGCTGGGCGATACGCCGTCCGGGATCTCGTCGAGGCCGAGCAAGACAAGTGCGAACTATACGATCTGGCAACAACGGATGAGTTGACCAGCGCCCTAAATCGTAGGTCTTTCTTTTACCTTTCCAAACGCGAAATGCGGCGGCGTGCCCGCCACCGTAACGCGATGTCGGTCATCATGCTCGATATTGATCACTTCAAACAAGTGAATGACGTTCATGGTCACGCCATGGGCGACACAGTGATCCAGCGCCTCTCTAAAGTTATCTCGGACACCTCGCGGGATGAAGACATATTCGGACGTCTCGGCGGCGAGGAGTTCGGGCTCGTGCTGCCGGATACAAACTTGCAAGGCGCAGCTATTCTTGCAGAACGTATACGGGCGAGTGCCGCAGCTTTATCGTTCAAATCCGGGCGCGAGACCTTCAAAATCACGGTAAGCCTTGGCGTTGACGAACCTGGCTTCAATGACACCGACATTAACGACGCATTGGACCGCGCCGACCAAGCGCTTTACCGAGCCAAGCAAAACGGGCGCAATCGGGTTGAAGCTCCAGAAATCTTGGATCTCCGCATTAGCTGACGATCAGCAGGGTAACTTCGGCAAAGTCCGATCTCGTCAAATCACTCCGATACCAAGCGCACGCGCTCTACAAAGCGGATAACCTTGGCATCAGGCATCTCGCACGGTTTCAGGAGAACTTTACCCGAGGTCGGAAAATAGAGATTGAAACTCACATGGTCACTGCCGCCTAGCGCTTCACCATAGAGTTTGACCTGCCGCCCTCCAGCGAGGCGTTCTACGGTCACGCCATAAGGCGCACCTTCATACTCTGCCCTAAAATAGCCCGTAGGAAGCGCCTCCAAGGCGTTTAGAAACGCTTCCATAAATCGGCCTCGGGCTCTAGCGCTACGCGTCGCGGCGATGCAGCGCGACGTTCACAACTGCCAGCACCAAGAATACCGCAGCCATAATGAACAATGACGGGCCGGTCTCGGCTGTGAAGTGCTCTGGCGTGAAGCCACCGCCTGCCGCCAATGCAGCTTCAAGCCCTTCGGCGCCTTCGGCATATCCGTTTGGCGTAACAACCCCCAAAAGCGGTGACACATGGAACACCACAGCGCCCAAAAATGGCAATACGGCCAGTGGCGCACCAATTTTCGTCCGCGTCATCGGCAAGATCACAAGCGCTCCAGCGACAACTTCCAACGCACCAGTTGCATAATTCACCAGCGGGAAGAACAAGTCAGCCATTGGAAAGCCTAATCCTGACGCCTGCATCTCAATCAGCGGGAAAATATGCGCGCCACCCATAAATTTCGTAATTCCCATCATAATCAAGAAGCCACCAACAGCGAGTGACAATACCCATTTAACAATACCCATGATACATTTCCTTATATTTTCAACCGATCGAAAGCGCTTTCAAAACCCGATTTTGATGCCGCCGACCAGTGATCTAAGTCCCCCAAAATCGGTCATGTTTGAAAACGTAACCACATTCCAACCCATCTGGAACCCATTTTCTTCCAGAAAGAAGCTAAACCCATTTGAAAATTCGCCTGTTAGGACTTAATAAAGGTTTGGGAAAAATATCGCCAAAGGCAAACACACCATGATGCATCCTTCGACAATGAAACTCGTTGACCGGCTTTGCGCTATGACCAAGCAAAGCAAGATCGAGTGGAGCCATGGTGAGGAACCAGACAGTCTTCTTTACGATACCGAGGGTTACCGCGTCATTCTGCTTGGGGAGCCGGCGAGCATCAAGCTGACCGACACTGCTGGAAATGATTTGGAAAATGTCTCCGCAGCCGAGTTGGCGGATACGCCGCATCCCGAGATGGGTACATATGACATGGCCGTAGCCGGTTTGGTTACAGATGCCCAACGCATCGCGCGCGGTACAGAGACAGCCATAAGTTCAGTGCTCGAAGGGCTCGATCTTGATGGTGATGGCGTGGTCGACATCCCGATGGAAGACGGCTTGGTGCCGACACCCGCTGAGATTTCCGACCCGCAACCGGATGTTGTTGAGGACACAGCCGACGAGTCCGGGGTCGCAACGCTCGCAGACGCCGACGTTGAAGACATGAGCAATGCCGTAGCGTCGCTCGCTGATGAAGTTAATCAGGCAGAAACGCAAAGCCTGACCGAGATGGCCGAACGGACCGCGACCGAAACCGGCTCCGACGAGCCTTCACATATCGCAGCCGCCACCACAGGGCTAACAGCCGCCGGTCTCGGAGCTGCAGGCCTTGTTAAAGCCGCCGGAAAGACAATCAATCCAGACGAATCTGACCAAACTCGATTGCCTGAAGCAGTTGACGGCCAGACGCACCAAACCCACACGGCATCTATAGAGAGCCCAGTGCAGGAATTCGAGGCGAGTCCGCTTGAAACGGCAGAAGATTTTAGCCTATCCGACGCCACAGATAGCGAACCGCTACAGCTGTCGCCTGTCCCGGTCGAAATCGAAACACCAGAAGCAGAGCTAGAATCTGAACCAAATCCGGATGTTGAAGTATCAACATTCGTCCCGCCTCAACCGGGAGAAGTCCTGTCGCTCAGCGGCTTAACGAAAAATCCGACACCTGACATACCTATTATGGCCGGTACAGCCACATCAATGCCGTTCAAAGGTCAAAATAGCTTCGCGGCCCCACCCAACTCATACCAAACAGCCGATTCTGTCACACCAGCTGCCCCCGCGGCCCCGGCCCCGCCAGAACCAGAGCCGGAACCAATCGTAGAACGGGCCAGTTCACCCGAAGCAGCGGTCATATCCGAGCCGACACCTCCGGAACCCGAGGCTGCGCCTAACACGCCCGAGCCCGAGGCAATCCCCGAAGCCGCTGCCCCGACACCGGAACCTCCGGTAGAAACCGCCATCCCTGAGCCAGAGGCAGAAGAAGTCGCTGCACCAGAAAACGATGCTGAAGCCCAAGAAAGCAGCTCCCGCTTCAACCCCTGGATATAGTCTCCCAAATCGGATCACACCTTCCGATGCAAAAGCGTGAAAGCTGTTGCCATTGTGCAAACGCGGCCATCAGAAATCCTATATCGTTTTGTGAATTTTCACATGATCACTTGCGCCATCCCGAATTAGCTGGATAAACGCGAGCAAACAAAGCACATGGCAGTTTGCCGACAGTAGAATTGTGTCGAAAGGGTACCCAAAACATGCGCCTACTCTCTTCTGCCCGCAGCCTTAGCGCTGCGAGCTTGCTTGCTCTAGGGACCGCACTTGCAGGCCACGCCCAGACAAATACTGATGACGTCGAAGAATATCGACTTGATGAAGTCCAAGTAACTGCGCAGCGCGTCGCCGAGAACATTCAAGATGTTCCGATCTCCATCACCACTCTGTCAGGTGACAAGCTCGCAAACATCTCAGCGGGCGGCGCCGACATCCGGTTTCTATCTGCTCGGGTACCCAGCGTTGTCGCTGAAAGCTCCTTTGGCCGCAGCTTTCCACGTTTCTATATACGCGGCATTGGCAACACAGATTTCGATCTCAACTCAACCCAACCCGTCTCGCTGGTCTATGACGATGTTCCCTATGAGAATCCGATCCTAAAGGGCTATCCCGTCTTCGACATTGCGCAGGTCGAAGTCTTGCGTGGCCCGCAAGGATCGCTGTTTGGTCGCAACACACCCGGCGGCATCATCAAGTTCGACAGCGTCAAACCAAGCGAGGAAACCAGTGGCTATGGCCGCGTCGCTTATGGCCGCTTCAATACGGTAGACGTTGAAGCCGCCTTCGGAACACGTGTGGCCGATGGAATCTCTTTTCGTGCATCCGGTCTCTATCAGCGCCGCGACGATTATGTCGACAATGCCTTTACCGGTGAAGACGATGCCTTTGAAGGCTTCGAAGAATTCGCCGGTCGCTTGCAAATCCTCGCCGAGCCAACCGACAACACATCGCTCTTGCTCAACGTGCATGGCCGCACCAGCGACGGCTCCGCCCGCCTATTCCGCGCCAATATTATCGATCAAGGCGAACGTGGCCTCGGAGAAAATTTCGACCGCGATACCGTCTCATTTGATGGCCTCAACGATCAATCGCTCAATGCCTATGGCGTCAACCTGACCGCCAATTGGGGCATCACCGACGCCATCGAGCTGACCTATATCTTCGGCTTTGAAACTGCTGATGTGGCCTCACGCGGGGACATTGATGGCGGCTTTGGCGCAAGCTTTCTAGGCGACGGAAATTTTGGCCCAGGCGCCATCCCGTTTCCCTCGGAAAGCGCCGGCAATGTCGATGATCTCGACCAGTTCACCCACGAGCTACGCATCGCTTATGACAATGGTGGCCCATTGCGCGCCCAAGGCGGCATCTTCGTATTTGATGAAGACGTGCAAATTACCTCCGAGAGCTTTGACTCGCTTGCGCCCGGCAATCCGCTCAACGGCCTCGCCATACGCACCCAATCCACCGACAGCTTCGGCATCTTCGGCTCGCTCACCTATGACGTTACAGACCAGCTCACCCTGTCTGGCGGTTTACGCTGGACAAATGACGAAAAAGACTTCGCAGCCGAGCGCTTCATCAGCCCATTTGGCGCAGGTCCGCTCGGCCCGCTGACAGCCTCGCCTGAGGACGACGAGATCAGCTGGGATGTGTCTGCAAATTACGCGGTCAATCCAGACATCAACCTTTACTCACGGATTGCTCGCGGCTTCCGCGCACCATCCGTTCAGGGCCGCTTGGTCTTTGGTGACGAAATTTCAGTCGCCGATTCAGAAACCGTCACCTCCTATGAAGCTGGTCTAAAATCCGAACTGCTTCAAGGTAGGTTGAGATACAATCTCTCCGGTTTCTTCTATCAACTGGACGATCAACAATTGACCATTGTCGGCGGAACCACAAATACCGTCGCCTTGTTTAACGCTGATGAAGGTGAAGGCTATGGCTTCGAGTTCGATATTGAAGCCGCGCCAACTAAAAATCTGACACTCACTGCGGGCCTTTCTTTTAACAAGACAGAGATCAAAGACGATCTACTAATTGCCCCGGGATGTGGAGCGCCCTGCACAGTGCTTGATCCATCTGTCTTCCAGAGCGCAGATGGCACAATCACACAAGTAGAGGCGGCCGACTTGGCACTCTTTACCCCTGCAGCAGACCAAGAATTCCTTGGCTTCAATATTTCGGGCAACGCCTTCCCCAATGCGCCCGAATGGATCTTCAACGCCACAGCGCGTTACGGCATTCCGGTTCAGGGCGGCGAGTTTTTCGTCTTCACCGATTGGGCCTATAAGGATGATGTCAATTTCTTCCTGTATGAAAGCATCGAGTTTGGCGAGGATGGCTTCTTCGAAGGCGGCCTGCGCGTTGGCTATGAATCCGATAGAGGTTACAAAGCCTCCGCCTATGTTCGTAACATCACCGGAACCGACAGGCTGACCGGCGGCATCGACTTCAACAACCTCACCGGTTTCGTCAACGAACCACGCATCTGGGGTATAGAACTCGGCTATAGTTTCTAGTAACACCCTCTACTACAAACCACTTGCATACGGACCATTTTTGCAGCTAGTCTCCAAGCAACCTTGTAAGGAGATCCCCGTAAATGCGCGCTATATTTATTTCCGCTCTCTTGTTACTTGCAAGCTCTTGGGCCACCGCGCAAACTCCCCAACCACCTATCGAAGCATATGGCAATCTACCGACTGCCTCCGCCCTCGCCATTTCTCCGACCGGTGAGAAAATTGCCTATATCAGACGAGACGGCGATCAAAATATTCTGGCGATCATAAATTTGGAAACAAACGACAGTTGGGGCGTCAACATCAATGATTTGAAAGTCATAGATGTTGAATGGGCGGGAACAGAACACGTTATTCTGAGTGGCTTCGATGCGTTGCGATTTAACGGAAACTCGAGGAAATACAACTATACAGCGGCCTTCTCCGTAAATGTTGAAACACGCAAACTCACAACACTACTGCGAAACACAGACTCACTTTATGCAAATCAAACTGGCATCGGTGAAATCATCGGCCGTTCTGTAGATGACGAATATGCCTTCATGCCCGCCTATTCAAGAGGCAGCCCACAAGCCCCCCCCTATGCTGTCTTTCGCGTTGATCTCGACACCGGAAGAGGCCGCGTCATCGAGAAAGGGCACAAAGACGCAAAAGATTATATTATAGCCGAAGACGGAACTATTCTTGCGCAAGAGCGCTACTCCAACCGCTCCAACCGGTATGAGATACGCACAAAGCGGAGTGGAAAATGGGAAACCATTTACGACGAAATTTCTCCATCCGGTCCACGCGGACTCGTCGGCATACTCCCCGATGAATCGGCTCTTGTCTTCTTCAGCCGTGCCGACAATGGTTTCAATGCGCTGTACAAGATGGACTTCTCCGGCGAGATCTCAGGTGCAATTATGGCCAGAGAAGGAGTTGAGATAAATAAGGTTCTGACCGACAATAACCGCACTGTCATAGGTGTTGAATATGGCGGGCTCGAGCCAAGCTACGAATTTTTTGACGAGAGTCTCACAGCCGATATCAATGATGTTAAAGAGCGCGCCGGAACGGCTTCAGTCAGGTTGACATCATGGACCAGTGATTGGACCAAGCTCGTTCTCTATATAGAAGGCAGTGATTTTGCCGGAGATTATCTTATACTCGACAGGACGACGGGGGTGCTTTCCAGCCTCGCCCAGTCTCGCCCCGATATCCCCAGGACCGCCATTAGCGAGGTTCTCACCATAGAATACGAGGCCCGCGACGGCCTGACCATTCCCGCCATTCTAACAATTCCGCGCGGTGCAGAATTGCAAAAATTGCCACTGATCGTGATGCCTCATGGTGGCCCTGAGAGCCACGATCAGGTCGGGTTTGACTATATGCCCCAGTATTTTGCAAACCGTGGCTATCTGGTGTTCCAACCCAATTTCCGTGGCTCCGACGGGTTCGGGACAGAGTTCACCAGAGCTGGATATGGCGGCTGGGGCTCGACCATGCAACACGATATTACTGATGGCGTACAAGCCCTAATAAACGGAGGTCAGGCCGATCCGGAGCGCGTCTGTATTGTCGGTTGGAGTTATGGCGGCTATGCGGCGCTTGCGGGCGGCGCGTTTACGCCAGATCTATATCAGTGTGTCGCATCCATTGCCGGTGTCTCCCACTTGCCGCAAATTCTCGTCGATGAAAGGCGCGACCATGGCCGTGATCATTGGGTCATCCAATATTGGGAGGCCGCCATGGCCAATGGCGATGCCACTCGCGATATTCTTAAAGAAAAATCTCCGGCTTTATACGCGGAAAACTTCGAGGCCCCAGTCCTACTTATTCATGGTCGCGATGACGTCACGGTTAAGATCAATCAAAGCCGTATCATGCGCCGCGAACTTCGCCGCGCCGACAAACCCGTAGAATTGATAGAATATCGCGGTGGTGACCACAGCCTGCTTAGCCCGGGCGACCGCCTTAGAGCCCTCGAAGAGCTTGATGCCTTCATCACCGAGCATATTGGCGGCCAATAAAGTTCACGCTTTGCTGAGATCAATGTCGCTTGCGCCATAATCTGGGCACAAGTTCCAGATATGGTTTTCACAAGCTTGTAGAATCGCGAGCTTCCCCGCGAAGCATGCATTTGCCTGCGCGGATTATGTCGACGGCATGAGTAACTTTCGCAAGTTGCTTATCCGAAGATCGAAAGGATCGGAGCAGAATGCCTCGGTCTTTTTCACACCCGCTCCCAACGAAAAAGGCCCGCACGCCAAAACGCACGGGCCTCCCGAAATTTTGCGTGTCGGTGTTTAAGCTGCAACCGCCTCGGCTGGCGCAAAGCGGTCATAAAACCCTTCGCCTTTTGCTGCCATATCGCGGAGCATATCATTAGGGCGGAACCGGTCGCCATACTTGTCCGCGAGACGATCCGCCTCGGCTACGAACTCCTTGATACCCCAGATCAGATCGACATAGGAACAACACCCGCCCGTATAAGGCGCAAAGCCCCATGCGAGGATCGAGCCAATATCGCCATCGCGCGCATCCGTGATCACGCCTTCTTCAAAGCAGCGTGCAACCTCGATGGCCTGACGCACAAGGAAGCGGCTCGTCAGCTCTGTTTTCATCTCTGGCGGACACTCATCCACCTTCACTTCGATCTGGCTATTCAGGTCCGGCCAGATCCGTGTCGGCTTGCCATCGTCGCCATAATCATAAAAGCCTTTGCCAGCCTTACGGCCGACGCGCCCTTTGTCTTCGACAATCCACGCCATCATCTGACCAAGCTCATTGCCGGAATAATCAATACCCGAGGCTTGCGCCATCTGACGCCCGACTTTAAGCGCCGTATCGAGCCCAACCGAGTCAGAAACTTCCAGCGGTCCCATTGGCATGCCGGACTGACGGCCAACATTCTCGATAATCGCCGGTTTGATCCCCTCGGCCAACATCGCCAACCCTTCTTGGGTATATGTCCCGAAGCAGCGCGACGTATAGAAGCCGCGGCTATCATTGACCACAATCGGCGTCTTGCGAATGGCCAGCACATAATCAACCGACTTCGCCAGTGTTGCTTGGGTCGTCTTCTCACCCAGGATGATCTCGACCAGCCCCATCCGCTCGACAGGCGAGAAGAAGTGGATACCGATAAAGTTCTCAGGTCGCGAGGACGCCTCAGCCAATCCGGTGATCGGCAAGGTTGATGTGTTCGATCCGAAGACCGCGTCAGGGCCAAGCTGCTCCTCGGCCATTTTGGTAATCTTTGCCTTCAGCTCCGGATTTTCGAACACGGCTTCGACCACAAGGTCTGCCCCTTTGAAATCGTCATAGCTGTCGGTCGTGGTGATCAGATCAAGCAGCGCTTGGCCTTTCTCTTCGGTCGTCTTGCCGCGCTTAACGGCTTTCTCGACCAATCTGCGCGAATAGTCTTTACCCTTTTCCGCATTCTCTTTCGACACATCAACAAGCACAGTCGGGATACCCGCTTTTGCTTGCACATAGGCAATGCCTGCGCCCATCAATCCAGCGCCAATCACCGCGATCTGCTTGAACTCGGTTTTCTCGAAACCGGCAGGGCGATTGCCGCCTTTACCAAGCGCCTGCATCGACAGGAACAGCGACCGGATCATTGCTTTCGCTTCAGGACGTTGCTGGGTGTTGATGAAGTAGCGCGTCTCGATACGCAGGGCGGCATCGATCGGCAGCTGCGTGCCTTCATAGACGCAAGAGAGAATATTCTTCTGCGCCGGATAATTGCCGTAGGACTGGCTCATCAGCATGGCGTTCGCCATCGTCGCCACTTGTCCAGCGCCCGGTGATCTATGCACCACGCCGCCGGGCATCTTGAAGCCCTTTTCATCCCAAGGTGCTTTCGCATCCGGATTGGCCAGCACCCAGTCTTTCGCTTTGGCAACCGTTTCTGCCGCCGGCACAAGTTCATTGACGACACCAAGCGACAGAGCCTTGTCAGCTCTCATCGAGCGGCCTTGTAAAATATATTCGAGCGCAGCCTGCACGCCGATCAAGCGCGGCAAACGCTGTGTTCCGCCAGCGCCCGGCAATAGGCCAATCTTCGCTTCGGGCAGACCAAATTGCAGCTTCGGATTGTCATTGGCCGCAACACGGTAATGACACGCCAGCGCGACTTCCAAGCCGCCGCCAAGCGCCAACCCGTTCAGCGCAACCGCAACCGGCTTTCCGCATGTCTCAAGCTCGCGCAGTGTTTTGTTCAGCGAGAACCCGCGATCAAACTGTGCCTTTTTCAGCTCTGCTTCGTTCATCTCCGAGGCCGGCTTGCCGCCCGCTTGCTCGCCCATTTCGCCAAGGTCTGCGCCAGCGCAGAAGCCAGACGCTTTGCCAGACGACAGCACCGCTCCAACGATCTTGTCATTGGTCGCAATTTCATTGGTGATCGCAATTATATCGGCAATCGCTTTGCCCGTGAGCGTGTTCATGCTGCGGCCGGGGACATCAAACACTGCGTGCGCAACGCCGTCTGCATCGACTTCAAAGGAAAATGTCTCGAGTTTCATATCATTTGTCTTTCGTAAAATTAGGGTTGCCAGCCAGTGTCATCAGGGATCGCGTCACTGCGCGCATTCTCGACAGGGTCTGGTTTGGCAAAAACTGGTTTTTCGTCCGGTGCAGGCGGCAGCTGCTCGGCAATCGATTTGGCGACGCCTTCAATGTCCGCAAACACATCTTCATGCGTTACAAGAATGACTTTCCAGCCAAGCGACACGATGCGGTGCAAGCGCCGCTCTTCATGCGATAGCTCCTGCGCCAACGCCACTTTGCTATTGTCAAACTCGACCACCGTCTTGCGAGCAATACAGGCAAAGCTCGCTGTCACATCATGGATCGGATAGAGCCGCCGGAACGTTGCGCCATCGACTTGCTTGCGACGTAGACGCGTCCAGAGACGACGTTCGCCTTCTGCCGCATCGCGCCGGACAGCTTTGGTGGGCCGTTGCTTCGGTTTGCTAGTTTCAGCCATTCTACTTCCTTACTCGCCAGCGCTGCTTAAACGCGCTCGATAATGGTTGCAGTGCCCATGCCCGCACCAACACACAAAGTCACGAGAGCCGTTTCCTTGCCCGTGCGTTCAAGTTCATCGACCATCGTACCGAGCAACATCGCGCCCGTCGCGCCAAGTGGATGCCCCATAGCGATCGCACCGCCATTCACATTCATCTTCGCATGATCAATATCAAGCAGCTGCATCATCAGCATAGGGACAGAAGCAAACGCTTCATTCAGCTCATAGATGTCAATATCACCAACTTCCATACCAGCCTTCTTCAAAGCTTTCTGCGTCACATAAGTCGGTCCGGTCAGCATGATGCCCGGCTCGGAGCCAATCGACGCCATCGCACGGATACGCGCACGCGGCTTCAGGTCATGCTTCTCGCCCATCGCCTTGGAGCCAAACAGAACCGCCGCAGCCCCATCCACGATGCCGGATGAATTGCCTGCATGATGGACATGATTGATCGCTTCGAGTTCCGGATAGCGCTGCTTGATCACTTCATCAAAGCCCATCGCGCCCATGCCAGCAAAGCTCGGGTTCAGCGCCGCAAGGCTCTGCATCGTCGCATCGGGGCGCATATGTTCGTCACGATCAAGCTGTGTTCCGCCCATCTGGTCTTTCACAGCGATTACAGATTTGGAGAACCGGCCTTCTTCCCAGGCCTTTGCCGCACGCTTCTGGCTTTCCACCGCATATGCATCAACATCATCGCGGCTAAAGCCATACTTGGTAGCAATCGTGTCAGCGCCAATGCCCTGAGGTGCAAAATAGGTCTTGATCGCAACTTGCGGATCGGATGACCATGCTCCACCAGACGCGCCCATCGGCACGCGCGACATGCTTTCAATCCCGCCGCCAATTGCCATATCCGCTTCGCCGGTCATGACTTTCGATGCCGCCATATTGCAAGCTTCAAGCCCTGACGCACAGAACCGGTCAATTTGAACGCCTGCTGTCGTTTCCGCATATTCGGCATTCAGCACAGCAACCCGCGCAATGTCCGCGCCTTGCTCGCCCACCGGTGACACGCAGCCCAGCACCACATCATCAACATCAGATGTGTCCAGCTCATTACGATCGCGGATCGCTTTAAGCGGCTGCGTTGCCAGATCAAGCGCCGTAATTTCGTGCAAGCTGCCGGACTTCTTGCCTTTACCGCGCGGCGTGCGCACTGCGTCATAAATATATGCTTCGTTCATGGGGAGGTCTCCTTGGGATCTCAAATCTAGAGGGTCGGTTTCGCTTGAACCGGATTGATAGTCAGACTGGCAGTTGAACGCGCAGCTTCTTTGCCGCGCGCATCGTAAAGAGTGGCTTGGGTAAAAATCATCGCCCGGCCAATATTGGAGAGCCGGGCGGCCACTTCAACCACGCCAACGCGCACAGGGCGCAAGAATGTCGTGTGCAAATCCACGGTCGAGGGCAGTGCATTCGGGGCCGTTTTCATCCCCGCTAGAAACCCGATTGTATCATCAAGCATCGCCGCGAGAAACCCGCCTTGAATATAACCGGCCGGATTGCGAAATTCCGGCTTGCCATCAAAGCGCACCCGCGTCGTCCATGCTTTCATGTCGAGTGCGAGAATCTCGAACCCAAGCGTGCTTGAACTAGGGCTCGGTTCTGGAAACACGTCCGTTATGCGGGCTGCATCA
Organism: Hyphomonadaceae bacterium; assembly: GCA_039942135.1. GTDB lineage: Bacteria > Pseudomonadota > Alphaproteobacteria > Caulobacterales > Hyphomonadaceae > CALLCD01. The sequence goes on from JBDVDE010000036.1 coordinate 38,888, forward strand.
GGCATTGGCCGCTCCCGACACTTCAGAGTACATAGCGCTAGAAGTTGCGCGCGCGCAGAGATTGCCCGCACCATCAAAGAGCTTGGCCTCGGTATAGGCAACCGATCGTCCGAGCTTGGTACAAACGCCTTCAACCGTCACATCCCCAAGTCCAACCGGACGCAGAAAGTGCGTGTGCAGGTCTATCGTATGCACAATGAGAGGCCGCTTCGCTTTGACAAGTATTGCCGGCCCGAGCGTATCGTCGAGCATGGCCGTCAAAAAGCCGCCTTGCACGCTGCCGCCGAAGTTCAAAAACGCCTCCCGCGGCTTAAAACCGATTTTCACCCAGCCTTTGTCCATATCGAAATCTATGAGCTTCCAGCCAAGATGCTTCGGAGCTGGAGGCGCTGCCTCGTCAGTAAAAAAGGTGCGGGGATCAAAACCGTCCATCTCTAAAGCAATCTCGCGATCAGCCTCCCAATTCCTAGAACCGGTCCGCCGCCAGCGCCATCATGGAGCCAGCACCGGTTTTCAGCTTGGTCAGGTGCGATGCGCTTTCAGGCAAAACCCGTTCCATATAATACCGTGCCGTAACCAGCTTGTCGGCATAATATGGATCATCAGATCCTTCAACCACACGCTCATGCGCAACCTTCGCCATGCGCACCCACATATAAGACAGCGCGGTCAGCCCGAACAATTGCAGATAGTCCATGGAGGCCGCACCCGCATTGTTAAAGTCGCTCATGCCGTTTTGCATCAGCCATGTCGTGCCGTCTTGCAGTTGCGCCTTGGCATCTGTCAGCTGGGCAATCATCTCGGCGAGATCCGCATTGTCCGAATTCTCGCTAATAAAGTCATCAATCTCGGCAAAGAACGAGAAGATCGCGCGACCACCTTTGCTCGCCAGTTTACGGCCAACAAGATCAAGCGCCTGAACGCCATTGGTTCCTTCATAGATCAGCGCAATCCGGACATCGCGAACAAACTGCTCCATGCCCCATTCCTTGGTAAAGCCGGAACCGCCATAAAGCTGCATGCCGTCATTACACGCCTTCAAGCCGCGATCGGTCAGGAAGGCTTTAAGCACTGGCGTCATCAGCGCCATATAGTCTTTTGCCTTTTCGCGGACTTTCTCGTCCGGCGACTTCTCTTGCAGATCGCCATGTAGCGCAGTCCAGTAAAGAAAGGCCCGTCCGCCTTCGATAAAGGCGCGGCTGTCCATCAACATACGGCGTACATCCGGATGCACGATAATCGGATCAGCAGGCCCGTCAGGATTTTTTGGTCCTGTCAGCGAGCGTCCTTGCAGCCGGTCACGGGCAAAATCAGCGGCGTTCTGATAAGCAATCTCCGCCTGTGCCAGACCTTGCAGTCCAACCCCAAGACGCGCTTCGTTCATCATCACGAACATGGTGCGCATGCCCTTATTCTCTTCGCCCACCAGCCAGCCGGTTGCGCCATCATAATTCATCACGCACGTGGCATTGCCATGAATGCCCATTTTCTCTTCGAGGCCGCCGCAGCCGCAATCATTGCGTTCGCCGAGTGAGCCGTCTTCATTGACGATATATTTCGGCACAACAAACAAAGACACGCCCTTAATCGTATCCGGCGCGCCTTCAATCTTCGCCAAAACCAGATGGATGATGTTTTCGGTCAAATCCTGCTCGCCGCCGGAAATCCAGATCTTCTGGCCCGTAATCTTATAAGACCCGTCAGCCTGCGGTGCCGCCTTGGTCTTCATCATGCCAAGATCCGTGCCGCAATGCGGTTCGGTCAAATTCATCGTGCCAGCCCAGACGCCTGACGCCATATTCGGACCATACTTGGCCTTCTGTTCGTCAGAACCGCCTTCCATCAGCGCCTCATATGCGCCGCGCGTCAGGCCCGGATACATGCCGAACGCCATATTCGACGAAGACATCATCTCGTTAAACGCCGTCCCGAGAACATAAGGCAGCCCTTGGCCACCCATTTCCGGATCAGCACCGAGGAGCGGCCAGCCACCTTCGGTAAAAGCAGCATAGGCTTCTTTAAACCCATCGGGAGTTTTCACACTGCCGTCGCTCGCACGGACACAGCCTTGCGTATCACCGATCATATTCAGCGGGTGGGTCACTTCTTTACAGAATTTACCCGCTTCCTCGAGGATTTGGTCGATAAGGTCAGGCGTTGCTTCGCCGAAACCTTCAAGATTGGAGTGGCTTTGCAGAGACAAGAGCTCATGCAAAACAAACTGCATATCGCGCACAGGCGCATCATAACGTGGCATCTGGTATTCCCATCTAGCGAATTATTATTGTCATGGCCGAGCGGACTTTAGCCGCGCGGATACTATCTATTAGTCTTGGTCTTCAAGCTGCGCACGCGCAACCGCTTCATAAGCAAGAACATCTTTACTCGCGTCTTGCCCAGGCCCTGTATTCTCGAGCTGCTCTTCAGCCCACACAATCCCCTTATGTAACTCGGTTAGCGCCGATTCGATATCCTGACGCTGGTTTTCTAGCTCAACGACTTGCTTGCGGAATTTCTCCAGTGACATCCGCAACTGCACGCGGTGATCGCCCATCTTATATAGATCGAGAATCTCGCGAATATCGGCCAGAGGCAGTCCAACCCGCTTGCCGCGTACGATAAGCGTCAGCCTTGCCCGATCACGGTTCGAATACACCCGTGTCATCCCGTCACGCGCTGGATGCAACAAATCCTTGTCTTCGTAAAATCGCAAAGCCCTCGCCGTTACGCCAAACTCGCGCGCGAGCTCGGATATAGAATATGTACGTGACTCTGCAGCAGAGACTGAGGGCGAAGCGGGTTTCTGAATGCGTTTTTCCATCCGCCCTAGATACACGACCCTTACGTGAACGTCAACGTCAACGACAATTCATTTGCACGAAATTCGCCCTGTAATTGTTCAATAGTGACCAGAACTGCGGAAAATATTTACCTTTAACTTGCCCTTAACACCAAGCGGGCAATTCTCGCCAAGAAATTAACTTTTGTGCGCAGAATAGCTGCACCGCATTTACTAAGGAGGGCGCAATGTCTCAGACGGGCCCATGGAGTGTAAAAGGTATCGACACTAAAGCGCGCGAGGCAGCTCGAGAAGCCGCTCGCGAGGAAGGCACGACACTTGGTGCCTACCTAA
>JBDVDE010000037.1:0-4318 GCA_039942135.1 Hyphomonadaceae bacterium
GGGCCAGGGGATGACGCAACGGCACCGGTATTACGGGTGATGCAGCGCGGTTGGTTGCCTGCGCCTTCAGGTAAAGCGCGGCGTGAAGGACGGATGTCATTCGTCTATATGGAAGATGTCGCTCGCTTTCTTGTCGAGCAAATCTCGGCGCAATTGCCTCAGGTCGATGAGGAAAGTCCGACGCCATATATCCTGACCCCATATGGCGGGAGCCCCGAAAGCGGGTGGGATGACCTCGCAAAAGCTGCGTCCGCCGCACTTTCAAGAAAGGTTCGGGTATTGCCGATTACACGCTTTATACTTGCACCCGCGGCGCTAATGACGCAGATAACGTGCGCGGTATTTGGCCGGTCAACATTTTTCAATGCTGGCAAGGTGAGAGAAATGCTGCATAATGACTGGACTGGGGATTCGGAAATTTCCGGTGCACGAAATTTGGAAGAGTGTTTACGCTTCGCCTATGAATTGGACGCGTTGAATGAAACAGAGTGAGGTGAGTTCGAACGTGAACCAGATTGTGGATGATTCTGATGACCCAGTGTTCCAGAAAGTTTGCGCTTTGCTTGGCCCATACAATAGAAATAATGTTTCGATTTCACCGCAAACTGTGATTGTTTCCGATTTGGAAGTCGATTCGGTAGCTGTTTTCGATCTCATTATGGAGGTTGAGGATTCTTATGATATTACTTTCCCGATGGAGACCGTAAGCGAAATGAAATCCGTGGGGGATTTGGTGGGTACGATCCGGACACTTCGGAAAGCTTAGAAGGCGACTGCACGGCGTTATGAGTATCTTTTCTAAATATGATTCGATTTTGGAGCGGCTTGGCCGCGTTATGGAAATCGGACGTAATCCTGTTGGTATGCAGTTCGATGAAATTCTATCGGCGACGCGCGGCGTTGTTGATGGCAAAGAGCTACTGCTTGTCGGCACAAATAACTATTTGGGCCTGACCTTTGACGAGACCTGCGTGAAGGCGGCCAAGGACGCTGTTGATGCGCATGGCACGGGCACAACCGGCTCGCGGCAAGCCAACGGAAATTATGTCGAGCACGTTGAGCTCGAGCAATCCTTGTCGAAGTTTTTGGGCATGGCCTCTACCATCGTCTTTTCGACAGGCTATCAAACAAACCTCGCAGCGATTTCTGCGCTGGGCGGGCCGACCGATCAGATCTTTATCGATGCCGACAGCCATGCCTGTATCTATGATGCATGCCGCCTATCGACATCTACCACGGTCAGGTTCCGCCACAATAATCCTGCCGATCTCGACAAGAGACTCGCGCGCACAGAAAAGCCTGAAGGCGACCGGTTGGTTGTGGTCGAAGGCATGTATTCCATGTTCGGCGATCTCGCCCCGCTAGACGAGTTGACCGAGGTTGCCCATCGGCACGGCGCAATGATCTATGTTGACGAAGCCCATTCTTTTGGCAGCTTCGGCCCGACGGGACGCGGACTTGCCGAAGAGCAGGGCGTGCTCGACAAAGTTGATTTCTACGCGGGGACATTTTCGAAGTCTCTGGCCTCGATTGGCGGATTTTGTTCGTCCAAGCACCCGCAATTCGAACTGTTGAGAGTTGCGCGGCCTTATATGTTTACCGCGTCGCCTTCGCCGTCTGCGATTGCCAGTGCGCAAGCTGCGCTCAACCGGATCATCACCGACAAAGGCGATTTGCACAAAAACCTCTGGGACCGCGCTGGACAGCTTTATAATGGCTTGGCCGAGATGGGTTTCGATCTCGCAGCCGACCATCCAAGTCCTGTGATCTCGGTTCGCAGACCTGATGAGCCAACCGCCGTTCACGATTGGAACAAGCTGTTTGATCGCGGGGTCTACGTCAATCTGGCTGTGCCACCTGCGACACCGGGCGGTGTAAGCCTGTTGCGGATCAGCCTGTCAGCCGCCCACACGGAAGCCGATATTGACGAAGTGCTGGCCGTGTTCCGCTCGCTCGCCAATGACAATGCGCCTGCCTAGAAAGTTTGACTGGCTGACAAGGCCATTTGGATAGAGTTGGTAGATATTTAGGCGCATCACATGCCCTAGGATGACTATGCTCAAGACGCGCATCATTCCCTGCCTCGATGTAAAAGATGGCCGTACAGTCAAAGGTGTGAACTTTGTCGACTTGCGCGATGCGGGCGATCCGGTTGCGCTGGCCAAAGCCTATGATGCGCAAGGGGCGGACGAGCTTTGCTTTCTCGATATTGCCGCAACGCATGAAGGGCGGGGCACCTTGCTCGATATCGTCCAGCGTACGGCCGAGCAGTGTTTTATGCCGCTGACAGTCGGCGGCGGCGTGCGCAGCGCTGATGATATGGTGCGGCTGCTCAGAGCGGGCGCTGACAAAGTGGCGGTCAATTCTGCGGCGGTGGCTGACCCCGAGCTGATCTCGCGCTGCGCCAGCCGTGCAGGGCGGCAATGCGTTGTGGTGTCGATTGATGCGCGGCGTGTCGGCGAACATTGGGAAATTTTCACGCATGGCGGCCGACAGGGAACGGGCATTGATGCGGTCGACTATGCCAAGCGTGCGACGGAACTCGGCGCGGGCGAAATTTTGCTCACCAGCATGGACCGCGACGGCACCCGCGACGGCTACGACCTGCCGCTATTGCAAGCGGTGACGGGTGTGGTCAATGTTCCCGTGGTGGCGTCGGGCGGGGCGGGCAGTGTCGATGATATGCCGCCAGCTATTATCGAAGGCGGGGCGAGCGCTGTCTTGGCCGCGTCGATTTTCCATTTTGGCGATGCGACGCTTGCAGATGCGCGGGCTGCTTTGGCGGGCGCAGGTGTGCCGTCGCGCCCCATCGAAACGGCAGGAGCAGGCTGATGAGTGGATCAAACCCAACCGGACCAGATCTGGGACAGGTGCTTGAGGCGCTGGCCGCGACCATTTCGGCACGGGCCGATGCTGGCGATGCTGGCGCGTCCTATACCGCAAGCCTGCTCGCCAAGGGGCCGAACAAGATTGCCAAGAAGCTGATCGAGGAAGCGGGCGAGCTAGGGCTGGCTCTTGCTGGCGAGGGCGATGCGGACGTGACAGGCGAGGCAGCGGACCTGCTTTATCATATGCTTGTCGGATTAGAGGCGCGCGGGATTTCGCTTGGCGCCGTTGCGCAAGTTTTAGCTGAACGCGAGGGCTTGTCAGGCTTGGACGAGAAGGCGAGCCGGAGCGAGTAGGGCTTGTTCGATCAAGTGCTCAGGGGTTCATCGTTAAGTGTTCAAGGCTTCCTCGTTAAGTGCCCAAGGCTGTCTTCCTAAGTGCTCAAGGCTGCTTCCAACTCGGCCAGTCTATCCAGTTTGCTATCAAACAAAGACCAGTCATCATGTTCGGCAATTGCGGCCCAGATGGTTTCGATCTCATCGATCAAAAGGCTCTCTGGTTTCGCACTTTGGAAATAAGCCGTATCAAGACGGTTTTCTTTGATCGGTGCGCGCGCCATCAGCGCTGATTTGACTGGAGCAAACAGGTCCTGCGCATAGAGATCTGCGAGCGGGCTGGCCTTGGCGCGGGCCTCGCTGGCGGGGCCGCCATACCAGTCAAAAAACACCTGCGGCCATGCGCATTCTGTCTCGGTCATCCATGCATAGAACAGGCTGAGAAACTCTATATCATCGTCGAAAACTCCAGTTTCGACTCCGAGCAAATGACAGGTTTGGTCGATAAAGCTCTGCTGGTATGCGGGTTCATAGGCTTTTAGAGACTCCGTTAAACTGTCCACTTCGGCCAAGGGGCTAAGCGCAGATGCCAATTGTTGCAGGGCCCACAGCCCTTGCGTCGGTTGCCGCCCGAACCTGTAAAGCCCTTGCTGATCGAAATAGGCAGCGGTGAAATTGGGGTCGCTTTTCGGTAGGAAACGATAGGGACCAAAATCAAATGTTTCTCCCGTAATATTGAAATTATCGGTGTTCATAACGCCGTGGACAAAGCCCGATGCCATCCATTGCCCGATCATACGGCCAGCCGCCTCGGCGATCCTGTGGAGAAGCGCAGCCGTTTGGCGGGCCATGTCTGGATCAGCGGCGTCGGGGTGGTAATGTTTGACGGCATGATTGACCAAGCGGGCGAGGTTTTCTGTTTCGCCAAGGGCCATAGCGCGCTGGAAACTGCCAAAGCGGATATGGGTTTCGGATAAGCGAACCATGACCGCTGAACGGGTCGGGCTTGGCTCGTCCCCGCGCGTGAGGGCTTCGCCGGTTTCAACCAGCGAGAAAAGCTTCGATGTCTTGACGCCAAGCGCTTCGAGATAGCGCGCGGCGAGCACTTCGCGCACGCCGCCTTTGAGAGTGAGCCGGCCATCGCCTTGGCGTGACCA
>JBDVDE010000038.1:0-14018 GCA_039942135.1 Hyphomonadaceae bacterium
TCACCAACAACGTCCGCCCGATCAAGACCCCCGAAGATATGAAGGGGCTGAACATGCGCGTCGCCGGGCCGATGTATATCGACGTAATGAACGCGCTCGGCGCCAACCCGCAGCAGATGCAATGGGGCGAGACGATGACCGCGCTTCAACAGGGCGTGGTCGATGGTCAGGAAAACCCGATTGGGGCCGTGATCATTCCACAGCAGGTCTTTGAGGTGCAAAAACACCTGACCGCTTGGCACTACTCCTATGACCCGATCTTCCTCGGCGTTTCGACCCAAGTCTGGGGCGATCTGGACGAGGCGACCCAAGAGCAGATGCGCGCAGCAGCGACCGAAGCCATGGAATACCAGCGCGAGATCACCCGCGAAGGCACCGCCAAAGGCGTTGCCTTCCTGCGTGACAAGGGGATGGAGGTCTACGAGCCCTCCGAAGAGGAACTGGCCGCCTTCCGCGAAGCAACCAAACCCGCCTTCGACACGTGGGCCGCCAAAGTGGGCACCGACATTGTCGGTAGCTTCCAAGACGCCATCGCCGCGACACCCGCGAACTAAAACCTCGGCGCGGCCCTGCTCCGGAGCCGCGCCGATCCGGGAGGGTCAGAGCCATGCGATTTCTGCTGAACGAATTTGAAAAGATCGTCTGCGCCGTGCTGTTTCTTGGCATGACGCTGATCGGTTTCATTAATGTGGTGGTCCGCTACGCCACGCATTATTCCTTCGCCGCTTCGGAAGAGCTGCTGACCAACGGCTTTCTGCTGCTCACCGTCTTTGGCGCCGCGATTGCTGCGCGGCGGGGGCAGCATTTGGCGGTCACGATCGTTCAGGATTTCCTACCCCGCCCCGCGGCCCGGGCCGTGTTCCTGCTGTCGGTGATCCTTTCGGTCCTGCTGCTGGCGGCTTCGGCATGGTTCTCTTGGGCCACCTTAATGAACCAGATCGGCAGCGGCATCCGCAGCTATGCGCTCGGCGTGCCCGCGTGGTGGTATCAGATCGGCCTGCCCTTCGGCTTTGCCTTGATCATCATCCGTTACCTGCAAAATGCCGCAGAAATATGGCGCGCGACGCGCCAAGAACCGCGAGCATAGTCCAATGTTAGATATCTTTGGCATGGGTGCCGGCACCCAGATGATCATCGCCTTCTTCCTGCTGATGGCCCTGCGCGTGCCCGTGGCCTTCGCGCTCGGCCTTTCGGCCATGTATGCCATGTGGCAGATCGGCTTTGGCTTTGACCTTGCGGGCGATCTGATCGCCACCGGCATCGCGAAATACGCCCTGCTCGCCATCCCGTTCTTCATCCTTGCGGGGACGCTGATGGGAACCCTCGGCATCGCCGAGCGGATGATCCGCTTCTTCCGTATCCTCATCGGGAACCTGCCCGGCGGCATGGGTGTCGTCGGCACCGTCGTGTGCCTATTCTGGGGCGCGGTTTCGGGCTCGGGTCCCGCCTCCGTCGCGGCCATCGGCCCGATGATCATCAAGGGCATGCAAGAAGACGGCTACCCTCGCGCCGCCGCCGCCGCTTTGGTTTGCACGGGTGCCGCATTCTCCATCGTAATCCCGCCCTCCATCGGCCTTGTGATCTATGGCGTCATTGCCGAGACGTCGATCTCCGCGCTCTTTATCGCGGCGATCATCCCCGGTCTCTTCATGGGCGTCTTAATGCTGATTATCCTGCCGTTCATCAAATCGTCTGACCGGGCGGAGTTGGACAAGCTTTCACCCGCACCGCCCAGCCAGGGCTACTGGCGCGATCTCGGCCAGAGTTTTCGGGAATCCTTCTGGGGTCTGATGACCCCAGTCGTCATTCTCGGTGGCATCTACTCCGGCATCTTCACCCCGACCGAAGCCGCCCTCGTCGCCACGGTCTATGCCATCGCCGTGGGCGCTTTTGCCTATCGCACGCTCACCACCCACGCCCTCTATGACGCCCTGACCGAGGCCGCCTCCTCCTCCGCCGTCGTCATGTTGGTGGTCGCCTATGCCAGCCTGTTCGGGTGGGTCGTGACGGTCGAAGACCTCGTCGGCCAATACTCCGACCAACTGCTCGGCCTGTCGGACAATGGCGGGGTGATCTTGATGGTTATCATGCTGATCCTCCTGATCGCGGGTATGTTCATGGACCCGGTTACGGTGATGTTCATCTCGTTGCCGATCTTCCTGCCCGTCGTTCGCGAGCTTGGCTGGGATCCGGTCTGGTTTGGCGTGCTGGTGATGGTGAACCTCGCCATTGGCCTCATCACACCGCCCGTCGGGATCAACCTCTACGTCGCCGCGAATATCACGCGCCAACCGTTGGAGCATATCGCCCGCGCCGCCCTACCGTTCCTCGCGATCAGCGTCATCGGCCTTGCCATCGTGGCGGCGGTCCCTGCCCTTTCACTGTTCCTGCCGGAGGTGCTGAAATGAACGATACCGTTGCCCGGATCACCGGAGCCGCCCGCGGCATCGGCCTCGCCACAGCCGCACTTTTCCACGCCGAAGGCCGCCGCATCGTCATGCTCGACCGCGATGCGGAGGAACTGGCAGACGCCGCGGCCACACTCCCCGGCGCGCTCGCCATCACTTGTGACGTTTCAATCCCGCAGCAAGTCGCGCAGGCCATCAAAGATGGTCAAACAAACATTCGGGCGCCTCGCCATTCTGGTTAACAATGCGGCCGTCGCCGACTTCGGGCTTCTGGCCGAGGCTCACTTCTCCCGCTGGCCTCGTGCTATGAACACCAACATTGATTGCGTGTTTCTGATGTCCCAAGCCTGTCTCGCGCTCTTCTCCACCCGCGGTGGTGCCATCGTGAATATCGCTCTGAACTCCGGGTTGCGCGCCTCGACGTTGCGGATCGCCTATGGCACCTTCAAAGTGGCGGTGATCCATTTGACCAAACAGCAAGGGGCGGAGCTTGGCGAAGTCGGGATCCGTGCGAACTACGCTGGACCGGTGGACACAAAACTCACGCTGGCCGTCGACTCGTCGGAGAGACGTGCGGCTTATCACGACGCGATGCCCCTCACCCGCTACGGTTCCAAACGCAAAATCGCACATGTATTTTGTTTCCTTGTAAGCGACCGCGCGAGCTATGTTACCAGGTAAGTCGCTGCCTCCGACGGTGGGTTGGACCGCCGAACTGTGGCTTTTGGAGGGGCAACCCCATCATAGCTCCTGTACCGCGGTAGCTAGGTTGGCAGTCCGTAGATCGCCCGGCGCAAAATTGTTCACAGGGCCCTTTCAGCTTCCACAATGCGCCTCGCCTAAATCCAACACCATTCGGGCCAGCTCCATGGCGCTGCTATGCCAATCAAATAAATTGGCGCGGGACTGTCCCCGGCGGACCATTCCCCGGCGGCGACCGCCGAGGAACTCCGGCATCGCCACGCTCCTCGTGCAGAGCCGCAAAGACAAATGCCGACGCCCCATTAAAGAGCTCGCGTGGTGGCACCTCAGCTCTGCAAGCGCATGAGCGACGAGCAACGCAGGCTGTTTCTTGTTGGGACTAAGTTCGCCGCCGCTTATCAAATAGCCCCCCGTCGTAAGCCGATAAAGTGCAGGGCATATGCGAAAGCGGCCCGGCAGTCCCGCTCGGACCGCTTCTGGCCGAACAAGCCCCGCAGGCCGCTCGCATTCACCGTGTTTCACATGCTAACCCTCTGCTTACGGCGCCGGATGCACTTTTGTTGGCAGAACGGAACCGCCCCCTTTAGCCGCATCAGGACCGCTAGCCCCATATCGCCTCCCATTTCGCGGATCCCTCAAACGTGAGGTTTGACCCAAACGGCATCTTTCAAGCGGGACTAAGAGCCAGTGCTGTTGATCCATAGCCCAAACCCCGTACTGGCCCCTCGCTGCCTGCGCCGGGCATGCCCTGCTCGATACCCCTCCCCTCATCTGCTTGGCGAACGCCCGACCGTACTGGCACATCCATATCCTTGACCGCGTGAACGAAACGCCGCCCGTGTGGACCAATATCACTTCGCCCTGCGAGCAGAATTTCGACACTATGCTTGGCCATATCAGCCATGCCGATATCAGTCTCACCCTATACCGCGATGAACCGGGGGACGCGTATCAAACGACCAACTCCAATCGCACCCTGCTCTACAGCCACCCTGAGCTGCCCATCCTCGTTCCTGACCGGCTCTACCGCCCCGGCGTCCCCTCGATCATCGGCTACTACAGCCCGCCTGCCTTAGCGCGCTGCGAAACTTGGAAGCTTGCGCCTGGGCCTGCCGGACTAGAAGGAACTAGCCGAATGCCTGTTTCAGAACGTCGTGCCAGAACCGCCAGACGCGACCTGTACGCCTCCTCGCCAGAGACGTGGAAATAGTCCCTGTGTTGGCCTACAGAGCATAGTTTTCGGCCCGGCATGAAACGTCGCTGAATTCGGTAAGGAGCCCCTCGGGGTCATTATATCGCTGCGAAACGCCCGTCGGACTGAGCTTTCATTCGTTGTGAACGCCCCGCCCGCTTCATACCATATCAGAAAGTCCCGCACGATAGCGGCGCGGCCACCCCATCCGATAGCGGTAACAAGCGGTACGGCTCTTCATTGCCGTTGCGGGTGAAGGCTGTACCGCCGCAATCGCCCGGCTTGACCAAAACGCGATAGGCCGCACCCGCTGCGAAAGCCGGATGACTCATCCAGTAGTCATTTGCGATATTGCTTCTCTGCACGTCGAGGCCGCTGTCAGCTTTATCTCCAACCAGGTCATCCATTTGGATGGCCGCCCCGCTCCAAAACACTTGGTCGACCAGATTACGCGGAGCTAGGTCCGCTTGGTAGGGCCGGTCGATCGATTCGGAACCAGAGCCAAAGGGCGCTCGGTCCCTGCGAAATCCGCCGGAAAGGCGATAGGTACCCAGCTACGGTATGCCGCGAAATGGTGCATGCGGCCGCCCAACATCAGAGCGACCCCTTGCCATCTGTGATCGTACCCCCCTGTCACTACCCCCCCTCGCGATGCGGATCGGGTATATCACGCTGGGCGACAGGGGGGGCAGGGTAAGGACATGCCCACTCTTCAACACCAGCGCCAGATCTTTTGTAGAGGCGACCATCATCCCGCGCGTCATCTAAGGTTGGTCTAGCGCATCACCGGTCGTCTCGTCGAACCCACTACAGATGGGTCTGTCAAACCGTTGTGGTGATCTTCGAGAAGATGGAGAATGCTAATTGTGCCTTCCTTTAAGAGCTGAGGAAATTAGCTTCAGGGGCGCGGATTAACTATATCCTCGATCAGCGCTTCGGGTTAGATCAGCTAGGTTTCGCGCGCGAAACCTAGCTGATCTGTGTCCGTTTGTTTGGATGTGTTGAGGGGGGGGGGCGTAGGTTTCGCGTGCGAAACCTACCTTCGGCAATTCAAACTTCCTCAAGCAAAAATTTGATCCGATCCATTGCCAGCTCGATCATCTCCTCGGTCACATTCGAGCCCCGGATGCGAATGGCGTAGCCATCCTCGATGCGCATCTGCTCCATAGTGACGTCATTGGCCAATCTTACTAACCTAGCCCACTCCACATTTTTCCGAGGCCGTCCGCCCCGCTTGGGATCGGTGGCGACACCTTCGGCAGCCTCGATCAACGGTTCCAACACCGCCCATTCATTTTCCGCTGTGGCCACTATATTAGCTTCCAGTGCCGTTCGCATTGCCTCGCTTTGCCCCGCGCGCAGTCCAGTCGCGATGCGTAGACACTGACGCTCGCTCAGTTCAGGACCGAAACGGAGCATATCGCCAAGCTCTTCATGTATTAAAGCAAAGGATCGAATCTTGGACCGCTTCGCTTTGCTGGCCGAAGAAAACAGCGTCGCGACGGCCTCGTCCACGGTGGCGAAAACCCCATCATGGACCGTGATCGCCGCTGCGCGACCGCGTTCATATTGGCTGAGGCCGGTCCGGACCTCATTCTCCTCAATCATCGCCACAATCGCGTCGGCCAGCGTATCCGGTTTACGCACGAAAGCCGGAATCGTCTGATGCCGTTCACCCCCCGAAAGCGCGTTTAATTCGCGCATGGCGGCGAGGCGTCTGAAGCCTGAGATCAGAGCATATTTACCCGCCGCTTCGGGATTAGACGACTCGAAAACCTCAATCGGCAGGCGAAGCCCATGGTCCGCGATCGACCGCCGGAGCTCGGCGAGATCCTCCTCGTCCATCTTTAAACGGTCGCGGCTTAGGGCATCTGCCGTGATCTCATGCAGCGGCACTTCGGTCAGGACGAGGCCCTTTTCCCGCGCAAGTCGAAGCGCTTTTGCATCCGCCTTATCACGCGCATTCTCCTCGCGCAGATGCTGTGGCAGGGGGTCTTTATGCCGCGCTGCATCCGCCGCCACATCAGCGATTGGCGCACGGGTGCCGATCCGAGAGGTTTCGCGCGCGAAACCTTCTTCGATCTCTTTAAGCGCCTCCGCCGAGGGGATTTCAAGCTGTCTGCGTTTTGCCATTCTCGGTCTCCTTCCGTTCCTGGTCATCGCGCCACCACGCGCCTAACAAAATTTCTTTGAACTCAGCATAGGTTCGGTCAAAGGTCTCCCGCCCGCGGGTATAGGTCTCGCGGTTGAAATCCCGATAATCGGCCTCGTATATCCCGTTCACACTTTCCCCAGCCTGCCCGACCATCGCGGTGAACTCCTGCCGGTAAGTGTTTGTCATATCGCCAAAATAAGCTTGGATCACATTGGCCAGATCGGTCTGCTGGCTGGCGTCGAAGCGTGTGATGATCGCGCGCACTACGTCCCATTCAAACCTCATCTCCGGCAAGCCTTCACGCCGCCGCGCCGCGTTCTCCCCCTCCTCAATAGAGGCGAAGGTGGAATAGAGCATATCGAAGAAACGGCCAGTAGAATCGAACTCCAAAAACGAGGCGCCCAAGGGAACCATTATGATATCGGCCGCGGCCAAAGCATTGATCGTCAAATAGCCGAGGGCAGGGGGCGTATCGAGCAGAATGATGTCATATTCGTCCAAGGCGCCACCCGAATCCAGCGCCGCGGATAGCGCATCCCAAAGGGCCCAGTGCCGCAGGGCCATCCGCCACACGGGGATTTGGAACTCCGCCCAATATAGATTGAGTTGGGCCCCGATAAGATCGATGTTGGGCCAATGGGTCTTTTGAACGACGTCCTTGAGCGAGATCGTCAGCGCCTCGGTCAGCGTTTCGTCCATCGAAATCTCGGGCTCGGCTGCCGCGACGCGAACGCGATTTTCGGACTGGACCTGCATAGCATAATCGCGCGCGAGCAGGGGGAAAATCGTCTGCCACTCGTCCTGAACCTGCCCACCCATGATGGAGGTCATAGAGCCTTGGGAATCAAGGTCCACGACAAGCACTTTGTAGCCGTCTAAAGCCGCTGACATGGCCAAATGCGCTGCCGTCGAGGTCTTACCTACACCCCCCTTAAAATTCGCCACGGCGACCACTTTTGCGGGCAGCCCCTTGGGGCGGTAGGGGCGGTATTCCTTGGTGCTGACACCCTCTTCGGCGAAGTGGTTTCGCAATGTAAGGATTTCTTCGAGACTGAACCGCTTAGCGTTCCCGGCTCCTTCGCCTTGGGGAAGTTCGGGGTGTTTGTTCAGCACCCTGCGCAGATGGGCGGGGGCCACGGGAATGAGGTAGCGGCAAATTTCCCATGTGGAGAATTTCCGAAGCTTTTTCTGGCCGTCTGGAGCGTAGCCTCGTTTAGCGAGATCTGCCCTTCCGCGTCCAGCAAAGGCGGCAGCTTTGGCGAATCGGGCGGTATCCACCGGCTCATTGAGTTTTGCGGCTGCGGCCTCAGGATCGAGATTGAAATAGGGTGGGAGGGGGGTGCCCGGCTTCTTGTCCATGTTATGATGCCTCGGTCAGATCGTCAATATTTGATGTTATCACCCCAATTATCGCACATCTTTTCGGAAGTAGGAACCAATAAGTCATGCCGTACATGTTGCGAGTGATCTGACGGTTTCGCACGCGAAACGTGCCTCTGCTAGTCAAAATTCATGTTATAAAAGGCAGACATAGTTTGTTATTGTTTATTAAGTTTATAGACTTTGTACAGGGATATCCCTTTCGTATCAAAATGTTAGAGGTGTATAGGTGCCCCTTTGCAGGTTTAAGGGTACCTGCTTACAGGTTCGCCAGTACCTCTAAGCGGTAAAACGCGACCCGATTCGCGGGGGGAGGGGGACCGATCGTCGGGAGGGCCGTTTTGCGAGAGTTTTTAGGGCTTCCAGACCCTGGGTTCCTCCGGTTGGTCTTCGCGAGTTAGGTAAATATCCGGTAAGGGACCCGTTTCCGGGATGTCGCCGACCTGTAAACGGGTCCCCAATGATTAATTGAGCTTGGGCACCTTTTGCGCAATAATGGGGCAACGGCACCGAAGAACCCGAAGCGCCGGGGCGGTGACAAGAGAGCAGAGGCCGAAATGAGCAGCATCCTTCATGATAAATTGACCGGCGCGCTTCGCCGGCAGTCGGTAAAGAAGAACGTGGCGGCGATCCACGTCTCGGGAAAGCTGACGTTATTGCAGCGTAAGCTGAGCAACGTTCTTCTGCTCAATGCCTATGACACCCTGGTAACGCGCAACAAACATCAGATCGATGCGCGGACCCTGTGCATGATGGTGGGCTATAACTCCAATGATATGGACACGTTAAAACAGTCCCTCCGTAGTTTAGCCGAGACCACGGCGGAATGGGATATGCTGGACGCCAACGGGCGCCAGGAATGGGGCGTTTCGGCTCTTTTGTCCTATGCGAAACTTTCGGCGGGGGTCTGTGAATATGCCTATTCCCCCGCTCTGGCGGAAAAACTACATGATCCGAAGGTTTTCGCGCTGATCAATCTAAACATCCAGCGGCGGTTCACCTCTGGTCATGCGCTGGCGCTCTATGAAAACTGCTATAGGTTTCTGCGTACTGGATCGACGGGGTGGTGGCCGATCGATCTTTTTCGCCGTCTCATGGGGGTGGATGGCAGTGTCTATTACGAAAGCTTTAAGCACCTGAACGCTAAAATCATTAAGCCGGCCGTGGCAGAGGTGAACAAAACCTCGAACATTTTGATCACGCCCGAGTTGCATAAATTGGGTAGGCAGGTCAGTGAAATCCGTTTTCTCATCAAAGAGAACCCCCAACTTGCCATGCTAGACATCGACGATGGCGAAGGTCTGCGGCAGGGTCCTGTCTATACCGCTCTTATGGAATTCGGCGTTTCCGATCGGCTCGCACGGCAATGGATTTCAGAACATGGTGAGTCCTATGTCTCTGAGAAGATTAGCTATTTGAAGGGTAGGGCAGGCATCGACAGCCCGGTTGGCTACCTAAGGGCTGCGCTTCAGAACGACTATAAGTCCGAGAAGCCCGCGGCGCCGTCGCTTAGGTCTAAAGCCGCCGCGTCGGCCCGCAAGGCCCAGAGCGCGCGTTCTGATGCTGCCGAAAAAGAGCGCGCTCAAGTAATTGAAGAAGAGCGCAAAGCGCGTGCAGAGATTATGGCACGGGTGCTGGAAATAGTCGATTCCCGCTCGCCCACCCAGCGGGATGCTGACCGGAAACTGTTTTTGGCATGGTTAAGCGATGGAGTCTTGAAAGCCGAATTCTCTCGGCTAGGTTGGAAGGCAGCGCTCTGCGCGTCGGAAATGCAGGCGTTCTGGGAGGACTTGATCCCAGACGCTTTCTCGGAAGACACGACGCTTGGCGATTAGGGTCAGGATACGTTCTCGTTTCATAGCCAGAACATGACGATCGCGGCGAGAGCCATGGCTGAGCCCGAATACCCTCGGGCATCTATCATATCTGGTTCCGACACGACGCCAGTCCTTTTGCCTGCCAAACATGATCTCGATCATTGCCCGGCAGTGCATTGCGCAGCAATGTCACGAGAGGGGCGGTTGCGGCGATTGTAGCGGCGCTTGTCATATTTAACGGGGATCTAGCGTTGTTTTCGTCCGGAAATGCAGGGGCATATCCCTTTGTCTTCCAACGCTTCCCTGAACCAATCGGCATCATAGCCGCGATCTCCGAGCAACCAATCGACGTTCGGCAGGCCGCTGAGCAGCGCCTTCGCCCCGATGTAATCGCTGACTTTTCCGGCTGAGACAAAGAAGTTGATCGGGCGCCCCTGACTGTTGCAGATAGCATGCAGCTTCGTATTCATGCCGCCCTTGGTGCGACCGATCAGACGGCCACGCCCCCCTTTTTCGCGCCCAGGCTGGACGCGGTGCGATGGGTTTTCAGATAGGTCGCATCGATCATCACCGTCTTCCCCTCGCCGTGCTGAGCTGCCAGGCTAGTCATCATCTGCGCAAAGATGCACTTGTCGGTCCACCGCTTCCAACGGTTGTATAGCGTCTTGTGTGGACCATACTCTTTCGGCGCATTACGCCACTGTAAGCCATCGCGTTCATAAAGATAATTTCACTAAGAACGCGCTGGTCGTTAACGCGCGGCTTACCGTGGAATTTCGGGAAATAGGGCTTCAGACGCGCCATCTTTGCGTCGCTCAGCCAAAAGAGATCAGACATGTCACCACTCCGTTTCGGAGCCGTGAATCACGCTACCAACCTGAAATCAATGGGTCCTGAGCCTAATCTTGTAAAGTTCCACCTACTATTCTACAAATTCAAGGGGACCTGAAAATTTAGATAGGCGGAATGGAATGTCGAGAAAGATCTTGTTAGTTTCTTCAATGTTTGCAACCCTTGGGACATCGATATTTGCGCAGAGTGAAGCGGTTATGGCGCCGCAGCCTTCGCTTCCCAGTCCAAGTATGCAGTTGGCATTTCCTACGGTAGCAGGCGCACCCTCCGCGGTCGCACCAAAATCTGGGAGCGGTTTTGTAGGGCTGACCTACGCAACGCCACGGGGCGGAGTATCCGGCGCGGGTGGCGACGGGGACTTTGTTGCAGGCTATAGTGTGGGCAGCCCCCTTGAGAACCTAAGTCTGACGTTCGGGTTGGCATTGACTGGCCTTGATCCTTTGGGCGACGCCGGTTCGCTTAGTCTCTCCGCCTCTCGCCTCGCGCATGTGGGCGAGAGTTCTGCTACTTTCGTCGGCGCAACCGTCTCCAACCTTGCAGCATGGGGGGTGAATTCAAACCGGTCTGAACAGTTTACCGTCTACGCGTCTCACATCTTGGCCCTAGAGAAGGGTAATGTGGAAGTCCCGCTCCAATTTGTGGTTGGATATGGGACTGATAATACTCGACAGTCCGACGGTATCACGGTCGACGATGGCGCCTTTGCGGGTGTTGGAGTAGGGGTCACTTCGAATATGAGTGCTAGTATGTCCTTTACCGAAACCCAAATGAACCTCGGCGCGTCATTCAGTATTCCGGATTCGACCATCAGCACATCGCTCAATCTTCTTGACGTAACTGACAATACCAACCGTCAGCAGGTAACTTTGTCCGTCGCCTACGGGTTCTGAAATTCATATAAGGGTAAGCAAAATGATTAAAAAAATTCTGGTATCTGCGACAGTGACCATGGCTTTCGCCAATAGTGCGTTTGCGGGGGATACCGTAACGGTTACAGCGCCTGGTGGGGCGGGGCAAACAATTGGGCCGGGTGTGATCGCAGCAGCAATCACCCGTGCCACGAGTGTGCCTGTCAGCAGCGTTTCAAGCTTGACTCCCAGTGGAGAGATTACTGTGGTGGCAGGGGGGACTACCTATGTGGTGACATCTGGCTACATTGCGACGCTGCTCGCCTATTACGAATGATGCCTTGGCGGTTGAGGAATTTAGAGTCATTTTAGGTTCCTCTCCAGGCTTTTCAATACCCCTCGGAAACATCTTCGGCTTGATTTTCTCCCCAAGCTGAAGACGAACCTATAGTATCGAATAGACAAACGGCCAGCTTGGTCACGAAAATTAGTTTATGTAGTATCGAGAATAAGCTTGATAACTATCTCCATAACCATAGCGTTTTAACTTGTTCCGGTCTATCTGGCTGAGGATCAAGCCACTTGGTGTGAGATTAACACTTTCTAAGGATTTTAATCCATCCAAAACTTGGCGGTGAGAAACGCTGTCCCATTTAACGGAATAGATGATCGCGTCAGCAAGCTGGCCGAGGACACGGGCGTCCGGTACGGCTAGAACTGGCGGTGAATCAATAATGATATAATCGTAATAGTTGCGCAAATCCTGGATAAATTCGCGGAATGTTTTTGAAGAAAACAGATCAGCTGCATTCACACGTGACTTTTGGCCGTACAGAATATCCGCATTCAGTCCTTCATCATATACTATTGCGTCCTTCAAAGAGATATCGCCAGCCATTACGGATAAGAAACCGTGGGGGTGGGTATGAGAGAAATACTCGGAAAGCACCCGTCGCCTCATGTCTCCTTCGATAAGAAGTACTTTGGCTCCTAGACCTGCGAAGTTCTGAGCCAAAGCGATGGATTGAGTGGTCTTCCCTTCACCCGGAACGGATGACGTCGACATGATCACTTTAGGCGGCTTATCAATGTTTGCAAGGAGAAGGGAGGTTCGCAAGTTTCGGACAGATTCGGCCGCTGCCGAGTTCGGTTTCCGTGTAAGGTACTCTAGTACATTCTTTCGAGCCTTTACTGTGATTTTGGGGATCTGGCCGATCACTGAATATCCGGTTTTTGCTTCGAGGTCTTCTGGTGTACGGAATGTGTTTTGCGCCATTTCTCTAAACAAAACTGCAGCAGCGCCTACAATTAATCCTAGAATGAGAGACAGTGCCAACACGCGCGTCTTTTGGGGTGCGGAGGGGGCAGGAGGAACGACAGCCCGACTCAGGAGACGGCTATCGGCTTGTTGAATACCTTGCTGAATGCTGGTTTCCTTGAGTCGGCTCAAGAAGGCTTCATAAAGAAGACGGCTGGCCTCCACTTCGCGCTGCAACTGTTCCAACGTCACCAACTCTTGGGACTGATTATCGATGCGTGATGTGACATCAGCGATAGATGCTTCAATGGCGGCTAGCTGCGACTGCGCACGGGCCGCTTCCAACTCCGCCTGGGCAATGAGTGCCTCTCTCCGTATGTTAAAAGCCTCCCGGCCGCCCTCTTGTCCTTCTTCTATCCGCGTTAAGGCCTGATCGAGAAGTGTGTCTTGGGCAATTTCGGCAAAGGCGGCTGGATCGCCCGCTTCAGCAGCATTCCGTAATCTTTCTAACTTTGACCCTGTTGCGTCTGCTTGGGTTGCGAGCATTAAACGCCGATCCCTAAGGTCTTTTACTTGCCGATTAAGCGCTGCGAGTGCATCTGCATTTATAAGATCGGTATTGGTGGAAAAGTTCTTGAGCTCCGCTTGAGCCGATTCCAACTCTATCTGTAGGCCACTGACTCTTTCACTAAGCCAAGCTGTAGCCGCTTCTGTCTTCTCAAATTTTACAGAAATTTGGTTCTTTATGTAAAGTTCGGCTAGCCGGTTCGCGATCAAGGCAGATTTTGTCGGATCTTGCGTTGTTGCTGTTATCTCAAAAACGAAACTTTGGCGCAGATTAGAGACAGAGAGGGCGCCAAGAACTGCGTTGATGGTCCTGTCGAGCGTGGCTCTTTCGGAAACGACAGAAGAAGGCTCTTGGGCACCAAATATTCCTCGTATAGCTCCAACAATCATGCCAATCGAAAACCGAGGACTGGGCTGAAGGCTGCTGTTGAACTCTGGATCGTCAAGCAGATCCAAATCCAATACCAGCGTCTCAATCAAGCCCCGTGAACGAAGAACCTCGACCTCGGTATTAATTGTAGATTGATCGCCGCCAAGTCCGGTAACGACGCTCTCGATATCCATCACTTGCTCCTGCCTGCTTTCAAGAGCTACGGCAGATTTAGCTGTGTAGACCGGGACCGCGATCCCATAGGCATAGAAACCTCCAAGACAGAGCGCAACAAATCCAAAGAGGGCGATCCACAATTTGCCCCGCCATAGAGTTTGCAGCAGGTTGCCGAGGTCAATTTCATCGCCGTCGGTATGTTCAGTGGCGGGGCGACCTGATGCGCTGGTGATCTGCTTCATGCTGTCTATGGGTAACCGTTATCAACTGCGTTGGCGTCTCCTAACCCCAA
>JBDVDE010000039.1:0-19683 GCA_039942135.1 Hyphomonadaceae bacterium
CGCCGCGCCAATGCCTTGCGGTCAATCTCGTAGAGCTGGCCAATATGTGTGAGGCCAAACCGGCGCAGCAAGGTCAGCGCATCGCCCGACAGGCGTAAGCCGGCAACCGGCAAAGCCGCGAGCCCCGCGCGCTCATCTCCCGCATCAAGGCAGGTGCCAGCCTGATACCGCGCCACCGCCCATGCCGCCCCTTGTGTGCCTGCCAGTCCAAGTCTTGCGGGCAGAGCATTACGCTGTAGCTGTTCACTGATCTGCGCGAGCATGTTCGCTTCGCCGCCAAAAAGATGCGCGCACCCTGTAACCTCCAGCATCACGCCGTCAGTGCCATCCACCGCAACCAGAGGCGCAAACCGGATCATCCAGTCGGCCAAAGCCTTCAGTGCGGCAGCGTCGGCAGCGCGATCAATATCGGCATGGATGAGCGCCCCCGCGCGCGCTTTGGCATCGGTAAAGCGCAGATCAATGCTGACACCTTGCGCGCATGCCGCCGCGTTCGCTACCGCAATGCGCAGCCCATGCGCGGTCTTCTCGACCAAGGCAAACGGGGCGGCTGGGTCTGGCGGATATGCGTCCGGCCTAGCCCGCTGCGCGCGGCTGAAGCGTGTGAGCGGCCAATCCGGCAGCCACACTGAGAGATAGCGTTTCATCGTTAAAGTCCAGATTATAGGTCGACCCTGCCAGATGCGGGCTTTGGCGTGTGCGTTCGAGCACGGCATGCCAACGTGCAGAGCCGGGCGCGTTCGCATCATATCGATTGGGCGCGGAGGCGCGAGGGCTAACCCGCCAGCGCGCTGTGGCCGCTGTCGAGCCATTGCGGGTATAGGGCATGAGCAAGATCACCGGAACGCCATGGCGGCTCGACGCAAGCGTCAAGCGGCGGCTGGCGGTAAAGTCTGCGCCGTCCAGTTCTGCGATGACCAGTCCCACCGCGTTTGACCGGATCGCCTCTTCGATGATCCATAGCGCCTCTATACGTTTATGCGCCGAGACCGTCAGGAGCGGCGCTTGCAGCGCGCGCAACTGCGCTGTGCCAGCCTGTAAGATGCCGCCATGATCACGGGCAAGAGGCGCGTGGCTGATCCAGAGCAGGGGCGCGTCACGCAACTGGGCGGCGGTAAGCGCAAAGCCTGTTAGCGCGGCGAGATCACCATGCTGAGCCTCGCAGACCTCATGCACACCGCTCTCGCCCAAGCCAAAAGGAAACCGCGCAGGCTGCCCCGCTCGCGACGCACCCGCGCGAAACACACCTTTGGGCAAAGAAGATAAAGAACGCATATGTTCTTATTTTGTTCTTTTGCAAAAGAGTCAAGCGCGAGGCCTAAAAAGAGGCGGGGAAGAGAGAATTGGATGACAAAAAATTGGCAGCTATAAGCCGGGTTGAGATTTATGGTACCTCGTCTGCTTCAGGCGCTAGAGCGGACTTGGCTGATATTCCGGTTCCAAGGCTTCTTGCCCATCGAAGTCTACTTCAACGACGGCACCGTTCGGGTCTTCAAAAAAGACTTGCCACTGATCCCAAGGCGCGGGGGTCCGGACGATACGATATGTCAGCCCTGCTGTTTTTAGCTTGCGCAAAAGTGCATTCACATCTTCGCCGCGAAACGCCATATGATCGAGCACGCCTTTGCGTGGGGTCGGCATTTCATCGACCTGCATGACATGCAGAATGGCGGCATCATTCGCATAGAGCCACAGACCGGGAAATTTGAAGTCAGGCCGGGGGCCAACACGAAATCCAAGGAGTGTCGTGTAAAAATTCTCGGTGACTGACAGATCATCGGTCACAATCGTAAAATGGTCTGGGCGCAATATAGTGGCCATTTGGCTTCCCCTAGGCAGATACCATCCCGATAAAGAGCGCTAGAGAAACGCGGAAATCTCTTCGAGCGGTTTCTTTTTCAAGGCGTGTTTTGGCACCATGGCGTCTCCCGCGGGGTAGCCCGCGACAAGCACCAGAAACGGCTTTTCTGTTTTGGGCCGGTCGCACAATTCGTTGAGAAAGCCCATCGGGTTTGGCGTATGCACCAGCGTTGCAAGTCCCGCTTGCTGGCATGCTGCGATCAACAGGCCTGTAGCAATGCCAACGCTCTCATGAATATAGTAATTCTTCCGGTCGTCTCCCGCTTCAACGCCGCCGCGCCGCTGGGCAAAAATCGCGATCAGCCAAGGGGCAATCTCCATATAAGGCTTGTCTGCATCCGTACCGATAGGGGAGAGCGCGTCGAGCCATTCTTCGCTCGCGCGGCCAGCATAGAACGAGGCTTCCTCGGCTTCAGCGGCTTTGCGAACTTGCGCTTTTTTCTCGGCCGATCCGATGCAGGAAAAGAACCAAGGCTGGTGATTGGCACCCGATGGCGCCGTGCCGGCCGCAGCCACACATGCTTCGATAATTGCGCGGTCGACAGGCTTGTCCGAGAAGCTGCGAACAGAGCGGCGCAGGCTCATATCCTGATGAAACGCTGTTGCGCGGGCTTGCATTTCAGCCAGCGGATATTCGCGCCATGTTGTGAGCGGCTCATGGGTCTCGGGAGAGGTTTTCATAATGCATCCGATTTACAATTGGTCTGGTATTTCGATGGTGTAGCAGAAACCACAATTATAGGCAGCGCGAAAGTGCCGGACTTGGTTTTTTGTAAGGAGAATTATGTCGAGTTCGCGCAAAGAAGAGGGCGTTCATTGCTGCCATGTCGAGAATGAAGGCATAACAGGCGCGCTTCGGGCGGAAAACACCCGGCACTCACACACACGTATCAGGCTTGCGACTCGCCTTCGTCTGCGTCTTCAGGCGCATGCACATCGCGCTGGACGCGGTCGCTGCCAAGGAGTTCATCCATAGCCAAAGCGGCGTCATAACTGACATCTGCGAGAAAATGTAGCTGCGGGGTGAACTTCATTTCAATCTCGCGGCCAAGGCGCCCACGTAAAAATGCGGCGGCGCGGTTCAGCCCTTCGGCAACCTCTTTGGCCCGCTCTGCCGATTGGTCGCCAAGCGGAATGCAGAACACATTGGCATGGCGCAGGTCCGGCGAGCAACGCACTTCGCCAATCGTCACCGAGACGCCTTTGAGCGCGGGATCGCGGAACTCTTCGCGTGCGAGAATATCGACCAGCGCATGACGCACAAGCTCGCCAGCGCGCAATTGGCGTTGGCTCGGCTCAAGCGAGCGTGGTTGGCGGGATTTCTTGCCCATGTGTTTAAGCCTTTGTGACTTGGGATTTGCTTTCGAGCAGTGCCTGGAAGGCCTGACGCTGTTCAGTGTCTTTGCCAAACCAGTGATCCGGAATGAGCAGGGTAGGACTACCATCTATAATCAAAGCGAGGAAAGAGCGACCACGACGAATTTCTGAAATCGCAGGCCAACTGATCGTCGAGATCACATGTTTGCGCCGCACAATCAGCGCTGCATCACTGAGCTCGACCGTTGTTTCCTGCGTCAACTCTTCCCCCCGACCATGGCTCTGGCGATACGACCAGCGCATGAAAATCAGATACCAGGAAATACCGGCAAACGCGGCAACAAATGCCGAAAGTAGCCAGATCCAATAGGTCGACAAACCGGCATTGGCAAACTGCGCTCTGGTGATGACGGTGACGCCAGCAGAGATAATCGGGGCGGTTAGACCGGCATAATAGACTGTCGTAGGGCCGACAGTTCCGGTCCGCGTAGTTCCGGTGAGGCGCTTGAGGTCTTTTTCAGTCAAATGCCCTGAAATGACGTTGGATTCGCTCATTTAGTGCTCCTTAATCACACCAATTGAGCTTTAACTACTCCAAACGTCTTTCGATTTCCTCAATTTGGAAGCACTCAATTCGGTCCCCGACGCGAATATCTTCGTACTTTTCGAACGCCATTCCGCATTCCTGTCCATTCGAGACTTCCGCAACTTCATCTTTGAAGCGTTTGAGCGTTTTCAGGTCACCTTCATGGATCACCACATCGTCACGCAGCAAACGCACACCGCAACCGCGCTTAACGACACCTTCGGTCATGCGACAACCGGCAACTTTGCCTGTCTTGGTGATGTTGAAGACTTCGAGGATTTCGGCATAGCCAAGGAATGTCTCGCGTTTCTCCGGTGCGAGCATGCCCGACAATGTGTTCTTCACATCGTCGATCAGGTCGTAAATCACCGAATAATACCGGATTTCGACGCCTTCTTGCTCGGCAAGATCGCGTGCCTGCTTATTGGCCCGAACATTGAACGCAAAGATCGGTGCGCCCGAAGATTGCGCGAGTAGCACATCACTTTCGGAGATACCGCCGACAGCGCCATGGATGACATGTGCCCGGACTTCCTCGGTCGAGATTTTGTCCATGCTCTGCGAGATCGCTTCGACCGAACCTTGCACATCGCCTTTGACGACGACCGGCATTTCGGAGGTTTGCACCGCGCCATCTTTGAGACGGTTGAGAATGGTTTCGAGTGATGCGCGAGCAGCAGCACCGGCGCGGCCTTGAGCCTGACGCTTCTGGCGTTGGCGATATTCGGTAATCTCTCTGGCGCGCGCCTCGGTATCGACCACAACAAAAGGTTCGCCCGGATCAGGTGCGCCATCAAGTCCAAGGACTTCGGCAGGCAGAGACGGGGTCGCTTCTTTCATCTGTTGGCCACGCTCATTGAACAAGGCGCGAACCTTGCCCCATTGTGCGCCGGCAACAATAATATCGCCGCGCTTGAGAGAGCCACGCTTGACCAGAACCGTCGCAACAGGGCCACGTCCCTTGTCGAGCTGGCTTTCGACCACGCTGCCGTCTGCGGCACGGTTCGGATTGGCTTTAAGTTCCATAAGCTCGGCTTGAAGCGTAATCGCTTCGGTGAGCTTATCGAGGCCTTCGCCGGTAATTGCTGAGACCGGAACAGCCTGAACATCACCGCCCATGGACTCGACCTGCACATCATATTGCAGAAGCTGGGTGAGCACATTGTCCGGCTTGGCGTCTGGTTTGTCGATCTTGTTGACTGCAACAATCATTGGCGCACCGGCGGCTTTCGCGTGGGCGATCGCCTCTTGGGTTTGCGGCATGACGCCATCATCGGCTGCCACAACGAGGATCACGATATCCGTAACATTCGCGCCGCGTGCACGCATTGCCGAGAAGGCGGCGTGGCCGGGCGTATCAAGCACGGTGATCTTGTCTTTCGACTCAAGCTGGACCTGATAAGCACCTATATGCTGGGTAATCCCGCCAGCTTCTCCGGCAACAACGTCTGTCTTACGCAGCGCATCGAGCAGGGAGGTCTTGCCGTGGTCGACATGGCCCATAACCGTCACGATAGGTGCGCGCGGCTTCATATCCGCTTCGTCGTCTTCTGTGCCTTCAAGCCCGATTTCAACATCAGCTTCGGAGACGCGCTTGACCGTGTGGCCAAATTCAGCGGCGATCACCTCGGCTGTGTCAGCATCGATAATGTCGTTCGAGCGCATCATTTCGCCCTGTTGCATCATGTATTTTACAACATCGGCAACGCGCTCTTTCATCCGGCCGGCAAGTTCCTGAAGCGTAATCGTTTCAGGCAGCTGCACTTCGCGGGAGACTTTTTCAGCCTCGCTTGCACCACCGATCATGCGGCGTTCGCGTTCCCGCTCGCGCGCCCGCTTGAGCGAGGCGAGTGAACGCTGACGGTCACCATCATCTCCGAGAGCGGAGGCGATTGTCAGCTTGCCCCGACGGCGTTTTTGTTCACCGCGTGGTTTCGAGCCACCAGAATTGCGGTTGCTGAAATTATCTTTTTCGCGGTCACGTTTGACCCGTCCACCCATGGCTTCAAGTGCCGAAGGATCCGGAGGAGGCGTATTGCCGCCAGCAGGTTTGCTGCGTTCTGTCTTCGAAGAGCGCGCAGTGGTTGCGGCTGTTGCAGCGGCAGCGGCGGCAGCTTCGGCCTGTTTGGCCTCTTCTTCGGCGGCTTTGCGGCGCGCTTCGGCTTCTTCGCGTTCTTTTTCGACCTGAACCTTACGCTGCTGTTCTTCTTGCAGGCGCTTTTGTGCCTCTTGTGTGCGTTGGGTATCTGCGGCGCGCTGTTCTTGCTGGCTCTTTTGAGCTTGCAGCGCGGCTTTGCGGGCAGCCAGTTCTGCTTCGGTAATACCGAGCTTGCGGGCGAGGGCAGCATCAGGTGATTCGGCAGGCTTCGCTTTGCCGCCGCCGCCGCCTGGGCTGCCAACTATGCGCCGCTTCTTCTTCTCCACCACAACCTGTTTGGACCGGCCATGGCTGAAGCTCTGGCGCACTGTGCCTGACCCACGCGAGACCGTTAGCGGTTTACGGCCGCTGCCTGAAGTGTTGCCTGTATCGTTGCTGTCGCTCATTACCACCAAATACCAATTTTCTTTGGATCACACCATTTGCGATCCATCATGCTTGTTAATTTCGTTCCGCTACCCATTCCGTGTCTGGCACGGACCGGAAACCGGTTAGTCTTCTATAGTCCGCTCGCCACTGTCGGGAAAACGGACCACCTTCGATCAGCCCATGTATCACATGGTCACGCCCAAAGGCCATGCCCAATTCAGAAGATGTTAACCCCCCTGAGATCGAGACTTGGCTATATATAGCTTTTGCGAGAAAATATACCTTATTCCGCCCATCATCCGCACTATCGCTCGCCGCGAGTAATGTGCCGGGGCGTTGTTTGCGTAAACTCGAGCGGACCTGATCGAATCCGAGAATCACTTTTCCAGCCTTTTTCGCCAGTCCAAGCGTGCTTTGAAGGCGATTTACCAAGAGATTCTCGACCAAATCCGCCAGCGCCGGGTCGGGCACAGATTGTTGTTTGAACCCGCGTGAAAACGCGCCGGTCTTTATCGCTTGATCGACACGCTCGCGCGTCGCCTCGATCCAAAGACCGCGTCCGGGCAAACGTTGGGCAATATCAGGCGCAACCGAGCCGTCAGGTGCACGGGCAAAGCGCACCATCTTGGCTTGCGGCAACCGTTCACGGCTCGCTGCACATTGGCGCAGCGGCGTGCCGGTTTCATCTAGTACCGGTGCGTCATCATTCTGTTTCGGGTGCGGCATCATCTGTGCCTTCCGTGACAGGGGTATTGCTCGTGCCAAGAGCACCAAGTGCCATCAGCGCCCGTTCTTCTTCGGTCAGGTCCATTTCTTCTGTCAGTTGATCTGCGGCCATTTTGGCTTGCAATTCGTCAAGCACTTCCTGCTCGATCCATCCGGCGAGAATACGGGCCTTCATAATGAAGATCTGGGCATCATCCTTACGCATGGAGCCTTTCTTCAAAATGCCTTCAATAAACACCGGCTTGCCATCAGGGCCCGGCTCACGCCAGCCTGTGATATCGTCCGGCACGAGGCCAGCCACATCGTCGACCGTCTTGATCTCGTTTTCGCCAAGCTTGACTGCGAAGCCCGGGGACATGCCATCAAGGTCCATCACGGCATCCTCGACACCAAGTTCCTGACGGCGCGCATTTTGTTCCGCCGAGAGTTTTTCGAGAAAATCGCGACCACGGGCCTGAATCTCGGTGGCCACATCTTCGTCAAAGCCTTCGATTTGCATGAAGTCTTCAGGCGAGACATAGGCGATCTCTTCGACCGTCTCGAAGCCTTCCGATGCCAGCAATTGCGCAAGGGTTTCGTCGGCATCAAGAGCCTTCATAAACAGGGCAGTGCGTTCGACAAACTCACGCTGATAGCGCTCTGAGTCCTGGCTCTCGGTGACAAGATCAATCTGCCAACCGGTAAGTTGCGAGGCGAGGCGAACATTCTGACCACGGCGGCCAATCGCTAGCGGGAACTGATCGTCAGCGACAACAACTTCAACACGGCGTTCGTCTTCGTCGAGCACCACTTTCGATACTTCCGCAGGCTGTAGCGCGTTCACGATGAAGGTCGCATCGTCAAACGACCACGGGATAATGTCGATCTTCTCGCCAGCAAGTTCGCCGACAACCGCTTGAACCCGTGCGCCGCGCATACCGACACAAGCGCCAACCGGATCGATTGAGCTGTCATTCGAAATGACGCCGATTTTCGCGCGGCTTCCCGGGTCACGTGAACAGGCTTTGATCTGGATCACGCCATCATAGACTTCAGGCACTTCTTGGGAGAAGAGCTGCTTCATAAAGTCAGGGTGGGCGCGGCTCAGGAAGATTTGTGGGCCTTTGATCTCGCGGCTCACTTTATAAAGATAGGCGCGAACGCGGTCACCGGGCTGGAAATTCTCGCGCTGGATACCGTCATTGCGGCGGATAATACCTTCTGCGCGGCCCAGATCAACGATGACATGGCCATACTCAACCCGCTTGACGATGCCGTTGAGCACTTCGCCCTCGCGATTGGTAAATTCGCCAAACTGACGCTCGCGTTCTGCGTCACGCACTTTTTGCATGATCACCTGTTTCGCCGATTGCGCAGCGACACGGCCAAAGTCAAATGGCGGCAATTCTTCTTTGATTTCGTCGCCGGCTTCCAGATCTGCGTCAATCTTCAGCGCTTCGGTCAGCGTGATTTGCTGCACAGCGTCTTCAAGCTCGTCATCAGCGATAACGGTTTGCACGCGCCATAGGCTCTGCTCGCCGCTTTCTGTGTCGATGATCGCGCGAATATCGTGCTCCTGACCATAGCGAGACTTGGCCGCTTTCTCGATCGCTTCCTGCATCGCCTCGATGACGATGGTCTTGTCGATCCCTTTTTCTTCGGCCACGGCGCGGGCAATTTGAAGAATTTCGAGCCGGTTGGCTGATACACCGATATTGCTCATCTCATGTCTCCTGAAGGTCGTCTTCGTCTGAAGGACTGGTTTGTTCGTCAATCTCGAAATCTTCGAGATCATCATCTTGGGGGGGAAGCGTTCCGGCAGTGCGGGCGGCCTCGATTAATTGGTCAGTTAGGATCAGGCTGGCCTTTGCCAGCTCGGCAATTTCCGCTTCCAGCTCCGTCTCGTCATCGAGCTGTAGCGTGACCTTACCATTTTCTTCGCCGGTAATCACGCCCCGAAAACGTCTTCTATCATCGAGCGGGCGGATCAGTTCGAGCTTGGCGGCATGTCCTGTCCAGCGTCCGAAGTCTCCGACACGGGTGAGGGGACGGTCAATGCCGGGGGTTGAAACTTCCAGCGTGTAGCGTTCGGTAATCGGATCAACATCATCAAGCACCACCGACATCGCTTTCGACAAGCGCTTGCAATGCTCGACATCGGTCGGCAAGCCGCCGGATTTTTCCGCCATAATTTGCAAGAGCGGTTGGCGGCCACCCATCACGCGCACGCGCACAATCTCCATGTCCAACCCTTCGGCAACAGGGTCGATGAGCGAGAGAATGCGTTTTTCCTGTTCGGATTGTGCAATCACAGACGGGGTATCTTTCTTTATACAATGCTGAGATCTTGCAAACGGATGGCCTGCCTGATCTCCGGATAATAAAAAGCGGCGGCCCCTCTATTCGAAGAACCGCCGCCGATATATTTTCGACTTGCGAACATGTATAGAGCCGAATGTCGGCCCTGTCACCTGTTCTTTTTGCCGGATGTCACAGCTTTCGCCGGAACGTCCTAGCTGACTTTTAGGTCAACTGCGGATGTTTTTCCGCGGCGTTCGTCTGTGAAAAGTTCGTATTCGATCGCTTGCTCTTCTTTGAGTGTGCGAAGACCTGACTTTTCAACAGCAGAAATGTGTACAAACACATCGCCGCCGCCATCGTCCGGCTTGATAAAGCCAAAACCTTTGGTGTCATTAAACCATTTTACTGTGCCCGTCGCCATTTGCGGCTCCTAATTCATAGTTCCAAGAACTGCCTTGACCTGATCGGCAAGATCATTTCAAAACAGGTCGATAATGCTGGGTAGAAACTGAAGGCCGCCGGTCTTGGCGGTAGTCTGAAGCTCGACCGAACGGTATCGATAAGTTAACGGGTCACACATGCGACATTTCGTCAAGTAAAATCGAAAGAAATACTATCTGACGTGGCTATGTTGGTGGCCTATTCCAATTGGAATACTAAAGGGAGCGCGAGATTTGTCCGGCTCATCGAGCAATTTTCTCCCGGAGATTGATTCTCCGAAGGTTCCCACATCCATTGTGAGACGGTTCTAAGGGCGTTCTCCTCGAATCTGTCCTCAGGCACCGCAGCTTTGACGACAAGATTTACGACACGGCCGTCTTCTATGTCGAAACCGGCGATAACGGCACCAAAGAACCCTCTTTGACCGTCGCCAGCGCGATAGCGCAATTTAGGGCTCTGTTTCAGTTCACCTTCGCAGAATGGCAGTCGGCCCTCGCTTTCGTCGAGATCCAAGGCTGTCGTTTCTGGATCTGTATCGACATTTTTTGGAGTATAACTCTCCAAAATGGCATTGAGCCGCTCAGGCGAGATGCCCCTCTTGGTGCTGCCACGCGTACGGCTACTGGTGTACCATGCTCCCATCGCCAACCCCCATGCCGAAGCACGTGCCTGTTCGTCTGCGACCCAATCAGGTGCCGTTTCTCCCAGTTTGGTGCCGTACTGCCCCAGCCACCCTTGCAGATGTGTCATACGAAGCTGGGCGTCACTATCTTGGTTTGCGTTGAAGTGCGAGATTGCAGCTACAAATTCAGCGGAAACAAAGTGCCGGGGGACAAGCTCGGCGAACGGTCTAAGATGGTCTCCCGCATCGCCTGCGATTTTCGCGCCATTTCGTGTTTTTCCGGCGTTTAGCTCGCTTGTATAAAGCGTCGCGAATGCCAAGATCGATAGATTGCTCGGCTGGGTCGGGACGATTTCTGTGAGGGTATTCTCAAGAGCTTTCCGGTTTTTCCGGTTTGAGTCTGCGCTCCAGTTCGCGAAACTGGCAAGCAGGGTGCGATCTTCGGCCAGCGGATGCGCTTCAGGGTCGGTTATCGGTGCTGCAGCGACAAAGTTGGCAGCGTCTAGCGCCGATGCGCATGCGCCAAATTCACACAGTTTCGCGCCTGTCTCATAAGCCAGCAGGACAGAGTCTGGATGTTCGGGGGTTGCGACCGCTTCCGCAGCGAGGGCTTTTGACGCGTCTATTATCGCCGCTCGGTCTGTCTGCGCGATCGCCGTATTATAAGCCTCAATCGTGGTGTTTGAAATATCGGCGAAAGCGGCAGGCCCAAAAGGCGCGCAAAGTGTCAGGCTGATCAGAAGGTGTTTCGCAAAATGCATGGTATCCTCCGGCTATGATATCGAAACATCACCATACGGACATCAAGGCGTCAAGATGAACGCCTAAACTCGAACCAGACGGGCGCACAATCGCCTAGCTGTTTGGTTTCATACCGCGTGGTCAGGTGGTCTTCAGGCGGTTTGCGCCACTCATCTGCACGGGTGGCCATCCAGTCAAATCCGGGATGCGCAATGAAATGCGCCAAGGCTTCGTCAGCATAGGATTTAACATCTGTCGCAAAGCGGAGACGCGCATCCGGTTTCAGGACACGGGCGAGCTGATCAAGAAAATCGGGCTGGATCAATCGACGCTTTTGCTGGCGCTTTTTCGGCCACGGATCAGGGAAGAGGATAAATGCGCGGGCAATCGAATTGTCTTTGAGGCTTAAGATCACTGGCCGCGCATCATCCATATGCAGCCGGATATTGCCCAGATCCGCGTCTTCGATCTGTCCAAGCGCTTTCGCCATGCCTTCGATAAAAGGCTCGCAACCAATAAAACCGATATCGGGGTGTTTCGCCGCTTGGCCGGTCAGGTGCTCGCCGCCGCCAAATCCGATTTCGAGCCAAACCTCGGCAATGTCGGGCGCAAACATGGTCGCAGGATCAAGCGCACCCTCTGATGTCAGCGGCACCGAAATCTCTGGCAGCAATGTATCGACAAGGGCCTGTTGGCGCGCCGACAGAGCGCGCCCCCCAATGCGCCCGAATGTGCGCATGGGTCTTGGGCCCAGCGGGGCTCTGTTAGGCAAAGGCCGACTTCAACGCATCGACAAGGTCTGTCTTTTCCCAGCTAAAGCCGCCATCGGCATCCGGTGTCCGGCCAAAGTGTCCATAAGCTGCGGTGCGCGCATAGATCGGCTTGTTCAGATCCAGATGTGTGCGAATGCCGCGCGGGGAAAGGTCCATGACGTCTGCGAGAATGGTCTCGAGCTTACCTTCGTCAACATTGCCCGTATCATGCAGGTTCACATTGATAGACAGCGGCTTTGCGACGCCGATTGCATATGACAATTGCAAGGTGCAACGCGAAGCGAGTCCAGCAGCAATGACGTTTTTCGCAAGATACCGGCTGGCATAAGCAGCCGAACGGTCAACCTTGGTCGGGTCTTTGCCAGAGAAAGCGCCGCCGCCATGGGGCGCTGCGCCGCCATAGGTGTCGACAATGATCTTGCGTCCGGTCAGGCCCGCATCTCCGTCAGGCCCGCCGATCACGAATGTGCCGGTTGGATTGACGTAAAACTCTTCTTCGGGCGGGAACCAGCCTTCGGGCAGAACCTCTGTAACAATCGGGCGCACAAGTTCGCGAACATCATCAGCGCTTAGCCCGTCTTTATGTTGGGTCGATACAACAACCGAAGTTGCGCCAACTGGCTTGCCATCGACATAGCGCAAGCTGATCTGGCTTTTTGCATCCGGTTCGAACTCTGGCCGTGCACCCGAATGGCGAAGCTCGGCCATGCGTTGCAGGATTTTGTGTGAGTAGACGAGCGTTGCGGGCATCAGTTCTTCGGTTTCCGCCGAGGCGTAACCAAACATGATGCCTTGGTCGCCCGCGCCTTCTTCCTTGTCGCTCGCGGCATCAACACCTTGGGCGATATGGGCCGATTGCCCATGTAGGAAGTTTGAAAAGTCGAGGGTCTCCCAATGGAAACCGTCTTGCTCATAGCCAATCGATTTGACGGCCTGACGCACAGCGGCTTCGACCTTGTCGCGCGCATCGCTATCGGTTTCGACATTGAACCCGTCGGGGCAACGCACTTCGCCGAGCAGGGACACACGGTTGGTTGTCGCAGCTGTTTCGCAAGCGACGCGGACAGCGCTCGTGTCGAAGCCGCGGTCGATCGCCTCGCGATAGATCAAATCCACGATGGTGTCAGATACACGGTCGCAAACTTTGTCCGGATGACCTTCGGACACGCTTTCGCTGGTGAAAACAAACGGTCTGCTACCCATAATCTCTAGCTCCTGCATTGTAAAAATGTCGGTTGGTTAATTCTTCGCGTTCATCAATCCTGCATAGCCTAGGTTGTCAACCATAATGACAAAGCCTCGGGCACTTTCGAGCACTAGAGTTTGCAAGGATGACGAACCTATGGGGGCGGTAACTACTGCGCGCCGAGCTTATTACGATTGAGGGCTGCGGCGGTGTTGGTCACCGTTTCAAGGAGTGTTTTGCGCATCGCAGGGTCGGTTATCGTTTCGAACGCTGACACCAGTTCGACAGCTTCCGGACTAAGTACGGGTACGGCATTCGAGCCTCTGTCTTCAGAAATGCGAAGACTGGTATCCGAGAGAAATTCCGAAGCTCCGTCATAGAAGTATCCAATCGGAACACCGAGCGCTGCGGCCACCTCATATAGGCGACCAGCGGAAATCCGGTTGACGCCTTTTTCGTATTTTTGCACTTGCTGAAATGTGAGGTTTAGCAGATCTCCAAGCTTTTCCTGGGTCAGTCTAAGCTCTCGTCGGCGCCATCTAAGGCGCTGGCCGACAAGCCGATCTATACCGCTGGGTGTTTTGCTTTCTGACATCACTACCACCTTGACTTTTTTGCGGCTTCGTCCTTATCGGCGCCACGATAAAAAAGCCAGTAACGAGAACAGTATAAAATTCAACCCAAAAAAGAGATTTCCCCTGCGGAAATACAATGTAGGTGCCTCCGCGACAGGCAAATGAGTCCGGACCATTGACGAGCGCCAGCCCTCCGGATCACCGGGTACAACGCCGCCGCGATCAACCTCACGGCCTAGCCCATCGACCATAGATGTCACGCCGCGACTGGCCACCCGGGCAATCGGCAGTCCGGTTTCGATGGCTCTATAGCGGTTTTGCGCATAATGCTGGGCTGGTCCCATGCCCCTGCCAAACCAGGCATCATTGGAAATCACGACCATCCAGTCGGCGCGTGGCCGGGCATTCCTGTGGCGCGGGATACCCGGGAATAGGCCTTCATAGCAAATCAGGGCATTAAACGGACGCACACCACTGTCTTTGCCGGGATAGACAATCTCGGGGCCGGGGCCGGGTTGGAACCCGCTGGGGACGGCTTGTTGAAGGGTTTCAGGCAAAAATCCGCGCAATTGGGTGCCAAACGGGATAATGCTGGTTGCTGACAATTCGCCAAATGGCACCAGCCGGTGCTTGTCATAGAGGGCCAGCGGCTGACCGGTATTTGCGCTGGTTTTGTCGATGACCGCAAGCGAGTTGAACCAGTTGCGCGCATTCGGGTCGGCAGTGCTAATCACTTCTCCCGTCTGGGGGGACCGGATGCGCTCGCTTCTCGGTGTCCCCAAAATTAGCTTTCGTTCGCCGATAAAACTGGCGATTGGATCAAGCGCATTAGGGTCTTGCAAGACAGCAACGGGGATCGCAGACTCAGGCCAAATCACAACATCGCTGTCTGCCTGTTGACCGTGATCGAGCAATTCAAGATAGCGCCTCAAAACCTGAGCGGGCGGTATCTCCCATTTCTTGTCTTGCGGTAGGCCCGCATCCATCAAGCTTACATATTGCCGGTAGACCGTGGTCGGTTCGCTGATCCGCTGTGCGCCCCATGTCCAGCCAAGTCCGACGAGAACCACCGCCAGCACGGCCGGAATGACCCGTTGGCCGACGCTGTTGGTTTCACGCGTATCCACAAGGGCGGCAGGGGTCGACATCACAAAGACGGTCATCAGGGTGAGCCAGTAAATCCCGCCGATCGATGCAGCTTGCGAGAGCGGCCCGCCCGGGGTCCATGTCGTCCCGGGCAAGTTCCACGGAAACCCGCCAAACAAGGTGCCGCGAACAAATTCGGCAATCGAGAAAAAGATAGCGAAAACAAAGATGCGCGAGGGAGATGCTGACCAGAACGCTCCGGCCAAGAAAGCGCCTGCTCCCCATAATAAGCCAAGCCCTGCTGGCAAGAGTATTAGGGGCAGGGGAAGGAAAATCGCGTGCTTTTCAGGCTCGACAAGAAATGCGAACGCGATCCAGTGCAAGCTGACGAGGAAAAAGCCGAAACCAAAGGCCCACCCTCTGGCAAAGACAACCTTGCCCCATTTGGCGGAGCCACGTGCCCCGTCAATCATCCAGATCAGCCCGGTAAATGAAAACGCCAAAATCAGGCTGAAGTGAAAAGGAGCGAACGCCAGCGCCGAGATTGCGCCGAGAAAAATCGCCATCACATGCGCGCGCCATCCTTGCAATCTGGCAAAAGCTTCCTGCATGGGGCCAAGAGCGGTGAAGCCATGGCTCGAAACACGCCGTGCGGTCATTTGGTGGTCTCTCTTTTGCGCAGCTTCATACGTCGGATGCGTCGGCTGTCTGCGTCAATAATTTCAAAATCGGTTCCGTTCGGATGGCGCAGAACTTCGCCGCGCTCGGGGATGCGTCCGGCCAGTGCGAAGGCCACACCGCCAAGCGTATCAACCTCGTCTTCAAAATCGGCAAGTTCCATATCAATGCCGGTTTGTTCGGCAAAGTCTTCAATTTCCATACGGGCATCAACCTCCCAAACCCCTGTGCCGCGCGCAGTGAGCATAGGCGTGCCGCCATCGTGTTCGTCTTCAATCTCGCCAACGATTTCCTCGACCAGATCTTCAAGCGAGATCAGACCATCTGTGCCGCCATATTCATCGACAACAATGGCAAGATGGATACGTGTCGCCTGCATTTTGACCAGCAGGTCCGCCAAAGGCATGGACGGGGGCACGATCAATGTATTGCGGGCGATGCGCTCAAGCGGTTTGTCCGCCGTCTCGCCATCGCGTGCAATCTCGCCAACGACATCCTTGATGTGCACAAAGCCGATCGGATTATCCAGCGTATCGCGATAGACCGGCAAGCGCGAATGTGTGGCTTTGGCGAATACCGTAATCAGATCGGTGAAAGATGTTTCAATTTCCACCGCGACAATATCGGCACGCGGGATCATCGCGTCTTCGACCCGTGCCTGTTCAAACTCCTGCAATCGCAACCGCATCGCCGTTTGGCCGGAGCCAATACCGCCTTTGCCGCTGGTAGGAGCTTCAGTCTTCGCACGACGTGCAAATCCAAATAACCCTTTGCGGGGGCTGGGGTCGGGATCGTCCGGGGATGGCAGGTTTGTCATAATCTTTCGGAGTCTACTGCACTTTCATGCGATTCGGGAATAAGGATTTGCAATTCCAAGGCTGGCCAAGATCTCGCATTCTATCGCTTCCATACGTTCTGCTTCATCATCGCCGACATGGTCATGACCTAGCAAGTGCAAAAACCCATGAACCAGAAGATGTGATAGATGCGTGTCGATCGCCACGCCGCTTTTGTCCGCGTCGCGGGCCGCAATATCATAGGCAATCGCAATATCGCCAAGGAAGCCCTCCGGATTGGGGTCGGCCGGAAACGACAAGACGTCGGTGGGGCCGGTTTTGCCGCGCCATTGCTGGTTCAACTCGGCCAGAACATCATCACCCGCAAGCAACAGGTCGAGCTTTGCAATGTCTTGCTTTGTAAGACTTGCGGCGGCCTTCACAGCCCGATTACAAATGGCGTTGATGTCGCCAAGCTGTTGCCATTTCTCGTCTTCAATCCGCAAATCGATTTCGATCGCCATGGCTAAGCTTGATCCTTGCCCGATGTGTGCTTCGAGGCCGTTTCGGCGCTGTCATACGCATCGATGATCCGGCCAACAAGATCATGCCGGACAACATCCGCTGCCGTTAGCCGCATTTGGTCGACCCCTTCAACGCCTTCGAGAATGCGCAAAGCATGAGCTAGCCCTGACGGCTGGCGGCCGGGCAAATCCACTTGCCCCGGGTCGCCGGTCACAACCATACGGCTATCGCGGCCGAGCCGTGTCAGCACCATTTTCATTTGCGGGATCGTGGCGTTCTGCGCCTCGTCGACAATCACAAACGCATTTTTCAACGTCCGGCCGCGCATAAAGGCGAGGGGGGCCACTTCAATCTCGCCGCGTGCGCGTCGCCGGTCCATTTGTTCTTGTCCCATCAATTCGCGCATCGCGTCCCAGATCGGCAGCATATACGGATCGACCTTCTCTTTGAGGTCGCCCGGCAGAAAGCCCAGATTCTCGCCCGCTTCAACCGCCGGACGGGTCACAATCAGTCGTTCGCGCACGCCTTGCAACAATTCCGCAGCGCCAGCAGCCACCGCCAGATAGGTCTTGCCCGTACCTGCCGGACCCGCGCCGAAAACAAGCCCTGCGGTCTGATCAACCAACCGCTCGAGATAGCGCGCCTGTCCACGTGTTTGAGCCGTGATCGGACGTTTCAGCCCGCGCAGGGGCGTAAAGGATCCTTCGGGCGTTTGGGCTGCTTCGAGTGCGCCTTCAAGTTCCAACTCGCTGGCCGCCGCGCCGCGAGACAACCGCCGTTCAAATTCGGCCAAGGCCGTGACGGCGATCAACACGCCTTCGGTTTTTCCCGACAGCAAGATCGCGCCGCCCTGACTCTCCGCCTTGAGGCCATAGTCTTCGAGCTTGACCTCGAGCAATTGCAAATAGCGATGATGCGGCCCGCAAAGATCCTGCAAGCGTTCGGCACTTGCAACACTATATGTCTTTTTCGAGTGTCCGCCCGTGCGCCGTTTCACCGTCACGCTACGCCCTCGCGAACCCGCACCATCTCGCCCGTGAGTGAGGACATGGTTGCATCCGACACCTCAACCTCGACGATCTGGTTCATCAGGTCTGTCGATCCTTGGAAATGCACAGATTGCAAATAGGGCGAGCGGCCATGTAGCTGCCCGTCGCGCTTGCCTGTTCCAGATACAAGCACAGGAATGGTCCGGCCAATACAAGCTGTGTTGAAATCGGTTTGTTGATCTTTCAGCAGGTCTTGCAGGCGCAACAAGCGCTCATGCTTAACCGCTTCGTCCACCTGCCCGAACATATCCGCCGCAGGGGTGCCGGGGCGTTGGGAATATTTGAACGAGTAAGCCACGGCATATTTCACCGTATCCACCAGCTCCATCGTGTCTTCAAAATCCTTGTCGCTTTCGCCCGGAAAGCCGACAATAAAGTCAGACGCCAGCGCCACATCCGGTCGCTGCTCACGCATCTTGCGCATGATCTCGAAATAATCCTCGCGCGTATGGCCACGGTTCATGGCTTTGAGAATATTGTTCGAGCCAGACTGGACCGGCAAATGGAAGAACGGCATCAGCGCAGGCGTATCGCCATGGGCCAAGATCAGATCATCATCCATGTCGCGCGGATGGCTGGTGATAAACCGGATACGATCCAGCCCGCCAATCTTTGACAAATGCCGCACAAGCTGGGCGAGCGTCCAGTCCGCGCCGCCTTCAACCTTCGGCGCGGCGCCATGATAGGCGTTCACATTCTGCCCCAGCAAAGTGATCTCGCGTACACCCTGATTGATCAGACTACGCGCCTCGATCACCAGATCATCGACAGGCCGCGACAGCTCCGCCCCGCGCGTATAAGGCACCACGCAAAACGTGCAGAATTTATCGCAGCCTTCTTGGATCGAGAGAAACGCCGTCGGCCCATCGGCATGGCGGGCTTTGGGCAGCGCGTCGAATTTCTCCAGCGTATCGAAATCCGTCTCCAGCCGGTCGCCGACAGCGCGGCTCGCTTTGGCCACCATCTCCGGCAGTTTGTGATAGGCTTGCGGACCGAGCACCAGATCAACGGCAGGCTGGCGGCGCATAATCTCTTCGCCCTCGGCTTGGGCGACGCATCCGGCCACCGCAATCGTCATCTTGCCGCCGGACTGCTGTTTCATTGTCTTGATCTTGCCAAGCTCGGAATAGACCTTCTCGGTCGCTTTTTCGCGGATATGGCACGTGTTCAGGATCACGAGGTCGGCCTCATGCGCGCGGTCGGTCGGTCCATAGCCAAGCGGGCGCAGCACGTCTTTCATCCGTTCGGAATCATAGACATTCATCTGGCAACCATAGGTCTTGATATAAAGGCGTTTTGTCGGCGTATCACTCATCGCGGCGTTATGACGGAAAAAACCGAAAAAGGGAAGATGTGGCAGCGGATAGCGAGATCACGCCATTTGCATCGGCTCTGCCAGCTTGGCTCTGCGCTGAATATCTCTTGCCATCGACGCTTGGCGGGGCTTTGATTGGTCTCCAGCAATTTATTCAGGGGCCGTTCCATGACCAAGACCATCCTTCTCGCCAGCGCTTGTCTGATCGGCCTGTCTCTTCAATCTGCTGACGCCGAGCGCATCCGGCTGACGGGCGGCAATGTCATTGACGTGACCACCGGAGACATCACCGCAACCGACATTATCATCGAGGATGACCGCATCGTCGCCATCGGCTCTGCACGGGAAACACGCGGGGAGGCCA
This sequence comes from Hyphomonadaceae bacterium, assembly GCA_039942135.1. Taxonomy (GTDB): domain Bacteria; phylum Pseudomonadota; class Alphaproteobacteria; order Caulobacterales; family Hyphomonadaceae; genus CALLCD01. The sequence continues at coordinate 19,428 of JBDVDE010000039.1, forward strand.
CCGACCGGACCCTCGACATGGACGGCGCATATCTCTTGCCCGGTCTTTCCGACAGCCATGTCCACCTCACGAGCCGCGCCGATGTGCATGGCTATCGCCGCCTCACCGTGTCCTCGCAAGCGGCTGCCATTTCCGGCGTCGTCCATGCCGAGACCACCTTACGCGCAGGCTTCACCTCGGTGCGCAATCTAGGCGGCCCCGCCTTTGCCGATGTTGCTTTGCGTGACGCGATCGACAGCGGCGAGATCATCGGCCC
>JBDVDE010000040.1:0-20050 GCA_039942135.1 Hyphomonadaceae bacterium
GACTTGAAGGAAGCGTTGGCTGAGACACTTCTCGAGAACCGCCTCCTCAAAAAAAGCATGATCGCGGATGGGGACGAGACCTTGTCCGCCATTGGTCCGAGGACAATGGGCGAGTGAGGCATGAGATATCCCGCATCTGAGGATGAGCGCGCTTGCGCCACCGGTTCGAGCAAGCGCAGCGAATGAGATCACCCGCTTGGTTGAAGGCTCACATCTGCCTGTCAAACGTACGCTCGACAAGTTGGGCGTCTCACGGCCCACCTTCTATCGCTGGTACGACTTGTATCGCCGGTTCGGTGAGGCAGGCCTTGAGGATCGCAAGTCCCATCCGGGCCGCGTCTGGAACCGCATTCCAGATACTGTGCGCGCAGCCGTGCTAGAAATGGCACTAGCGCGACCAGAGCTCAGCCCGCGAGAGCTTGCGGTGACGTTCACGGATGAGCGCAGTTACTTCGTTTCAGAAGCCAGTGTTTATCGGCTTCTTAAGTCCCATGACCTCATCACAAGCCCCGCTTTTATCGTGATGAAGGCGGCAAGTGAGTTTAGAGATAAGACCACCGCACCCAACCAGCTCTGGCAGACCGACTTCACTTATCTCAAAGTTATCGGCTGGGGCTGGTTCTATCTATCGACCATACTGGACGACTTCTCGAGATGCATTATCGCGTGGAAGCTCTGCACTGGCATGGCAGCAAGTGATGTCGAGGACACGCTCAACCTAGCCTTGGAAGAGACATGCCTTGATCAAGCCAGTGTCGTGCATCGTCCACGCCTGCTCTCCGATAATGGTCCTTGCTATATCTCAGGTCAGCTTGCCGAATATCTGGACGACAAAGGCATGGTGCACACGCGCGGAGCACCGTATCATCCGCAAACACAGGGCAGTTGGAGGGACCGTGGCCGAAGGCCGCGTAAGCCCGAACAACGAACGCTGGCATCAGACGCTAAAGAACCGCATCCTGCTAGAGAACTACTTCTTGCCGGGTGATCTTGAAAATCAGGTCGCCGCGTTCATTGGTCACTACAATCACCAGCGCTATCACGAGAGCCTGAAGAACCTCACGCCAGCGGACGTCTACACAGGCAGAGGCCAAACCATCTTGCTCAAACGAGAAAAGACAAAAAGGAGAACCATGAAGCTAAGGCGCTTGCAGCACGCCAAATCAGCTGCTTAACTGAAACTAGATGAGCCAAGCCTCCTATAAGTCAGGCTTCTAACTGTCTCAAATAATCTGACGACGAACACAAGCTAGATTATTGTTTCGAACCGCATTCACCCGATGTTTGTCAATGTTCCGGCTGGGGTTTCTACGCCGCCGACTTCGTCCACACTCCCCATGAACTATTGATCAATGCGGTGTTCTTAGGGCTGATCGCAAATGCGTCATTTCCGACAACCTCGATATACGAAGAGATAAACGGAAATTGTGTACCAGATAGGTGGACATGCTGTGTACCAAGGGGTAAGTTGAAACCTTGTCGCACCTTGAAAAAAATGGATAATAATGATGATGCAGCTCCCCTTAGCGGCACCATTTTTGCCCACCAAAAATTTTTCTAATATATTGTTTGTATTGCGTTTAATTGGGCGTTGTCAAAGATAAATCGAACGCAGTATTCGCGTTCGAAACGCGCGATTGGCGCGAAAGAATCTATTGAGTTTTTCGCGATCGTCGTGCGCTCAAAATCGACAGTGAAGTATTTAGAAATTTATCTTTGACAGTGCCTGGCAGACCACTCTTGCCATCTAATTTTTGCGGGTCCTGCGGTAGGACTTGATCTCAGGCTCATTCTGGATCTGGCCAAACAAAATTAGGTCGATCATGAAGTATTTCTTTAACAACGACATCTTCAAAACGATACATCGCAAAACCAGTTCGGTTCCAATGCGCATCAAAATCAAAACCCGTCATATCACGTGGGAAGTCAATAAGAAATTTTTCCAGACACAGAAATAGGATTCCGAAAAGCTGCTCAGTTTCTTCCCAAGACTTAAATTTGTGCGCGGGGTTTTCGAACTGCCCATCATCATATTTGAGGTTTCTTCCGTTATTAGAAGGTTTACGGCCATGCCAGCCTTTCGATACACCTCTGCCAATCTCCAGAATAAGTTTCTTACTCTCCCATTCAAAGGTCATGTCGTAATGTTCACGGTGAACATCCGTGCGTTTTAAAACATATTTGCGATTATCGGCCCAAACACATCTGTTTTCATGGTCATATTCGACCTGTATATCAGGGCGGATCATATGATGGTATTTATATTTGATGTCATCACAGCTCACCAATTTTGTTCGTCGTCAGATAATTTGAGACAGTTAGAAGCCTGACTTACAGGAGGCTTGGCTCATCTGGTTTAAGTTAAGCAGCAGACTGGGCGTGCTGCAAGCGCCTTAGTTTCATGGTTCTCCTCTTTGTCGTTTCTCGTTTGAGCAAGATGGTTTGGCCTCGAGAAAGTGGCCGATCGTCTTTCCTTATGCCGGGTTTTGGGATTTGTGAGCCTTTGGTTCGGCTAAGCTGGTTTAGTGACGAAGAGGAAGGGCGGGACGCCTGCCCAATAGCAACTCGTTTTTGCTGTAGCGCGCCGAGATAGGATTGTATCGAGCTTAGCGGCACCATTGAAATAAGGTTTTAGCCCCACCCGTTCGGGCCAAATGCGACCGTCACAAAAGCTTCGTATATCTGGTAAAAATGTGTCACTGAATCCGGCGATAGCGATCTCACAAATTAGTTTTGGACATACCAAGTGAGAGATCTAGCTATGATGACGAAATTCGGACCGCTCTTGATAAGTGGCGTATTGGCAATCGGGATGCAAATCACGCCCGAAGCGGCTGCCCAAGATGGCGCAATCGGGAGCATTTCGAAATGGGATGGCGGCGCGCCGACCTTCGCTGGCGACGGCTGGACCTTCAAGATCCTTGGCCGTGCGCAGTTCGATTACAATTTCGCCCGCAGCGACGAAACAGAAGACTTCGACATCTCGAACACGCAGGTTCGCCGTCTCCGCCTTGGTGCAAGCGGTACTTTTGGCGAGGGGCTGAAATACAAGTTCGAAGTCAACTGGGACGAGGGCGGGGACGTCACGGCAGAAGATGTATATGTCGAATGGGCACCAAATGTGCTCAATGGCTGGTCGATCCAGCTCGGGCACTTCAAGACCCAGAACTCGTTTGACGAGATCAACTCTTCCAAATTTACGACCTTCCTCGAGCGGGCAGCCTTTACCGACGCGTTCGAACTTGATCGCCGTCTCGGTGTGGCTTTGCGGCGCTTTGGCGATAATTACTCGCTGGAAACAGGCGTCTTCCTGAGCAATCTCGACAATGTGTCGGGCAATGAAGAAGGCTGGGCCGCATCAGGGCGGGCGACATATTCACCAATCCTCGAAGATGATTTCAAACTGCACCTCGGCGCGTCTTTCCGCTACCGTAATCAAGGTGATGACGAGAACCTGCTTGAGTTCCGCCAGCGTCCATTTACCGAGAATACGGACCGGATTATCTCCACAGGCAATATTGCCGGATCAGACACGCTGGTTCAGGCCGAAGTGATTGGCCAGTACAAGAACTTCTGGGCAGCCAGTGAATATGCCGTCACCTTCGCGAATACGGATTTGGCGCTGTTTGGTGTCAATGACCCGACCTTTGCCGGCTGGTATGCCGAGACCGGGTTCTATATTGGCGGCGACCGGATTTACAAAAAGGGCAAGTTTGATCGCCCGACCATTGATCGCCCAATCACAGAAGGCGGCCCTGGCGCGTTTTCAGGCGCGATCCGGTATGACACGCTGGATCTGAACAGTTCTGGCATTGAAGGCGGATCGCAAGACACGGTTGCGGTTGCGGCTGACTGGTGGCCAACGCGCTATACGCGGCTTGGTATCAACTATTTCTACTCCAATAATTCGATCAGCGGGCTAACGCCGGGTGTCTCTGGCGTCGATAGCGCGGTGACGAGCCTGATCGCTCAAGGCGTCTCCGAAGAGAATGTGAACGGCATAAATGTCCGTCTTCACTTCGACTTCTAGATTTGAGCAGGGACACAGAGAGGAATTGAACCATGGATATTAAATCAACAGCCCTTTGCCTTGCGAGCGTCATCATGCTTGCGGCGTGTGGTGGAAGCGATAGCGGCAATGCTGCTCCAGCTCCAGATGCACAGGCAGACGCGGGTAGCGCGTCGCATGCGCCAGCCACTGCAACTCAGTCAGGTGATGTCCGCATTGTCGGCTCATCGACCGTCTATCCCTTCTCGACCAAAGTGGCTCAGGAGTTCAAGAACAAGACGGGCTTCAATGTTGTGGTCGAATCGACTGGTTCAGGCGGTGGACACAAACTGTTCTGCTCAGGGACCGGAGAGGGGACGCCCGATGTCACCAATTCTTCGCGGCGGCAGAAGTCGAGCGAGTTGGAAAACTGCATCGAGAACGGCGTCGATGAAGTTGTCGAAGTCAAGATCGGGTTTGATGGCATTGTCCTGGCCAATTCGATTGACTCAGACCCGCTCGATCTGAGCCTGCGCGAGATTTACCTCGCTTTTGCCAAACAGGTGCCTATGAGCGATGCCGACTGTACCTTGCAAGACAATCCATATGACCTGTGGTCGGACATACGCGCCGGACTGCCTCAGACGCGGATCGAAGCCTATGGCCCACCGCCAACCTCCGGTACGCGCGACGCGTTTGTCGAGATCGCAATGGAAGGCGGCGCAGACGAGATTGCATGTCTTGCCGAACTTCATGACAGCGACAAGTCAGCCTTTACGGTCGTCGCCCACACTTTGCGCGAAGATGGCAACTGGATTGATGCGGGTGAAAACGACAATGCCGTTGTCCAGACATTGACCAACACACCAACCGCTATTGGCGTTTTCGGATATTCGTTCCTTGACCAGAATGCCGATATTGTACGCGGTGCACATGTATCCGGTGTCGAGCCGAGTTTCGAGAACATTGCGGGCGGCCAATATGCCATCTCGCGTTCGCTCTATTTCTATCTCAAGCCGGCCCATGTTGCTTTAACTGAAGGCTTGAAAGAGTACGCTCTAGAGTTTACCTCGGAAGAAGCGTGGGGTCCCGGGGGCTATCTCGAAGAGATTGGTCTCGTGCCTTTGCCTGATGCGGATCGTGCGGCCTATCGTGCTGCGGTCGAAACCATGACGGCTTACCAACAATAGGCCAGAGCCGGCGGCTACACCTGCCGCCGGAGCAGGGGACTGAATGACGTTCATCTTCATCTTATCACTGGTGATGATCATCGCGGGCGGCGTGTTCGGAAGAGCACTTGCCGCTTCGCGGTTTTCAGCTGCTGCTGCGCAGTATGAAGGCCAGCAGACCCCGATCCATGCGCGCGCACATTCCTTGCCGCGCTTTCATGGCTATCTCATCTCGTGGCATATCGGTATTGCTGTGGCCGTCTTATTTGTCGCTTATGCCTTCGGCGTGTCTGGCCTCTCGCCAGTAACACTTTTGGCTGGTCTATGCCTGAGCGCTGCATTGGCCGTCTTTCACGGTGTTCGATCGATTGCGCCAGACTTCCGCTCGCGGGACTATGTCGAGCGCTATGTCCGCTTGGCACTTTTGGGGTGTTCTGCCGTTGCGGTGCTCACCACATTCGGAATTGTGCTTTCGCTTATCTTCGAAAGCCTGCGCTTCTTCGAACATGTCTCGGTGTGGGATTTCCTCACAGGACTGCAATGGTCGCCGCAAACAGCCATTCGCGCAGACCAAGCGGGCCAGTCGGGTGCCTTCGGTGCCATCCCGATCTTTGCGGGAACATTTATGATCATGGCGGTTGCGATGCTGATCGCTACGCCGATTGGTCTGTTGATTGCGATCTATCTGTCTGAATATGCCTCGGCCCGCCTGCGCGCGACAGTCAAACCCTTTATCGAAATTCTCGCCGGTGTGCCGACCGTGGTTTACGGCTTCTTCGCTTTGCTAACCGTCGGCCCTGCCATTCGCGGCGTGGCCGAAAGCATGGGCTTTTCCGTGCCGACGCAAAGCGCAATTGCCGCCGGATCGGTGATGGGCGTCATGATCATTCCGTTTATCTCCTCGCTCTCGGATGATGTGATCAATGCCATTCCGCAGAACTTGCGCGATGGAGCCTATGCGCTCGGCGCGACCAAGTCCGAGACAATGACGCAAGTTATTTTTCCCGCCGCCTTGCCGGGCATTATGGGCGCGATCCTGCTCGGGGTCAGCCGCGCGATTGGCGAAACCATGATCGTGGTGATGGCCGCAGGCCGCGCAGCTAACCTTACGGGAAACCCGTTCGAGGCCGTGACCACTGTGACCGTTCAGGTCGTGGCCTTGCTAACCGGAGACCAGGAGTTTGACAGCGCGAAGACCCTCGCTGCCTTTGCCTTGGGACTGGTTCTATTTGTCATTACACTGATTTTGAACATCATCGCGCTCCTGACCGTGCGCCGCTATCGGGAGAGATATGAGTAATGTCCGATCCGGCAAATTCCGAGACAATTAGCGTCCACCAATCCGAACAAGCTGCGAGCCGGTTGAAGCGGCGCAAGCGGCGTGAGAGCGGATTCCAACTGCTTGGCATCAGTGCGATTGTGGCGGCCCTGACAGCCCTTGTCTGGCTGATGGTCAGCATTGTCGGCACGGGCTATACCGCGTTCTATCAGCACCATATGAGCATCGAGGTCGTGCTTGACGAGTCTTTGCTGGACCCGACGGGCGCACGCGATCCAGACGCGCTTCGCAAAGCCAATTATCGGCGCATTGTCCAGAACACGCTGTATGACCGCTTTCCCGAAATTACCGAACGCCGCGCCAAACAGGCCCTGTTTAAAACAGTCTCTGCTTCCGGCGCGACGGATATGGTCCGCCAGATGGTGTACAATGATCCAAGTCTTGTCGGGCAAACCATTTCGCTCATCGTGCCGACTTCGGATGATGTCGATCAGTTCCTCAAAGGATATATCGACCGCGATGTGCCAGAGGACAGACGCAAATTATCCGATCAACAAATTGGCTGGGTCGATACACTGGTCGAGACAGGGGAGATACGGGCACGATTTAACTGGGCGTTCTTCACCGCCACCGATAGCCGTGACCCTGAGCTGGCCGGTATTGCCGGAGCGGTTGCAGGCTCCTTCATGGCCCTGCTTGTTGCCTTTTTGGTGGCGGTTCCGATTGGCATAGGCGCAGCCGTTTATCTCGAAGAGTTCGCGCCGGAAAACCTTCTCACCGATATTGTCGAGATCAATATCAACAATCTCGCCGCCGTGCCTTCGATTATTTTCGGACTGCTCGGACTGGCCGTGTTCTTGAACTTTTTCGGCATGCCGCGCTCGGCCCCTCTGGTCGGCGGATTGGTGCTGGCTTTGATGACATTGCCAACCATTATCATAGCGACCCGCGCAGCGCTCAGAGCCGTATCGCCGTCAATTGTAAATGGTGCGCTCAGTCTTGGCGCGTCGAAAACCCAAGCTGTGTTCCATCATAAAGTGCCGCTTGCTGCGCCAGGAATTTTGACGGGCACAATCATCGGCATGGCCCAGGCGCTTGGTGAAACCGCGCCGCTCCTGATGATCGGCATGGTGGCCTTCGTGACCGAAATTCCAACCAGTGTCACAGAGCCTGCCTCGGCTTTGCCCGTGCAGATTTTCTTGTGGGCCGACAGCGCGGAACGGGCTTGGGCCGAGCGGACGTCCGCCGCAATCATTGCTTTGCTCGTGGTTCTCGTGTCAATGAATGCGCTCGCAATTTTCCTCAGATCGAAATTGGAAAAAAGATGGTAGATATGTCTTCACCCACTGGCTTGGAAGATCCCAAATTCCAAGTGCGCGATGTACGTGTCAGCTATGGCGACAATGAAGCGTTGCACGGGATTAGTCTCGACATTCCCAAGACTGGCGTCACGGCTTTCATCGGGCCGTCGGGGTGCGGTAAATCTACATTCTTGCGGGTGTTCAACCGGATGAATGACACGATCCCGAATGCCCGTGTCACCGGAGAGGTTCTGCTCGATGGGCAAGATATTTACGGGCCCGATATTGATCCGGTTTTGCTGCGCGCGCGTGTCGGTATGGTGTTCCAGAAGCCGAACCCGTTCCCGAAATCGATCTATGACAATGTGGCCTATGGCCCGCGTATTCATGGTCTTACCACATCTGCGGCCGAGCTTGATGGCGTGGTCGAGAAAAGCCTGCGGCGGGCGGCATTGTGGGATGAGGTCAAGGATCGGCTGAACGAGCAAGGCACAAGCCTGTCGGGCGGTCAGCAGCAAAGACTGGTCATTGCGCGGGCGATTGCTGTGCAGCCCGAAGTGATATTGATGGATGAGCCCGCCTCGGCGCTTGATCCGATTGCCACCGCAAAACTCGAAGAATTGCTCGACGAGTTGAAGGAAAAATATTGCATTGTCATTGTGACCCACTCAATGGCTCAAGCCGCACGGGTGTCCCAGCGCACAGCCTTTTTCCATCTCGGACATCTGGTCGAATATGACCTGACCAACAAAGTGTTCACCAATCCGACCGATACCCGCACGCAAGATTATATCACCGGACGTACCGGTTAGGCTGGTGATTTGTAAGATCGTGAGAGAATAGGCGCACCATCACAGACGGTGCGCCAATAATGTTTCGGTATGCAGACCTATTTCTCGATCTCGACAACGTGCGGATATGGAATAGAGATACCGCCCGCATCAAAGGCTTCTTTGACTGACCGCAACAGGTCGAAGCGTACATCCCAATAATCCTCTGGCGTACACCAGACCCGCATCTGGATATCCACCGAACTGTCATTCAGGCAAGATACTTTTGCCCAAGGATCGCCGCGTTCGGTCGAGACGTCCGGATGAGCGGCCGCAGTTTGCTTGATGATCTGGATCGCTTTGCCAATATCGTCGCCATAATCAATCCCGAAATCAATGTCGCAGCGGCGCAAGCCAAGTGACGAGAAATTCCGGATTGTCGAAGAGCGCACTTCGCCATTCGATAGAATGATCTGGATATTGTCGAGCGTTCTGAGCACGGTGACGAAGATGCTGATGTCTTCCACAGTGCCTTCTTCTCCGGCCAGCTCGACATAATCGCCGACCTTATAAGGCCGCATGATGATCAACAGCAATCCGGCTGCGACATTGCTCATAGACCCTTGCAGCGCCAAGCCGATTGCCAGTGTCATCGCCGAGAAGATGACAAAGATCGAAGAGACCTGAACCCCGATAATGGCCACAGCCAAGAGCAGGACACCCGCCATAATCAGATAGCGCATCGCATTGGCGAAGAAGCCGCCAAGCGTGTCATCGATCTTGCCGGACTTTGCGATCTGTCCGGTCACGAGCCGATGGACCTTGCGGGCAAACCATGAGCCGATCCACAGGACCAGCAGAGCGGCTATCAGTTTCGGAGCAAAGCCGATCAGGCTATCGATCGCGACTTGCCCATAATGCAGCGCGGTTGCGTTCAATCCTTCCGGCGTCAGCTCGAAGGGTGGGGGCGTCGTTTCCTGAAGCATATTAAACAGCATTTTGCACCGCCTTCATTGGAATAATCATATTGTGTTCGTAAGGGATCTCGATATTCGCTTTGTCGAGCGCATGTTTGACGCGTTCGGGAATATCCATTTGCAGATTGCGATGCTCATCGGCATCGCACCAGATGCGAAGCTGGATGTTGACCGCCGAGTCGCCGAGGCCCGTGACCTTGGCCCAGGGTTCGGGTGTCGAGCGGATGCGGGCATCGCCTTCGCAAACACTGAGAAGCGCGGTAATCGCCGTGCCGATATCTGCGTCATAGCTCACCCCGAAATCCATATCGAGGCGGCGCTCGCCATAATGATAGAAATTCTTGATCGTGTTGCCAAAGGCAGCCGAATTGCCGACGGTGATTTCGATATTGTCTCGCGTGGTCATGCCGGTGCTGAACAGGCCAAGACTTGTCACCACGCCTTTTTCACCATTGAGTTCAACCTCGTCACCGACCTTGAAGGGCCGGAAGACCATCAGCATAATACCGCTGGCGACATCGCTTAACGCATCTTGCAAGGCAAAGCCTAGTGCGACGAACATCGACGCCACAATCGTCGCCAGAAATGCCAGATTGACATTCATCGCCGACAAGGCAGCAACAATCACGGCTGCGGTTCCTATAAACAGAACCGTTGAGCCAAAAAAGCGCGAGAGCGTCGTATCAACGTTCGGTACTTTACTACTTGCGGTTTCGGTGGCGCGCGACAGGCGACGTACAATCGCCCGACCGATAAAGAATATCAGTATAGCGAGCGCCACGCCCGGCGCAATTTCAATGATAAGATTGGGCAGAGCTTGCAAACGCTCCATACCCATGGCGACAATGTCCATTATATTCTCCCTGAGCCCATTAGGTTTCTATGGGTAGGGCGACTTGGGGAGGTATTTCAAGCAGCAATTGCGGTTTAACTGCAAGCGCTCGCGCGGGCAGCTACCATTCCATCCCGATGTTCTTTTTGACCCAATCGGTAAAAGTTGTCGGTTTTTCCATGGATTTGGGGTCAAGCGAGCCATATGTGAGCAGCGGTCCGTCAAAGGCTTCAACGCGTATGCCGCTAATATTATAATGGTCAGATACCCAGTTAGAGTCCCAGCGCGGATCGATAATCAGCATGACCCGGTCGCCGCCTTCGCCCATTTCATCGCGCCCGAAGACCAGCCCGTAGACTTTCTCGCGGCCCCACAAACCGTACGACATGGCTTGGCGTTTGCCGTCGAGCAATACTTCGTCCGATAATAGCCGTCGGCGCCACTGCAAGACATGCATGCGTTCGCCATTGGTGATTTTGATATCGACCTCGGAGCCCGTCATCCGTACCAGTTCAGCGTCCATCATTCTGTTCCTTATGCGTCGGCATGTTATTATTGATAAACAATAATACGCATACTGGTATAAGTCAAGCGAGCGGCACGTCTTCTTAGGGACGCAAAGCCTGTGTCAGATACATGAACTCGAGCGCCGACCGCCGCGCACGCTCGGTCTGGTTGGCGGCTGCTGAATGACCGCCATCAATATTTTCATAATAATAGAAGGGCTTATCGGTCTCCTCGAACAGTTTTGCCATTTTGCGGGCATGTCCGGGATGAACTCTGTCATCCTTGGTCGATGTCAGAAAGAAGGGGATCGGATAGGCCGCTTCCGGATCGAAATTATGATAGGGCGAGATCTGCTCGAGAAACGCACGTTCCTCGGCAATATCCGGATCGCCATATTCATCAATCCATGAGGCTCCGGCGAGCAGCTTGTGATAGCGCAGCATGTCGAGCAGGGGCACTTGCACGACAACCGCATTCCAAAGATCAGGACGCTGATTGAGCATGACGCCCATCAAGAGACCGCCATTCGAGCCGCCCATAATGCCGAGATGGCGCGGGCTGGTGATCTTGCGGGCAATCAGATCTTCGCCCACCGAGATGAAATCATCATAGATGCGCTGACGGTTGCCCTTGAGGCCGGCTTGGTGCCATTCGGGGCCGAATTCGCCGCCCCCGCGTATATTGGCGAGTACATAAGCACCGCCATTTTCAAGCCAGAGCTTGCCCGTGATGGATGAATAGGATGGCGCCAGAGAGATTTGGAACCCGCCATAAGCATAGAGCAAGGTCGGTGTTGTGCCGTCGAGAGGAATGTCCTCGCGATGGACGACGAAATAGGGAACTTTCGTCCCGTCCGCCGATGTCGATTCGAATTGCTCGACGACAAGCCCGCTCGCATCGAATTTTTCGGGAGCCGATTTGATCGCCGACAGGTCGCCCGTGCCGGTATCATAGGCGAGCAGCGTATCTGGTGTCAGAAAGCCCTCATAATTGATGAAAGCGGTGTCCGCTTTGCGGTCGGCAAAGACCAGACGGGTTTGACCCTGGCCGGGCAGCTCGATCGCGTCTGTTTCCCAGTCATCGCCTGAGCGGCTCAGTTTGAGGAGTTTGCCAACAACATTGTCATTGATCGAAATCAGAGCCGTTGCGCCGCTGGTCGAAACGCCTTCAAAGCTCTGCCGCGCATTTGGCCGGAAGACGAGCTGGGCGGTCGGCAGCGTCGAGGTTTCAAGATAAGCGGCAAGATCGAACGAAATGAGATCACCGGACTCGAACTCTGTGCTCTGTCCCTCAGGGGTCCAGTCTTGTTGCAAGGATACGAGCAGTTGCCCCTTGTAAACGTCTTCAATGCTGGCGCGCGGGGGCAGGGGCATCTCGGTTGCTTGCCCTTCGGCATCAAACAGGAAATAGGTGCGCGTGAAAAACGTGTCGCCCCTGAGCGCGCCGCCAATGCGTCCACCATCTTCAAGCTCGATCACTATAGGCGCAAGCCAGACATCCGTCGGGCTGGCCTCAACCAGAGTGGTGGCGCTTTCGAGCGGCGTGCCGCGTGTCCACCGCTTGACGATTGACGCATAGCCCGATTCCGTCAGCGTTGATCCATCACCGCCCCAATCAGTGCCGATCAGTAGCGTATCCGTATCGAGCCAACTTGCATTCTGTTTGGCTTCAGGCGTGATAAATCCGTCTTCAACCCATGTTTTCGCGGTGAGATCAAACTCGCGCTGGATCACGGCATCCTTACCGCCATCGGACAAAGAGATAAGGCAACGCGTCTCGCTGCTCCCTTCGGGCGTGTAACAATTCGAGCCTTTGAACACCCAGTTCGCGTCTTCCGAAGCCGACAGGGCATCAAAATCAATCACGGTTTCCCAGTCAGGCGCATCCGTTCCATAGCTCTCCAGCGAGGTCCGTCGCCATAGCCCGCGCACATTGTCTTCGTCCTGCCAGAAATTATACACCTGCCCGTTGCGGATGGTGCCATAGGCAATGCGGTCCGTTGAATTGACGATGTCGAGGGCATCCGCTTCAAGCCGTGCATAGCGCTCATCGCCGGTCAGGCCATCCAGCGAGCGGGTATTTTGTTCCTGAACCCATGCCAGTGCGGCCTCGCCTTCGACCTCTTCAAGCCAGAGATGGGGGTCTTGTTCGGAAGTCTCTATCGTCAATTCTCTGGCCTCTTGAGCGGAAATTTGTGACCCGGCTACACCGATTAGGCAGGCCAGAGCAAAAAGGGATGATGGGGTGCGCATAGCTGTCTCCGTAGCGGATGTCGATCTTGCAGGATCTGTTAACCAACTCTGGTGAGCAACAGGTTTGATTGCAAGCAAAAGATTGATCAGACTTCAAATAGAAAGGGTGGGTTTGAGCCGTCGAAGCTTGCTTGTACGCGGCCCAACGCCTAATGCATTGTGCATGAACATTCTTATTCTTTGCACAGGCAATTCCGCGCGCTCGATCATCGGCGAAGCTCTGGTTTCAGCGCAGGACGGCTTTACCGGATTTTCCGCAGGATCGACCCCCAAAGGCACCCCGCACCCGATGGCGCTCACAGTGCTCGAGGCCAATGGCCATGATGTGTCGGGCTTCCGGTCCAAGTCATGGGACGAATATGGCGGCGACGACGCGCCTCAAATGGATATTATCATTACGGTTTGTGACAATGCTGCCGGAGAGAGTTGCCCGTATTGGCCTGGCCACCCGGTGGTTGCGCATTGGGGCCTACCTGATCCGGCCAATGTCGAAGAGATGAACTTCCAGCGCGCGGCGTTCGAAGACACGTATTCGAGCCTGAGCGCACGGATCAAGAAACTGGTCGCGCTTCCGCTCGCGTCAATGGATGAAGCCGACCGCAAAGCGGCCGTCCAAGCCGTTCACGGCTAGACGCGCGGATAAGCGGCCATAAACGAGAGGGATACGAAGGGCATTGCGCCCTTCAAACACCGTCGAGTACTTGTCGTAGAGCTAGTGCTGGCTTTCCGGCGTTGTCACCTTCAATCCGTCGAGCGCATCGGTCACTGTGATCTGGCAACATAGGCGCGAGGTCGGCTTCACGTTTTCCGCAAAATCGAGCATGGATTGCTCCATCGCTTCCGGCGTGCCGACTTTTTCGGCAAATCCTGCATCTACATAGACATGGCAAGTTGCGCAGGCGCAGGCGCCGCCGCAATCGGCATCAATGCCCGGAACGCCGTTTTTTACAGCCACTTCCATGACAGTTTCACCATTTTTGGCCTCGATCTCGCGTTCGGTGCCTTCATGGTCGATATAAGTAATTTTAGCCATGGACGGGTTTCCTTTTAGTTCGCTGCACGTGCAGCCAAGTCTTTCATTGATAGGGATGTATCTTGCAATTCGGCTGGCGCAAGGGATGCGCCGGAAATAATAAGTTTTTTGGTGACGATGAATTCAGGCGCTGCATTGACCGCATCAACAGCAATTAACTTGCCAGATCGGAAGTAAAACACCGAAAATGACCCAGATTCGGGGTCGCCGCGCACGATATGCTCATCATAATGCTCGCTTAGCCCAGCAATTTGCAATTTCGCATCATACTGGTCGGACCAGAACCAGGGTACATCCAGCTTCGGACGGTCGCGTCCTGTAATAGCTGCAGCAGCAAGCTTACCTTGCTCGATGGCATTGTGAACGCTTTCGAGCCGCCCTTTGCGGCCATAATGGACAAGGGGACGTACTGTGCAGTCTCCGGCAGCGAAAATTCGCCTGTCACTTGTGCGCGCATCTTCATCAACAAGGATACCTCTATCGCATTCAAGTCCGGCGGCCTCGGCTAGCTCGGAATTCGGTAAAATACCTATACCAATCAATACAACATCTGCGTTCAGTCGGGTGCCATCGGCCAATTCGGCGGATTTTATCCGGCCATCTTCGCCATGCAAAGCGGTGAGCGCTGCGCCGGTCATGATCCGGACGCCGTTTGTCTCATGTAGTTTTGTGTAAAACTCGCTCATCACGGGGCTGGTCACGCGGGCCAGAACCCGGTCGGCCATCTCCAAAACGGTAACATTCGCCCCCAATTGCCGTGCCACAGCCGCCGCCTCCAGCCCGATATAACCAGCGCCGACGATAACCATGTCTTTTCCTGCGGTTACTACAGGTTTCAGCCCGTCAACATCGCGCAAGTCACGCAATTCGTGCACGCCTTCAAGTGTGGCCCCGTCGAGCGGCAATGGCCTTGGCCGTGATCCGGTGGCCAGCACCAAGGCATCATAAGAGACTGCTGACCCGTCACTGAGTGAGACGCTGCGCGCCTCGCGATCAATCACCTCTGCCCGAAGGCCCAGACGGGTCTCGACGTTCTGATCGGCATACCATTCGGCCGGTTTGAAATAGAGCCGTTCTTCGTCCATTTCACCTTTCAAATAGGCTTTCGAGAGTGGTGGCCGTTGATAAGGCAGTGCCGATTCTTCGCCTATTAGGCGAATCTCGCCAGCAAATCCCCACAGGCGGGCACTGGCAATGGTCTGCGCAGCTGCCTGTCCGCCGCCAATGACGAGAAGAGTATCGCTATCTGATAGGGGCAATCGTGTGGTTCCTTTAAGTCCCGATTAGAATAGTGACGCATGCGTCATGTTTCAAGGGGTGTGGCCTTTGCCCTAGGCGAGTTTCTCATCGACCCAAGTGGCCATGTGGGCAATTGCCGTGCGTGCGTCAGACAGCATAGGATAGAAAAAGTGGAACACATGTACCATATCCGGCCATATTTCGAGCGTGACCGGAACCTTGGCTGCGCCGGCACGGGCTGCCAGCATGGTCGAGTCTGACAACAAAACCTCTTCGGACCCGACCTGTATGAGCATCGGCGGCAATCCGGCCAAATCGGCCCCCATAGGAGAGGCGAGCGGATTGCTTGCATCTTCACCGTTCAGATATTCCGCCGCCATTGCGTCGATGCTCTCCTTGGTGACCATCGGATCAGTTTCGGCTTTCACCTTATAGGTAGGGCCATTATTTGCGAGGTTCACCCAAGGCGAAATCGGGACAAGCGCAGCCGGCATGGCCAATCCTGCATCTCTAATACTCAGGGCCGTCGCCATGGTTAGTCCGCCGCCCGCGCTATCGCCCGAAATCACCAGTTTCTGAGGATCGACGCCGCCCTCGAGCAGGGCCTTATAGCTGGTCAAACCATCATCTACGGCGGCGGGAAAACGGTCTTCAGGGGCCATGCGATAATCCATGGAATAGGCCGTCGCCCGCATGGCTTTGGCGATATGGGAGACCATGCCGCGATGCGAGATCGGGCTGCCGATAACATATCCCCCGCCATGAAAATATAGCAGCGTACGTCCGGCTTCCACCGTGTCGGGTGTCAGCTTTAATCCTGAAACACCGCCAAGGGTTACATCTTCAACCGCAACCCCCTCGGCAACCGGCATATTGGATCCGGCAGCCTCATATCCAATCCGCATCTCCTGAAAGGTCGGCTCGTCACTATCGTCGGCGCGTGCAGCGGCCAGAAAGGCACGAACAGTTTCGATCTCGCTTGGATATTTGGTCATGGCATATGGTCCTCGGAATGAATGTCTGGGGGCACTCTAGACCGAGGGCACTATTGCGCAATGCTTACTTTGGGGGAGGTGGGCTCGCCCTGCGCCTACATTTGCATGGTCCAGCCTTCGACGCCCATTGCCGCCTGACGAATAGCTTCCGAAAGCGTCGGGTGGGCATGGCAGGTCCGTGCAATATCTTCGGACGAGGCACCAAATTCCATCGCCACGCAAATTTCGCCAATCATTTCGCCAACGCCAACGCCCATCAAATGTGCGCCAAGGATCTTGTCCGTGGTCGCATCGGCGAGGATTTTGACGAAGCCATTGGTTTGGTGATTGGTGCGTGCACGAGAGTTCGCCATGAACGGGAACTTGCCGGACTTGTAAGCAATGCCAGCCTGTTTGAGTTGCTGCTCGGTCTGGCCGACCCATGCGATTTCCGGGCTGGTATAGACGACGCTTGGCACCAGATCGTAATTTACATGACCGGGTTTGCCCGCGATCAGTTCTGCGACAGCTGCGCCATCATCCTCGGCTTTGTGCGCCAGCATTGGTCCGGCAATACAGTCACCAATGGCCCAGACCCCGTCCGCGACTTTGAAATGGTCTGTCGTTTCGATCACGCCGCGCTGATTGGTGGTTCCGCCCACGTTCTCTAGACCGAGGCCCGATGTGTAAGGCCGCCGCCCCACCGAGACGATCACGACATCTGCGTCGAGGGTTTCTGTATCGCCGCCACTGGCAGGTTCAATCGAGACTTTCAAGCCGGACTTGCGTGTCTCGACGCCGGTGACTTTCTGGCCGAGCTTGAAGGCAAAGCCTTGCTTGTTAAAGATGCGCGTTGCCTGTTTGGCGATCTCGTCATCTGCGCCGGGCAAGATCTGGCCGAGATATTCGACGACCGTGACCTCTGACCCAAGCCGACGCCAGACCGAGCCGAGCTCCAGCCCGATGACGCCCGCGCCGATCACAACGAGTTTTTTCGGGACCGCGTTCAGTGCAATCGCGCCTGTATTCGTGACCACTCGTTTCTCGTCAATCTCGATGCCGGGCAAGCCCGATGGCTCGCTACCTGTGGCAATCACAATATTCTTCGTCGCCAGCATCTGCGTGTTGCCATCCGCGCCTGCAACCTCGACGCTACCAGCACCTTTGATGGTGCCGCGGCCATGGAAATGGGTGACCTTGTTCTTCTTCATCAGAAAGGCCACGCCTTCGGTCAGGCCTTTAACCGCATCGTTTTTCTGGGCCATCATCGCGTCAAGATCGAGTTCCAGCTTACCGGTCTTGATGCCCATGCCGGCAAATTCATTCTTTGCTGCATTGAACATTTCAGAGGCATGCAAGAGCGCTTTTGACGGGATGCAGCCAACATTCAGACAGGTGCCACCCAGCGTGTCGCGCATTTCGATGATCGCGGTTTTGAGGCCGAGCTGGCCCGCACGTATCGCGCAATTATAGCCACCGGGGCCGCCACCAATAATAATGACGTCGAATGTATCTGCCATGGAGAATCACCTGCATAAAAAAAGGTCTTGGAATGTCGTCCAGAACCTAGTGCTTTATGCGCTCAAATCAATGCGCGATGCAGTTTTTTAAATTTGGGATTGATCGATCGTAGGGATTGGCGGGCTGATCGGCTCAGCAGGTGACCTTAGCCGACCGGAGGCTCGGCATCATCTACTTGATCGTCTGCAAACTCTCCAGATGCCTGACCACGTGCCACCATGGTGCCAAGAAACAGGGCGGTCATGATAAACAGGATGATGATTTCGTCCTGCCAGAGGGCTTTGTCTGCGCCCATGGCGATCATCGCAATGGTGAGGACACCCATCAAGAAAGCTGCGATGCCCGAAAGCCAAGCGCCGCCTTTGAGTTCAATCAGCGCGGCAATACCAGCGATAAATGCGGCAATTGATGACATAATCCGGATGCTAAAGGCGACATCGAAGATTTCACCGAGTTCGCTGCCATTCTGCAATTGATAGGAAATTGCAGACCAGGCGCCCCATAAGAGCCAACCGCCGAGAAGGCCAATAATGACCCCGCAGATTTTTCCCTGATCCATAATCTTCTCCTGCCACAATGGCAATTTGGCTGGACCCTAACAGCATCGCCTCAAAAAAGGGTAAAGGAATACCGGAATTTTACCGGTTTCGCTTAGCAAGTGCGCGACGGCCATGTGCGGCGAAACTCTCGCGCTGACGGGCGATCGCCGCAGGCACGGGTTTGCGGCGTCTTTGCGGGCGCTGGGGCAGCGGCGCTGTAGCGTTAACAGGGGCAGCGGGGACATTGATGATGGCGGGATGCGAGGCAGCGTGTTCGGCTTGAGCCGTTTTGCGCTTGGAAAGTCTTTTTTCGGGCGTCAATGAGCTGATGATAGGCATTAACAAAATCGACAGTCCGGCGGCGCCAATGACAATTTGTTCGAACAGGTTAGGCGATTGCCACCATCCGGGCGCGAAATCGAACAGAGCCAGAAACGGGAAGCCCGCGAGCACACCCATGACAAAAGCTGTGAACGCGCCGCGCCCCTTGCGCTGGATCAATGTCGAGCAGGCATAAAAGCAAAGTGCCGCGAAAAAATACAAACCGCCATAAAACAAGCCGAGATTTCGCCAATCAAGCAGACCATTGAAATCGGCCGATACTCCAGCGCCCTCCGATAAGAGCGCACCAACGGCCAATACAGACGGCCACCGCACAGCCATGATCGCTAGAAATGCAAAGGCGATCGCATACAGCGCGGTGATCAGAGCAACACAAAGACGGGTCATATGATGGTTTTAACCAAACATGCTTGATGTCCCATGAACCCGATCGGGCAAATTTAAGGCAAATATCGCAAATGGCTTCGATACGGATGCCCGCCATTGCCTGTTTGAGCCAATGGCGGGTGACCATACATCGAGCGACCAAACTTCGGGCGAAGTGCGCGATTCATGCCCGTGCTTTGGTCATTGCGCCCCGTTTTTAAATTTCCCGCCAGCATCTCCGTGTCCCGCGTATGCCACTCCGGCAGTGTCATTCGGGATATTGTGAAGAGGAATTCAAAAATGTCAGTTGCGGGAAAATTATGGGCAAGGGCGGCGGGGATACCGATATTGGCCTTTGCAACACTCAATGCCAGCGCATTTGCGCAAGACGCCAGTATAGAAGATCGTTTGGCGGCTCTCGAGGGGCAGGGGTCGGCCTATGTCGACAATAGTTATCTGTTTTTAATCGGCGGCTTGATCGTCATGTTTATGGCGGCGGGCTTCTTATGTCTCGAAGCCGGATTGGTGCGGTCAAAGAATGCCGCAATGCAATCGACTAAGAATGTTGCCTTGTTTTCGATTGCGGGCCTGATGTTCTGGCTGGTCGGGTACAATATGGCGTATCCGGGCAGCACATTGCTTGGCGGGCTGGTTGGCATTCCCGACTTTATCTGGACACCCGGTGATCCGGCGACGTCTGATGGCGACTATGCGTCGGCTTCTGACTGGTTCTTCCAGATGGTGTTTGTCGCAACAGCTGCTTCAATCGTGTCGGGCACTGTGGCCGAGCGCGTCAAGCTCTGGCCGTTTCTCGCCTTCACAGCCATTTTGACCGCGTTCATCTATCCGATCGTGGCAAGCTGGGAGTGGGGCGGCGGCTATCTCGATAGTGCTTGGGGATTCTCCGACTTTGCCGGATCAACTCTGGTTCACTCGACTGGCGGCTGGGGTGCTTTGGTTG
>JBDVDE010000041.1:0-5247 GCA_039942135.1 Hyphomonadaceae bacterium
CTGCGGGCTGGTCTTGCCAGTTCGGCGCAAGTTGACGAGCGGTATGTTCAAAAGCACCTCGGTCATGCCTCCGCTGAAATGACTCGCAGATACCAACGGCGTCGAGATCGGTTTCGGGTGAATTTGACAAAGGCAGTTGGGCTCTAAGCCCAGATCAAATCCTGAACAAAATCATTGTATGAGAAGCGGAACCCGATGCCCTAGCCGTTTGGGGGTATGGATAACTTTTTCACAACATATAGATTTCTCTTGCCGGAATCGACCGTTCATGGCATTTCATCACTGACGGCAAATTGCGTCAGACACGCTGTATGTCGTCAGAATGACAAAGAGCCTTAGTTAAAGGCCATAAACGGGCGGCATTAGATGGACAATCATAACCTTGGATTCGTACAGGGCATAGGATCATCAGACATCGGAGCATTCGCCGACAACTTGGCTGAGTCTCTCGATCGGCAAATGAAAGTTGCCTTTGAACCGGAAGAACGCAAGTCCTTGCGCAGGTTCAGTTCGTCTGAAGTCGCAGAATTTCTGCGAGTTAGTACTTCAAACCTACGCAACCGCCATAAAGACGGTAGTTTTCCAGATGTTTACACGGACAATCGCGGCCATCGGTCATACACCACCGACGAGGTAGATACGTTGCGCGGCATTCTGAGCCGTACAGGCAAAAACGCCGAAAGCTATCTGCCAGGTCGCCGCGATGGTGATCGTCTTCAGGTTATTTCCGTTGTAAATTTCAAAGGCGGCTCTTCAAAAACCACGGCTACGATTCATCTCGCGCAACGATATGCCCTACGCGGCTATCGCGTATTAGTCCTCGACCTTGATCCGCAAGCCAGCCTGACCACCTTTTTTGGCTTTCGGCCTGAGCTTGAGTTCGCCGAAGGTGGCACGATTTATGACGCCCTCAGATATGAAGACCAAGTCCCACTCTCCTCTGTCATCCAGAAGACCTACTTCCATAAGCTCGATATGGTTCCGGCTGGCTTGATGCTCTCGGAATACGAGACTGAAACGGCTAACGCGCTAGCAAACCGAGTACAGCCAATTTTCGCTGAGCGCCTCTCGCAAGCTCTGGAGGAAGTCGAAGCGGACTACGACATCGTCTTGATCGACTGTCCACCACAGCTAGGCTTTCTAACCTTAACCGCGCTTTCCGCATCGACAGGTCTGCTGGTGACTGTGGTTCCTGGCATGTTGGATATTGCCTCGATGAGCCAATTCCTCAAGCTGGCCTCGGAAACAGTAAAGGCCGTCGAGGAAGCCATCGGACGGCGGGTGACGTGGGATTTCGTCAAATTCCTAATAACCAGATATGAGCCCTCGGACGGCCCACAGACGCAAATGGCCGGTTACCTCAGATCTATTCTTGCAGGTCAAGTCATGACTGAGCCGATGCTAAAATCAACGGCCATATCGGACGCAGGGATGACGCAACAAACTGTCTATGAGGTTGATCCAAGCCAGTTCATTCGAAAAACGATCGATCGTGCACTGACGAGTGTGAACGGAGTTGCCGACGAGCTCGAGCAGACAATTCAAATGGCATGGGGGCGCCGGTAATGGCACGTAATATCTTCAACCAACCCCCAAAAGAAAATGATCAAACGATCGCCGCACCCCCTGCCCCATCAAAAGCTGCTAAGCTCCCTGGGTCTGTTGGCGGGTTGCGTGACTCACTTCGTGAGATCACTGCAAATTCGATCCGCGATATCGATCCTTCTCAGATCGACATGGATGGCCTGCGAGATCGTCTTGTCCTAGACGACGGCGGCATTGATGAGTTAGCCGAAAGTATCGGGAAACATGGGCAGCAGGTGCCAATCATGGTCCGGCCATCGAGCCAGCCTGATCGGTATCGGGTTGTCTATGGTCGACGGAGGCTTGCTGCGATCCGCAAAACTGGCGGGTTGGTCAAAGCCATCGTTCGAACGCTAGATGACGAAGCATCGCTCTTGGCTCAAGGTCAAGAGAACAACCTTCGCTTGGATCCATCATTCATTGAAAAATCATTATTTATCAAAGATATGCAGGAAGCCGGATACAAACCTAGCGTAATTCAGGATGCGCTCGGGCTTACGAGGCAAGGCGTATCCAACCACCGAGTTGTTCTGGAACAGCTGCCGCTAGAAGTAGTCGAGATCATCGGACCTGCCCATGGGATTGGGCGGCGTCAGTGGGGTGAGTTGGCGACTCTCTCAAAAAGAGTTGATATAGTTGAAGTTGCCAAAGAAACCCTTTCTGGGCTCCCAAGCGAGACCTCCAGTGCCGAGAAGTTTCAGGCAGCCTACGTAGCTTGTTCAAGCAAGGCTCGTGTGACCAGAAAACCGGCGAAGCAGCAAAAGACAACCCTAATCAAGACAGGAGAAGATGCCGCCATTGCGACGCTCTCCGTCACTGATAAGGCAATAGCCGTAAAAATCGCCCGAAAAGATAACCCTGAATTCAGCCAATGGTTTGAACAGCATGCCGAAGCATCGCTAATCAAGCTTTTCGACCAATGGCAGGATGAAAAAGGTTCGAGAAAATAGCCCGAACCACACCTAGAAACACAAACAGAGGAGATGCGAGAAGACCAGAAAGAAAAGAGCCCCCCAAAGTTTCCCCTGGAGAGCCCTCATCGTTTGATTAGCATCTAAGATGTAGCAACCTCCAACATTACCGTCAAGAGTCACCGATTCGGTGGACGGCTCTTTGTTGCCTTTTCTCGTGTTTATTCACGTTAAAAGCTGGGAAAGTTGTGGGCCAACGGTCCTCGTATGCAGAGCATGGCATTTACAAAACTATCAATCGGAACTGGTGGCCCTGGTTCAGTATCACAAACCACGTCAGAGCCCGAGAAAGACATTTGGACGATTTTCAGAGCACTTCGCGACGCCCGCAAACAGTTTGGCCTACGCCCGGCCCACCTTCAGACGCTACAAGCAATGTTGAGTTTCTTGAGACCCGGCCAAGGCGACACCGTCTTTGCATCCAATCAATCAATTTGTCAGCGTGTCGGTGGCATCGACGAGCGAACCCTCCGTCGGCACATTAACAGGTTCGTAGAGACCGGACTTATCGAACGGAACGACAGTTCAAACCACAAACGCTACCGTATCAGGTCCTCTGACGGCGAGTCCATCAGCTATGGACTATCATTGACACCTTTGCTTCTACGCGCATCCGAACTCATATCGCTTGCCAAAAAAATCGAAGAAGCGCGCCGAGACCAAGTCTTTCTGAGAAAACAAATCCTGACACGGTTGGCACACCTAGATTCGGTCGACCCAGACAACACCTTTGCAATAGCCACGCGAAAGGTCCTCAGGAGGAAACTTAGCGTCACCGAATACCGAGCAGTTCTTGACCAAACGAAGGCACAATGCAGCTCTCAGTCGCAGACCATGAAAGCTCCAAAAACAACAAAAGTGCCCGTCAATGACGGTCAAACTGTCCGGCATCTATCTAAGTCTGTAAAAGAACAAAAAGATTTAAATGATCAGGGCAGTGAGAACAAAATTGCGCCAAGTCAACTAACAGCCGTTTGTGATCAGGCAACTTCGTTCAGTAATAGAGAGCTTAGAAACTGGATTGAGATTGAATGCCACGCTCACACACTCGCTCCAATGATGGGCATTCACAAAGAAACCTTTAACAAAGCAAAAGCAGCTGTCGGCTCAATAAAGGCATCCTGCGCTATCTTCATTATGTTGCAGCTGGGAAATAGCATTAGAGATTTTAGTGCATACTTCCATAGCATCACTTTAGGTAATCGCCGAGATCAGTTTGATCCGGCTATTCTACTAAGACGGCTGTCGAAATCAGACGGCGCAACAGCATGACGTCCACCGCGGTGGACAGATATCATTGATCGCAAAACGGACTGATATGAATGCATGATCATGTAAAGGAGCTCATTGTTGCAAAATTCAAGCCTTCCCGAAATCCTTCGAAATACACAAATGAAGTGACGCTTAGATTTCACTGACACCAAATAGGCACTGCCGCAGCATTTAGGTGCCATTTAGACCCTGAATTTAGTGTAAGTTATTGATATAAATATAATAATGCCTAATCCGCTGTCAAGTAGCACATATTCTGACCTCCCGCAAAGACACGCAGGCAAATTTTAAAGTAAAAGTTTCCTTCTTGTTTTGGGACTGTCCGATGGAACCCTTGTGGAGTGTTCCTGAGGGGTCCGGGTCGGTTTCCGGCCTGCCTGTCCTGACAAGGAAGTTCCCATGCAAACAAAAGTATTGCGCGTGCTGCGCGCAGAGGCGCGGTCGTGGTGGCGACATCGAGAGCTTAGAAGAACTGATGGCCTTGATGCAGCGCGTCGGCTGGAACGCCAAACAATCAGCCGCGACCTTGGCTATCTCAGTGCGGCCCTCAACAACCCCAATGCCTATGTCAGCTGTGGTGGGGGAGGGACCATTCTTCACCTCGGCCCGACAACAGTCTCGCTCTATGCCCCCGTTGACCGCTTCCCGCTCGCCAGCTTGGCTGTCCGGCTTGGAACGCCTCTGATCAACTGCCGCCCCGTCCGCGACATCATCGCCCTCGCTAACCTGCCCAGGGTCACAATGGATGGCCAGATCGATCCAGAACCTTGGACGTCCTCCAGCCGTATATCGCTCCTGACATATATCGACGCTGTCGAACACCTTGGCGCTCGTATCGTCAACGATCCGCGTGCAGACCACGCGACCTAACCCAACCTTCCCAATCAACCCCAACCGAAAGGAGGCCAGTCATGGCCCGTTCCCGCACGTCCAAATTCGACGCATCCGAAACCATCACCAATGAACTCATCCGCATAATTGAACGCGGTGTCCTTCCTTGGCGCAAACCATGGACCGCTGGCGGCAGCGCGCGTCCATTGCGCCACAACAGTGAGCCCTATCAGGGGGTGAACAACTTCCTGCTCACCATGCGCACGGTGATGGCGGGATATACCTCTCCGTTCTGGATGACCGTGCCGCAGGCGAATACACTTGGAGCAAAGATCAGAAAGGGCGAACGCTCGTCTGTTGTCGTTTACTATGGCCAGAGTCGAACGCAGTCGGATGATGAACAAGAAACCAATGATGGCAATACCGATGAAGCCCGCGTCTTTCGGTTCCAAAAATCATACCGCGTGTTCAACGCAGATCAAATCGAGGGCCTACCGGATGCTTTCCACCCGGATGTTTGTTCGGCCCCCGATCACACGCCATCTGCGCCGATCCCGGATATGCAGACGTTCTTTGATGCCATCGATAT
>JBDVDE010000042.1:0-15610 GCA_039942135.1 Hyphomonadaceae bacterium
CGTGTTGATTGAGCCGGATAAGCCAAAGCCGCCGAAGAAAAGAAAACCGAAAAAACGCAAAGCCAAAAAGGCCGAAGCCGAAAGCACCGAGACACAAGCCGACGCACAAACTGTAGAGGCTGGAACGCCGTCTCCGCAGGACGGCGCTACAAAACCTGCTCCCGATCTGGAGCCCAAAGTGGACATTGAGCCGCCAAGTGGAGTCTCGGCAGCACCATCTATCCCTCAAGATACTCCCCAAAACGCCCCAGAGGCTAACGCGCAGCCCAAACCGGAAAATGGCTGAGAGTACAGACGACGCTCTTAGGCTGGATGTCTGGCTCTGGCGCGCGCGCTTCTACAGGACCCGCAGCCTGTCTGCTGCTGAAATTACCAAGCGCGGTGTGCGCATAACACGGGCAGGGCAAACCCGCCGTGCCAGCAAGCCCGGTCTCACAATTCGTGTCGGTGATATTGTGACTTTCGGGAAGAGGGTGCATATCAGAACTGTCGAGGTGGTTGCATTGGGGACAAGGCGCGGCCCGGCACCCGAAGCGGCAGCCCTTTATGCCGAGATCGTCGAGGACACCTAGATGCTAGCTTTTTTGTCGAAAATATTTGCCCATTCGCCGAAAACACCGGCGCACAAGCAGATCGAACCTGAAGTCGCTGCGGCGGCCCTTTTGGTCGAAGCTGCGCTTGCTGACGGCATTTATGCTGACATCGAAAGCGATCAGATTGCGATGATTTTGCTCGAAAGCTTCGATTTTGATGCGGCAAGGGCAGATGCGGTTTTGGCCCAAGGCGAAGCATTGGCTGAAGAAGCGGTCGACGCCCACCAATTTACCAAGCACATCAAGAAGCTGCCCGACGATCAACGGATTGCCATTCTCGAAGGCCTGTATCTTGTGGCCTTTGCTGACGGTGAAAAATGCCCGATCGAAGATGCGTTTATTCGCAAAGTCGCAGGTCTGCTACATATCGCAGATGTGCCGCGCGCCGGGGCCAAAAAGCGGGCCAAAGCACGCGCTGCAGCAAATCTAAGCTGACGGCTTAACCATTAGACGATTGACAAATCGCTCCTATAGCACCATTTCGCACTCTCTAAGACTGACTACGGAGCCATCCTGAATGACCTATATTGTGAAAGACGCCTGTATCCGGTGTAAATATATGGATTGCGTCGAGGTGTGCCCGGTTGATTGTTTTTACGAGGGCGAGAACATGCTCGTCATTCATCCGGACGAATGCATTGATTGCGGCGTGTGTGAGCCCGAATGCCCGGTTGAGGCGATTACGGCAGACACCGAAGACGAGCCAGATGGCAAGTGGCTCAAGCTCAATACCGAGTATTCGAAGGTCTGGCCTGTGATTACACGCCTGAAGGAACCGCCAGCAGATCGGGAACAATTTGCTCAAGAAACCGGAAAACTGGAGAAATATTTCAGTGAAAAGCCCGGAACAGGGGACGAATAGTAGGCGACAACTCGAAAAGTATTACGTTCGTCTTAACGCCTGTTTGTATAAACATTCATTTTGTGATATGGTCTTGACCTATTAGAGGTTTCGCATGCTTGAAAAGCGTCCGGACGCATTTATGCGGCTGGGCTATTTTTTTGTCTGTGACGCCGTAGGAGTTCGCGTAGAAAAGGAATACTCATGGCGAAGAAGGCAGAAAATAAGCCTGCACTGGCGTTTGAAGTAGATCAACACGTCGTCTATCCCGCTCATGGTGTTGGCAAAGTGACTGGTGTTGAGAAACAGCAAGTAGCCGGCATGGATCTAGAAGTTTTTGTGGTTGCATTCGATCAGGACAAAATGATCCTGCGCGTGCCTACCAATCGGGCCGAAGCATCCGGCATGCGCGCACTGGCAGGCACCAAGCTTGTTGATGATGCGCTGAAAACACTCGGCGGACGGGCACGGATCAAGCGGACCATGTGGTCTCGCCGTGCGCAGGAATACGAAGCCAAGATCAATTCTGGCGACCTTATTTCGATTGCCGAAGTGGTGCGCGATCTACATCGCGGTGAAGATCAGCCCGAGCAGTCTTATTCCGAGCGCCAGCTTTATGAAAACGCGCTGGACCGGATGGCCCGCGAGCTGTCGGCTGTCGAGAATATCGAGAAGGGCGCCGCTATGGAGCGTCTGGCCGAGTCTCTTGCCAAAAAGAAAGCGGCTTAAGCCTCTTCTTTCCTGACACATTCAAACCGGCTGACTTTGTTTCAGCCGGTTTTTTTGTACCTGAACTCATTGATCTGCTCCAAGACGCTCGGCATTGAATACATGGCTGACCTCCAATTGACCTTCATTCAACCAGCCGCGCAGCTGTACCCGCGCGCCGATATGCCAATCCGAACTGTTCTCGAAATCGCAGGCTGGCGCGGCATCGGATAGAAAGTTCACGCGGATGGCGCTACCGGCCAAGCTGCGCGTGCAATGAGCGTCTTCATCGCTCGCTTGTTCCAATGCCCCGAGCCTGCCGGTGAGAATGTGAAAGCCGCGTGCTTCGGGGCCAAATTCGCCAGCGTCCCGGATCGCCCAGGCTGCCATAGCCCACATGCCTTTGCCGCTATTGCGGGCCTGTGTTTCAAGCCCAACCAATAGATCTCCGAGCCGCGATGTGTCCGGATAGACCCGCGCCCGTGCGCCCCCGAGTCGGACCATCTCCTCATTGAGCCACAGTTCCGGTCCCAGCCCGTCATCGGTGCGGACATAGGCGAGCGCGCGATCGTATCGGTCACGTGTGACGCCCGGATAGATCAGTCTGACCTGCCGCCCGAGCGCCATATCTTCGAGCATACGTTTGGCCTCATCGGCAAAGGGTTGGCCTTCACGATCACGCCGTTCGGGGACGGGGGCTTCTATCCCGACAAGGCGGACGCTGAGGCCCGTATCGAGCACCAGAGCATCGCCATCAATGATCCGCACCACACGGCCCGTTTCGCCTCGGGCCAAGGTGTCGAGCGGCGCTGGTTTCCCGCAGGCGCCAAGCAGCAAGATCGCACACCCAAAAAGCCGAAACCCATTTGCCATGTCGTCTACGGGGTGACCGGGCGCCAATTGGCAGCGCTATACGCACCCGTTTGAGCACCAAGACCTATACTGATCAAATATCGCATCTTCACCCGCTTTCCCTGCTCCGTCCCCAACAGCTAGGCTGCGCCCGCAGCACAGATTTGGCAAGGGGTAGGGAGCTGGGGAGGACGGATAGGGGGCTTGCTGTCAGCCGGATTGGCGGCTATTGCATGTGTCGCCTTCTTCGGAAGGCACGTGCCGCTATAGCTCAGCTGGTAGAGCATCGCATTCGTAATGCGGAGGTCAGGTGTTCAAGTCACCTTAGCGGCACCAGTTGATTCTGCCGAAAATTTCTTTAATTCATTGTTTTCGTTGTTTTTAATTCTGTTTCCCAAGACTGATTTTTCGCGCGCATTCATAAATTGTGTACCAAATTGTGGTACAAACTGTGTACCAGTAGGTGCAGTATGAGGGTGCGGATGGACAAGTCGTTTCTAATGAAGCGCGGAGATGTTTGGTGGTATAATCGACGTATTCCCAAACGCTTTGCCCACCTCGATGACCGCAAACGTATTCGCAAATCGCTCGATACATATTCGCTGGAAGAGGCGTGCTTGCTGCGCGAAAAATTTGTAGATGCTGATAACCAATACTGGGCGTCCCTCGCGCTCGTAGACCTTGGCGACGGGGAAGGGCGAAATGCTGCACTTGCGCACTACAGCGCTGCGGTTTCGCGTGCTGAGGCGGCAGGCTTTTCCTATCGCCCCGTTCTGGAGATTGCTTCGGAGGAAGCTTTGCCGCAAATATTGGACAGGGTTCTGGCCATCCGTGACCAGGCGGACGCGCACGGCGTGCCCGAAGAACGCACAGCTGAGGCTATACTCGGCGGTACGGATCGACCGCAGGTCAAAGTTTCCGAGGCACTTGATATCTATTTCAATGAGATCGCTCTGGATGATCAGATGTATAAGTCTGAGAATCAGAAAAGCTCGTGGCGTAAGACAAAGGAGCTTGCAATCCGCGTTTTCGTAGAGGCGGTTAGCGACTTGCCCATAGATGAGATCACGAGAGACCATGCATTGGCGTATAAAGCTTGGTGGGCTGATAGGGTGTTTCCAAAAGATCCAAGTACCGAACCTAGTTCTGGTGATACAGCCAACCGCAGAATTGGCGATATTCGCTCCCTCTATCGTGAGTATTATAAGCATATCGGTCAGGAAGATCGACCAAACCCGTTTAGAAGTATCAATTTCAAATCCAGACAAAAGATCGAGGTTGCATCTTTTGAGGTAGACTGGGTCCGGAATAAAATACTGAGACCTAATGCTCTAAAAGGTTTAAATAGTGATTTGATACTCATCGTTTACATGTTGATCGAAACCGGGTGTCGTCCAAGCGAGATCATCAATCTTCGGCCAGATGATATCCAGACCAGTGCTGAAGTCCCACATCTGATCATTCGGCCCCATACACATGGACAGGGGAAGCGAGAACTCAAGTCTGCATCTTCTGAGCGGGTTATCCCCTTGGTTGGTGTCTCCCTGGAGGCGGCACGGCGAGCGCCCAATGGCTTTCCGCGCTATCAAGATAAAAGCGACCTGTTCTCTGCAAATGCCCTGCGCGCTTTTAAGCGACGAGGTCTCTTCCCGACAAAAGCGCACCGCATCTATTCCTTCCGGCATTCCTTTGAGAAGCGCATGCAGGAAGCCAATATCGATTATGGCCTGAGGTGCCTGCTCATGGGGCACAAAACAGACCGTCCTGCTTATGGTGATGGCGGGTCACTATCGTACAGAAGAGATGAGCTTATGAAGATAGTTCACCCGTATTCGGATGAGCTGTTTGCCGGGCTCGACGCGGCACATGCCGGGCAGGGGCTTGCGAGTTAAGCACAAACGCCAATCTGTCCTCGGCCTCTTGGCGGGCTAGAATAGCCCTATCGAACCTCTCAAAGATCGGCATATAGGTGATCCCGCAGTGTTTGACGATGAGCGCGGCGACGCGCCTGCCTTCTTCAAGCTCTGCAAGGCTGAGTGTCCTGTCATCGCAGCTCGCCGCTCGGCTCGGCTGATGGGCCGACCGGTGAGGGCTTTTTCTCTGAGAAGAGGGCGACGACATTTAAACAGACTCCTGCAAATAATTTGCGGTTTGTCTGTTTTGATTTTCGCCACTGTTGATCGAAGTATCACATCCACGGTTAAAATCACGGTAAGATGGATATGCAAATTTGATGGATCTCGGATTTTTCGGATCACGGTCGAAATACTAGGTTGATAACCCGTTTACCCAAGATGTTTGATTGGCGTGGTTCGGGGCGCAAATTTTCAAATAATCTGCAGCTAAGATGTGTCGGAAGCGACCCGCTCGTCTTCCCTCGCCAAGTGGCACAAAGGGATGGGTGCCGTTACATAAATTTGCCGCCACTCTCGGAACCCTTGAGGGGGCAACAGCGCACATCCAGATGCTCAAAAAACAGATTTGTTTTATGCCAACAGTGCCATTTTTTTTCAACTCGATTGGGTTCGCGCCTTAAGGGGGAGTTTGCGGCCTGTATGAGCGCGTAAAATCTCGCTTTAGCGCGCTTTGAATAGCGCAATTTTGTCGCTCTGATTTGTGTTTTTAGCCTCGTTGCAATAGCTTTCTCTGGCGCAAATTATCCCTGATAAATATTGGGCGTTAGCAACGTCATGCCAATGACGTGTAAGTGCGCAATTCCCAAAAATGCGGTTTTTGAATCTTGACACTGGCGTCTGCGTGAATTGATGGCGCGTGCATTTTATTTAGTGCGTTGGACGATATTCGGGGAAGGTTAGAGAGGTGCACCTCGTCAATCATTCCAGATGAAACTGGCTTGCAGGTTGAGCCATCTCAAGGCTCGAACCTGCCAGCCGGTTCTTGAACAAGTTTGGAAAACTGCAAGTGAGAATATATTCGCGATGCGCGCGTGGAGATGCCGCTTGGAAAAGATATTGCACAAGTGCCGATCGTGCGGGTTGAGCGCGAGCGGTGGACATGTCTCGGGGCGAACAGATCAATCGCACCATATGCTAGATAGTGGTGTTTGTTTGAAAGGGTTTAGATTCGTCAGAGGTGGTTGATTTGTTGCACCCTTGCTTCACCCTGGAACTATGCTGGCGCGCGCCCGGTGTAGGTTTGCGCACTTACCTGGCCAAATACCTCGGATGGCCTATACGAGCTTGCGAGTGGCCCTAGCGTGGGTTAATCGTTTGTTCATTGTATTTTGGGTCGATTGGGCTCTCCGATCCGAGGAAGTGAAAATGGTTGCGCGCGCTGAAAAAGTGATCTGACGACGAACAGTAATGGCGCCCATGTCTTCTTCGGTCGGGCCGACGTCTGCGAGTTAAGCCCGGGTTACGAAGAACCAGCCGTGACCTGCATCCTCTCTTATGGTCGAAATTGTCATGTTGCCTCCTCTTATGGCTGGGTTTCTAGAAGGGACGGCGTGAGCCGCTCCTTCTGAAACCTTGGCCCTCGCCGAGAGGCGGAGGAGGGGGGCAAGGAAAATCGATGGCCAGTGGTGCGGCCCGCAGGACGGTCGTGCTTGCACGGCCGCCCGAGGACACGGTGGCTGTCCATTTTACTTGTCGGGAACCAGAGCGCAGCGGGGTTCGCACATAAACGCCTGTCCAGGCGAGAGAAATAGAGAAAAAGAGCATTCCGAACATGGAACATGGCACATGGCACATGGAACAGGGGGCGGGGGGCAGACCAATCACCGCGAGTTGGATGATTTCGGGTGACGTGTTGCAGTAACGGAATGGCGATTTTGTCATGAAATGAGGCTAGGGCAGGGGAATTCTGCTTTCAAACCGGTTTGCTTTGAGAGTGCCGGTTTTGTGGTTTGGACCTGATGAAAAGGTCGCGGATCGCAAGGGGCATGGTGCGTCTGGCCCAGACACTTTGAGACGAAGTATTGTGGATCAAATGCCAGTGGAGCTGCAACCATTCATCAATGTGTGCGTGCTCGATTTGTCTTGTTGACGTTGGTGTCTTTTGAGAGATGCATTCATTCCGCAGCGGGCTTTTCATTCCAGCGTTTTAGCTATTCCATATTTTGCGCGACATTGTTTTCTTCATGGCTAATTGAAGGTGACTTGCCGCGCAGGAGTTCAATTGTGCCGCTATGAACTGAGTAAACGTGACTGGCCTTCTCCACGAGCGCAGGGCGGTGGGCGACGACTATGCGTGTAATGGGAAGCTGTTCGATAAGATCAGCGATCTGCGCTTCGGTTTCCGGATCGAGATTGGCAGTTCCCTCGTCAAGGAAGAGAAGCTTTGGCCGCCGATAAAGCGCGCGCGCAAGTAAGACGCGTTGGCGTTGTCCGCCAGAAAGGGTCGATCCCATATCCCCAACCAGGGAGAGATACTGCATCGGCATGAGCTGTATATCTTCATGCACTTGCGCCGCAACGGCCGCTTGCCGCACCAGCTCCATATCAAGATCAGGATCAAAGAAGGCGATGTTGTCGGCAATCGTGCCAGAGAGAAGCTGATCGTCTTGCGAGACCACCCCAACATTTGCACGCCACGCCCTGTAAAGCTCTGGCATTGCCGTCCGCCCATCAAGTGAGATCTCCCCTTCGGTTGGCTCATATAGCCCGAGCAAAACCTTTAAGAAGGTCGTCTTGCCGCCGCCCGATGCCCCAACCAAAGCTACAAAGGAGCCAGCCTCAATATCAAGCGAGACATTCTCTAGTATCCAGCGATCCGCCGCACCATAACGGAAGGACATATCCTGCACGCTGATTGCGCCCGGCCCGTCATGGCGGAGCGTCACGCCCGTGCCGTCTACATCGGAAGGTGCATGAATAATGTCGCCAATCCGGTCGAGGTGTAGCGAGAGCAGGCGGAATTGAATGATCTGATTGATCAGCGCCAGCGTCCGGTCTGTTAGCGTCTGCCGGAAGCTCATAAAGGCAAACAGCATCCCCACGGAGAAGCCATCGCCGGACAAGATGATCCGCGCGGCCAGATAAACGATCAGAATGGTTTGCAGCCCTGTTATCAGGCTCTGCGCAGCCGTCATCCCTATACTGTATTTGCCGACTGAGAAGCCGACATTCGTCACTTCCGCATAGAGATTGCGCCAGGTTGCCTCACGCTCGGCTTCCCGCCCCATCAGCTTGACTGTGGTCGACGCGCGAACGCTCTCCATCATATGGCTCTGCTCTTTGGCGCTGACGATGATTTCTTCTTCTATGCGCCGCCTCTGGGCGGGATAGAGCGCGAATGTCACAAGCAAGCTCAGAAGCAACGCTCCGATAACGACCATGGCAAGTAGTGGTGAATACACAAAAAGGATCATCGCTGCGATAATCGCCATTGTGCCGTCAATAAAGGTCGAGATTAGCCCTGTCGTAATGGCCTCGCGTATCGGCTGAACCGATTGCACGCGGGAGAGAATATCACCAACATGGCGTTTTTCAAAATAGTCCGTCTTTAGCCGGAGTAAGTGCCGAACCAGATTCCCCACCATCTGAAAACTGAGCAGAAAACCTACAGACTGCAAGGCCCAACTCCTCAGGGCAGTAATTGCTGTCTGGATGATTATCAGCGCGCCAAAACCCAAAGCCAGAACCGTTACAAGGTCGCGGTCCGCTGTTTGAATCGCTTCATCGACCGTGAGCTGAAGATAGAATGGTGCTGCAAATACAGCCACTTGCAAAGCTACCGACAGAAGAAACACTTGCAAAACGGCTGGCCAGAAGCCTTCCATGTGCGACCATAAATGGCTGAGCTTGGTTTTCTGCTTGGCTTTGATATTTTCAAATTGCTTGGTCGGCGTCAGCTCCAGTGCGACGCCAGTAAAATGCTTGGACGCCTCGTCATAGGAATATTCGCGCTTTCCTATAGCCGGGTCATGGATAACCACCCCCTTACTGGACGCCTCTTTTAAAACAACGAAATGATTAAGGTCCCAATGCAGAATGGCGGGTGTTTTAACCTTGCGTAGAGCGTCTAACTCAACTCCAAGCGCGCGCGTCCCAAATCCCATCTGATCCGCAAGCGTCATAATTGAACGCAACGTAGCGCCAGTCATGGAGAGTGAAAAGCGCTGACGCAATCCGTTCAGATCCACATCGTGTCCATGATAACGCGAGATCATTACCATACAAACGAGACCACACTCTGCCGCCTCCGCCCCGTGGACGACAGGCATGCGCCGTTTGCGATAAAGATTCAAGGTTGAGTTCATGGTTGATTGATAACTAAATTACAGCTGCCAATTTAACAGCGATTGGGACTAGACACGGCAACGGACGATTTTTTTATCTAAACATATATCAAGTTAGTTGCCTAAGTAAGAATGATTCATATTAGGGATAGGATTAGAGGACCCTTTCGAAGATATTGTTCCAAAAACTCCCCAAACCCCAAAAAAGCAGGGACGGCGGATATCCTGTGGCTAAGTTAACAAACTTATATCGAACTTCCCATGCCTACCTTGTTGAGACGTTTAAACAAAATAGTAACTCAAATCGTCAGGTTGCTCAAAGGCACTATTTGAGTACATGTTAGCCTTACCCTGTGGGCCCGTGCGTAAAAGCTAGGCATCACCCACCTTCGGCTAACCCCAGTCTGAAACTCTTGATTAACGCAAAACTCACAGTTTGTTCAAGCCACTGTAAGCACGATCCAGCGCTGAGCTTGTTGCGGTACTAGACCACTTCCCTATGATTTCTTCGAACCGGCGCTCCATTCTTTCGGAGCCTCTTTGAAAAGCTTTACCTACCTCAGAGTTGTAAAAGTTTAACGTTTCAACAACCGTTTGCTCACTGAATACTTTGGAATAAGCTGTTATAATCTCATCCAATAAACCATTCTTCTCAAGCAAAAACTCACGCTCAAATGCGAGAAGTAATTCTGAGGTTTGAGCATCACCAAGATTGGGAAATTTTGCCTGAACCGAGGGCTTAGCTTGCTGCAGCATCGTCAAGGCAACTTGATCGGCCAACAAGTCTATCTTCATCTTTCCCAGTAAGTCTCTAATGAGATCGGTTGGGTCGTTTGTTGATCCGTCCTGAATCGACATAACGATCTCACTCCATTTCGTCGGGTTAAGCTAAAGTAATCTGTTCACACATATAGTAAATTATAGATTGGCATACGCTGTCAATAGAAAGAAATGAACCCAGGAATTTACTGGGTTGTACCTTTGGCTTCTTAGGCGTCTAACACAGGAGGGGCGAGTATAAAAAATCGAGGTTCAGTAATGGAAATGCTGCCTGCAGGTTTTAAGCTGGCTACGAGACAAAATATCACGGCTGGAACTACTCCCTGAAGCAACGGGTGACTAGGCCCACCTCCATCGGAATATAATAGGAAGAGTAATCTCGAAGTTGCCCACTTAGGTTTAATGACTGGGGGTATCTCCCCGTCAACGCTCGGAACCTCAACCGTATGCGCTTAATCTTTGTGTCGCGCCTGCTCGATTAGAAGTTGCATCACCGATAGATAGTTAAAGTGAGTAAATTTAGGTTGACTCATTAGGTTATGAGCTTCTTAGTAGGGTGGGATTCGGCGAGACGCAAAATTCGGCGAAAGTTGCCCAATTAACTTTTAGCAAATCATACAGATTGGAGATACTAGTGACTGAAGTACGCATTTTAAGTGATTATGAAATCGACCAAGTTCATGGGGCTGGTCTAAGCCCGAGCGCAAGAGCAGGCCTCAGATTTGTAGGCAAAGTTGCTTTTCGAGCCGGGGTTGCAGGTATTGTCGTTGGTGTTGGGATAGAGTTGTTCTTACATTTTTCAGAATGAACGAAATTTCAGATAATGACTTAATGATAGCGTGCGCTATTTGGGGTATTTGGCTGCTCTTTTTTTATGGCGGTTATGTACTGGCTAGAGGCGTCTGCGCTATGATACTTTGATAGGAAACAAGAATATGACAGATAATAATGGAATTGTGGAGTTAACTGAGGCGGAAATTGGGCAGGTCTCTGGAGCCAGCCCAGCAATTGGCGCTGCTACTCTTGGTGCCGCATCGGCGGTAGCGGGAGTCGCCCTCACAGCGTTTACGATTGGGCTCAGCATTGGCAGGTCAATTGGGAAGGGTATCGTCAACCTTCTCAAGCGCTAGACTTAGCGATCCAAACATGACCTTGTTGAGAATATCTCTCAATTTATGACATCTGAAAAGCTAAGCCGGACGAGAGATTTTTTCGATCCGGCTTAGCCACTTTATCACTCGAGGCTTTAGCAAGTCGCGACAAACATTGGTTTGGAAGCCTATCCATTTGAACCTTTATCTCCCAGTTCCTCAAGAATAGCCCCTCTGAGTATGGATGTCTTGTGTACTAATAAATACAGCACGTTAGTGCTTGAAACTTTGCGCGTAAGTGACGAGTGAAGTTATCTACCTGAAGAACAAAAGTTAGTATGAGGCTGCGCTTCATCCTGGGAACCTTATGTGCCCCGGGCATATCTTTGCAGGTGTCAAGCGAGGCAGTGCTTGGCATTTAGCCCATTTGAATTGCTAACCATGCATACGACGAGAGTCCTTGTACTCGCAGGCCCTTCATAGTAGGTGATGGTCATACCCATATGCTACGCTGATCAAATGTCAAAACTCTTCCGCCCTGAAGCTATTCAACACGCTACTCGCCGCTTGAGTGGGGACGTAGTATTGATCTCACCCCTATCGGTATGGCTGCTGGGCGGATTATTGATCAGTGTTCTGATCGGTGGCGCAATATTCGCGAGCCAAGCGAGCTATGCCCGAAAAGAGGCCGTTGTTGGTTGGCTGTCTCCTAAAACCGGGATCGTTCGCGCGACAGCCGCGCGCGGCGGAATAGCGACCGAACTGCTCATTTCCGAAGGCGATAGAATAGAAGCCGGCCAGCCTATTGCACGCATGCGCCTGTCCGCTTCAACGGATGAAGGCGATGTCGGTGCAGCCATTGCGGCCACACTTGAAGCCCAAGCAAAAGCCACCCAGACGCGCGCCCGCGCCACCTTGCGTCAGCTTGAGACCAATGCCTCCCGCTTGAGGACACAGAAAAGCGGCCTCGAATCTGAACTTGCCCAAATGGACAGTCAGATCGAGTTGCAAAAACAGCGTGTTGACCTAATCACTGCAGATGCGGAACGCGCAAGGGCTGCGGCTGAAGAGGGCCTTATGCCCAAAATCGAAGCGGACGCTCGCGGCGTGGCGCTGGTCGATGCCAAGCTCGCCTTAGCCAATCTGGAGCAATCGATCATACTACTCCGCAACCGGATCACAGATATGGACGCTCAACTCGCCTCTATCCCCGTGGAAAAGGAGCTGGCCCTCGCCGAAGCTGAAGCCGCCTCTGCCGCGCTCGCCGAACGGACCACCCAAACCAACATCGCAAATGAATACATCGTCACAAGCCCCGTCGGGGGTCGTATAGATGCCATCCCCGTCCGTCAGGGCCAGAGCCTGGCACCCGGAACAGCCATAGCCGCCATCTCGCCCCTCGAAAGCGAGCTGATCGCTGAGTTGTATGTCCCCTCCCGCGCAGCAGGCTTTATCAAAGCCGATCAGGATGTACGCCTCAAATATCAGGCCTTCCCACATCAACGCTTCGGCGTTGGTCTGGCATCAATCGAATCGGTCTCGCTTACTGTGCTCGCACCTTCCGAAGTCGCCATTCCCGGCGTTCAACTTCAAGAACCTGTCTTCCGTGTCTTGGCAAAACTTGAGCGCGAAGATATTGACGCATATGGCGAAACTGTCCCTCTCCGCTCGGGCATGCTCGTCTCAGCAGATATCGTCATCGACCGTCGCAGCCTCCTCGAATGGCTCCTGGATCCACTCTATGCGTCTGGGCGGCGGTAAAGAGTTCGCATGGGTGCGTTATTGCAGAGTGTGTACCAATTTGAGGGTTGCCCTGTGTACCAGCAGGTGCAGTATGAGGACGCGGTGGCTGTCTATTTTACTTGTCGGGAACCAGAGCGCAGCGGGGTTCGCACATAAACGCCTGTCCAGGCGAGAGAAATAGAGAAAAAGAGCATTCCGAACATGGAACATGGAACAGGGGGCGGGGGCTTAGCTATCGATAACAAAGCCATCTGATCGCTTAATCTCCAACATCCCGTGGCTGTGTAAAAACGTGGTTCTGGCTAGTCGATTATCCCAGCCATCGATTTTGTGCACCGATTTTCGGACTTGATAGCAAGACGCGCGCGTCCACTACGCCTTGATTGCCGAGATGAGCGGCTTGGTCCCGATGATAGCGATCATACGCTTCAGATTGTAGGCTAAAACCGATAACGCGATCTCTGTTTTGACGTTCTTGAGGCCTTTTGTGAGCAAGTGGGATGGTCCCATCCAGGACTTAAGCGTGCCGAAGGGGTGTTCGACTGTCCGGCGACGGATGGTCATTGCATTCGGGGTTTCATCAAGGCGCTTTAGCATAGCATCGATAACGCCTTCATGTTCCCACCGCTTAATCCGCCTGAATGGGGCTGTGGTGCAATAAGGTTTTAGTTTGCAAGTATCGCAGTTGGTCGTCCAGTAGGCATGAAGCGTCTGGCCTTTTTCGATACTATCGAAGCGATAGGTCAGCTCTTCACCAGCCGGACATCGATAGATGTTTTCGTCAGGCTCATAGGTGAAGTCGTTTTTGCCGAAGCGCCCAGCAGCCTTTGCTCCGGATGTATGTGGCTTTGGTACATAGGGCGTAATCCCGTTTTCTTCACAGGCAAGGATTTCCCATCCGCTGAAGTAACCCCGGTCTGCAAACGCGTCGATAGCCTCTACGCCCATCGCAGATTTGGCTTGCTTTGCCATAGACGATAGCAGGCCTCTATCAGTGACGTGCGTGGTGACTTCATGAGCAACAATGAGATGATGCTCCGTATCAACCGCCGTTTGTACATTATAGCCAACCATTCCAGAGGCTCTCAGGCTTGTGGCCATTGCTTTTGCCAGTGTGCCCTCTTGCGCGTCAGCTGCGTCCAGAGACTGCAGATAGCGGCCCATGCTTTTCTCGACTTGGGCAATCCGTCGTTTCAGCTTGCCTTTGGTGAAGTTCCTATCCCGTGCGTTCACGGCTTTGAACTTCGCGCCATCGATCTCGGCAGCGGCATGGCTAAACAGGCCAAGGCTCCGACAGAGAATAACGAACTGTGCGCAGGCTTTCTGGATCGCGGCTCCATTGTCTTTGCGAAAGTCGGCTATCGTCTTGAAGTCGGGCGCAAGCTTTCCGGTCAACCACATCAGTTCAATATTGCGATTGGCCTCGCGTTCGAGCCGACGGCTTGACTGGATCGAGTTCAAATATCCGTACAAGTATATCTTCAGCAGTGTTGCTGGATGATAGGCAGGGCGGCCAGTGGCTTTAGGCCTAACGCGCTCAAAACCCACCTCAGCAAGGTCAAGCTCGTCGATATAGGCATCAACAACCCGGACCGGATTATCTTCATCGATGTAATCTTCGAGACTCGGCGGCAGCAACACTTGCTGAGCTCGGTTCTCGCCTTCTACAAATCGGCTCATTTCAACCTCCTGTGCAGAGATTAGAACAATGAACTGATTTGCACCGTTCTCACACAGCCACTCCCAGAAGCTGTCGTTAGCCAACCCGGCAGCAACTCCCTAATAGCGGACAAGAGCAAGGGGCGATAAATCTACACACTCACATTTTTAATCATATTGTGGCGCAGGCATTACCATTGAGACCTTACCTCAACATGGCTGCCGCTTGGTGTTTTGCGGATGGAAAATCCATTGGGGATCGCTTGCTGAACCAATGGCACATGCGAGATGAGGCCCACGGCGCGATGGCCACCAATCAGATCTTGTAGCGTTTGCAAGACTTGATCGAGTGTGCCGGCATCATTTTCCGTGTCGAGACTGCCGAAACCCTCATCAATGAAAATAGTGTCCAGCCGAATATTGCCACTCGTGCTTTCAACAACGTCTGACAGTCCGAGCGCCAGAGACAAAGCCGCAATAAATGTTTCGCCGCCTGATAAAGTAGATGTGGCTCGGGATTTGCCCGTATGGACATCATGCACATTAATGCCAAGCCCGCGCTTACCGCCGCCTTTGCCTGCCAGCGCGCGTTCTGTTTCCCGTCATGGCCTTTGAGACAGTCTAGGGTGTTTTGTTAAAGGAGTGTTTTTGGCTCATCATTATCCTTGAAAGGGATTGAAGATGAGATCGAGAACAGGGCCGAATGGATCGGCTGATAAACACATTGGTGAAATCAAACGCAAGACGCGGCGGAAGTTTTCTTCTGAGTGAGCCGGTAAACGCCATTGGTTTGAGTGATTGGGCGAACGAGATCAGGATCGTGTTGGACGGCTTGCGCGGGGAGAGCTCTATCTCGGAGCTGTGCCGCCGTGAAGGTATCGCAGAGAGCCTCTATTACAATTGGTCGAAGGAGTTCCTCGAAGCAGGTAAGAAGCGCCTGTCCGGGGATACTCAGCGCCAGGCAACGACCGGCGAAGTCACTGTTCTAAAGCGAGAGGCCCGCGACTTGAAGGAAGCGTTGGCTGAGACACTTCTCGAGAACCGCCTCCTCAAAAAAAGCATGATCGCGGATGGGGACGAGACCTTGTCCGCCATTGGTCCGAGGACAATGGGCGAGTGAGGCATGAGATATCCCGCATCTGAG
>JBDVDE010000043.1:0-3909 GCA_039942135.1 Hyphomonadaceae bacterium
TCCAGAAACTGCTTAATAGCGCATCAAACGGTCGGCAAAACTGTTCAAACACAGGGCGCGAAGAGTTCTATCGTAGTCTTTCTAAGGTGCGGTCAGACAAAATCCGGTTTGTCTCGGTTAGAGTAGTGAGGCGCGCGACAAGCTACGCACCCAGACAGCGGGCAGACTGCTTCGATCAGGGATGGCTCAGTGCTGGAGGGTCCGACGGAAAGCGTTTTCTTGCTTCTGCGTTGCGAACGCATAGCCCGCTTTGGACACCTTGCCGCCATGCGGTGCGGCAGCGATCCGCGACGCCATCACAAGCTAAGACCGGCTTATCGCCAAGTCTCCCCTCTAATTCCATGAGAACGTTCTCTATCTGCGGCCGTTAATTCAAGAGCGTATTTCAGTCTCATCGGGCTCATGGTTCTCTCCGAGGTCGGCGCCGCCGCCTCATAATGGCGTCGGGGACTGGTGCCTCAAAAAGGTCTGCTGCGAGGTCGCCTGAGTTCAGGCGCATCGACATTCGACAGCGAGGTCATCCGGCCACCGTCCCGATGGGACGTCTGTACACCCGGACGGGCGTATTCCATTTTGGGCTATTTCATGCAGGCAGCTCCTCTTTGGTCCACGCAAAGGTTGTGCCATCGCGCCAGCTGCGGGTCATGATGACGGCCAGTTTTCTGGCAGTCGCAACAATAGCTTTTTTCATTCCCCTTCGTGCGACAAGTCGCATGGCCCATGCTTTAAGCGGTGAGAAGCGCGACACACGCTGGATGAGGATGTTGGCGGCTTCATAAAGCAGTTTGCGCATGGCCCCATCCCCGCGTTTTGAGATGCGCCCCGACCAATCCGTTTCGCCAGATTGATACCGTCTCGGGGTTAATCCCAAGTACGCCCCTACATCCGTTGCTTTGCCGAACCGCGCCACATCGTCGATTGTCGCGATGAAGTTAAGGCTGACAATAGGCCCCACCCCAGGAATGCTAGTCAGCTGTCGCGCCAGATGATTGTCCTTGGCAAGTTGCTGGACCTTTGCATCGATAGCGGTACCTTCAAGACACACGGTTCC
Organism: Hyphomonadaceae bacterium; assembly: GCA_039942135.1. GTDB lineage: Bacteria > Pseudomonadota > Alphaproteobacteria > Caulobacterales > Hyphomonadaceae > CALLCD01. The sequence continues at coordinate 1,052 of JBDVDE010000043.1, forward strand.
ATGCACGGTGATCAACGAGGCGAAGATCATCTGCAAGCTTTGATCCCCCTTAATCGCCGTACCAACTTGATCACGGAAGCTCTTTCGGCTGTAGCCCGCATTGACCGGTCCAAGTCGGATCCCATAGGCCTTCAAGAGACCCCGTACTTGCCCTTCGATGTCCATCCGAATGCGGATCAATCGTTCTCGTGCTGAAAGCATGAAGCGCAACTGATCGCTCGCCTCGCTCTTGATGTGCACCGCGCCATACCAACCCGTGCGCGCCAACTGCGCGAGCCCAGCAGCATCTGATTTGTCAGACTTACGCTCGACGTTTTGAACAAAGAACTTTGCGCATACAGTTTTCATCCGTCTTCTTCCTTTTTTGATTTTGCTCACAGACCAAAGAAAACGCCCGTCAGATCATCACTGAGGGCGTTCGGCTTTCGACCATATCTCTTAATTTTGAACGCAGCGACCGGCTATGCCTTTTCGCTTCGTTCGGGGGCCTCGGTGTGTCTCTTCCGGTCAAAGCCGTGATTACTTGATAAGACAGGGACCGCAGTCGTCCTGCTTCGCTTCTAGCGTCACTAATTCCATTTCGTCAACGTTTTTTCAAAACCTGTTAAACTGCTAATTAACATCGAGACCATCACCCATGATCAACCAAAATCTACAGGGGTGATCACTAAAAACAAAGTGGGTGCGCAGATCTAACCAATAAAGCCGACCTTAGTGCAGGTCGCGGCGAATGGCGGGTGTGAGCCCATTCTGTAAATTCGCATTTCGTGCTGCATGCGCTCGCAGCGCAGGAAATGCCGCAGGAGCGAGAAATTTCATGCCGCCGCGCAGCAGGAAGACCGGCCATTCATGCAGACCGCAGCAAGGATAAGGGGGCGAATTTACACAATGCGGGACAAAGCACCAATTCGCTGCAGCTGCGCCAAGGTCTGCTTCGGCGGTGCCGATATCAAATACCGTTTTCAACTAGATCGATGAGTTGTGTGTTGAGATCGGCGGATTTCACTGGTGAGCCATGGCAGGGCAACAAGATCGACGGTGCGGTCACTGTCAAAAACTCAGTTGCCCAGGTCTTGTACGAACCAGCGTCTTTTACACCGTAACGAGGGAAAGTTCCCAACAGGCTTACACAATCAGCATAGCTTCCCGAAGGCAGGTGCGCCGCGCTGAACGCGTCGGTCACAGCTAGGGCACAATCTATCTTTGATTTGGCCCTTAACCAGGTTTCTCCGGTCTTCAGGCCATCTGGCTCGTGCAATGTTAGTCTATCAGGAAGCCTCTCTCGCAATCGGTCTAGTGGGTCGAACGTCAACCCAGTCATTTTCTTTAAGCGCGGGTGGGCTAGCGAGGAGCAATACAAGGTCACGTTTGAGAAAATCTCGGCATGAGCGTTCAATCCCTTATTATGATAGTGATTGGGTGCCAACAGGGCGGTCACTTCACCCAGTTCACCTTGCTGCTGCGCGAATGCCGTTTCCAGCCCAGCAACCGGGCTGTACAGGCATAGGTTGCCATCGCGCATTCGAAATGCTGTACAGCTCAATTTCTTTGACCGACCGACGTGAATATAGTCGAACCCATCTATTTGTTGAAACGTAGCAGTCACGTCGATGCTTTCAGGTTTTTGAGCATATCGCATATGAGATTGACGAGCGCGCGACCTGCCGTTTGGTCCTGCTTCTGGCGGTTCTGGGCGTGAATACCCATGACCGCTGACACTAGCCCGTCGGCCAAGTCCTCAGTCTCAAAGAGCATCTGGTTTTTTCGGGCTTTCTGCTCATTTTCAAGGGCTTGTATGAAGTGGTCTTTCAGCGTTGCCCAATAGGCCGCCGTGGAATCTGCTAATGCCGGGCTCTTGATCCGTGCATTCTCCACCCCAGTGTTAACCATAAGGCATCCGTACTGGCTGGATGTTATTGATCCTGGTGTGACAAGACCATCGAAGAAAGCGATGATCTCAGAGATGCCACCGGTCTTCATCGGCACCATTTCATGCGTGATTGCTGCCTCGCCGTAGTAGTTTAGCGCTTCCAGCAAGAGCCCTTCTTTACCTCCGAACTCCGACCGAATGGCAAATTGATTGATCCCAGTTTGTTGCTCCAGTTCGCGAACTCCTAAGGCCTGGAACCCATGTTGCCAGAAGGCCATGCAGGCCTTCTGGATAGCTTCCTGACGATCATAGGATTTTGGGCGCGGCATAATTTAAACTCGTTTGACAGTTTCCATACACTCGCATAGTAATAATTTCAATGCAACCGTATGGGAATAGATATTGTGATGAGAGATGTTGTTTTTCCGAAAGACAAGCAAGCCAGCTATGACAAATACCGGTACGCCGCAGCTGTCAGAAGCGGTGGGTTCCTTTTTGTATCGGGACAAGTGGGCGTCGACGCGAACGGCACTGCGATCACAGATCCAAAGGCTCAGTTCGACCAGGCATTTGCAAACTTGAGCGATATCCTGTCCGCCGCAGGATGTAGCTTTGACGATATTGTGGACGTCACAACATTTCACGTCGGCATGTATGATCACTTCGACGCATTTGCAGCAGCGAAACAGGCGGCATTTCCACAACCACCTTTTCCGAATTGGACTGCTGTTGGAGTGGTCAATCTCGCCGATCCTAATCTGCTACTGGAGATCAAAGTAATCGCCAAGCTAGGATGAATGAACGAGCAAAGCAGCCATTAATTGAAGCCGCAGCATCTGTGTATTTAGGCTCCAAGCCGCCGAATGCAGTTTCAGAGATGGCAGCGGCTAGGGCGTTCTGAAATCGATCATTCAACTTTATGGTCTTGGCGTCAGCGCTGTGCTGATGTCGGGGAATGGAGGGAGGATTGGAGGGCAAATCATGCCAA
>JBDVDE010000044.1:0-33250 GCA_039942135.1 Hyphomonadaceae bacterium
GACTTGAAGGAAGCGTTGGCTGAGACACTTCTCGAGAACCGCCTCCTCAAAAAAAGCATGATCGCGGATGGGGACGAGACCTTGTCCGCCATTGGTCCGAGGACAATGGGCGAGTGAGGCATGAGATATCCCGCATCTGAGAATGAGCGCGCTTGCGCCACCGGTTCGAGCAAGCGCAGCGAATGAGATAATTCGTCTGGTTGAGAACTCGCACCTGCCTGTCAAACGTACGCTGGAGAAGCTCGGTGTGTCCCGGCCAACGTTCTATCGCTGGTACGACTTGTATCGCCGGTTCGGTGAGGCCTGTCTTGAGAATCGCTCGTCGCGCCCGGGCCGTGTGTGGAATCGCATCCCTGACAATGTACGCCACGATATGTTGGAGATGGCACTAGCGCGACCAGAGCTCAGCCCGCGAGAGCTTGCGGTGACGTTCACGGATGAGCGCAGTTACTTCGTTTCAGAAGCCAGTGTTTATCGGCTTCTTAAGTCCCATGACCTCATCATAAGCCCCGCTTTTATCGTGATGAAGGCGGCCAGTGAGTTTAGAGACAAGACCACAGCGCCCAACCAGTTGTGGCAGACCGACTTCACTTATCTCAAAGTTATCGGTTGGGGCTGGTTCTATCTATCGACCATACTGGATGACTTCTCGAGATACATTATCGCGTGGAAGCTCTGCACAGGTATGGCAGCAAGTGATGTCGAGGACACGCTGAACTTGGCGCTGGCAGAGACAGGCCTTGATCAAGCCAATGTCGTGCACAGGCCGCGTCTGCTCTCCGATAATGGTCCTTGCTATATCTCAGGCCAGCTTGCCGAATATCTGGACGACAAAGGCATGACCCACACGCGCGGAGCACCGTATCATCCGCAAACACAGGGCAGTTGGAGGGACCGTGGCCGAAGGCCGCGTAAGCCCGAACAACGAACGCTGGCACCAGACGCTCAAAAACCGCATCCTGCTCGAGAACTACTTCTTGCCGGGTGACCTAGAAAATCAGGTCGCCGCGTTCGTTGGTCACTACAATCACCAGCGCTATCACGAGAGCCTGAAGAACCTCACGCCAGCGGACGTCTACACAGGCCGAGGTCAAACCATCTTGCTCAAACGAGAAAAGACAAAAAGGAGAACCATGAAGCTAAGGCGCTTGCAGCACGCCAAACACGCTGCTTAAATGAAACTAGATGAGCCAAGCCTCCTGTAAGTCAGGCTTCTAACTGTCTCAAATCATCTGACGACGAACAAACTTTGCGGAATGGAATGAAGTTTTCGAACCGCTGGTGAGTAGCCATCGACATGTCTCCTTTTGCGCGCGGTGCGGACATAACAAGTGCCCTCAGTAGCGCAAATCTAAGACGCCCGACGCGGGTGGTTTTTAATGGCCCGAGCAGATCTATCATGTTTGAGATGTTTGGGGTCAAACTCCTCAAGCCATGTGTAGAGCTTATCGGCAGGCAACGCTCTGGATACGAGATAACCCTGCACAATATGGGCGCCCGCGGATTGAACAAAGTCGAAGTCGTCTTCGGTTTCCACGCCTTCGGCCACGATGACCATGTCTAGCATAGCTGCCAGCCTTATACTGGCCTCAACAGTGGTTCTTGCGAATGGGTCGCTCTGCGCACCTTGTATGAACGTCTGGTCAATCTTCAACTCGTTAAACGGGTAGAGCCGCAATTGTTCGATACTGGTTGCCCCGGTTCCGAAGTCGTCAATGCTCAGGTTGAAGCCGAGCAAGCGCAAGCGAGACAGAACCTCCAGAACATTCGCATCGTAATCGAGCAAGCGTTCTTCGGTAATCTCCAGTGTGATCGTTTGAAGATCAATGCCGGCAGATTTGAAACGGCTCGCCAGAAGGTCAGGCAGATCAAGATTACGTAGCATTGTCGGGCTAATGTTGAACGATAGATCGAGACTTAATCCCCGCTGATTCCAGTTTTCGATATCCGCGATGGCTTGATCCATAATCACAAGGCTTAACTCGTCCATCAAGCCGTAATGCTCTGCCGCTTTTAGGCAGGCTTCCAGGCTCATTAGATTTCCCTCAGTGGAAAAGACCCGGGTCAGAACCTCTGCGCTAGCAACTTTTTGGTGTTTGAGAGACAGCTTGGGTTGATAATATGGGACCAAACGTTTCTCGATCATGGCCGTTTTTAAGCCATGGCGGGTCATTGGCGTCGTGGCGGCAGTGCGATCTTCGGATTTGGCTTGCGTCAGTAGCTTTTCAAGGACGTCTACTGTTAGGGGTTTTTTGATGGCCCCAAGAATACGTACACCAACCATAATCGCCATGCGCTTCACAGCGCTGATTACTGCATCTGCTTCACTGCTCGCAATGATAAGCGCTCCAGAAAAATTGATATTGGAAAGCTCACGTACGACGCTCACACCGTCTAGATTGGGCATCTGCAAGTCACATATAATCAAATCATAGGCTTTGGTCGAAGAAACAATGCTGGCCAACCCGCCAGCACCATCTTCGGCAACGTCTACATTTGCGACCCCCAGTGCAACTAATGCATCCTCGGCGACAAGTCGGAAGATTGGATCATCATCGATGATAAGGGCGTTGGTAAATATCATTATGGATCTGCCTCAAGCCACGCTTCGGTCTACATTAGACTCAACGGGTTCAGTTGCCGATAATTTTGCCCGGAAAATTTGACATATTTTGTTAGTTTACAATGCGGACATAAGTTTCGCCTACTGCTTCGGCACCAACGCCATCTGGCACGGGCACATTGGAGCTGGCATAGTCAGTTTGAAGTATCAGGTTCGGTCCATTGTTGAGTTCGAATGATTTTGCAACAATCACGGTGTATTCGGATAAGTCTGCTACCGGAGTATCGCCATCAACCACAAGCTTGTCATCCGGCAGATAAATCGTCCCGACGAGCCGTCGCGCATTATCACTTCTAATGACGTGCCCATCCATTAAACCGGCGCCTAAGCCGACTTCTTTGGCGAGCGGGTTATTAATGTCGGAAAAGAACAGCAAGCCCGTCATTACACCGGTACGCGGGGCTGATAATCCGATATTGGACTCGGCGGCAAAATCAAGCTTGGCATTCGTTCCTGTGAAATAGAATCCAACCCCATCTCCATAAAGCCCGCCCTGATTGAGAACTGAAAGCCTGCCATTTTTCATTACATACTCTCCGGATTCTGCCGCTACCATTGCGCTGTCTATTGTCAGTCCACCGCAATAAACACCCGGCACAATATCGCTGTCGCCAGTATCGGCATCAATGACATAATCATGAAAATCACAGCCCATACTATTGGGAGCCTGACGTCCAGCCAGCGGGTCATCAATTTGAGGCGCATCGGTAACTGGCTCAGACGATAACCCATCAATGTTGCCTTTAAAGCCACCGGCCAATACGACCTGGTCGACAAGAACTTCCGCAGTCGGATTTACGCGCAATGATAGCTCGCTTGTTGAATTAGAATATATCGCGCAATTTTCAGCTGTTAATTTCGCCTTGTTGTTAATTTCTATCGCGCTTGGCTTGGTGGCTGTTAATGCAATGAGGCAAAGGTTACCGGCGCTCCCGGCAAGCTGCGCTTCGGCATAAACCTCAACCCTTTTGACCATATCAAAAGGGTTCATGAAGTACGTAACAGGCTCGGCAGAAATTGAGACTTTAACCGTCTGTAATTGGGTATCTGCTTTAGCTTGAATTATTGCATCTTCGCTGGAAACAGTGTTCGTTACATACGAAATGGCGACCGCCTCTACACGCGCAGCATCATCGCTAGATATCGCGAGTTCACCTGCGGCATAGAGTGCACCACCATCTGCTACAGCTTGTAGGTCTCGCTCGAGAGCAGTTATCCGCATCATATCAATCGATGACCCGAGAAGTAGAATTACGACAGGAAGCATCAAGGCAATCGGAAGCATCATCCCGCCAGACTCGTTTTTATAAACCCTGTTGATCATCGAAAAAACTTTTGCTCAAAATCAGCGGTTACACCATCAAGAAGAAAAATTTAATAAGAAGAAGGATGGGATTTGTAGTAAATTCCCTGCATATCTTCGCGGTTTCTTGAATATATTATGAGACGTTATCGGCTGTTAGCCGGGTGAAATGACGTTGAACTACAAGCTACCCTTTTACCGCTCTCTGAGGTTTCGCTTATCGATGATGATTGCGGCGATAATCTTTGTCGTCGTAGCTGCAACAGCTATGTTAATGGCCTCGCGCAGCTTTGAACGCGAAGTCACGCTGAAGCGGGAATTACTATCAGCTGCCGCGTCAGGTCATGCCGCCGCCGTTGCAGATCCTGTCGCAGCAGGCTCGCGTAGCGGTGCGCTGGCAGCCTTGCGAGGCATCAGGAGTTTGCCTGATGTGGTGCAAGCCGACATACGTAATAGCGATGGCAGTGTGCTTGCTCAATTGGGCACCGGCGCAGTTTTGATACGTCCCGGCGCCAAAGATAGAAACCCTGCAACAGCTGACCTCTGGAACTCACATCAGCTTAGTATCGAGATACCAATCGTGCATAATGGTCAACAGATTGGCCAGCTTGGAATGCTGGCCGATACATCCGAGATGCGAGAATCTATTCTCAAGCAGTTACGTATCACAGCTCTGACGGCCTTGATGGCGATACTTGTCGGCGTCGGTTTGGCCCTCCGTATGATTACACGCATGACGAGACCTTTGTTCAAATTGTCTGTCCAGATGTCAGCCTTTGCCGATGACAGGGCCGCAGACTATGAGTGCATCACTGGAGGGGATGATGAAACCGGCATTCTTGCGACTGCTTTTAGCGACATGGTCTCGAGCATCAAGAAGCGCGATCAAAAACTTGCGCAGCATATGGAAACTCTCGAGGAGACAATCGAGGAGCGCACGCATGACCTGAACATAGCCAAGGACGTCGCCGAAGCAGCAAATGCAGCAAAGTCTGATTTTCTCGCGACGATGAGCCATGAAATCCGGACTCCCATGAACGGCATGCTCGTCATGGCTGAAATGCTCTCAGCGGCTGATCTTTCTACACGCCACAGACGTTACGCTGAAATCATCGCACGGTCTGGCAACAGCTTGTTGACGATCATCAATGATATTCTCGACATGTCAAAAATCGAATCCGGGAAACTGGATTTGGAAGAACAGGCCGTATCCCTGGATACTTTGGTAAACGATGTTGCAACCCTCTTTTGGGAACGCTCGCGCGAGAAGGGAGTCGAGTTGACCTGCTATGTCTCTTCAGACGTGCCAGCCGAAATCGTTATCGACCCGACCCGCATCAACCAGATCATCACCAACCTGGTAAACAATGCCCTGAAGTTCACCGAAAGCGGTAGCGTACAAATTCGGATAACAGCCAAACCTAGCCAAACGGGCGCGTATGCCCAGATCAAAATAGAGGTCGAAGACACGGGCATTGGTATCCCGCAAGACAAGCTTGAAACCATCTTCGACGCGTTCTCTCAAGCCGATCAGTCCACAACCAGACGCTTCGGCGGGACCGGCCTAGGCCTCGCGGTTTGCCGCAAACTTGCAGATGCGATGGGCGGTACAATTTCTGTCTCCAGCCAGATGGGTAAAGGTAGCATCTTTTGTCTAGAATTGGAGGCACCGATCGCAACGGTTGCGCCGACCTTTAGCGCGCACCCTTTCAACGTTGGTGTCAATATCGCAGACAATTCCATTGCCCAAAGTGTCAGGCGGTTTTTGGAAGATGCAGGCTGTGTCTTTACAAGCGAACAGACCGACTTCAGCATCACAACCTCAAACACACTTGCAGCCTTAAAAAGTCCGGCAACCGGCCCACAAATTATTTTGAGTGATATCGGCGATACGCTCGCAGGTGATATGCTGCGCCTGAAGCTGGCCGTTGATCTACTACCCAATCCGTTCACGCGCTTTGATATGATAGATCTATTGGCGCGCGCAGAAACAAAGGCTTATCGCGGTATTGAAGCCCTAAACTCCGGCAAGGCCCACACAACATACCCAGACTTTGAGGGCTTACGTATCCTCGCCGCAGACGATAATGCCGTCAATCGCGAAGTGTTGCGGGAGGCTTTGTCGACATTGAATGTCGAGGTTGATTTTGCAGAGAATGGTCGCCAAGCTGCCGATATGGCAAAAGCCCATCACTATGATGCGGTCTTTATGGATGGCTCCATGCCGATCATGAGTGGTTTTGAGGCCACGCGCGCGATTTGCGAATACGAAGCCTATATGAATAAAAAGCCAACACCGATCATTGCCCTCACTGCACAGGTTTCCGGGACAACCCAAGAAGCCTGGCAAGCAGCCGGTGCGCAGCATTATATTGCAAAGCCCTTTACGCTCGAACGATTAAGCGCAGTTCTCTCCAATCTCGGTCAAGGCACTGCTTATACCAATATCGATGCCCGTTCCAACGCCCCCACGCTAGACCAACCTGCCGCACAAATATTTAATGCCGAAACGATCGCTAGCCTCAACGCCCTAGGTGCAAGTTCCGGGCGAGATTTACGTGCCCGCGTCTGGAGCCTTTTCCGCGTCAAAGCACCTGAAAATGTGGAAGCTCTGGCGATCTTAGCCAAGACGCAATCCTCCATATCTGATGTCGCAAGACAAGCCCATGCCTTAAAATCCATGTGCCTCAGTGCTGGGTTGGAACGTCTTGCAGCAGCATGTGACGATATCGAGACAGCCGCAACTCAGGATCAATCGTGGGCAGATGTATCGACAGCCATCCAACAAGCCGAAGCAATATTTGAAGAAACGCTCAGCGCTATGAGCGAAACAGAACCCGCACAGCAAGAACTATCCGCCTAAAACAGGTTCTGCCTTACAGCCCACGCCATTCATTGCCCGATTGATATCTTCGCCCAAAGCCAATGCGTCTTCTACTTCAACGCCAAGATACAAAACGGTACTGTCAATCTAGCTGTGCCCAAGCAAAAGTTGAACTGCGCGCAAATTGCCCGTCTTACGATAAATAAGCGTAGCTTTAGTGCGACGCATTGAATGTGTACCGTAAGAGGAGCGCGGTAAGTCTATCGACGTTACCCATCCTTCGACAATCCGAGCATACTGGCGCGTAGACAAATGTCGGGTTCGGTCTTTCCTGCTGGGGAACAACAAATCATGCGGTCGTAAGTCTTTCACGCTACACCACGCCTCAATGGCTTCGCGCGTTTGTTTAGTAACTTCAAACTGCACGGCGTTCCCAGTTTTGAGCTGGATTATTTTTGCTCTGCTTCTTATCTCAGCGCCCATACGTAAATCGGAAACACGTAATCGAAGCAAATCGCAGCCGCGAAGTTTGCTATCTATTGCGAGATTAAACATTGCTAGGTCGCGCTTGTTGTCAGCAAGCTGAAGGCGAACGCGAATCGCCCACACTTCCTGCGGCTTTAGTGGTGCCTTCTAGCCAACCAATTTTCCTTTGTTCCACGGAATCCATTTATCTCGAAGCTGATCGAACGGCATGATCTTATTCTCCATTGCTGCCATCTCAATTGGCTGCAAAGGACTTGCCAGCCCCCGATTTCTAACGACCGCTAATGCGCGCTCAACAGCCTTCCAGTGCGAGAACGCTTTTAGCTGAGCTGTTCCCGTCCATCACTTCACAAGCCCTCACACCATGTGATGTTAAATCTTGCTATTTGCCCAGCACAATAACAGCCCGCCAAGTAGAAATACCTGGCGGGCTGTTACATTGTTAGCGGGCCTTCAAGGTTCACTCGCCAATGACGTGATTGGCTCCATGCGTGACGGCTGCTCCTGCACGCAAAGCGGCAGCGACAAAGGTGACTTCGGCGAGCTCTTCTTCGGTCGCGCCAGCCTTTTTGGCCCCCTCAGTGTGTATCGTTAGGCAGTACTGACATTGAGTGGTGAGTGCTACGGCCACCGCGATCAGTTCCTTGGTCTTTTTGGAAATAGCTCCATCCGCCATAACTGCGGCATCAAATGCGCCGAAGGCTGCCATGGCTTCCGGTTTGAGCTTTGAAAGAGGGCCTAGTTTTGCAAGTTCAGATGCTGCGCTCATTATGGTTCTCCAGTTTTTTTGAATGCGTGCTGTATTTGTGGATGATTCCACTCCTTGAAAGTAGGGATCCACACGCGACGAAACAAGTTCGCGAGCAGTTATTCTCAATTGATATTGACCTTATGGCGACTTGCAATCACGCAAAGCGGTCTTCGGGCTCAAATTGTTTCGTCCCCTTTTGCGCGCGATGCAGTCGTGAGGCTGCAGCCACTTATAGTATTGTACGGCAAGTGATGTATCGCGGCCGCTTTTGTGTGACTTGGTCGCACACCTCGCTCAGTCAGGGTTTTCTTTAGCAAATTTGGCGGCCCGTTCTGCGGCTCTTGCGCCGACTGTTGCGATCAGATCAGCCGTGAGGTTTCCGACAAGGCTGCCATTCTTCTCCATGCTCTCGATTTCGGCAGGGTTGAACCCAAGCTCGCCGCATATGTCTACATTGTGTTCGCCTTGGACAGATGGCGCATCAGGGAGCGGAAGATCGGACTTGGAAAACTTCCACGGACGCCCCGGCAGACGAAACTCACCATCTTGTCGGTCAGAGACACTTAGCGTTGCGCCCCAATAGTCCGCCCACTCACTGTCTGCGAGTTCTTCAAGCGTCCGCACCTCGCCAATGGCGACCTTTGTTTCATCGAATTGAGCGTCCAGAGCCGCCATGTTCGGGAAGGTCCATATCCATTTCTGGACGATATCTTTTAGTGCGGCGATATTCTTGCGCCGGAGCGCGGATGTGAGAAAGCGCGGATCTTCCAGCAAGTCTGGCCGGCGCATCGCGGCAACGAACCAGCTGAATGTGATCGAATAGACGAGGCTGATCGCGCTCATGAAGTGCTCTCCATTCGGCCCGGTAAAGAATGAGCCATCTGTTGCACCGAGGATGGCTGGGTCATCTCCGGCATTGAGGTCATTCAGGTCCATGTGAGCATGCTCATTGATAGTTATCAGAGTTGCGGCCATCGCCACATCTATATGCTGGCCTTCGCCTGTACGTTCTCTATGTTGCAGGGCTGCGAGCACGGCGATGGTCGCCTGCATGCCGGCATAAACATCCGCATGCGAGAGAGCATCGGTTTGCGGGGCTTTCAGGTTCTCGCCGAAATGGCGCAAAGTGTGGTGCGTAAAACCGGTTTCAGCCTGAACTGTTGGTGCATAGGCCATGCGTCCTCTCCACGGGCCGCCCTGACCATAGCCTGAAATCGAGACATAAATTATCTTCGGGTTGATCGCATTGACGCGGTCATAGTCAAAGCCAAATGGCGTGAGGGTTCCAGGCCGGAAGTTTTCGACCACAATGTCGGCTTGTGAGACGAGGCGCCGGACGATCTCCTTTCCGCCTGGCGTGTTCAAGTCGAGAGAAATTGTCCGCTTTCCCGCATTTTGCTGAGCGTAGTATCCGCTAACGCCATTCGGCCGGATCGGCGCGGCGAGGCGTGAGACATCACCGCGCGGCGGCTCTATCTTGATCACCTCGGCACCAAGGTCTTGCAGTGTGCGAGCGCAAAACGGTCCAGCGAGGACACGGGAAAAATCGACAACCTTCAACCCCTTCAAAGGCGCGTCCATCATCTAAGATATAACTGTGGTGCTGGAGTGCTTTCATGATTAGCTATAACGGCAGGATGTTTGATGTCCCGCCCAAACAGCAGCACAGAGAAGGAATGCGAGATATGGATCTAGGTTTAGACGGCAAGGTTATTTTTGTAGCAGGCGCCAGCCGCGGTATCGGTCTGGGGATTGTTGAGGCATGCCTTGCAGAAGGGGCGACACTGGCAATGGCGGCGCGCGGTGATGAAGCGCTGCAAGCCCAGAGGAACCGCTTGGCGGGCCTTTACGGTGAGGACAAGTTATGGGCAAAGGCCGGTGATTTGCGAGACACTGCGACGGTGGACGCGATGGTCGCAGAGATTGAACAAGACCTTGGACCGATCTGGGGCGCAGTGGCCAATGTCGGCTTGCACCCATGCCCACCTGGAATTGACGTGGATGACGAGACGTGGCGCGGGGGAATATCGCAAAACCTCGACTCTGCCTTCTTTCTCGCGCGCTCAGTGATGCGCAATATGAACCCGCGTGGCGAAGGCTCTGTTTTGTTCATCAGTTCTATTGCCGGGCTTGGCGCTCTCGGCACGCCGGTGACATATGGCACTTCTAAAGCTGCGATGAACCATCTCGCCAAAGAGCTGGCGCGAGTGGGCGGCCCAGCGGGTGTGCGGGTTAATGCAATTGCACCGGGCAATATTATCTTTCCTGATGGGGACTGGGAGGCACGATCCAATGGAGAGAATGGCAAAAATTGGATGCGCTGGATTAAGCGCGAAGTTCCATTGCAACGTTTTGGGCGCCCGGATGAGATCGGATCAGCTGCCGCTTACTTGCTTAGTCCGCTCGCGAGCTTTGTAACCGGCGCGGTTGTGCCCGTCGATGGTGGCCAGACTAAATAGTGGCCAGAAGCCTTGACGCGGTGCATGGCCAGTAGGGACTTCATTCCAGATTTGTTACGACGCCTTTTGCGCGCAGTGCAGGCGTTGGCGCGAGAGACTGTAGTGGGGCGATCATTCGTAGCTGTATCTATTAGTATTGCTGTTCGTAGTCGTGCCGTGCTCTTCGATCAAGTTTAGGCATCGTCGGAATGAGGTGGAAAACTATGTTGAAGAAAACACTTTCGACAACACAGCTCAAGCGCACCATGCTCGAAATAAATCGCACTGAGTGTGGGCAATACGTGGGCAAGCGAGATGTTCAAGTTTTTCGAAAACTGCCAATGCTTTGAAAATATTGGTGGTTGGAGAGAGACTTGAACTCTCGACCTCAGGATTATGAGTCCTGCGCTCTAACCAGCTGAGCTACCCAACCACACGACACAAATAAGGTGTGCGAAGCGCTGTATAGGCGGCTCGGCGGTATGACGCAAGCACCTGAGTTTGCCATTAAAAACAAATGTTAGGTAACTGTCATGTGACGAGAGGGGAAAACTGGTTATATCATGGACTATGATAAGATTCTTTGCACTTCTCCTCGTGACAATTCCATTGGCCCACGCACAGCAGCAAGACGCTGTAGATGCTTATATTATTGGAGATTATCGCGAAGCGACCGACCTTGCCAGCGCGAGCGAGCTGCCCGATGATCTTGCTTTTGCAGCCCAGTCCGTATTGGCCGAGGCGATGTCTATGGAGACGGGGGAACCGAGCCAAAGTGCGCTCGAACAGGCGCAAGGGCTTGCGGAAAAGGCTCTTGAGGTCGACGAGAGCCATATTCACGCACGGCTGCAATTGGCCATCTCCCTATCTTTGCAGGCACGGCCAATGTCGAACCGGCAAGTGAGACGGTCTGGCTTGGGACAACGCGCCAAGGCGCTGGCTGACGAGGTTGTTCAAGAGGATGCGGGCAATGTTTATGCGCGCGGGCTGCTTGCGGTCTGGAATGTCGAAGTTTTACGCCGTGGCGGCCGCATCGGTGGGCGGATCATGGGGGCGAGCATAAATGCGGGCAGGACCCATTACGAGACCGGTGCCGCACTAACGCCTGATGATGGCGCTTTGCATTGGCAATGGGCCCGTGTGCTGGCTGCAACCAATCCGGGCAAATATCGCAGCGAGATCGACGCGGCGCTGTCTGCCTCAGTCTCGGCAAATACGGATGATGCTCTGGAAGGAGTGATGCAGGCGCGAGCTATGCGGCTGCGTGAGCTGATGGCGACGGCGGCAACGCCTCGCGAGATCAAAGCGGCCGCCAAAGAGATGCTTTAGATCCCCTCTGGCGGACCGCTCAAAACTTGCACTGCACGCGCCAGCATTGCGGCGCTTATGATTGCGCCGCGTCCGTTTCGAGCCAGTGTTCGGCTTCTAGCGCCGCCATGCAGCCCATGCCCGCTGCGGTGACAGCTTGGCGGTATTTGTCATCGGTCACGTCACCTGCAGCGAAGACGCCGGGAATATTGGTCGCGGTCGAATCAGGCGCTGTGGCGAGATAGCCATGTCCGCGCATGTCGAGCTTGTCGGTGAACAGTTCAGTTGATGGCGCATGGCCGATGGCGATGAACACGCCATGGGTCGCCACGTCTTCGATCTCGCCGGTCTCGGTAGATTTCAGCCGGACACCTGTGACACCGAGCGGCATTTCTGTGCCGGTAATCTCTTCGAGCGTGGTGTTCCAGCGGATTTCGACTTTCGGGTTTTTCATCAAGCGGTCTTGCAGGATTTTCTCCGAGCGTAAGCTGTCGCGGCGATGGACGAGGGTGACTTTCGACGCAAAATTGGTCAGGAACAGGGCTTCTTCAACGGCCGTATTGCCGCCGCCCACAACGATGACTTCTTTATCACGATAGAAGAAGCCGTCGCATGTGGCGCAGGCAGAGACGCCAAAGCCCTGAAACTTGTCTTCGGAGGGCAGGCCGAGCCATTTGGCTTGCGCGCCCGTGCACACGATGACCGCGTCGGCCGTATAGGTTGTGCCGCTATCGCCGACGGCACGGAACGGGCGACTTGAGAAGTCCACCTCGTTGATATGGTCTTCGGCAGTTTCTGCGCCCATTTTTTCGGCATGATGGCGCATCTTGTCCATCAGTTCGGGGCCCTGGATTTCGGCAAAGCCCGGATAGTTCTCGACATCGGTTGTGATGGTGAGCTGACCGCCCGGCTGAATGCCGGCAACGACGAGTGTTTTACGCATGGAGCGGGCGGCATAGATGGCTGCGGTCCATCCTGCAGGGCCTGAGCCAATGATCAGGATTTGCGTGTGGCGGGTATCGGTCATTGGGCGTTCCTTGCGGTGTAAAACATGTCAGCGGAGAGCGGGCGCGTCGGCCATATTCCGGTGAGGGGATTGAGACTGCCCCTATTTAGGGGCTCTCGGCGCGCGGATCAATCACTTGCTGACGTGGCTGGCTGGCTGATTTCGATCGTCACCTGTTTGACGGGCCATCGCGTAGCCAGTCTGGCGCGGATGTCAGCGCAAATGGCGCTTGTAGATCGGGTGTCCTTTGCGGTGACGTGAAGGGTCAGAACCGCGTCTTTTTCGGTGAGCGACCAAACGTGCAGATCGGTGATCTCGGCAATGCCGTCAATATTCGCTTCAAGGTCGGCTTTGATGCGGCGTGGCGAGAGCCCCTTGGGCGTACCTTGCACAAGAATATGCCCCGCTTGCCGCGAAATTCTGACCCCTGCGACCAGGACGAGCAGAGCGACGAACATGGACAAGATCGGGTCAATTGGGAGCCAGCCCGTCTGTATGATGATCAGAGCCGCAATAATCGCTGCGAGCGAGCCGAGCAGGTCGCCGGCAACATGCCAGAGCGCACCGCGCAGATTGAGGTCTTCACGGTCGCCGCCATGCAGCACGCCAAAGCAGATCAGATTGACGAGCAAACCAATTACCGCAATGCCGAGCAGCAATGGTCCCATCACGGGTTGCGGATTTGCCAAGCGCTCAATGCCTTCGGCGAGGATCCACACTGCGAGAGCGATCAGCGCGATACCATTGGTAAATGCCGCCAGAACCCGCACGCGGGCAAAGCCGAATGTTCGGGTCTCGTCAGCGGGCCGCGTGGACAATTTATATCCGAGCCAAGCTAGCCCCAGAGAGGCGGCATCGGTGAGCATATGGGCGGCATCGGCCAACAAAGCGAGAGACCCCGAAACAAGGCCGCCCGCGACTTCGACGAACATAAAGCTGGCGATGAGAAAGAACGAGATTGCAACGCGGCGGCGACCATCTGTGGTCGATGTATCGCCATGGCTGTGTCCCTCATGGCTATGCCCGCAGCCCTGATCGTGCGCGTCGGCATGGCCGTGCGAGCCAGCAGACGGCTTAGAAGAAGGCGATGGAGGCATCATCAAGATACTTCAAACAGGATTCTGCGACGCGTCAACAAAATATCTATGTAAAACAATTATGTAACATTCGTTATAACATTGCTTTTGTTGAATTTTATTGCGTGCCTATCTGCTCGTCTAGAGTGGTCTTTTGAGCCTAGTTCACCTGCTTGTTGGTTTCGTCGAGCAAGACGACGACGGGCGCGTGTTGGCGGGCCTTTTCGGCTTCGACATGGGCAAATGCAGCGATGATAACACGGTCACCGACGGCGAAATTACGGGCCGCAGCGCCATTAACGCCAATGGTTTTAGAGCCGCGCGGGGCTTCGATGGCATAGGTCTGGATACGGGCACCATTGGTGACATTCCAGATATCCACGCGTTCATTCGGCAAAATTCCGGAGGCTTCGAGCAGCTCCTGGTCAATCGATACAGATCCTTCATAGTGCAAGTCGCACTGGGTGACGGCCCCTGAATGAAGCTTTCCTTTGAGCATGTTGAGCAGCATACGGTCCCAACCTCCAATATTTTCAGTAAAAACGGGGCAATTCCCGTAGGGTTGATATGGGGTGTTTGGGCGCAAAAACCAAATTTTTTATTGCTGTGCAACATAAAATAGATGTGATTGTGCTGCGCGAGGCTTTTGCGCGGGAAGACATTTCCGCGATATTTGGAGACGTAGAAACCTGCCAACGCTCCGTTTCGTGAGGTGACAGCGCTTCAATCGCAGATTATGAGAAGACAAAATCGTTTCAAAGGATGCATGACAAATGAACGTACAAAGCGGTGTTAAAGAGTATTACGGCCAGACCCTGAGCAGCTCTTCGGACCTTAAAACCGATGCTTGCGCCACCGTGGCCGCGCCGCCGCGTTACATCATTGATGCGCTTGCAGCCGTGCATGACGATGTATCGGCACGTTATTATGGCTGCGGTCTTGCAATCCCACCCGTTCTCGAAGGGTTGAAAGTGCTCGATCTCGGATGCGGTGCAGGACGCGATGTTTATGCGATTGCGAAACTGGTCGGAGAGAGCGGCACTGTTGTTGGCGTTGATATGACCGACGAGCAGCTTGAAGTCGCTCGCTCACATGAAGACTGGCATGCCGAGCAATTTGGGTATGCCAAGCCGAACACGCGCTTTTTGAAAGGTTATCTGGAAAAGCTTGACGAGTTGGACCTTGAAGAAGGCAGCTTTGATCTGATTATCTCGAATTGCGTGATCAATCTGTGTATGGACAAGCCTGCCGTTTTCCGTGCGGCGCACAAGCTGCTCAAGCCCGGTGGCGAGCTGTATTTCTCGGATGTCTATGCCGACCGCAGAATGCCCCAAGCGCTCATTGACGATCCGATTCTCTATGGTGAGTGCCTGTCAGGCGCGCTGTATTGGGGAGACTATCAGTCGATCGTCAAAGAGGCTGGCTTTACCGATCCCCGCATCGTTGAGCACCGTCGCCTTGCGATTATTGACAAGAAGCTGATCGCGAAGACAGACCCGATCCGGTTTGCGTCGGTTACGGCACGGCTTGTGAAGCTCGATTCGCTTGAGCCGGCCTGCGAGGATTATGGGCAAGCTGTGATCTATAAAGGCGGGATCGAAGGCATGGAGAACGTGTTCATGCTCGACGCCGAACATATGATCGAGGCTGGACGAATTTTCCCTGTCTGCGGCAA
Source organism: Hyphomonadaceae bacterium (assembly GCA_039942135.1). Classification (GTDB taxonomy): domain Bacteria; phylum Pseudomonadota; class Alphaproteobacteria; order Caulobacterales; family Hyphomonadaceae; genus CALLCD01. The sequence goes on from JBDVDE010000044.1 coordinate 15,491, forward strand.
TTCATTAGCCATGCTGATGCAAACACGATTTGCATCATTCTTTGAAGTCGTTGGCGCAGGTGACCAGCACTTTGGCGTTTTCCCGGGCTGTGCGGCGCCGGATGTGTTTGCCGATGCAGTTGAAGCGGGCGGACCAGCGCCGGTCGGGGGATGCTGCTAGCTGCCGGATAGGTCTAGGCAGCAGCCGCTCCGAGCTTCTTATCCCAAATATCACGTAGGTGGATGTCACTCTCCATTGAGAGATTGACGGACGCGAACCGGTTATTTGTGGCGTCAGCAATGAACAGGCTATCGGTTGCTTGCAACATGTCATTGAAGCGCTGCTTGAGGAATTTGAGCGGCATCTGGCTACGTAGAAGATATGTGCTGGGCATGATTTCGACGAAGAAGCCCATCGTGTTCAGCTCGCGGACAAACGGCTCGTTGCTTGAACTGTTGATGCTGACGGATATCAGGTAATTGTGCTCTGATTCTGCGTCCGATTTGCGCCGTTCAGGCTTTTCTTGAAAGGCCTGCTTTAGCGCGGGGACGAGGTCTTTGATTTCCTCGGCAGGCTGGAAGGGGGCACCGTCACCCTTGGCGATTTTCGTTCGTGGCCGGATGCGGTTCTCTTGGGCAAAGCCTTGCAATTGTCCAAGCGTGTACGGACCGTATACGGCACCGTTGATCATGACCCGCCAAACCGGCGGATCCACTTTTCCCAAATCAATTGAATAATCCACGATGAAACGACCCTTAACCTGTGAGGCCTAGAGTGTAATCGCTAATTCTGAACAAAGTGTCACTCAGACAGAGGCCGGATAAACCGAACGCCGAAGTTTTGACCAACGCTGCGGACGACTTCGGCCGAGACAGTGCCAGTCTCAACAATCTCGCCGATCATCGGTGGTGGCCCTTCGGCAATGAAACCGGCACCTGTGAGCGAAATATCGACCACACGGCATTGTAGCTGACGACCATCCTGACGCACGATCAGAGCTGGTCCTTCGGCGGCAAACCGTTGGGCGCCACGTTCTTCAACAAGACCTAGCCGTTCGCAGTTACTGAGCCAAATGAGCTTGTCAGCGAGTTTATCGCGTTTGGTCTGTGTCGTATGGAAATGCAGGGCATAACCATCTTCTGTATGACGAACAACAGTACCGGCCACGCGGCCAAGCTCGTCAAGATAGACCACAACTTGCGAATCCACCGCGGGTCTCGACGGGCTTTTGACGAGCGCGCCGCCGCAGGAAATATTGATGGTGAGCAGGGAGTGTTCTTCGCTTTGATCGTTCAAAAAGCGACCGTGCAGGCCAATTTCGACTCGGCGATGCACGCGATGGTCTTTTTGTAGGCGCGGGTTCTGTAAACGAACAGCATTGCTATGCGACTGCGTGTTCAAGGGTTTTCTCCTCCAGGTTGTCACATACCCGCCCGCATGCGTCTTCGACCGATTCGGTCATATACCCTTAATCGCTATCAGACGAATCTTCACAAAGTGTTGCCAAAACCGTTCAGAACCAAAATACTGGATTCCGATGTAGATTTATGGGGATAGCAATGACGGTAAGTGAAACTGGGTTTGATTATATTATAGTTGGAGCCGGAAGCGCTGGCTGCGTTTTGGCGAACAGGTTGAGCGCGGACCCGTCTGTTCATGTCTGTCTGATAGAGGCTGGCGGCAAAGATAATAGCCTTATGGTGCGGATGCCTGCGGGCGTTGGAGCGCTGATAAAGGACAAAAATCCGCACAATTGGGGATTTTGGACGACGCCGCAGAAACATATGAACAATCGCGAGCTGTTCTGGCCGAGGGGCAAGGGCTGGGGTGGATCGTCATCAATCAACGGGATGGTCTATGTGCGAGGCCATGCGCGCGATTATGATCAATGGCGACAGACCGGATTGGCAGGATGGGGCTATGCCGATGTGTTGCCGTATTTTCGCAAAGCCGAGCATTATGAAGAGGGCGGCGACGCATTTCATGGCGAAAACGGGCCGCTTTGGGTCGAAAAATGTAAACTCGACAATCCGATCTATCGTGCTTTTGTTCAAGCTGGCGCGGAAGCGGGATATCCGCTGACCGGGGATTTCAACGGCGCCCAGCAAGAAGGCTTTGGCCCGTATCAACGCACGATCCGTGATGGTGAACGCTGGAGTGCATCTTTTGGCTATTTGCACCCGATTGTGGATATTCGGCCCAATCTTACCGTTATCTCGACCGGTCTGGTCACGCGCATCCTGATGAAAAAGGGCCGGGCGACAGGGGTTGAAGTGGTCGAGGGGAAAGGCAAGCAGACGCGCGAAATTCATGCGGATCGCGAAGTTCTGGTCTGTGCAGGCGCTGTGCAAAGCCCGCAAATCTTACAATTGTCGGGCATTGGTGCGCCCGACCTGCTCAAGCAGGCGGGCGTGGATGTCACATTGGAATTGCCCGAAGTTGGCGAAAATTTGCAAGACCATCTCGATGTGCTGATCCATCAGGTTATCACCGAACCTTTGTCAGCCTATTCCCAACAAAAGGGGCTGAAAAAGCTCGGCGTTGGCCTCAACTATATGTTCCGGCGCAAGGGCATAGGGCGTGAGAACTTCTTGCAAGCTGGCGCGTTCGTGAAGTCGCGCGAAGGGCTTGATAGGCCGGACATCCAGCTCCATCAGGTCAATGCGCTCGGTTTCAATCATGCAAATGAGAGTGTGCCTCAAGACGGGTTCATGGTGCATGCGTGCCAGCTGCGCCCCGAATCGCGCGGGACCGTGCGCTTGAAATCATCAGACCCGTTTGATGACCCGCTAATCGATGCGAACTATCTGGCGACCGAGACAGACCGGCTGGTATTGCGTGAAAGCATGAAAATTATGCGCGATGTCCTTAGCCAAAATGCGCTCAGCCTCTATCGGGGGCCTGAATTGTCACCGGGTGAAGCGGTAAGGACAGATGCCGAGATTGATGCCTTTGTGCGCGCGCATGGCGAGACAATCTATCACCCCGTGGGCACCGTTCGCATGGGCGCGGATGATCGAGCGCCATTGGATGGAGACTTGCGTGTACGCGGTGCTGACGGCTTGCGGGTTATTGATGCGTCGGTCATGCCAACGCTTGTCGGCGGCAATACCAATGCCCCGACAATTATGATTGCCGAGAAAGCCGCCGATATAATTCTGGGAAAGGCTTCATTGGCCGCGCAAGATGCGGCAATCCATGAACCTGCTTAGCGAAGGGTTTGACGGTAAAATTTTTCAATCCCCCGAAAGAGCCAGACTATGGCTCTTTCCTCGTTTGTGCGTGCTTCCCAAAATCGGAGATTATACGGCGAGCGTATCTTCCTTGAGCGACCAGAAAAGATCTTCGGTCAACAGGCCAGCGGCCTTGTGTTGCATCAGCATTTTGAGACGCGTGTAAGGCGCCGCGGTAAATACGTCAGGCGTCATATCGATCGCTTGGAACATACGCAGCATTTGCTCTGCACCTTTTTCGGCCGTCCATTGGCATTCGAAGTTTGGCAACAGGCGTTGGATCTTGTCGAAATTGACCCGGTATGAGCGATTGTCTGCAGACGGTTCACCAACGATCAGTTCGCAGTCAGGAAAGCGTTCGGAGACGATTTTTGCAATATCGATCACGCGGTAATTCTGTTCTGTAGATCCGACATTCATCGCTTCGCCGCCGATTTTTGCTGCGTCGCCGATCAAAGCCTGATGTACAGCCTGACACATATCAAGCGCATGTACGAGTGGCCGCCAAGGCGTGCCATCGGAGAGAAGTTTGATCTGCTTGGTTGTCCATGCGAGGCCGCAAAGATCGTTCAGCACAATGTCAAAACGCTGGCGCGGCGATGCCCCATAGGCGGTGGCATTGCGCATGAAGCAGGTGGTAAAATCTGCATCATTCATTTTCCGCAGATCGTTTTCGACTTTCACTTTGCATTCGGCATAAGCGGTTTGCGGGTTGACCGGACTGGTCTCATCGAGAACGGAATCACCTTCCGCAACGCCATAGACCGAACAGGACGACATATAGACGAAGCGTTTGATCCCTGCCTTGCGGGCGAGATTGGCAAGGTTGACCGAGCCTTCATGATTGATCTGGAACGTCAGTCCTGGGTTTTGCTGACCGAGCGGATCATTCGACAATTCAGCGAGGTGAGCGATGGCGTCAAAGCCTTGCAGATCTTCCTCGGTAATGTCGCGAATGTCTTTGGTGATAACTTGTGGGCTTGGGCCAGGCATAGGATACAACCAGCCGCTGCGGTAAAAACCGGTATCTAGTCCAACGGCGTCGATGCCGTGTTTCATGAGGTAAGGACCGAGCAGGGCGCCAATATAGCCGTCTGCACCAGTGAAAAGTACGCGCATAAGAATTACTCCCGATCAAATGCAGATCGCTGTGCCCAGCATCTGCGCCCTCATTTTGAATGTCGATCAAATGCAGTTACTTAATCGACCAGTTTAGCCTAAAACTTGCATTTCCGTCCCTAATCGGCGCGGTTGTACAGCTTATGTCGGCAAGATTGTGCAAGTTCAAGGCCAGTTATTGGGGCCGTTAGTGGATGGAGAGTGAATATGGCGGACCACCCCTGTTTTGATACAGATATTGTGGTCGCAGGGGCCGGTGTTGTCGGGTTGGCCATTGCTCGCAAATGCGCTTTGACGGGCCGCGATGTGCTCTTGGTTGAGCAAGCGAACGCTATTGGCACAGTGACCAGCGCGCGAAACAGCGAAGTGATCCATGCTGGGATTTACTATCCTGCAGGCTCGTTGAAAGCGGCCTGTTGTACGCATGGCCGCCGGTCACTCTATGACTATTTGCGCGCGCACAATTTACCATTCCGGCAATGCGGCAAGATTATTGTGGCGACCGACATGGCCGAAGCTGAGCAATTGGCGTCGATTGCCGCGCGGGCGGAGGTCAATGGCGTCGAAGGCATGGGCACGCTCGACAAGGCGGATATGAAGCGGCTTGAGCCAGCGCTGCGCGGCGAGGCGGGGCTGTTATCGGAAACCACGGGGATCATTGATAGCCATGCCTATATGCTCTCGCTGCTCGGCGAGGCGGAAGATCATGGCGCAGCTTTGGCGCTTGAAACGCAAATTGTCGGCGGTGAATGCCTGCCCGATGGGCGGACGCGGCTCGAATGTGCGGGGAAGGAGCCGTGCACGCTTATCGCCAATGTCTTTATCAATGCGGCGGGTCTTGATGCGCCAGCTCTGGCAGGGCGCATAGACGGGTTAGATCAATCCCATGTGCCGACGCCTCATTTGGCCAAGGGGAGCTATTTTACGCTGGCAGGGCGTGCGCCGTTCGAGCGGCTGATATATCCGGTTCCGGCCAAAGCTGGTCTGGGCGTGCATTTGACCCTCGACCTTGGTGGGCAAGCGCGTTTCGGGCCGGATGTCGAATGGGTCCAAACGCGCGACTATGAGGTACAGCGCAGCCGATGCGACGGGTTCTATGACGCCATTCGCAAGTATTGGCCAGACCTGAAAAACGGAACACTGGAGCCAGCCTATTCAGGTATACGGCCCAAAATTGTCGGGCCGGACGAACCAAATGCGGACTTCGTCATTTCAGGGCCAGACGATCATGGCAGCGCCGGACAAATCCATCTGTTCGGGATCGAGAGCCCCGGACTGACCTCATCGCTGGCATTGGCCGAGCATGTGGTGGAGAAAATGGCCTGATCTAGCCAGCTGGCGGATCAAAGCTATCTAGCGCCGACTCAATCGGCACAGCGCCTTCTCTCGCCGTAATCTGCAAGACTGAAAGTGCACGTTCGGCTGTGCCGTTTGTGCGGAACCGGAACAGTCCATTGACACCCTGAAACCCATCTCTATCAGTCACGCCGCTTACATCGAGCTTATCATAAGCTGCCAGCGCGGCGGCAAGTGCGCCTGCATCATAGCCAATTGACGACAGGCTGGAGGGGGCGCGATTATTGTAGACCCTGCGAAACTCGGTCTCGAACTGTTGGGCATTGATCGGATCAGCCGCGGCGAAAATACCATTGACGAGTGTTGGTTCGCGCCAAATCGAGGGATCGTTCCACTGTTCGGTGCCGAGCAATTGAACATTCCGGATATCAACCCCGTAATAGGGCAAGAGCGGCGCAACGGCCCTGAGCTTTACGCCGCCTTCGGGAATGAGGATGGCAATCGAGCCGGGTGTAAATTCTCCCTCTGCCTCGATCGCGCTGGCAAGCTGTTTGGCAGCATCGACAGGGGCATCATTGCTTGGATCGTAAAATGCGGATGACAAAACGCGGCCGCCATTACGCAAAGCCTGTTGGCGCAATGCCGCTTCAGCCCGCTGCCCGAGGCTTGAGCGTGGCCCGAGAAAGGCAAAGCTTGTCGCCCCTTTTTTAGCGGCAAAGTCGACAATGCGTGTGACTTGTTCTTCAGGCGATCGCGAGATCAGATAAGCGCCGCCACCGGCAGCATCTGCGAGCGTGGAAAATGCAACGACGGGGATATCGCTTTCCACGGCAATGTCGCGTACGGCTTTTACATTCGCAGCGAAAAGCGGGCCAATAATAATATCGGCCCCTTCACTGAGCGCTTCTTCAGCGCGGGCTTTGGCGGTCGAGGTCACGCCGGCAGTGTCTTTCGGGAAGATGACAAAATTCTCTTCGCCGCGATTGAACATTGCAAGCTCGATACCGGCGAGAATGCCCTCGGCTTCGGCCCGAATTGCAGCGCGCGGATGTGAGAAAGGAAGCAATACGGCGGCGCGTTTGATGTCGCGACCGACCATATGTGGCGGCGTATAGCCGTCAACCGATGATGCGTCGGCCGTTTCGGTTTCGTCGTCTTCGTCCTCTGTCTCATCGATTTCTGCGACATCAACCGGGACGGTGCCAGGCGCCGGTCTTTCAGCGCCCGTAGAGATCGGAACAGGGGGCCGACTTGGCGTTGTTTCACAAGCTGCTGTAAACAGAAGTGAGGCCGCAATCAAAACGAAGCTTGGCGAAAAGCGCTTAAGGCGCGATTGTACATCATATGTCATCATCAGATTCTCATAATCCCTTAGCGATTCTCTCAGAAGGAGAATCTAGTCAGACCGCAGGTTTAGTGCAAGCGGCGGGCGTGAAACTTGCCGCCGGATTACACATTGTTTCAACTCCTATCGGCAACCTCCGCGACATCACCCTGCGCGCAATCGACACGTTGAACGGCGTCGATGAAGTGCTGGCTGAAGATACGCGGACGGCCCGAAAACTCTTTGATGCTTACGCGATCAAAACCAGATTGACGGCATATCATGACCATAATGGGGCGGCGCGGCGACCTGAACTGCTTGCAAAACTGCAAGATGGGGCACGAATTGCGCTGATCAGCGATGCGGGGACACCGCTTGTGTCCGATCCCGGTTGGAAGCTCGTGCATGAGGCGGCTGCGGAGGGCATCGATATTATTCCTGTTCCCGGAGCATCGGCGATGCTCGCCGGACTGGTCAAATCGGCTCTGCCAAGCGACAAATTTTTATTTGCCGGATTTCTGCCGCCCAAAAAAGGCGCCCGGCAAAAAGCACTGGCCGCGCTGGCAGGGGTTCCTGCGACGCTCATCTTCTACGAAAGCGGGCCGCGTCTGATCGCAAGCCTTGCAGATATGCGCGATTGTCTCGGGGCCGGACGGTCAGGGTCTGTGACACGAGAGCTGACCAAATTGTTCGAAGAAGCGCGCGGCGGCACACTGGCAGAGCTGGCCGAGCACTACGAAACCGCGGGCAAACCCAAAGGCGAGATTGTCGTTCTGGTCGGTCCACCTCAAGCCGACCAAGCCCCATCTGAAGACGTGTTGCGGGCGGCGCTTTTGGCCGCGCTTGAGACACAGCCGACCAAAGCAGCGGCGAATGAAGTGGCCGCGCGCTATAATTTGCCCAAGCGCGATGTCTATCAATTGGCGCTAGACTTGAAAAAGGGCGGTTGAAATAGCGTGGCTGACCGCAAGCAGGCAGAACAGCGCGGACGCAGAGCAGAACAGCTCGCAGCGCTTATGCTCATGCTCAAAGGATATACGATACTGGCGCGCCGTGCCCGCACACCAAGTGGCGAGATTGATCTGATCGCGCGGCGCAAAAACCTTGTCGCCTTTGTCGAGGTCAAAGCGCGTTCGAGTGAAATATTGGCGATTGAAGCGGTCACAACCAAGGCGCAGGGGCGGATCATACGTGCTGCGGAACTCTGGATGGCGCGCCGCTCTGACCTGCAAGACTGTGACTGGCGATTTGATATTGTCGCGGTCATCCCTAAGCGTTGGCCCCGACATCTACGCGATGCTTGGCGTCCAGGGTTTTAATCAGAAAATCTCCCCCTATGCGTAGAATTACTGGATTTTGGCCGATTGCCCTGTTTTGACCATAACCTAGCGGTAACGCTTATGATTTATACTTGCTGTAAACATGAGCAGTATATTTGATTAAGGAGCAGGAAATGAGGAATTATCTGACAGGATTGGTCGCGATAAGCGCCCTGTCGCTTGGTGGCTGCGCGGTCGCTGCTGTGGGCGCGGTTGGCGCTGCGGGTGTTGCGACATTCCAAGAGCGGTCGGTCGGCACAGCATTTGATGATTCTTCTGCTGCCGGAGAGATAAAATCGAAACTTCTGGCCCGTGGCGGCTATGGCGGCGTCGATGTTGAGGTTGTTGATGGTCTGGTTTTGCTTTCGGGGCGCGTGATTACGCCGGAAATGCGTGTGAAGGCCGCAGATATTGCATGGAGCTCAAAGCGGACACAGGATGTCGCGAACGAGATACAGATTGAACCGTCGGGCGGCTTCCGTGCCAGTGCTTCAGACCAGTGGATATCGACACGGGTTCGCACGTCGCTGATCGCAAATACGCGTGTGCGGCGGATCAATTTCCATGTCGAGACGTATGATAACGTCGTCTACCTTATGGGCATTGCGCGTTCACAAGCCGAACTTGAGCGGGTGACCGGCATTGCGTCGCGCGTCGGCGGGGTTGAGGAAGTCGTTTCCTACATCAAAATCCGCGAAGGCGGTGACTTGACGCCGGCTGTTCCTTTGGAGCCAGCCTCGGTCGAGCAAGCCATTTCGCCACTGCCTCCGGTTGGTGCCGAAGACGAGCTTGCTGGCGGCGCATACTAAACGGCTCTGGACACAAGGCTTTCGCATCTTCATATGTGGGCGGCAGACCAAAAGGACGCCGCCCCATGACGCTTCGTATTGCAATTCAGATGGACCCTCTGGAAACCGTTGATATCAACGGGGACACCAGTTTCGCTCTGGCAGAGACGGCGCAAGCGCGCGGGTTTTCCGTTTTCGTCTATGGGCCTGAGCATCTCTCATATAATCAAGGGCGGGTGCTCGCACGGGCGCGGCCAGCCAAAGTGCAACGGGTTGCCGATACACCGGGTATTTTTGGCGATGAGATAGAGCTCGATCTGGCCTCGGATATTGATGTCGTCCTGATGCGGCAAGATCCGCCATTTGATATGTCCTATATCACGGCGTGCCACTTGCTTGAGCTGATCTCGGACGAGACTTTGGTGCTCAATGATCCGAAATATGTGCGCGGCAGTCCGGAAAAACTGTTCCCCATGCTGTTTGCCGATTTGATGCCGCCAACCTTGGTATCGCGCGACGCACAAGCCATTGCCGCTTTCCGTGCCGAGCACAAAGATATCATCCTGAAGCCGCTTTACGGCAATGGCGGCGCGGGCGTGTTCCGCGTGAAAGCCGATGACAGCAATTATGCCTCGCTGATGGAAATGTTTATGGAGCGCTCGCGGGAGCCGATCATTGCGCAAGCTTTCTTGCCGGATGTGAAATTTGGTGACCGGCGGGTGATCATCATTGATGGCGAAGCGGTCGGGGCGATCAATCGAGTGCCACTTGAAGGCGAGACCCGTTCAAATATGCATGTCGGCGGTGTCGCCAAACCAGTCGAGTTGAACGAGCACGATATCCGCATTTCCGAAGCGATCGGGCCGGAGCTGAAGCGTCGCGGGCAGGTCCTTGTCGGGATTGACGTGATCGGTGACCGCCTAACCGAGGTGAATGTCACCTCGCCGACAGGTGTTCAGGAACTCAAGCGGTTTTCGGGTGTCGATGCCTCGGCTCTGTTCTGGGATGCGGTTGATCGGAGGCTTGGCCGATGAGCTGGATCAAAACGGTTGCCTACGAAGCTGCGACCGGACGACTTAAAAAGCTCTATGACAGGGTCAAAGGTCCTGACAATAATGTCGACAATATCATGATGGCCCACAGCCTGCGCCCACATACGATGGAAGGGCATATGGCGCTTTACAAATATGTCCTGCACCATACCGGAAATACACTGCCCAAGTCTTTTCTCGAAATGCTTGGCGTTTGGGTGAGCTTGCTCAACGATTGCGCATATTGCCATGAGCATCACTTCGCAGGATTTACCCGTTTGATGGATGATCCCCAACGTGCGGCCGAGATGGGCAATGCTATGCTGGCGCGCGATATCGCGTCACCGGTCTTTACGGTGCGCGAGCGGGAAGCTCTGCTTTACGCGCAGGAGCTGACAGAACGGCCTGCCGGCCTGACAGCGGAGCGTCTGGACCCCTTGCGTGCGGCCGGATTCACGGATGGCGAAATTCTCGAGATTAATCAAGTCTCGGCATATTTTTCCTATGCCAACCGGACTGTGCTCGGACTTGGTATCTCGACCGAAGGCGATGTGCTCGGTCTTTCGCCCGGCAACTCCGAAGACGCGAATGACTGGAGCCATTCCTAGGCTTTAACTGTCTAGCGTATTCGCGATTTCGAACGTGACGCGATCAGCGAGCAGGCGGCCTTTTGGGCTTAGGCTTAGTTGCTCATTGGCCGTATTGAGCCAGCCGCCATCGATCAAATGCGCCAGCTTGCTATCGTCTAGCTGCGCTGCGAATTGCTGCTCGATCCGTGCTCTGGGCACCCCGTCTACCGGGCGCAACCCCATGGCGAGCATCTCGTGCGCGGTGTCCTCGCTGGTCAGCACACTTGTCTGCGGTGTTTGATCGGCGATGTAGTCAGCCGGACGATCTGCAGCGTGGAGGGCAAGGCGCTCACCATCGCGCGTAAGCCGGCCATGTGCGCCCGGACCAATACCGAGCCAATCGCCAGAGCGCCAGTAAATCTGATTATGGATAGAGCGGTGGCGCGCACTTATTGCGTGGTTGGAAATCTCGTATGCGGGCAGTCCGGCCGCTTGGGTGATCTCATCGGTCAGCTCATACAGCTCGGCCTGATTGCTGTCTGGCAGAGGGGTCAACTCGCCGCGCGCTGTGCGTTTTCCAAACACTGTGGCTGGTTCAATTGTCAGCTCGTAAAGCGACAAATGCTGAGCCCCGAGCGCAAGCGCTGCGCGCAATTCGGCCTCCCAAGCGGATGGCGTTTGCTCTGGCCTTGCATAGATCATATCGATTGAAACCGATGCGAACAGGTCAAGCGCAACTGAGACCGCCCGGCGGGCATCATCGGCATTATGGTCGCGGCCAAGGAAAGCCAATGCAGTATCGTCGAGCGATTGCAGACCGATAGACAGGCGATTGATGCCGGCGCGCTTCCAATCATTTGCTTTGGCCTGATCAATATTGTTCGGGTTCGCTTCAAGCGTAATTTCGCAAGTCGGGCTGAGGCCGAAGCTTTGATCGAGCGAGGCAATCAGCAGCTCGATCTGGGCTCCGGTCAGCAAGGAAGGCGTGCCGCCACCAAAGAAGATCGAGTCGAGGGGCGGGTGATCGGAAAGCTGAAGATGCTGGGCGGCAATGTCCGCTTGCATCGCCGCGAGCAGGCCGGACGGGTCACGCGACTTGGCGGCATAGACATTGAAATCGCAATAGGGGCAAATCCGCGTACAGAAAGGCCAGTGGATATAAGCGCCAAAGCCATAGGCTGGCCCAAACGCGCTGGCCGCTTGCCTAGTCACTCATCAGCGCCTTTTGTAGCTTTGCGAACGCGTCGGCGCGATGGCTCATGGCGTGTTTGCGGGCAGGCTCCATTTCGCCAAATGTCTCTGTCTCGCCGGTGGCAACAAAGATTGCGTCATAGCCAAACCCTTTGTCTCCGCGCGGCTCTGGGACAAGCGTGCCGTGGACCTCGCCCTCGAACACCTCCGCATGCCCATCTGGCCAGACGATTGCCAAGGCGCAGACAAATTTGGCGCTCCGGTCGGCATTTCCCGACTCGGTAAGCTTCTTGGCAAGTTCGGCATTGACCTTACTCATCGCCTCGGAGAAATCACGGTTCGGGCCGGCCCAGCGCGCAGAATATATTCCCGGGTCACCACCAAGTGCTGTCACCGACAGTCCGGAATCATCAGACAATGCAGGGGCACCCGTCGCCTCGGCTGCGGCGCGGGCTTTCAGGATGGCATTGCCGGTAAATGTCGTTTCCGTCTCTTCCGGCTCGGGCAAATCCAAGTCGATTGCCGAGACAATTTCGAAGCCCAAGGGCTGCAAAAGGTCGCGAAGTTCACGCACTTTTCCTGCATTATGCGTCGCCGCGATGAGTTTTCCGGGTTGAATTTTCCGTCCAGAGGCCAATTTTGGTTCCAGTCTTGCTAGATTGAAGATGAATTTATCGTTTGTCGGTAAGTGAAAAAGTCTGTATGATTGATTTAAGTGATGTTTGGCAAGAACGAAAGTGATTCAATGAGTGCTGCGGGTTCCAATTCTGTTGCTGCAATATTGCGTGTGTTTGTGCGCGTGATCTTTTGGGCAACTGTGATCTTTGGTGGGTTAGCCTTTGTTCTCTTGCTATTGGGACTTTTCACAAGTCTCAATGGCGGGGAGCTAAATGCGCAGATTGGCAATGCGGTCTCGGGGGATTTATCCCCTGCAACATTCTTGGCGTCTTTGGCTGGGCTTATCGTATTGGTACCGGGAATCAGTTATATCTGTATGCAGTTAAATCGCATTCTTGCGACCTTGGCGGCCGGAGATCCCTTTATTCCAGAGAATGCACCGCGTTTGACGAGGATTGCCGGAACCATAGCAATTATGGAACTGGCACGTTATGTGCTGATCTTTTTAATGTTTTTGTTTGGGGACTTTGGCGAAGATATTGAAGGTGTTAGATTTTCTGTCAGTTTGGTGGCTTGGGTCTCGGCTGCTGCGATGTTAGTATTTTCACAAGTTTTCCGCGAGGGCAGCCGCCTGCGCGAAGAAGAAAAGATGACGGTTTAGGAGAATATAATTTGTCTATACGTGTAACTCTTGATCGCGTTTTGCTTGACCGCCGTATGTCACTCACCGAGCTGTCCGAGCGCGTTGGTGTCACTTTGGCCAATCTGTCCATACTCAAGACCGGCAAGGCGAAAGCCGTGAGGTTTTCGACGCTCGAAGCCTTGTGCCGCGAGCTTGAATGCCAGCCGGGTGATATCCTTGCCTATGATGGTGAAAACGGTGTTGAGCGGGTCGCCGCCGAATAGGGGCATAATTTTCCATGGCAATTCCACCATTCCACCTCGCCATTCCTGTTGACGATTTGGCAGCCGCCGAGGGTTTTTATGGCGGTATTATGGGCTGTGAACGCGGGCGACGCTCGGATCGGTGGATCGACTTCAACTTTTACGGACATCAGCTCGTCATGCATTTGGCGCCCGATGAGTGCGGACAGGTGCAAACCGGTCAGGTCGATGGCAAAGCCGTACCTGTGAAACATTTTGGTGTTATTCTATCGCCTGATGATTGGCGAGATTTGGCCGATAAATTCGAGAAAGCAGGGACGGATTTTATCATCGAACCAGGCATCCGCTTTGCCGGTGAACCCGGAGAGCAGGGCACATTTTTCCTGTTTGATCCTGCAGGTAATGCGCTCGAATTCAAATATTTTGAAGATATGGACGCTTTGTTCCAGACTTAGACCTAAACTCTGGAAACTAGGATGTGTCTTGGTTCAAGCGCCGTATAGCGGCAATCTCCGAGGTTAGAAAATCTCGGAATGTCGAGATTCGCTTTGAACGGCGCAAATCACTTGGATAGATAAAATACAAGTCAAAGCTCGGCCCTTGCTGGTCGCCAAGCACTTTGACAAGACCGGGAATGGTCGCCGCCATATAGTTGGGAATGTCGGCAATTCCGACCCCGCCAGCAATCGCGCGCAGCATCGCGAACACATTATTGACGCGCAATTGGGGCGAGCGCGGAGGTTTGTCATCACGGCCAATCCGTTGCGCCCAGTTTACTTCCTGCATTTGCGTACGGTCATCGCCATAGGAGATAATCGTGTGCTCATCGAGGTCTTCAGCTGTCTGCGGCATGCCATGCTTCTCGATGTATTCTGGCGACGCATATAAGCTCATGCCCACCGTGGTGAGCTTTCTCTGGATCAGATCTGCCTTGTCAGCCGCCCACAACCGGATGGCGCATTCAGCCTCTAGCTTAAGCAAATCATATTCGCGATCATCAAGCCGCAAATCGATATTCAGTTCGGGATTGGCTTCGAGGAATTTCGCCATGCGCGGGACGAGCCATGTCGAGCCAAAGGCGACGGGGGCGGTGACGATGAGATCACCTTGCGCGACCTCTTGCTGATCCTGTAGCGCCGATCCAGCTGTTTTGGCTGCGGTGCTCATCTCCGAGGTAGATCGGTGCAGCGTATGGCCTGCATCGGTCATCACCAGCCCGCGTGCATGCCGCTGGAACAAGGACACACCGAGGCTTTCTTCGAGGGCTGCGATTTGGCGGGACGCGGCGGATTGCGAGATGCCAAGCCATTCCGCTGCTGCGGTCAGGCTCCCCATTTCGGCGGCGGCGTGAAACGACTTTAATTTATCCCAATCCATATAAGCTTTATGATCTCAATCTCTGCCCTGCAGCAAGGCTTTTATTTCTGACGTGGCGCGGCGGGCTTGGTCTATTCGGCAGCGGGACGAATATCATCGACGGCACGCGGCTTTTCGCCATGACTATAAGCAAGCGGAGCAATCTCGTCGACAAGGCCTTCCGAGCGACTGAAAATCCGGCGTCTCCAACGGCCCATCTTCTCGGGCGCTGCGAGCCAGACCGGCGTCACGATCAGGGTCATAATGGTCGAAAATCCGAGGCCGAACACCACAGCCGTCGAGAGCTGGACCCACCATTCGGACGAGCCACCACCAGTCGAGATAATGCCATCGCGGAAGTTCACATTGAGCTGGTACATCATTGGCAGCAGGCCACAAATCGTTGTGGCCGTGGTCAATAGAATAGGGCGGATACGCTGGGCCGCGGCGGCGATAGCTGCATCCTCAGCCGACCGGCCAGTTGCGCGCAACCGCTGGAATGTGTCGATCAGGACGATATTATTGTTCACCACAATGCCTGCTAGGGCGACGACGCCCGTTCCGATCATCAGTGTCGAGATATATGGCAAGAAGACCTGTATCCCGATCAGGACGCCAGCCGTTGACAAGATCACCGCCGTTAGCGTCAGCGCGACATGGTAGAAATTGTTAAATTCCCAAAGAAGGATAACAGCCATCAGGAAGAGCGCAGCAAGCGCGGCAGATTGGAAGAATGCGGCGGCTTCTTCTGCATCTTCGTCAGCCCCTTCAAATTCTATAGTGACGGACGGATCAAGACCTGCTGTTTCGATCCATTCTTTGATTTCATCCACTTTGGCAGCGCCTTCGCCCTGTTCGACAGTATTGGCTCTTATATTGATTATGCGGCTGCCATCACGTCGGCTGATTGTGCTGACGCGCGGGGCAGGTGTGCGTTCGACAAACTCCGAGAGCGGGACTTGTCCACCGGATGTTGCGATGCGCAACCGGTCAAGCGCTTCAACACTGCGTGCCTCTTCTGGGAAACGGACGCGGATATCAACTTCGTCAACCGCATCATCGGGCCGGTAACGGCCTACAAGAACACCGCTTGTAACGAGCTGAACCACGGCCCCAATCTGGGCCACGTCTACGCCGAATTTGCCAGCTTGTGCGCGGTCGACTTGGAGCGTGTATTCGAGCCCGGGCAAAGGCAGCGTATCGTCAAACTCGCGCAATTCGTCATCTTGGCGCAAATGTTCGCGGATGCGCAATGCGGTCGTTTCGAGTGCAGTATTGTCGTCGCTAAGCAAAATAATCTGAACGTCTTTGCCAGTTGGCGGGCCTTGCTCGCGGCGTAGTATTTCGATACGGGCGCCTGGGACTTCTGCAAGATTGTCGCGCAAGGCCGCTTCTGCTTTGCGGCCATCATATCCTTGCGCGCGGGTTTGCAGCGTGACCAGTAGATTGCCAATTTTATCGGCCGGGCCATTGCTGTCAAAAACTTGTATTTGTCCGCTCCTGCCACCTGCTTCGGTTGCGACAGAGCGAATGCCTTTGGTGTTCAGCGCGACTGCTTCGACACGCTGGACGATGTCGAACTTTTCTTGAGCCGAGAGACTGCCTTGTCCGCTGACAAAGACGATGACTTCTTCCGGTTCGAGATCAAGGAACAGTTCGGAGCGGTGCTGGGTCGAACCAAACCATGCGAAGATTACGAAGATCATAAGACCCGCGCCGGCTGTCACAAACAGCGGCCGGCTAATGAGGTGGCTGGTAAAGCGGGCATATCGGCCAAGCCAACCAAGTGCTTTAAGCGGATCACCTTCCGCGCCTGAAAGTGCTTTAAGGCTCTCATCATTCGTCTCGTCACCGCTGGCTCTACCGCCAAAGATCGACCCGAGGACGGGCAAAAAGATCAACGCCATGACGAGAGAAGAGGTCAGGACGAATATCAAGGTGAGCGGCAGATACGACATGAACTTGCCGACAAGCGAATCCCAGAACAAGAACGGGATGAACGCCGCGAGTGTCGTGGCATTAGAGGCAACAATTGGCCAGAACATGCGTTTGGCGGCCAGTCTATAGGCGTCGACTTTGTCGAGCCCTTCTGCCATTTTCCTATCGGCATATTCGACCACCACAATCGCGCCGTCGACAAGTATACCCACAGCGATAAGCATGCCGAACATCACCATAAGATTGATTGTCAGGCCGTAGACACCGATCAGCAGGAACGCCATGACGAAGCTGGCCGGAATAGCGATGCCAACGAGCAATGCCGAACGCAGCCCGAGCGCGGCAACGACGATAATCATCACCAGCAAAACGGCCGTGACGATGGAAGACTGCAATTGACCAACTTGCGATTCGATTGTGATCGACTGGTCCGAGGTAAGCTCTGTCTGAACGCTTTCGGGCCAAGACGCTTCAGCGTCGGTAACGGCTGTGCGCACAGCGTCAATCGTACTTAGGATATTGGCGCCGGAGCGTTTTACGATCTGGATCGCAACCGACGGCTTGCCATTGAACTGCGCATAGACTTCGCGGTCTTTGAAGGTGCGGCGAATATCGGCGACATCGGCCAGCGTGATCACGGCATCGCCTGATTGCTGTATCGGCAAGCTGAACGCGTCTTCGGCTGTTTTGATCAGGCCGGGCACTTTAATCGGGAAACTGCCCGAGCCGGTGTCGATCTGGCCAGCGGGCACAAGTTGATTGTTCGCGGTGACCGTTTGCAGGATTTCCTGATGCGAGATGTTGTAGTTCTCAAGCTTGACCGGATCGACGACGATCTCGAGCACTTCCTCGCGGTCGCCCTGTAAATTGGCTTCGAGGACGCCGGGCAAAGCTTCAAGGTCATCTTGTAAATCGCGGGCAATACGATAGAGGCCGCGCTCAGGCACGTCGCCATAGAGATTGACGACGAGGACAGGGAATGTCGCGGTGTTGATTTCGGTAATGATCGGTTCGCGCGCATCCTCGGGATAGTCTCTTTCGGCAAGATCGATTTTCTCGCGGACATCGAGGATCGCCTGATCGGGATCAAAGGACAGACCAAATTCGAGAATG
>JBDVDE010000045.1:0-1924 GCA_039942135.1 Hyphomonadaceae bacterium
GACTCGCGCGCGAAGTACGCGGTCGCCTTTTTTAGGATCGTGCGTTCCTCGGTCAACCGGGCCAGCTCTCGCTTCAGCCGCTTGATCTCAGCAGCCTGTTCCGCAACCTCAGATCGGACGCGTGGTGACTTCGCAAACTGAGCCTTCCATGTGTACAGCGATTTGGTGCTGATCCCCAACCGCTCAGCAACTTCGCTGACCGCGTAACCACGCTCGACAACCTGTGCCACAGCGTCCCGTTTAAACTCGTCCGTAAACCGTATTCCCTTGTTCATATCCGTCTCTCCTTGGTTCCAAAATTACCAAGCAAAGCGTCTACAAATCTAGGGGCACCTCACACCTCCTGGAAAACTTATGGTGTAATTCCTGGAAACGGTATGCGGTGACTGACAGAATGAGCGATCTATGCTTTCATTAAACGGCACCTCTTTTTGGGAAAAACTATTTCCAGCCATATACTTATCCACATAAATGCAGCGTTACCCTCGCAATTTCGGTTCCGAGCCGTTCTTCATGCCTTATATTGATCAAGACACAGCCGAGCAGCAACGGCCTTACATATAGCATTTATCACGGTCGATTAGGCGCACGACTGGCAAGGAGAACTCGGCCAATGGCAGGGGACCGAAAGATACTGAAGCAAGACAGAAAAGTGCCAGCAGCACAGTCTTGCGCTGTATCATTCGACCTCACACATATCAGACGCATCAAAAGCGCGATGTCAAAAGTCGCACGCGAATTGCCGAACAATCCAAAGCTAGGACCGATATGGATACGGTTGGAAAAGATGTATGACGATGCGGTGGCAGTCCAGATCGAAGAGACAGAAACCCAGAGAAAAGCCCGCGTTTGGCTGATGAATCAGAAGGATATTTCTTCTAACAGCTTCGCCTGATCAGCCAATGGCAGCCCTTCACCATAACGCTCACGATCAATATTATGCCCCATAAGGTCCGCTTTTACACGTTCTGGGAATTTCGCTATGAGCATTCTGTCCTCGAAGGAATGACGGAGGCTGTAAACAACATGATCTTCCGATTCCATTAAATCATTGCTGCGCATAAATTTAAGTTGCGCACCCGATAGAGATGATGGGTTGTCGCGATAGCGGGGGAAACCGTGCGGGAAGTCCTTCGCGGCTTCAAGCGCAACACCGACAAGTGGAATATCTCGCTGTGCTCTTTTAGTTTTTACAACTCGCCCGTCTGCACGGATTTGAATGTGGGCGGTGCCTGCCTCTAACCTAATTCTGTCAGGCAAGAGAGTTGCAACCTCAGAGGGCCGGGCACCGGTATTTAAGCAGATAAGTAGAATGGCCCGCGCTTCCTCATTCATTCCATCCAACGCGCCAGGATGGAGTATTTTCTCTCTGATCCAATCCGATGAAAACGGCGGGGGAGAAACCGGATCCAACTTAGGCAAACGCCAGTTTCTCTTCGGTATTGGAAGTTCGATTTTTAAGCCTAGCCCATCTATGACTGTATAGAGCGCATTGGTCAGCTTAGGCTCAGGACCCATAAAGCTGGTTGAGGTCGCTATGCCTGCGTGATTCAACCCCCCAAACTAGTGGGGAAAAATATGAGCAATCTTTATTGGCTGACTGAGGTGCAGATGGCGCGGCTTCGGCCGTATTTCCCAAAGAGCCAAGGTCGGCCACGCGTTGATGATAGACGCATTTTGAGTGGCATAATATTCATCAACCGCAACGGCTTACGCTGGTGTGATGCGCCCGCTGCCTACGGTCCACCTAAGACATTATACAACCGCTGGAAGCGTTGGAATGGTATGGGTGTGTTTGCCCGGATCATGACAGGATTGGCGGCAGAAGCCCCCGACAACAAGACAATCTCTATCGATGCCACCTATCTTAAAGCTCACCGCACCGCATCAAGCTTGGGGCTAAAAAAAGGGGGCGTGGACGCCT
>JBDVDE010000046.1:0-25510 GCA_039942135.1 Hyphomonadaceae bacterium
CACCTTTCATCTGAAAATTCCGGTATGCCCCATGTGGGCATTCGCGCGGCAATGTGAAGGAGCGCCGGCACGCTCGCAAGGGTGGCAAAAAATCTGCAATTTTCGGCTTGCGAGACTCAAAGGCCGCTGCTAGTTGGCCGCCTCCCCACCGGGACCACCCAGTTCCGGTAGCGCCAGTGAGCGGGCGTAGCTCAGGGGTAGAGCACAACCTTGCCAAGGTTGGGGTCGTGAGTTCGAATCTCATCGCCCGCTCCAATAAAATCAATGACTTATCAGGTTTTTGATTTTTGCCGTGTACACGAGTTGTACACGATATCAGGGGTTTCTCGGCTGGAGAGACCAGCAAATTTGCCAAGAACTGGTCAATTGCAACAACTGCCTGTCCTAGATAGGCAGGATCATATGGCGCGTAGATTTCAGTCACCGACATATCCCGTTTCTTGTGGCCAAGTTGAGCAGCCACTTCCCATGCAGGCACACCGGAAGCACGAAGGTGCCTCGCCATTGTATGCCTCAAGGAATACGGATTGACCTCACCATCAAAGCCACAAACAGCTCTTTGCTTGCGCCATGAGGTCTTCATTTCTGCAATCGGTTTTCCGCGGAACTGAACTTGAAACCCGCCCTTAACAAACGGTCTCAATTGATCGGGTAGACGAACAGTAGGCCTGTGCTTCTTCGTCTGGTTACGACCTGGTGGATTCAGATGGATAAGCCCTGTCTCCAGATCAATTTGACCTTCATGCAAATCTTGCACAGCTTGGGGTCGGGCTCCAGTTCCCAGCGCCCACAAAATAAATGCCTTTAAATGCGGCGTCTTAGATGTGTGATAGAACAATCGCAGTTCATCCAAACTCATCGGTCGCCCTTGAGGTTTTGCCGTTCCGACCGGCAACGACTTGATGAATGGTGCAGATTTGATCAAACCCTGTTTCCAAGCTCGATTTATTGCTGCGCGTCCGCTCGTCAAGATTCGATTGATGTAAGCATTGCTTCGATTCCCATTCGCAAGTGACTTTATGAAACGATCGATTTCCTGCGGACGTGTAGCGTCGTCTACAGTTGAAGATGGATCAAAGAAGTCGAGCCAGTAGCCTAAGTTTAAGCGCGCCGCTTCATGGCTGATAGTATGCTGGCCGTGCTCCTCATAGTAGATGCGGATAACTTCCGAAAGCAGGATGGAATCGATCGGCTGATCCACCTTTGTATTCTCTAGAACGAACCACTCTGTCAGCCTTTGCTTGGCTTTTTCAAAGTCTGCCGTGCCAAGCGATATGCGGCGGGTGACCTTTGCTTGGGGGTCATACCAGACTCTATTCCAGATTTGTTTTCCGGGTCTTTTTGCGATCCAGTAGTCGCCAATTCTGAAGGTTGTTTCTTTGGAACTTGGCATTCTATGCTCCCTATAAGGTAGTTTGCTATTTGGTACCCGAAATAGAAAATGGTTCTTGGGCCCAACTTTACGCATTCCACGCGTTGCCGCAATCGGGCGCGCTTCAATGTTTGTGGATGGATACCGATCATATCGGCAGCTTCGCGTTCTCGATATTTCTTGAACAGCTCTATCCCGTTCGCAGCGGCGATCTTCTCGCGCAACCCATCGACGGAGGCTAGGAAACTCAAGACAGACTCCTCGCGCAGATATTAGCGCAGGTATTATCTTATCGAGAATTCGAAGAAGAAAGAGAGAACCAGACTATGCGGCAGCCTTCTTGATGCTCAGTGAATTTTCGCTAGCAAATTTCATCTATCTCAAGCCTTTTTCATCGTCTGGGCAATCTTCGCAGATCCATCCACTTGATTTAACTAGCCATCGTCGTCTAACGTTCGATTGCGGATCGTAGATTCGATCCGTGGGGTCTGGTAGCCCCTGAACACCTAAGGCGGCCCTCCAGGTACGTCGCTAGCCTCGTGCGCGTTCGGTTTGGCCGGACGGCGCGGTGCTGTCCAAGGCGCGAGCCCAAAAGCCGCGCATGGTTTCCCTTGGGTGTCCATCCTACCAGCGTCCGGCTCGAATGGTCTTTCCGGGCGATTGCAAACACCGCTCGGGACAGCCTGCTTTAAAGGGCCGCTGTCCCTTAAAGAGGATGGGCTTATGATAAATTATTATTCGAGCTTGGCGGAGACGCCCCAGCGAGGCTGCTTGCCATGAGTGATCGAGAGTTGCTGGATAGATTACTACGCCAAAACCAAATTCTTGAATCAGTTCTTGATGAACTCCGCATCATGACCGGCAGTCACCAATTTCAGGACCCTGCTTCTTTTAAAAGCGAGCGGAAGGCAAAACTCGATGAAGAGTATGGCTACTTTGCCAAATGCCAAGAGAACCACGTTCGCATCAGCCGAACCTTTCGCGAAGATCCGTCCGTACGCTACATGACGGCAAAGCTATACACACATCAGCATTTGGAGGTTACCGATATGGACCCGACGAAGATTGGCGATATTTGCAACATTCGAAGATCACCGGGAGGCCACGTGGAAGTCAAAGCACTTTCTGTGACCGATGAGGACGGCGTTGAAAGTTTGATATTTCAGCGCTGGGACACGCGCGGTCGCTCAGCCAAAAAGCAATCCTTTTCATTCAACATGGAAGAGGCAGAAACCCTCTTCAAGTTTCTTGCATCTGCCATGTACTCACGCATCAGCAGCAATGAAGGAAGTCGAGAGACTGTCGACCTACTCTACAAAATTTTGATGGATCAGATGGCGGACCAAGATCAAGAGTAGGAAGCCGCATGAGCAGAATGCTTCCAAGATCGCCTCTAGCATATGGTATGACCAAGGGTATGACTTTCGCCTTGGCCTTGGTGCGATCAGAGGCGAACAGCTCGCTTTCGGGCTTGTCTTTGTTTGACTGGCAAAGTTAGGTTTCCGCGCCAACTCAACTCCCGTCCTGGGCCGCTCGCGCATCGGTCCTCGCGATCATTCTATGTGCCTTTTGAGAAAAGACAGCGAACCCGATTGCGGCGGATTTGTTCAAATGCTGATTTTTGGCAAAATATCGGTGCTCAATTTGTGAGCTTCATCATGCTTGGCCGGCAGTTGCCAACCGGTGTTTTGCGTGATGCGATCACGCCAACGGTTAGAAATATATGCCAAATAGAAAGTTCAAAATGGTGTTGGCCCGACAATGCGTGCATTGTCATCACTGTTCAGAACTGAATAGTGCGCACTTAGCTAGATGGAGTAATCTAGCGTTTTAAACCTCGTTTTTCCAAAAATGCGCTTGACCATTTCTTCGATCTCGCAGCGCCGGATGATTCCACTCCCAGGTCTTTGCGTTAGTGTATTGGATGAGAGAAAATATAGGTCGTTGCCATTCAAGCTCACGAACGCGGAACCCCGATCTTCGCCACCAGATTGCCATGCCCAAAGCCGCAGGAGCGCGCACAAGAGCCGTGCTGGGCCGTTTTGGCTATGACAATGTGCCGAACCGTATTTTGCTCACTGGCGAGGCTCTCGGCAGCCTTAGCGTGCATTAATTGTCTGTTAACGGAGTTATAAGGCTCAAACCCTGTTCAGGCGCTCCCTCGTGTCCCAAGGGTGCGTCAAAGTCATCGGGCCCCCTTCAGAGTTCAAAGACCCGCTACTCTAAGAAACTACCTCTTTGCTTGGGCGCAAAACAGGGCTTCTAGCTGGTCATACTTTTGGCCCGATTGGTCATACCGCGAGACGGGGCCGACGAAATCCAACTGGCGTGAAGCAAACACTCGCGTCCTACCCCCATCTCATAGCGAAGTCGTCACTATGATACAGGCTCACCGCTCTCTTTCTTCCCCAAAATACCTGAGACGGGACTGTGCGCCCTGAACTGGTGGGGCCGCTTCTAGACTCATCAAACCACGCTTTCGAATGTCCGTTTTTGGTCAATTGGCTCCCGAAAGATCCAGAGGCCGTTCTAGGGCAAAGTTAAGCCTCAGTTCCAAAAAGTTAGATCTATCTACTCTCTGTGCTATAATCAGCTAGCTGTTGGGCGCATTAGATAAGAGTAGTATAGTCACGAGTAATACCCATTCTTTTCCTGAATGCTCTATAGACCACATCATCGGCCAAAAGTCCGTTGGCTACGCCGAGGAAAAAGGCTGCTTGCAACTGATGTGGCGCATAAACTTAACGTTACTACAGTCCAGCACACAGAAGCAGAGTCAGGCCATCATCGTTTTTCCAATGATCGACTGGAAACTGTTGCGACTTTGTTCAAAGTGGATGTGGCTACGCTAGTCTCAGATGATTTCGAATACCCGAGAATACCCATCGAGGATGTGCAAGAGTTATTGCGCTATTTTTCTCAAATCGCTGCCCCAATTGTCCGTAAGCTAATTTTATCTCAGGCTCGATTGGCTGTTAAGAGTAGCGGCCTGCATACCTAAAGCATGTTGAATGATAAGGTTATATGCATATGACCTTATGCAACGCTTGAGCTGTTTAGAGAGTGCTTCTCATGTTTTTGCATATACTCATATGGATCATTAAAATCTTCTCGAAACCAAATATTATTTCTAGAATCGAATAAATCTATCAGCCATTCTCGGGTTGCTTTCATACGCGCAACATTTGCAGTCTCACGGCGATAATAAAGGTAAAGCCGCAATTTGACGACCTGCCCAAACGGCAAAGCAACTAGTTCTGGAAACATTTCGCATACAGCCGTGGGAGCCGCCAATATACCTGCACCACTGCGCAATGCCATAAGACATGCTGCGCTGGAATTTGTTGTCACATCGCAATTCGCAAGCGTTTCAATAGCGGTAGTTTGGTTGCTCCAGTTAACTTTTTGCTGAGTTTGTCCGAAGTGCCGTATAGAACGATGGCTCAGCAATTCTGCTAAGGTTTTGGGCATTCCGTACGTATCAACGTAATTTCGCGCAGCGAAATAGCTATAATGAACCCAACATAAGGGTATTCGCACTGTGTCTTGATCTTTTGGCTCCTCATACATGATCGCATAGTCGGCTGATAAATCGCCCGTTTCTTTTTGCCACAATCCGCAATCAAGTGTGACGCGTAGTTTAGGGTTCTCAGTTTGAAATTTTGCTATTGCTGGAGCGAGCCAAAAGGTGGCTAAACCATCGGGGACGGCGATACGTACTGCCCCCTCGATTGCGCTCTGTTGGACATTCGCAGCTTGCTCTAGCTTGTTTGCTGAGCGTGCCATGTTTTCAGCCGCAGGAAGAATAGCACGTCCAGCACTTGTAAGTTCGACGCCTGTTGATTTGCGCTCAAAGAGTTTGGCCCCCAGCCTCTCCTCAAACTGATCTATGCGCCGACCTACAGAAGGCTGAGCCATATTGAGTTTTAAGGAAGCACGGGCGAAGCTACCCAATTCCACCACAGCTAAAAACAAGGAGATATCATCCCAAGAAAACTTATTCATCTTCAGCCTCGCAGCGCGATGTTTACCCCATATACAAGAATCACATCTACACGACTCTCGCCTTAATTGAAATATAAGATCCGTGTTTGGAACATATTGGAGTAAGAAGATGGGTGCTATCCTCAACGCAGAAATGACCGCTGGACTTCATATAAGGCCTTCAATTTCAGGGATCTCAAAACATCAAATTCTTGAAATTGCTAATACGTATAACTTGATTGAGCCTAGCCTTGAGGAAGTGCACACTGGCCGTGATATAGCGGCGGGTCTAATTGATACCAGCGTGGCCCCAGCAGATGCATATATTCAGATTCAGCGTCACACGGGGGTCTGCCCTCTTGTATACCGAGAAGACGGACAGGTTACAGGAATGATGGCAATGCTTTTGCTAAACACTGTGGGGCATATGGCCTTACGCCAAGGGTGTTTTAATGCTCGTACGCCCAGCATGAATCACCTGTCTGCAGCCGAAGAGCCTATCAGTGCGGGGTATGGGTGGGGTTTTGCGGCAACCACCAAGGAAGCGGGTCAAGCTGTCGTTGGTGCGACAGACGAATTTCATCGCAAACTGTTTAACTCCATCGATTGCTATACCCGTGCAGCAACGCCTGATGGTGTGCGGGTGCTGCGAGGCAAGCTTGGCTATACCGCAGTACCATGGCCGGATGATACTGGGCTCATTTGGATTCCAGGACAAGTGTGAACTCCGATGACGATCTTACATTCAACAGACAATGCTTCTTTAAACTTACCAGTGGCTCAAATTAGAGGGGTTTCTGTATATGTCGTTCGCTCAATAGACGAGTACATAGCAGTAATGACAATTCGTTCTCGCGTGTTTCAAAATGAGCAAGAATGTCCTTATAACGAAGAGTTTGACGGTAATGATTTATCTGGGGCTACGCACCTTCTGGCACGATATAATGGTGAACCTGTAGGCGTGATGAGGCTTCGTTGGTTTGCGGATTTTGCCAAAGCGGAACGGTGTGCCGTTCTAAAAAGCAGTAGAGCAGGTCCTGTCACTTTTGCATTGATCGAAACAGCCTGTACGTTGGCTGCACGTAAAGGCTACGACAAAATTCTTGGCCACGCTCAGCGCCGCCTTGCGCCATTTTGGACAAGGCGCGGTGGTGGTTATGTGCGAGCAGATAGGCCTACCTTTTGGTTTTCCAATTTTGAATATGTTGAGGTCATCCGGAAGGTTTCTCCTCCAGCCAACAAGCTAACCCTTGATAGTCCTCCATTGGAGCTTGATCGGCCAGAAGGGGATTGGGATCGTCAAGGTGTTTTAGATAGGTCCGCTCGAAATGTGGCATAATGGAAATGAAAAATTATGAGTTCGCAATGTGATTTGAATCAGAATGATGTTGAAGAGCTACTCGAGCGGCCCCTGCCAGCTTACGCAAGCGCTGCACAAGCAGTTGTAATTATGGCCACATCGGGAAGGTTGCTACTTGAGAAAGTCGACGATGGCGGCGGCAAGGCCTCGGATTTGTCTGAGATACTTTCGGTTTTGCACTTCGAAGCATCGCGTATAGTTATCGATGCACTCATTGATACTGGGCAAGCGCGTTTGCTTAGCGATGCAGAATTGGAAAAGTGCGGCGTAATTCCTAGGCTCGTTTCCGTAAGCTAGCCTTCATCAGTTGAGGCGGCGTCCAAGGCAAATTTGAGCGTTCTTAATGCTAAGATTTTCTGGACTTTTGACACCTGTACGAAGACTTGCAACGGTAGTTCAGACAGTTCGCTATTGAGTGATGGAGCCTCGTGGTGTGCCACTAGAATGGTCGACGCGTTGCAGGGTAAAATTCCTGCGTCTTAGTTCGCCTGAGTAACGGCCCTCGCGTAAAGGCCGTTCAGCGCGCAAAAGAAGACGAAACGTCAGAGGCCGTTGTCGCCCAAAGAATGACTTTCTTGCTTAGACTAGGATCAACCCATACTAGGTCGTGACCGAGAGAAATTTCTCCTACAGCGATATTATTTCTTGATATGATGAAAATTAGCGGTTATGTAGGGAGAGTTATGATAGTCCATTTCGATCCTGACACCTGCTGGGGCATTAAGCCCCGAGAGAGCCATAAGCTCTCAATTATCGTTCGTGCCTCGAGGTCAGCCGGTGCCACCGTGCCGCGCCCTCAGGCCGGGCGCGGCCTATTTGGGGTAATAATGCTGTTGAACGAAATCTCTCATTCCTTCAGGCGCCGGATTTTCGGCGGGAATAAGAGGACTAAACCATGGATAATGACCATAACCAACGGCACCGCCGCAAGCCGTCGTCGAGGCGTCGCATATTTATATGCGCCGTTTTCATCGGGCGACTGGTTGCAAAGCTTTTTCGTCTCTTTGAAGGAGACGGTAGTGGCTAAGCGGCGACCCCTTCTAGTTGGAGGTTTCCAATGAAGAACAAAACGAAACGTCCCCTTGTAAATGAAGCGCTTCGATTGGCGCGTCTGTACTGGGGATACAATCAAGGTCAGATGGCGGATCTTTTGGGCGTGTCCCAATCGATCATATCTGAGGTCGAAAGTGCATCTAAATCAGTTTCAATGGATTTGCTGGAGAAGTATTCAGCAGCGCTGAACGTGAAAATGTCTAACCTCCTATTCTTCGCCGAAGAACTCGAAGACGTACCAAACCCGTCGCGTGGGAAAACAATCATCGCAACAAAAGTACTGGAATTCCTTGATGGGATCGCGCCGAAAGAAAAAGCCAGCCAATGAAATCTATGAGCTGGGACGGTCACCGTTCGCTCAAAGGCTGACAAAACGGAAGCTTGCAGAATTGCTTCGTGTGGATCTGCATGCGTTGATTGGGCTGGTAAAATACAAAACAAACTTCATCACCGCGAAGACTATCGAAGAAAATGGAAAATCGAGACCGCTACAATACCCTACCGGTCCGCTCCGGGTAGTGAACGAAAAAATCAACTACCACCTCAAAAAGATCAAACTGCCGGCATATGTGATGAGCCCGCGTAAAGGCTGCGGCCAAAAACAAAATGCTGAAGTGCATATCGATGCGAAGCAAATCCTCAAACTTGATTTGCGTAAATTCTACCCGTCAATCAGCAGGACGATGATTGCCCGCTTCTTTAGAGACAAGTTCGACATGCATACGGACGTCGCGGGACTTCTGACAGAATTATTGACCTTCGACGGATCGATTTTATATGGTGCGCCCGCAACACCCGTCTTGGCGATGTTAGTCCATGTAGAGATGTTCGACCGCATAGATGAGGTTTGCAAACAACATGGTGCCACGCTTACCCTCTGGGTGGATAATTTGACGATATCCGGAGACAACGTTCCCGGTGAAGCCTTGAAAGAAATACGCGAAATTATTGCCTCATATGAACACCGTTCTCATGATGTCGAGTATGCATGTACCAACAAGATTGTTCCGGTCACGGGCATCGGTGTGAAACAAGGTCGTCTTCATCCTTCAAATTCCAGCAATCTCGCCATCCGCGATCTTGAGAAAGAATTGCGCCAAGCTGCATCCCCTGACGAGTATGAAGCCATCGCGAACAAACTTCTGAGCCGCCTTGGCTCCCAACGCCATATATTGGGAACAAAGGATGCGCGAGGGCAGGCAATTGCCAACCGAATGAATGCGATCCGTCAGAAGCGTCGGAAAGTTCTACAATCGTGACACATACACCATTCCGGCCTGGACATGACGCGCCCTTATACCTCAGCAACATTCAGTTGATTTCTAACGGCGGCTTTTGGGATGGTGCTGCCGAAGCCCCCACCCCTAGTCAGGTAGGTACAATAGCTTGGAGTTAAAGACGTTAGGTTTGGGTTTGGATTACTTCGCAACGTCACGTCACAGTGGTAAAAATTTGTGTCTACCAAAATTGCGAATGTACACGACGTGTACACGAATGGACCGGCTTTTAGGCTCTAACGCGCTACGTAAGGCACCAATCGTGTACACTAAGTCATCATAAATTACTTAAACTTCAAAGGCTTTGGATCTCTTTTCCGTCTTGCCAAGGTTGGGGGCGTGAGTTCGAATCTCATCGCCCGCTCCAATTTTTACTGCTGAAAGCGAATTATCATCATCTCCACTTGGAGCATGACCGGAACATGAAACGGTTGTCTCCAATAATGAGCGTGTCTCCGTTGGCGAGACTAGCCGATCGACCTACTGTCCCCCCAAAAAAGTCTATCTAAGATGAAATGCCGAAACTCGGCTTGTTGGGAGGGGCGATATGCACATCCTTGATGGAAATTATGGCAAGAATGTTTCCCTGACGGTGCCTTGCATTATTGGTCTCCAATGCGCGTTCAAGGTTGGCATGGCACGCCCATTACGGTAGATATCGATGAGCAATAAAGCGAGTGACGCATAAATGACCAGACAGAATATCATATTGTCGCTCTGCGCGTGGAGTACCTTGTTAGCTTGCGGAAATGCCGTGCCAAATGGTGACGCCGCTCCAGAGACAAGCTCCCCTACCGCACAAAACACTAGACCTTCAGAGGAGGCAGCGACACAAACCAGCCCAACCTCTACCCCGCCCACAGAGAATGAAGTTCGCCAAGCCGATAGCCACACGCATGGCGATGCCAATTTGGCGGTTATCGTTGAAGGCACCAGTCTTACAATCGAGCTAGAAACCCCACTGTATAATCTGACCGGCTTCGAGCATGCTCCTGAAACTGAGGAGCAAACCTCAATAATAGAAGCGGCAGAAGCAAAGCTGATGCAGCCAGAAGATCTTTTTCAAGCCAACACTGAAGCAGGATGCGTGGCGACAGACACAGGCTTGGAAGTTCATCTCGGTGAAGAGGATCACGACGAGGAAGAGCACGAAGACGAGCACGGGGGTGACGACCATGGGTCGGACACGGATGACATACATCAAGATATTTTGATCACGTATATGTTCACATGCGATACCCCGAACAGGCTATCTGAAATCGATATCAGCTTGCTAAATATGTTCCCTTATATGACTGAGCTTGAAGTCTCCTATCTGGGAGACGTCACGCAACGTCTTTTCACACTAGATCAAACCAGCACCAAGATAAATCTCCGTCCATGAGGCCCCCTATGAAACTTTCCCATTTCGTACTCTCCGCCGCCATTCTAGCCGCTTGCGGTGGATCGGACACGCCGACCAACGAAGAAGCTGCCACGCCAGCATCGCAGGCCGCTGCCGACTCGAACGCCCCTACTCCACAGCCCGTTCAAGTATCAGACGCTGTCGATGTAGCGGATGATCAGGAAGAAACCACGGAAGTCGACCCAGCCAATATCTACGCCCTTCTTGCCGATCCCGACGGCCTTACCGAGCTAAACTGGGATGACCTTATGCCGATCGGCGAAGACGAGGTCCTGGCGGAACTATACGAGACTTACTATGCAAACTTACGGACCGATCTTGCCGACCGTTCAGAGCGTCTACTCGATAGCGGCAATACTGGTGGATCGGAGTTCGATGTTTCAGCCTTGATTTCGGAAGGCGCAACGAACGACACGATGGAGCAGATCGGGACGTTTAACGTTGTTGAGCAGTTGAATGGCCTGAATATACGGTTGCCGGGATACGTCGTTCCGCTCGATTTCAGTGCTGACGGCGTCTATAGCGAATTCTTGCTCGTTCCATATTTCGGCGCGTGCCTGCACACGCCGCCGCCACCGCCAAATCAGATTGTATTTGTCAAAGCCGAGCCGGCAACCAAGGTTGCATCCATTTACGAGCCGGTCTGGGTCGAAGGCGTTTTGAAAACTGGCCAGTTTGAGTCCGACACCGGAGACAGCGCCTACGAACTAACCCTGAGCACTCTCGAAGCATATGAGTACTGAGACAGTCCTCAGCCTCTCGGAAGTCAAGTTTGGTTGGGACACGACAAGCTCGCTTCTATCCATTGATGCATTTGAAATCAAACAAGGGGAAAGCGTATTCCTGCAAGGCCCAAGCGGCTCCGGCAAGAGCACCCTGCTCGGGCTTATTGGCGGTGTTTTGCGCCCCCGCTCTGGCGAGATTCTCATCAAAAACGAGAGCATTGGAGCCGCATCATCGGCAAAGCGCGACCGTATGCGGGCTGACCATCTCGGGATTATCTTCCAACAGTTCAATCTTTTGCCGTATCTCGGAGTACTGGCAAACATTACCCTGCCCTGCCGGTTTTCGAAGCGGCGCCGTGAGAAAAGCCGCGAAACATTCAGCGCCCCAAATGAAGAGGCGCGGCACCTGGTCTCGGAACTCGGCCTTCCTGACGATATTTTGAGTTCGCCCGTGACCAAACTCAGTGTTGGACAGCAGCAAAGGGTCGCGGTTGCCAGAGCGCTGATAGGGGCCCCTGCCCTGATCATCGCCGATGAACCGACATCAGCGCTCGACAGCGAAAATAGAGACAGATTTATCGAAGTGCTGGACACGCAACGTCGTCGGTTTAACAGCAGTCTTCTTTTCGTCAGCCATGATCGCGGGCTTGCAAAACACTTCGATCGGGTCGTTGATCTGAATACCCTCAATAATGCCCGCATAGAGGGCCAGACATGATCGAAATGCCCCCCATACTCTCGCTCGCATTAGGGTCACTCAAAGCCCGTCGTTTCACAGCGCTGCTTACCATCATCTCTATTGCCACCGCGGTTATGCTTTTTGGCGCTGTCGAGAATATCCGGCAGAGCGCCCGCGCGAGCTTTGAAAGAACCCTGACGGGGACAGACCTGATCGTCGGCGCCAGATCAAGCGCGATCAACCTCACCCTCTATACAATTTTCCAGATAGGTGATCCAACCAACAACGTCACATGGGAAACCTATGAAGACATTCGAAGTCGGTCGGACGTCGCTTGGACGGTTCCAATCAGTCTAGGCGACTCCCATCGCGGTTTTCGCGTGATTGGCACAACGCATGAATATTTTGATCACTACAAATATGCAGATACCCGCGACTTGACTCTAAGAGATGGCCGCGTTTTCGAGGATCTGTTTGAAATTGTCCTTGGAGCGCAGGTCGCCCGCGATCTCAATTACGAGGTGGGCACATCCCTTACCCTCTCACATGGCTTGGGCGCAGCAAGCTTTTCAGAACACTCCGACAAGCCGTTCACAGTGTCTGGCGTTCTTGCCCCGACCGGAACCCCCGTCGACCGATCCGTATTTGTAAGCTTGCCAGCGATTGAGGCGATCCATGCGGGGTGGCGCTCAGGCACGCCAACACCAGCAAGCCGGCTCGCTACCCCCGAGCGATTGCGCAACGCAAATCTTCAACCAAAAGAAATCACAGCATTGCTCGTTGGGGCGACCTCACGCGCGCGGACACTTCGAATTCAGCGCGACCTGAATACTTATCGCGCCGAGCCGCTTCAGGCCGTCATTCCCGGAATTGCGCTAAGCCAGCTTTGGAACATGATGTCGGTCGTTGAGCGCGCACTGCAAATTGTATCAACCTTTGTCATTGCTGTTGGGCTCATCGGCATTCTGACCTCCATTCTCACCAGCCTCAATGAACGCCGCCGCGAGATGGCAATCCTTAGATCGATTGGTGCCCGCCCCCGCCACATTATCACCTTGCTGGTCAGTGAGGCCGCGCTCTTCGCCTTAATTGGTTCAGCGCTGGGCATTGCCGTCCTGTACGGCGCAAGCTGGGGGTTAAGACCCTTGCTTGAGGAACGCTTTAATATCGGCGCTTTGAGCCTCACGCCCGGACTGTTTGATCTTTATATTGTAAGTGGGATCACAATCATCGCCGCTCTGCTGGGATTCATTCCAGCAATTATCGCCCTAAAGCGTTCACTTTCGGACGGGCTAACGGTTCGCGTTTAAGGTAAAGCGCGTTTAGCGGGATGTATCTGTTGTTATATTTGCAGTTGCGGTTTGCGCAGTTTGCCAACTCGTATCTTCGGAGAGACGTGATTTGGCTGTATTCGAAGCCCGTGTTGCGGAGCTTGAAAAAGATGGTCGCGCGCGCTGCTGGCTCTGGGGAATAGCGGTCGCTGCGGCTTCTGCGCCATCACCCAAATCGTCGATCATGTCTGACATCGTCGAGTATTGCTTTTCATCCTTATACTCATCTGATTGACCTTGTTCGTAATAGGGCAACCAATTCGCATCATAGGCGCTATAGCCAAATCCGCCACCATGGAGCTCGCAACCAAAGGCAGACGGAAGACTTGTCAGTCCCAATGTCAGGGAAATAAGGATCGTATGTCGGATTTTCATGCTCTTTTTATACACGCGTATGTGGCGAAGAGTCAATTTTCGATCACGTCCCGACCGTCCACCTAGTCCAGATCTAGGGTCTTCCCAGTGGCCTCGAGCTTACGCGCGGTAAAATTCATATCATCAGGGAGAGGCTGGGCGATCTCGTACAGTCGCGTATAGACCGAGCGCTTCATACGCCACTGACCGTCTCCCTCTTTTATATATTCATCTTCATATTCGGCAACGCCGCTGATGATTGCCCCATGGTGCAGGTCATAAAACGTATCGCGCAGAGTCCAGCATCCGTTTGCCCGCGATGTGTCTAGAAGGTCTATGACGGGATGATGCAAGAGATGCGATGACGCTGCCTTGGAATGGAAAGAGTCTGCCATGGCCTGTTTGATATTGTTCCGGCCAGAAACCTCAGCAGTATAAATCCCCCCTTCGAACTTGATCTCCGCCGTCTCGGAGAAACACATACCAAGCGTGTCCACATCCGCTGTATCAAGCGCGCGTACATAGCGGTATTTTAGCTGCTTGATCGCTTCCATAGCTTGCAAATCAAATGACATCCCGTGAACCCTTTTCGTAACTCCAATCTGCAACGGTTAAGATCGCCCGCTCGAAATTGCAAACAAAGCGCATCTAGAGCTATGGAACCCTGCCCCCCCTTCGCCTCAGACCTCGACACCGAAAACGCGAAATTGTTCTTTCTTTGTTCCATTGATTGTGTTACCACAAAAAGTTATCGGAGGTTGATATTATGGTGAGCAGGATTACGACATTTGCCTTTGTCGGCGTGGAAGCAAAACCTGTTGATGTGCAGGTACATATGAGTGGGTCGGCTCCCTATTTCACAATTGTCGGACTGCCTGACAAAGCGGTGGGCGAAAGCCGCGAGCGGGTGCGGGCCGCATTCGCTTCGATTGGATTGGCGCTGCCGCCAAAGCGGATCATCGTTAATCTTGCCCCAGCCGATCTCCCCAAGGAAGGCAGCCATTACGACCTTGCCATTGCTTTGGCCATGCTTGCCGCGATGGGCGCTATTGCCCCAGATTCGTTAGACGGTTACGCCGCGATGGGAGAGCTGTCGCTTGATGGCCGACTGGGACAAACCCTTGGTGTTCTCCCCGCTGCAATGGCAGCTGAAGCTATGGATTTGCGGCTTATCTGTCCCGCTGTCTGTGGCGCTGAAGCGGCGTGGGCTGGCGGTGCGGCAATTGGCGCAGACAACCTGATTGCACTCGTCAATCATTTTTCAGGTCGCGCCGTACTTTCAACTGCGAAGGCTGGCGAGTTGGCTGCCCCTAAACCCGGACCGGATTTGCGCGATGTCAAAGGACAGGAAGTCGCAAAGCGTGTGCTCGAAATCGCGGCCGCTGGCGGGCACAATTTGTTGTTTTCCGGTCCGCCGGGCTCTGGGAAATCCATGCTGGCCCAGCGCCTGCCTGGACTGCTCCCTCCATTGTCCGCCCGAGAATTGCTCGAAGTGAGCCAGATCCAGTCAATTTCCGGACTGCTCGAACGCGGCGAACTGTCCCGCACCCGCCCCTTTCGAGCGCCGCACCACTCGGCATCAATGGCCGCGCTCGTCGGTGGCGGAATAAAGGCCAAACCGGGCGAAGTCTCGCTCGCTCACCATGGCGTTTTGTTTTTAGACGAATTGCCGGAGTTTCACGGCATTATGGAGCAAACTCACCAAATATAATGTGTTGTATAATCATATATGATGATGTTATGTATGGCGCATGGAACAAGATATTGATTACGAACGCCCGAACACAGTTTCGGGCCTACGCGCCAAGCATGCAGAGCTAAAAGCCCTGCGTGACCGATACAAAGCCGAGATCAAGAAGCTGACGGTGGACATAGATCACCTTGAAGCCTCTGTACGGCTGTTCGACCCAAACTCTGACGCATACGCTATAAGGGAGTACGTCACCCAGCACCGCGCAGAAAAGGGCAGCGTTAAGCGCTTTGTCTTGGGCGCGTTCAGAGAGGCCACAGAGCCGCTTACATCGCGCCGGATCACTGAGATGTGGTGCGAGGATCGCGGGCTAGCTGCTGATGAGGCGACCTATACGATTATCAGAAAACGGATCGGCGCTTGTATAAAGACATGCGTGAATCAGGGGCTTATTGAGGATTGCGGCTGGAGCACAAAGCATGATGCGAATGGGCCTTATAAGCTGTGGCAGACGGTTGGCACCTAAACGTCGTCCGCCAGCGGTAATTCATAAGTGTCGCCCAATCTAGGAGCAACCTTGTCCAAGTTTGTCGTAAATTCCTCCCACGTGCCCGCAGCTTTCATGAACATTGTAACCATGTGAACATGCTGAGCCAACATCGGATGACCAATATCACCACTCAGAAGCTGGTGCAGCTTTCCCTTTCTATTGCCTGCCTCTGTTTTGGGCATTTTATTTTCAAGTTCTTTGCGTAGGCCTGGAGTTATGCGGTCATAAATAAAGTTATTTGTATATTTGCCGACAACCTGCGGTGGGTTGACGTGTCGCCCCTTCCATTCCCAGCCACGCAAGCGAAATATCTGGCGATAAAACTCATCTGGAAACCGTTTAGCCCATGCTGCCAACTCTTTTGCGAGAACAGCGTCTAGAACCTCTTGAAGCGCAAAGCGATTGCGAACTGCCTGATAGCCAGTCGCTTCATCCACCATCGCGGCAATACCAACATCAGCGAGTGCATTCTTGATGACTTCAGCGGCAGCTATCATTCGCTGATATCGAACTGGGATTCCACCTTTCTGGTGAATGCAGAAATCTCGATATCGCAAGTATACGTCTGCAACTTGGCGCAGAACTGAAGCCTCATAACCTACGCCTTTTCCTCCAGATCGGGTCTTGTAAAACACAGGTTTGGTCGACAATATTAAATCATTGTTTATAAAAGGTTTTAGTGACTTAGCGCTCAAGAAAACAGGTAATTCGTCGACAGTTGATAACACGCCAGTTCCGGCCTTCGGGGAACGGGATCGACCAAGAGCCTTGAGAAATGAGGCTTGAGTAATTATGCGGCGCTCATCGCGCAAAACTGCGGCAGAAATCGTCCGATCTCCAATAGAAAACTCGCCCTCAAAATCGGACTCTGGGAGATTTGCGGTCCAGCGAGAGTCTGCCGCCCTCTTTGCAATTTCTGAACGGCGCTGAGGGGATAGCTTCGAAGCTCGCGCTTTGCCGCCTTTTGATTGTTTTTTCTTGTCCATCATGAATATGCCTGCTTGCTGCTTTAGTAAGCATATGCTTGCTACATAAATTATGCAAGCATATTGTCATCAGGTATATTTATGCTATTCATTGGTATCGGCGATCTTGTCGGGTTTGGAGGTTGATGTGGCGATACGGGCGTTCCCACCAGTGATATGGCGCACTAAACTGGTGGGCTGAAATGAGAAACGTCGCTACTCCGGCCAGAGTAGCGACGTTGATGTGAGCCAAAACAAAGCTTGGAGCTCCGGCGGTGTATATCATCGCCGGAGTTTTTTGTTAAGCTATGCTTGGCGCTGCCAGTAACCACACAACCGCTCTGACTTAGGTGCGGAAGCAACGGCACCTATCGCCATGACAAACTGTGTGCCGTTGGCTTCGCGCCGCGCATCTTCGCGCCATGCCATCTCTGAAGCATATGCGGCTAGGTAGTTCCCAGCGATATGGTGGTGAGTGCCAATCTCAGCGCGACGTAGGCGGCTAAAGAAGCTCTCGGCTTGGTTGGTGCAAGCGCCGTCTTTTGAGTACGCCTCGCTGTGATTGATCCGCTTTATAGGGAAGTGCGCAGCGAGCTTGTCCCAGTGGCTTGCTTCGTCAGCGTGTACGGTTGATCCATTCTCGACATTGGCGCGTGTCAACGCAACGCCGGCGGCTTCTGTTTGGGTCACGAATGTAAGGGTCCGGCCCTTCTTCTCACGAATGGCAATAACAACCTGACGCTTGCCGGACTGGTTGATCTTGCGGCGGCGGTCTTTGCGATCCTTGCGCTCGTTGGCTGGCTTAACATAGCCGCCAAAGTAAGCGCCATCGACTTCAACGTCGCCAGACAGTGCGCCCCGTTCGCGGGCAAGCCCTATGGACTCGCGCACTTTATGAAGCAGGACGAATGCAGTCTTATAATCGACTGATAGGTCGCGTGATAGTTGCAGGGCGCTATAGCCCTTCGCGCCATTTATAAAGATTGCGATTGCTGCGAGAATGTCGCGCACTTGAAGCTTGCGACCATGGAAAATGGTGCCGGAAGTGATGCTGTATTGCTTTGAGCAGCCTTTGCACTTGTAGACCTGACGTGTGGCGAGGTCGTAATGGTCAAGGCAACCACACTTAGGACAAACTGGCTCGCCATCTGTAGAAGCCCAGCGCACGGCCTTAAAGGCGTTGCGCGCTTCGTCATCTGACATGCGCATCACTTTGACCAGATTAAGGGTCTTTGCCGAGGGTGAAAGTAGAAAATGTTGAGCCATATCACTATATCCGATGATGTTATTCATCACATATAGTGAGTTGAAGTATCGCTGTCAAGGGTGTATATCATCATATATGATGTATTTATGAGGTGATTCGATGACTGACGAGAAAGCCATAGGCAAAGAGTACGAAACGCGGGCCAAGAATATACTGAAAGCCGAGCTGAAGCGGCGGGGCATAACCTATAAGGCGCTGGCCGAGCTACTGACGGCACGGGGCATGTCCGAGAACGAGCGCAACCTCAATAACAAGATAAGCCGGGGCAGCTTTACGACCGCGTTTTTCTTGATGGTTATGGATGTGATAGGGGCTGGACAGTTGCAACTCAACTAAATATCAGGCCTGCTAATTATCACAGATGTGGCATTTCGGATCTTTCTAGCATACTAGATGTTGATTATGTTAACAAATCACCCAATCTTATTAACATGTTGAGTCTATTATTTGCTTTGTTGACAGATCTTGTTAATGTCACCGAAAGGGGAGAATGCAATCTTGACTCTGGCCTCAATGAGAACTATGGCCGCTACTTTGATTCGAGAGTGCATTAAATTAGAATGACTTATTTCAAGAGGCTTTTGGATTGGTATTCAGTTCGCGATTATCAGCGAGCTAAAGATCAGGTGACGAGAGAAGTGGTTGCTCGCTACTCTAGAGGGAACGTGCGCGCTCAATCTGGCGCGTACATGACACGAAAAAAGCTGGACAAAATGCGCGCAGAAGCTGAGAAAGCTCTTAACGCACTTTAAAATTTATACATTTTGTCTAGGATAATTATGGCTGATACTGAAGAAGGGTCTGTCTTTGATTACGAGCGAGTGATCAAGGCCTGGGATAGCGCAGAAGTAGCCATAAAGCAGGCTGAGAACGTTTGTCTAGATGTGGTGATACCTGCGGTCGCCGAGCTTCGGTACGCCGGTAGGCGGTTTATCGAGGCTCAAGTTCTCGCCTCTAATGGTGACATTAAAGGGGCGTCAGCTAAGTTTGAGGACGCTTACTTCTTTTGCTGTCGCGCTCAGCATGATGCAGTAGACGCCGCAACAGCAAAGATCACTAAAGACTACTCCATCTGTGTTAAGGGTATTGGCGCGTCGGAAAAGGCAATAGCGTTTCCAGAAAACAATGAGTTTCGCGACCTCCTTCGAAAAGTGCAAAAGCTTGTTGTTTCTTCTCGTGAAGACAGAGACAAACGCGACCAGTTTTATGAAATGGTTCGTGAGACGGATTTCCCTAAAATCTTAAGCCTCTATGACAAGTTTCAAGACTGCCAGCCGGGATTAGAAGAGCTTGCGCGAAAATCGAGAAGAGCGTGGCTGAAGCCGATGCTGGTAACGTTTACGCTTACGCAAATTGCAAACACGCTCTGGCATGTATACGGATAAAATTACAAACATCATCACATATGGTGAGTTTGCTCCATAATGCCGGAGTTTCACGCTCAGGCTCTAGATGCACTGCGCCAGCCCATCGAGAGCGGAGAAGCCGTCATCGCGCGTGCAAACCGCCATGTCCGTTACCCGGCTCGCTTTCAACTTGTCGCAGCCATGAACCCTTGCCGGTGCGGAGGCGGAGCCGCCGAAATGAACTGCCGAATCAAGCCAGCCTGCCAACAAAAATACCAGTCCCGTATCTCAGGACCATTTATGGATCGCATCGATTTGTTTTTC
Organism: Hyphomonadaceae bacterium; assembly: GCA_039942135.1. GTDB lineage: Bacteria > Pseudomonadota > Alphaproteobacteria > Caulobacterales > Hyphomonadaceae > CALLCD01. Next base: position 19,683 of record JBDVDE010000046.1, read on the forward strand.
GATACTCCCCCTGTGACAGCTATTGATCTTGCACTACCTGCGCCTGTAGAGGGCACAGCCGAATGCGCTGCGCGGGTATTGAAGGCTAGAGACATTCAAACGGCAAGATTTGAGACTGAAACCTTAGGAACGCGGCGCGCGCTGAATGCCGATGCAGGGCCACCACAGCTTGACAAGTGCGCCCAGCCTGACGGTGCTGGCGCCGCGCTTTTGGCTGATGCTGCGGTTAAACTGAACCTCACGGCACGAGGATATCACCGCGTTTTGAAGGTCGCACGAACCATTGCCGACCTTGACGGCGCGGACACGATTGCCCGACTGCACATTGCCGAAGCCCTGACTTATCGCAAGAGAAGCCAGGGCGAAGCTACGATTAAAGCGGCAAGCGAGATGGTGTTTTAAAGGTTTCGTTAAGGCTTTCTACTACACTGATAAGCATGGCAAATAGCATCTCTTCCGCCGCACAATCGACCAGTAATATCGACAGTGGCGACACGACACCGGACCAGCGCGTCGAAAACGCTCTGCTCGCAACTGCGAGCCATGAGATCCGGACTCCACTCAATGGCATTCTCGGAATGGTGTCACTACTTCTTGAGACCGATTTACAACCCGCCCAACGTGACTATGCAGAAGCTATTGAACTCAGTGGCTCTCGCTTGTTGGACATGTTGAACAATGTCCTCGATTATGCGCGTTTAGATGCCGGTGATCTCGATCTCGAGATCAGCCAGTTTTCACCGTCAGACTTGGCGCGTGAAGTCATCGAACTTCTGGCCCCGCGCGCGCATGCCGCAAATACCGACATTGCCGTACGCAACCTACTAGGCGGGCCAACAAAAGCTATGGGCGACGCGGGCCGCATCCGCCAAATCCTGTTCAACCTTGTCGGCAACGCCCTCAAATTCACGAAGTGCGGCGGCGTCCTTGTCGACATCAGATATACAGATGGAAACTTGGTCTGGTCCGTCATTGATACTGGCCCGGGCATCGAACCGGCAGATCAAGATGGTCTGTTTGACGCATTTAAACAAACATCGGCAATGGATGCCCAAAAAGATGGCGGCGTTGGTCTCGGGCTCGCAATCGTTCAAAGGCTCGCCAAAGCGCTTGGCGGAGAGGTCACGATAGATAGCGATGTCGGGCTCGGCAGCGCTTTCCGATTCTCCCTCCCTGCAGAGCTGGAAACCACACGTCCTCCATCGCACCCCGCGCCAACCCGCGCTAGCGCAACCGATGTCACACTTGTCGGCCTTCCTGAGCAAACGACACTTGCTGCGGCCTCCGCCCTGGTTTTTGCGGGACACAAACCCATCATTGCAATGTCCGGCGCGCCCGTTAGTCGCAGCGGCGTTATTCTCGCTGATGCACAGTTACCCTTTAACGAAATTGCCCGCCTCGCCTCGCTCGCGCCCACACTCGTGGTCCTGCGCCCAGAAGATCGCAGCGCGATTACCCGCTACCGCCTACTTGGCTGTTCAGGCTGGCTCGTGCGGCCATTGCGCGAAACATCATTGATTGAACGGATACGGCTAGCTCAATCCGGACAGCGCAATCTGGGCGATGACGCGCGACGGGAGCAACTAGAAGGTGCTCGCATCCTGATCGCCGACGACAATGCCATCAACACATTGATTGCCCAGCGCGCGCTCGAAAAGTCCGGTTTCGTCGTTTCCAAGGCCGTGAGCGGTGTCGAGGCGATTGAAGCTGCCAACGCAATCGAGCATGCCTTAATCATGATGGATTTGCGGATGCCAGTGATGGACGGCTTCGAAGCCATGCAGAAATTACGCGCAACCGGCCATAAAACCCCCATTATTGCGGTATCTGCTGAAATCAATCCAGAGATCGAGCAGCGCGCGCTGGAGGCGGGTGCTGATGCTGTCGCAGCCAAGCCTCTAGACGCTGCAGCCCTTAGAAATCTCGCAGAAACCTGGGCCGACCTGCCCTCAAAAAGAGACGTTGCATGAGCGATATTCCCATTGAGCAAGGAAGCTGGAAAGACACTATAAAGCGATTCAGCGAGCCAAAGATGGCGATGATGCTCATTTTGGGCTTCACCGCGGGCTTACCATTTTTGCTCTACTATTCAACGTTGAGCTTTTGGCTAAAGAGCGAAGGCGTCGACATCGTTCTCATCGGGTTTTTCTCGTTTTTTGGCCTGTCATGGTCCTTCAAATTCCTGTGGGCTCCAATCCTCGACAAATATGATGTGCCAGGACTATCCAAACTTTTTGGACGCCGGCGGTCATGGATATTTGTCGCCCAGTTAGGTGTCGCTTGCGGTATGTTCGGCATTGGTTTGGCCGACCCGACAAAGAACCTGCAGCTCACTGCACTTTTTTCGCTATTGCTTGCCTTCAGCTCGGCCAGCCAAGACATCGGTATTGATGGCTGGCGCATCGAGGCAGCAAAGGATGACGAAGAACAAACGGTCCTCGTCGCAGCCTATCAATATGGCTACAGGGTGGGCCTCATTACGGCTGGCGGGCTGGCACTCGTCATTGCCGACTTTGCCAATTTCAATACAGCTTATATCAGCATGGGCGCGATCATGGTGCTTGGGGCGATCGTGTTCGCCATCTGGGACCGCCCCAGCGGGCTGAAAACGGCCGCCGCTGCAGGAGCAACTATCTTCATCGCCGGGATCTATGGTGCCTTTGAACAACTCAAAACCTATGTATCCGACGGCTCTCTTGGTGAGCAGATCGCGGCGATCGGCGGACAAGCTGGGTTGATTGCGACTGTGTTGTTGTTGGGAATATTTGTCTATTTTCTCCTTCGCGCCTTACGTGAAACGTCTCCGGGTCAAACTTTTTCAGCCGTAGACCTCGGTAAAGGACTGCTATCCGCTGCCGCGATTATTGGTCTGGTTTTGATTGCTGCGATTATCATCGGGCTAGGCGTGCCAGCTATCTTTGAAGCACTCAACATCGAAGTCAGCCGAAGTGACATCGGAAAAACGGCGATTTATGTCGCAGCCATTCCAATTCTGGTGGCAGCCTGCTTTATCGCGCCAGTTCGTAAGCTGCCCGCCAACAGCCCGCACCTGCGCCACCCGGGCTATGGTGCCTTTGCTGATTTTTTCTGGCGTCATGGATATATCGCATTGTTGATACTCTGCTTTGTTTCCTTCTACAGGCTGAGCGATATTGTCATGGGGTTGCAGGCCAAAACAGCCTATGCGGACATGGGATATGGCCCGGCCGCAGTCGGCTTGGTCAGCGGCTTTTATGGCATCTGGATTACCTTTATTGGCGTCGCGGCCGCAGGTGTCTCGGCCCTCACCCTAGGACTAAAAAAATCACTAATCATTGGAGCGATTGTTTCAGTCGCAGGTAATCTTACATTTGCATGGCTGGTCAATCAGTCACCGGACAGCTTGACCCCGCTCTTTGTCGCCATCACCGCAGACAATATTGCAGGCGGATACGCTGGCACGGTGTTCATTGCTTACATGTCCAGCTTTGTGAACAAATCCTTCGCAGGAACGCAATATGCTATCTTCAGCTCGGCATGGACGCTCGGCCCCAAACTCATCGGCGGGGCATCAGGCTATCTTGTCACCACATTAGGCTACACAAACTTTTTTCTCGTATCGGGCGCACTCGGCATACCGGCCATCATTCTATCCTTCTTCATACACTCCATGAAGGCAGATAGAGATGCGCCGGTTTTTGAAGACGTGGACCGGCGCCACGCCTAGCCCATCCGAACGCCGCCCATAACCCCGTCCACATCATAAGCGGCCAATGTCGCCAGAATCACGATGTCCGATACCGACGCACCGAATGACGCAATCTGTACCGGCTTCTGAAGCCCGAGCAGCATAGGTCCAACCACATTTGCATCGCCAAGCGCGCCAAGCAGCTTGGTTGAAATAGAGGCCGAGTGAATGGCAGGCATCACCAACACATTGGCTGGCCCTGATAATCTGGAAAACGGATAGGCAAGTTTATGGTTGGGACTTAACGCTACATCAGCGGCAATATCACCCTCATATTCAAAATCGAGATCGGTACGCTGGTCTAGCAAACTTACTGCTTCTCGCACTTTTCCCGAACGCTCCCCCATCGGGTTGCCAAAGGTCGAATAAGATAGAAATGCCACGCGCGGCTTAAACCCTAACCGCTTTGCCGCTGCCGCCGCTTCTATTCCGATGGCCGCCAATTGCTCGGCATCAGGAAGCTCAACAACACTGGTGTCTGCAATAAAGACCGTCTCACGGCCAATAACCATCGACATCCCGATCACCGGCTGATTGGCAATCGGGTCCAGCACCAATTGCGCGTCACGAAGTGCTACATCATAATTGCGCGTCACACCTGTTACCAAGCCATCCGCATCACCTAATGCGAGCATACAGCAACCGAAAACATTACGGTCCTGATTGACCAGTCGTTGCGTATCCCGCTTGAGATACCCCTTGCGGCGCAGCCTTTGATACAAATGATCGGCATATTCCGGGTTTTTGTCAGACAGGCGGGCATTTATGATTTCAATGCTCGAAACATCCACCCCGACCTGCTCCATTGCCGCTTTCACTGGCGCTTCACGGCCAATCAAGATGGCATGACCAAGCCCCTGGTTCTGGAACGATGCAGCAGCGCGAATGACCGCTGGCTCTTCTCCCTCAGCAAATACGATGCGTTTCTTCATCGGGCGGACAGCAGCTTGTATTCCTTGCAAGAATGAAGCTGTCGGGTCCTGACGCCGCGCGAGCTCATGCCGATAGGCTTCCATATCCTTGATCGGTTTCCGCGCGACACCCGAATCCATAGCGGCCTGTGCAACAAAAGGAGGTACAAAGCTCAAAAGCCGGGGGTCAAATGGCGTCGGGATAATATAATCAGGTCCAAAGCTCGGCCGGGCACCATGATACGCAGCCGCCACTTCGTCCGGAACATCCTCACGGGCTAGCTCGGCCAATGCCGTCGCAGCCGCAACCTTCATCTCTTCATTGATCGACCGCGCACGCACATCTAGCGCGCCGCGGAAAATGTACGGAAACCCGAGAACATTGTTGACCTGATTGGGATAGTCCGAACGTCCCGTCGCGATGATCGCATCGCTGCGCACAGATTTGATATCCTCTGGTGTAATCTCCGGATCAGGGTTGGCCATTGCAAATATGATCGGATTATCAGCCATAGATTTGACCATGTCCTTGGAGATCGCGCCAGCGACTGACAGACCCAAAACGCAATCAACGCCCTCGATGGCTTCAGCCAGAGTGCGTTTTGTCGTCTTAACTGCAAATGCCGACTTGAACTGGTCGATATTGTCCCGGCCTTGATAAATGACGCCATCGCGGTCGCACATCAAAATATTCTTTGCCGACACGCCCATATGCTTGATCAAGCCAGCGACCGATAGTCCAGCTGCACCGGCACCGGAAATCGTGACCTTCACGTCCTTCATCTTCCGCCCAGTAATGTGGCAAGCATTGATCAGCCCCGCAGCGGCAATAATAGCTGTGCCATGCTGGTCATCATGAAAGACCGGAATATCGAGCTCTTCACGCAATCGCTGCTCGATGATGAAACACTCGGGAGATCCGATGTCCTCAAGATTAATGCCGCCAAAGGTCGGCCCGATATTGCGCACGGTTGTAATGAATTCTTCGGTGTCTTTGGTTGTTACCTCGATGTCAAAACTATCCACGTCAGCAAACCGTTTGAACAGGACCGACTTTCCTTCCATGACGGGTTTTGACGCCATGGCGCCCAAATCACCAAGTCCCAAGATAGCCGTCCCGTTCGAGACAACGGCAACCATATTGCCCTTTGACGTATAGTCATAAGCAAGGTCTTCATCTTCAGCGATTG
>JBDVDE010000047.1:0-11180 GCA_039942135.1 Hyphomonadaceae bacterium
TCTGACCTGTGCCCTCTGCGGCGGTGCCGCTCATTTGCTCGAGGCCTTCAATGGTCTGAAGCTGGGTTTCAGATGGACGCACGATCAAACGTTCGGCGTCTTCTGGAGACACGCCTTCGAGCGGTACTGTAACACCGACAAAGGGCACCGGAATTTCCGGATCGGCTTCCTTGGGGATGTTGATATAAGTGAGCGTGCCGGAAACCAGAGCGAAGATCAAAATGATCATCACCATTCTGGATTTCTCTATGGCGCCATCAATCAGAGCATTCATTGCGGCCCGCCTTCGGCTGATACGGGTTCGACTTCAACGCCATCAATCAGATAGTCCTGACCCACGGATATCACGGTGGCCTGATCAGGCAGACCGGTGATCCAAACCCCGTCAGCGGCATCATCAATAATGCTCACTTCAGAGAACCGAACCACATTGTCAGCTGTGATGTGGCGGATGCCAAGGCGTCCATCATCATGCAAAGTCAGCATGGCGGGCGACACTTTTGTGGCATTGGTCTCGCCAAGCTCAATCTGTAGATCGGAGGTCAATCCCGCTGAAATCCGGCCATCTGTATTGTCGATGGTCGCTTCGATCTTGAACGTGCGGGTATTTTCGTCAGCTGTGCGGGCGACATAGTTGAGGCTGCCCTGGACGCTGCCACTGCTCAGTATGTTGGCGCGAACCGGCGCGTCCAGTGTAAGTGCGCTGGCATATTCTTCGGTCACTTCGGCAACCACGCGGATCGGGTTGAGATCGGCAATCACACCGCACGGGCTGGAAGGGCTGAGAAAATCACCGGTTTCGGCCATTCTTGTTTCGAAGATGCCCGAGAACGGCGCTGTAATGCGGGTGCGGCCAAGTTCTATTTTTGCGGCATCGAGAGACGCTTGAGCGGCATCGCGCGAGGCTTTTGCGGTGTCGGCGCGGCTCGGCGCGGCCCATCCTTTTTCGACGAGCGTGCGGGCGGACTCAAAATCACCTTGGCTCGCATCGAGCTGGGCTTGTGCCTCGGCAATGCGGGCCTGACGGGCATCGACATCAAGACGGCACAGGAGCGTGCCTTTGCGGACAAACTGACCTTCAAGATCTGGCGCCGCGATGACGCTACCTGTCGTGGCAGCCCGGACAGTAACCATGCGGTTCGGCGCGGTGCGTCCTTTCAGGGTTAAAACGACGGGGTGAGGTTCGGCAATCACGGTTTGGACCACGGCGCGGGGACGGGTTTCGCTTTGCTTGGCCTCAAGCTCCAGAACGGTTTGTGTGCCGCTTGCCTCTGCCGCAGTTGCATCGTCGCCGCGCGCTGCGGTGCGGATGACGAAATAGGCGATCAATCCAAACAGGATGACCATTGCGATGATGACAGATCTTTTCACGACATACTCTTTTGATGCTTTGGTCAGCTATACCATACAATGAACTCTGATCGACTGCGAAATCGTTCAGAATTGTAAACTCCAATAGGCACTATCAGGTTATGCTTAATCGCTGATCAAAATTCCGGATGAATTGGTTGGGTTACAGAGTGAAACTGTTAACCACTCAATGCGCTGAGGGAGCGGGTTAAAGTCCCTAGCGATCACGCAGAATACGGGCCTTTTGGCGATCCCAGTCACGCTTCTTCTCAACATCGCGCTTGTCCGGTGCGCGGCGGCCGGTGGCGATGCCGATCAGGAGTTTTGCGATGCCCCGATCGTTGAAATACAGCTTGAGGGGCACAATCGTGCGGCCTTTGCGATCGGTCGCTTGTGCCAGTTTCTCACGTTCACGGGACTTCACGAGCAATTTTCGTTTGCGCTTGGGGGCATGATTGAAACGATTTGCCGCTGTGTAGATTGGGATGTCGCAATTGATCAGCCACAATTCCCCTTCTTCAAGGCTGGCATAGCTTTCGGCGATATTGGCGCGTCCCTCCCGTAAAGACTTCACTTCCGAGCCAAGCAGCATAATGCCTGCTTCGAGTGTGTCTTCGACGGCATAATTTCGACGGGCCTGCCGATTCTCGGCCACCAGTCCGTCGCCCCGGCCTTTTGTTTGCGCCATTTTAGCCTCCAAGGCCCGCAGCTGCGAGCGCAGCGTCGATAAGTTTACACGCGTCTGGTGACGGAATTGTGATCGGGCTGCGGACTTCGCCCGAGCATAAGCCGAGTTTCGACATCGCATATTTGGTTGGTCCGGGGCTAGCAGACACAAACAAGTCCTTATGTAGTCCAATCAATTTCAGATCGATGTCGCGGGCCAGTGCATAATCGCCATCGCTTGCCGCTTGGTGCATTTGCGCGTTCAGCTTGGGGGCAACATTGGCCGTCACAGAGATTACGCCTTTGCCGCCCATGGCGCGGAATCCCAGCGCGCTCGGATCATCGCCCGACAGCTGGATAAAATCGTCGCCAGCGAGCAATCTGTGCTGGGTCACGCGTGCGAGATCGCCGGTTGCATCCTTGATTCCCACGATATTCGGCAGTTTTGCCAATCGTCCCACGGTTTCAGGCAACAGGTCACATACCGTACGTCCAGGCACATTATACAGGATTATCGGCAGGTCTACGGCGTCATTGATCGCGGTAAAATGCGCCTCCAAGCCGTCCTGATCGGGCCGGTTATAATATGGACAAACCACAAGAGCTGCGTCGGCACCGGCTGATTTGGCATGCTCGACAAGCCCGATCGCTTCCGCCGTTGCGTTTGACCCGCAGCCTGCGATCACCGGAACACGTCCTGCGGCGACCTCGATACACGTGCTTACCACTTTTCGGTGTTCGTCATGGGTCAGCGTTGCTGATTCGCCGGTTGTCCCTACGGGAACAAGGGCTGAAGAGCCCGAAACCACCTGTCTTTCGATCAGTGCCTTATAAGCATCATAATCTACGGCATAATTATTGAAAGGCGTAACGAGAGCAGGAATTGAGCCGTGAAACATGCGTATAATCTCGCTTCAGTCATTTACGGTTAAGCCATTTTTGGCAGAATGAGCTTGTTTGGCACGAGCCAGTGATAAAACCAAGGTGCGGTATATGTTGAGAACTAATCTTGTAGGTATCGGAGCCTTGCTATTGGCTGCAACAGCACAGGCATCTACGCCGACTGTGCCCAGCCTGAAGCCGCCAATCAGCTATGAATCTGCGATCGTATCGGTGCAAGATGCCGAGCTTCTTCGCGCCGCGATTCGCGCATCCGACCAGCGCGACTGGAGCCAATTGGAAATTATTCACAGCCAGACAAGCGATGAAGCGCTGAAAGATCTGGTTCTGTGGCATTTGGCGATTGCTGGCAGCCCGAATGTCGATTTTGATACACTCAACCTTGCGATGACGCGGCTGGCCGATTGGCCGCGCTATAATGCGATCCGCCGGAGCGCTGAAAATGCGATTGAGCTAAGCTCCCTTTCTCACAGCCAACGGGTTGTCTGGTTTGATGCGCTTGGCGGTCCGATTTCTGGAGACGGCAAAGCAAATTACGCGGAATCACTGCGTCAGACCGGTCTTGGCGACGTTGCGATGGAGATTATCCGCGACGCTTGGCGTAACAATTCGATGAACCGCGCGACCGAGCGGGACTTGCTGCGCCGGTTTGGCGGCAATCTGACCCGCGAAGATCATTTCGAGCGGGTGAATTTCCTGCTTTGGACCGGACAGCGCTCTGCAGCAAACCGCTTGCGCTCCAAGCTGTCATCCGGTCAACGCGCTTTGCTCGACGCCCGTATTGCTTTGGCTGCGCGCGGCTCGGGCGTTGATCGCAAGGTGGCGGCTGTTCCGTCCTCGCTCAAACAGGACCCGGGCCTCTTATACGAACGTGCGCGCTGGCGTCGTCGCCGCGCTCGCAATCAAGCCGGTGCCACAAGCCTGCTTGTCGATATTGATGGCGCGGATGTGCCACTTGCCGGCAGGGACAATCTTTGGGACGAACGCAACATCGCCGTTCGCGCCGCGTTCAAAGCTGGCCAATACAATACCGCTTATCAATTGGCCGCGCCGCACGGATTGAGCTCGGGAGCTGATTTTGCCGATGCAGAATGGACAGCTGGCTGGATTGCCTTGCGGTTGTTGAATGAACCCGAAAAAGCCGCGATGCATTTTGCCAGTTTGCGCAAAGGCGTCTCGACCCCGATCAGTCTTGCCCGCGCGGATTATTGGCATGGCCGCGCGCTCACCGCGATGGGCGACACAGAACTTGCGGATCAGTCGTTCCAGTCTGCTGCAATCCACAATTACACCTATTACGGCCAATTGGCCGCTGAACGCGTTAGCCGAACTGATCTTGTTTTGCCAAGTACACCCGCGCCAACCGATGAAGACCGTAGTGAATTTGAACAACGCGGACTGATCAAGGCTATGCGTATGCTTGGAGAAGCGGGCGAGCGCGGCCTATTCCGGCAGTTCTCTTATCATATCGACGACCAGTTACAGACGCCGACCGAGCAATTGCTGCTGGCTGAAATTGCCAACAAGTTCCAAAGCCCCGATGTCGGCGTGCGCGGCGGCAAGGCCGGACTTGGACGCGGAATTATCGCGCCAGAGGCGGCCTATCCGATTGTCAGCTATCCGCTACAGCGCGATGTGCAGGTCGAGAATGCTCTGGTTCTGGCACTGTCACGGCAGGAAAGCGAATTGAACCCGCGGGCGATCTCTCACGCCAATGCGCGCGGCCTTATGCAAATGCTCCCCGCAACTGCGCGAGAGCAAGCACGGCGCGAAGGGCTTCCCTATCGCCGCTCATGGCTCACCGATGATCCGGGCTACAATATGACCCTCGGCGCGGCGCACCTTGATGATCTGCTCGACCGGTTCAACGGGTCCTATATTATGACGGCTGCGGCCTATAATGCCGGTGCAAGCCGGCCCGCGCGCTGGGTAAAGGAATATGGTGATCCGCGCAAAGGCGAGATTGATGCAATCGACTGGGTCGAGTTTATTCCGTTTTCGGAAACGCGGAACTATGTCCAGCGCGTGCTTGAGAATGTGCAAGTCTATCGCCAGCGCCTAAGCGCCGAGTCAAGCCAGATCCGGATTAGTGAAGATCTGAACCGCGGCCAACTGCCTTAGCGCGTTAGCCACTAGACGGCTAGACGGCCTCCGGCATTGGCATAGTTCTGCGTGCCTTTGGAGATCAGATCATCTGTATCTAGAGTATCTTCAGGCTTGTGGCTGAAAACGCCTTGCATTTTGTCATAGAGCGGCGCGAAGTCTGTCCCGACTGTGGCATCAAACAACTGTTTGTAATTGTCGATGGCAAAATAGGTCTGCTGGAAATCATCGATCCGGTAATCGGTCGTCATGACCCGCTCAAGGTCAAACCCGATGCGGTTTGGCGACGGATCGTCCAGTGCAAAAATGCTTTCGGTTTTTGAGGAGACAATCCCGGCGCCATAAATGCGCATGCCTTTGTCCGTTTTGATCAGGCCGAACTCGACCGTGTACCAGTAAAGCGCTGCAAGGTTTTTCAGCGCGTCCCATTCGAGCGACCGCATACCGCCTTTGCCATAAGCTTCCATATAGTCAGCAAAGATCGGATTGGCGAGCATCGGGACATGACCAAACACATCATGGAAGACGTCAGGCTCTTGCAAATAGTCGAGCTGGTCGCGCTTGCGGATAAATTGGCCGGCGGGAAAACGGCGATTGGCCAAATGTTCGAAAAAGGCTGCGTCAGGTACAAGTCCGGGCACCGCGACAACCCGCCATCCGGTCAGCGCCTCTAGCTCGTCGGACATGGTTTCAAAATTGGGGATGCCGCCTTTTGCCAGATCGAGCAGCTTCAACCCTTCGAGAAACTCGTCAGCGGCGCGGCTGGGCAAGACCTGCATTTGCCGCTCATATAACAGGTCCCAAACCGCATGTTCTTCTGCACTGTAGTTCTGCCAGCCCTGATCAATCGTATAGTCGCCATTTGGTCCGGGATGCGCGGAGAAATTTTCGGCCATGATGAACCCTCGATCTATGTGTTCTTGACAGATAGTTACATTTGAAACTTATTTTGCGAACATAGCTATTTCCATAGGGAAGGCAAGATACGTATATAAGTCGTAAATCTCGTAAGAAACAGGACCAGATATGTTGAAACTTCATGGCTATTGGCGGTCATCAGCGGCCTACAGATTGCGGATCGCGCTCAATCTCAAGGGGCTGGGCTATGAGCATGTGTCGGTAAATATTGCGCCAGCAGCAAGCGCACAGATGAGCGAAGCCTTTACGCAGATCAATCCGCAACGCCGCGTTCCGGTCCTCGAAACCGAAGACGGGATGATGGTCCAGTCAATGGCAGTGCTGGAATGGCTTGAAGAGCGCTACCCCGAAACACCGATTTTGCCGACGGATCTGACAGCCCGTCAACAGACGCGCGCATTGGCCGACATCATTGCGTGTGATGTCCATCCATTGAACAATCTATCCGTGCTCAAGGCATTGCGCGAGGATTTCGGCGCAGACAAACAGGCCGTCTCGCGCTGGTATGCAGACTGGATTATGCGCGGCTTCTCGGCCTTCGAGGAGATGATTGACGCGTACGATTACAAGACGTTCTTGTTTGGCGGAAAGCCGACAATGGCGGAGATTTGCCTTGTGCCGCAGGTCTATAATGCCCGCCGGTTCGACGTTGAGCTCTCGGCCTTTCCAAAACTTGTTGCGCTTGATGCAGCTTGCCTTGAACTCGATGCGTTCGATCAGGCGAGACCGGAGAACCAGCCGGACGCCGCATAGGGCGTCCGGTTCTGGAATTTAGTCTTCGGTGTCGTCTTCGCCTAGGTCTACGTCCAGGGCGTCGTCTTCGGCTTCATCGCGCAGCTTTTGTTCTGCAGCATCAAGACGGCCAAGTAGATAGGTCTCGCAAGCATCTTCCATATCGGCGAGCTTGTTCTGGTAGAAGTGGTTTGCGCCCGGAATGATCTGGCGTTCAATTTCTTCGCCGGTTTGCACGCGAACTTTGGTGAGCGCGCGCTCGATATCTTCAGGCGCGCAAACAGCATCATTGTCGCCGCACAAGATCAGGCCCGAGGCCGGACATGGGGCAAGGAACGCCAAGTCATAATGATTGGCTGGAGGTGACAAAGCGAGGAAGCCGTCAATCTCGGGACGACGCATTAGCAATTGCAGTGTGATCCAAGCACCGAAAGAATAACCGGCAGCCCAGACATATTGCGGGCTTTCCGACATGTTCTCGATATAATCGAGGATAAAGGCGGCATCGGAAAGCTCGCCGACACCTCCGTCAAACTGTCCTTGTGACCGGCCAACGCCGCGAGAATTGTAGCGCAGAACGCCGAAACCAGCACGCTCGAACATCTGATAAAGCGTAATCGTGACAGGGTCTTGCATCGTGCCGCCCGCTTGCGGATGGGCATGCAGGATCAGCGCTAGCGGCGCGCCCTCGACTGGCGGTTCGGTGTAACGTGCTTCAATCCGGCCCGCGGGACCAGGGATGATGAGTTCTGCCATGAATGTACTCTTCTGCTTTGAATTTCTTGAACTGATAGGCGGGCATAGGCGATTTGGGCGAGTAAATGCAAGTTTTTGTGCACAAAGTCTTGTGTTGAGGCGTGACATTAAGCTTCTTGCAACTACAAGGTGTTATGTTTTCGAGCATGAAAAACACCACCTTCTTATTGTTACTTATGATCGGTTTTTCTGGACCTATACATTTTGCCTCCGCGCAGATTGCCACGCCGCTCGAAGTACCCGATCTGGTTTTCTGGGTCGATGCTGAAGATGTGAACGGGGACAATACCGTGCCTGCAAATGGCGCAACTGTCTCGACTTGGGTGGACAAAAGTGGAGATGGCAATGATCTTACGCTTGAGGGCGGCACTGTCTCCTATGCGGCGACCGGCTTTGACGGGATAAACCCCGGGATGGAGTTCTCGCCAGACGCGCGCATGGCAGGGCCAAACCCTTTTACCGGCACTTTTCAAAATGAAATGACGATTTTCTTCGTCAACGCCAATAATAGTTTGACCCGCAATTTTGCGCTGAGCCTGAATGGAACGAACACGAGCAGTAATATTGCTGATGGGCGATTTAGCTTCCATGCGCCGTGGATCACCAATACTGTCTTCTTCGATGCAGGCGCCTGTTGCGGCACCACACGTTTACAGGGGGCATTTCCAAACGCGTTGACAGAGACAACGCTCTATTCGGCGCTCAATGATCAACCAGGAAATCAGCAGCTTCTTAGATTGGATGGGCAAGCTTTTTTAGCCGATACAACAGGCCACAATGGAAATGTTTCGCGCGGGGTCCATGTCGGCTCGATCAGTGGTGACCGTCCCTTTGACGGACGATTTGCTGAAATACTGATCTATGATCGCGGTTTGACGCTCGCCGAAATTCAGGATGTTGAGTGCTTTTTGTTGCTGAAATGGAAACTTGCAAGCGCGCCATCTGGCTGTGCGATTGATGTGGACGTGGTTAAAACGGTTGCGGTTTTTAACGAAGCCGGTGGCGTAGATAATTTCAGCATACCCGGAAATGATGTGACCTATACGATAGAGGTTACGCATAGAAGCGGTCCTGCGGTCGATTCCGGTTCCGTTTTTCTTGTTGATACATTGCCGCCTGAAACGATCTTCTTCAATGGCGATGCAGATGGCGCTGGTCCTGAAACAGCGGCGATTATCGCCACAACTGACGCGCCCTTATTGGTGTTCGATCCTCTGACAGATGTCGGGTTTTCCAGTTTGATAACCGAACCCAATGATATGGCCGATTGTACGTATACCCCGGTGAGCGGGTATGACCCGAATGTTCGGCATATCTGTATAGAACCATCGGGTGTGCTCTCCTCGGACCTATCCGACCGCGCGTTCTCAGTATCGTTCAGGGCGCGAATTCAATAAGTATCCGATGATATTTCGCCGAAACGATCACCGCTTTGGATCGCGAATAAGGCTATTCTCGCCGGTTAGATCGCGCTAAGCAGAGGCTATGATTTACGTAGACCATAATGCAACCACACCGATCCGGCCTGAAGCGCGCGAGGCGATGCTGGCTGCGCTCGATCTTGGGGCCAATCCATCATCGGTGCACGGCGCGGGGCGCGAAGCACGCCGGATTCTCGAGACGGCCCGCAAACAGGTCGCAGTTGCTGTCGGTGCTGCGGCTCAGGATATTGTATTCACGAGCGGCGGGACCGAAGCGAGCGGATTAGTGCTGCATGGATTGGCGCGCCAACTTGGCGGCAAAGCGACGATATTTCTCTCGGGTCTTGAGCATTCGGCTGTGCGCGAGAATGCAGCAGGCAGCGGGCTACCTGTCCGGCAAATCGGGATAACGGCTGACGGGGTGATTGATCTGGCAATGCTCGAACGCGAGCTTGCGACGCTGACTGAAGCGGACGGCACGCCCGTATTGGCATTGATGCTTGCGAACAATGAAACCGGTGTGATCCAGCCCGTGGCCGAGGCGGCTGCGTTGATGCGGGCGGCGAATGGCCTGACCCATTGCGATGCGGTGCAGGCGCTCGGCAAGATCAAGGTCAATGCCATGCTGCTCGGGGTCGATTATCTCGCTTTGTCAGCGCACAAATGCGGCGGACCAATGGGCACAGGTGCGCTCTGGCTGCGCCGTGGTGCCCCGCTCAAGCCGCTAATTGTCGGCGGCGGGCAGGAACGGAATGTCCGCTCTGGCACCGAAAATCTGGCCGGTATTGCCGGGTTTGGCGCTGCGGCGGAGGCGTCGGTTGCCGCGCTACAAGACATGGCGGCGCTCGTGCCTCTGCGTGACGCGATGGAAAAACTGCTGAAAGTCGAAGCTGGCGTGACGGTTTTTGGCGAAAATGCACCGCGTCTGCCCAATACGAGCTGTTTTGGGATCGAGGGCTTTCGCGCCGAAACGCAAGTTATGGCGATGGATTTGGCGGGTGTATGTATTAGTGCGGGATCTGCCTGTTCATCTGGTAAGGTGAAGAGCTCTGGCGTTTTGTCGGCGATGGGCGTATCTGACGCACTTGCATCTTGCGCGATCCGCACCAGTTTCGGCTGGACCAGCGCGCCGGAAGATTTTGAAGCGACAGCCGACGCTTGGCTAAATGTCGCAACGCGCCGCAAGGCCGGATAGGAGATTGCCCGATGGAATGTTGTGGCGGACTAGATGATCACGAGGATGACTGCAAAGAAGTGGTCGTCAAAGACAGCATTGAGCAAGGCACGGTCGATGCGGCCAAGGCGCTCGAATCCGAGAATTACTCGGCTGGCTTCATCACCGATGTCGAGACCGAGTTCGCGCCCAAGGGGCTGAACGAGGATATCGTCCGTTATATCTCGGCCAAGAAGGAAGAGCCTGAATGGTTGCTCGAATGGCGTCTGAAAGCCTTCGAACGCTGGCAGACCATGGAAGAGCCGGATTGGGCGCTCGTCAACTATCCCAAGATTGACTATCAGGACGCCTATTATTTCGCAGCCCCCGGCGGCAAAACCAAATATGAGTCGATTGATGACGTGCCGCAGGAAATCCTCGATGATTTCGCCAAGCTCGGCATTCCGCTCAAAGAAGCCGAAGTTCTGCTCGGCGTTGAAGGCGCAAGCGAGACCGCAGCCGAAGCCCGTGAAAAGCCGCGCGTGGCCGTTGATGCTGTGTTCGATAGTGTATCCGTCGCGACGACCTTCCAGAACGAGCTAAAGAAAGCCGGCGTGATCTTCATGTCGATCTCCGAGGCCGTGCATGAGCATCCCGAGCTGATCAAAAAATATCTCGGCACCGTCGTGCCCCAGTCCGACAATTTCTTTGCGACGCTAAACTGCGCCGTCTTCTCGGATGGCACTTTCGTCTACATTCCGCCGGGTGTGCGTTGCCCGATGGAGCTGAGCACATATTTCCGCATGAATGCCGAAGGTACGGGCCAGTTTGAGCGCACACTGATCATCGCCGATAAAGGCTCATATGTTTCCTACCTTGAAGGCTGCACCGCGCCGATGCGCGACGAGAACCAGCTTCACGCGGCAGTGGTTGAACTGGTCGCGCTTGAAGATGCCGAGATCAAATATTCCACCGTGCAAAACTGGTGGCCGGGCGACGAAGACGGCAAGGGCGGGGTCTATAATTTCGTCACCAAGCGGGGCGACTGCCGCGAAGCACGCTCGAAAATCTCATGGACGCAGGTCGAAACCGGCTCTGCGGTGACGTGGAAATATCCAAGCTGCATCCTGCGCGGCGATGACAGCGTTGGCGAGTTCTACTCCATCGCCGTCACCAATGGC
>JBDVDE010000048.1:0-2620 GCA_039942135.1 Hyphomonadaceae bacterium
CCGTCTTACACGCTTTGACCGCTTCCTTCTCGTCTTCTGTATTACGCTGCCTGGGCGCGGGAACCAGGGTCGCATCGACGATCTGGCCGGACATCGGGATAAAGCCCTTCTTCTTCAGTTGCCAGTCAAACGCTTTCATCACCTGCGGCTACGTGGCGGTCTCCGTCATCCGGTTGCGGAAGTGACGGATCTTGTTCTCAGCCGGCGTGACCCCGCCCAGTTCAAAGCCCAGGAACCGCATCCACGACAACCGGCCCCGGATCATGAACTCCATCTTGGCATCACTCAGATTGTGCTGCGCCTGAAGGGTCAGCACCTTGAACATCGAAACAGGATCGAACGGCGGGCGCCTGCCCCTGGACCCATCGCCGTAGCCCAGCCCCTCAATCAGCCAGTCACGAAAATACTCAAAATCAACCGTGGCAGACAGAACCGCAAGCGGGTCGCCGTCCTTGCTCAGACGTTCAAGATGCTCGGATAGACTGAAAAGGCTCATTGGATTCATGACCGCACCTCCATGAGGCCACTGAATCAGAAAGTGCCAATCAACGCCAGGTTTTTGCCGGCGTCCAGCTCAAGCAGATATGCCACGACAAAATTTACAAGATATTTCCAACGGATTGTTGGGGTATCTCTTGTGAAGAAGAGTATATATTTCCGAAAGTTTTATTATTACTCGTTCATCATTCCGGTCAGTAAGTTTTGGAGATACCACGATTGTGTTGGTATTCTTGGCATATTCCAAGAGTTTATCATCTGTTTGATGGATTATGGGCTTTACTTTTCGCCTCAAATCTTTCGGAACAGACTCGTCCGTGTATTTTTTACCATTATGCACAACCTGGCAAGCGGACTCTACCCCTGAAAAGGCGCTCAAAGTATAATCTAACGTTTTAACCCCGGAGGTCAATTCTTGCACTTCAACAACATCTAACTCAGTAGATGGCGTAAGTGGAGCAAATCTTAGCTTCTCACCAGATTCACAAAGGAACTTAAGCTTTAAGCCATTTTCCTTGACTGTGAACTGATTATCTTTGGTGATGCCGTGCGCTTCTATCAACACCTTAATCGGCTCGCCTTGTGCAGGCACCTTAGTTGGAATAAACAAATTTAGCTTGTTTGTCGTTTGTCTTTCGCACTCATAGGTCTTTTCAAGATTACTATGCACGCCATCGAACTGATAACCGTTAGGATACAACCTCCCGTGACGAACCGTATGTTTATCTTCATTTAATTTGATCAATATTCCCTGACTATTTCCACGAAGGTGCTCTTCGTTAATCAGAATTTTACGAAAGCCCGCCTCATCAGTTAACGCTGATAGATTTTTTAATTGATTCCGATGTTTGTTCACAATCACCATAAGGCGACCCAAGACTCGCTCTACTTCTTTCTGACGGTCAGCGCCCTGATTTGAGGAACCAAATTTGGTTGAAAAATTGCCAAACACATCTGGACGTTGGTTGAGGACGAGGCGCACAAACCCCAGCCGCGCCTTATGTGCCTGATGTGCAGAATATTTATCGCAAAACCAAGTAACAGCACGACCGCTCCACACTACACCACTAACTCCGGCGCGGAGCGGGAGCGTCGTAGAATGAACAAGAAGCCTGACGGGCAAATGGACTGATGGCAGAAGCATTCTGTAAAGCACGACCTTTCAAGCGGTTCAATCTAAGATTGTCGTTGCAATCCGATTAAATTTCGAAATCCACATTTAGCACTAGAGCAAGTATCAGGCAGTGTCTGAGCTATTTGATACACGGGGGCACATTCACCGTGTTGCATAAATCATAATCCGATACACTGCGGTCCCTTGTCGGCCCATTAACACAGTGGGGATGGTTCTGTCGCAAACTTTTGCTCTGCCGGTTCCCTTGCGCGTGTTGCGGTTTAGGAGGCGGTTCTGTGATCAGGTCTTTCCAGGTGCGTAGCGTCGATCAGTTTCAAAGACAGCCAGTTCTCGAAGGACGCGATTGTGTTCCCCGTTTTCTTCTATGTCCGCCCTGGGGTTTCCTGCCGGGATCTGGAAGAAATCATGGAAAAGCGGGGGGGGGGGTGTAGATCACGCAGCTCTGAACCGCTGGGTCATTCGCTAAAGCCCGGCAATTGCTGCAAGGGCCAAAGCCAGAAAGCGGCCCGTGTGTTCGTCCTGGAAAATGGATGAAACCTACGTCAAGGTCAGCGGCAAATGGGTTTATCTCTACCGGGAGGTCGACAAACACGGAGATACGGTCGATTTCATGCTGTCAGAAACCCGTGATGAAGCGGCGGCAACGGCGTTCTTCAACAAGTCTATCGAGAACAATGGTTTGCCCAAGAAGGTTGTCATGGACAAAAGCGGAGCCAATCTGGCGGGCCTGATCAATATCAATATCCACCTGCTTGTCCTTGGTTTGTGGTGGTCCTTCATCGAAACCCTTCAGGTCAAATACCTGAACAACATCATCGAGCAGGACCACCGGTTTATCAAGAAGTTGACAAGGCCGATGATGGGCTTCAAGGCCTTTCATTCAGCAACGGGCAACGCTGGACGGTATTGAAACAGCGCACATGATCCGAAAGTGGCAACTGAACCGGCCGGGTGTACCTGCTTACCGACAGTTCATGGAGCTCGCAG
>JBDVDE010000049.1:0-9351 GCA_039942135.1 Hyphomonadaceae bacterium
AAGGCCTTCGCCACCTGGTCCGGAACCACACCGGCGGACCGGGCGGGCTATCTTTTGAAGATCGCCGACCGGATCGAGGCGGAGGCCGACGGCTTTGCTGCCCTGGAGGCCTTGAACTGCGGCAAGCCGATCAACGCGGCCAGGGAAGACGAAATCCCGGCCATCGTCGATTGCTACCGGTTCTTCGCGGGCGCGGTCCGCTGCGTGCCGGCCTCGGCGGCCGGCGAATACATGGAAGGCCACACCTCGATGATCCGGCGGGATCCGATCGGCATCGTCGCCTCCATCGCCCCCTGGAACTATCCGCTGATGATGATGGCCTGGAAGCTGGCGCCCGCTATCGCCGGCGGCAATACGGTGATCTTCAAGCCCTCCGAACAGACCCCGCTGACGGCGCTCAAACTGGCCACGATCCTGGCCGAAGAGCTGCCGGAGGGCGTCGTCAATGTCGTCCTTGGCCGCGGCGACAGCGTCGGCAATGCGCTGATCAATCACCCGAAGGTCAACATGATTTCCATTACCGGGGATGTCGCCACGGGCAAGAAGATCCTGCAGGCTGCCTCCAAGACGGTAAAGCGCACCCATCTTGAGCTCGGCGGCAAGGCCCCGGTCATCGTCTTCGACGACGCGGATCTGGAAGCCGTGGTCGAGGGGCTGAAGGCCTTCGGCTATTACAACGCCGGTCAGGACTGCACCGCGGCCTGCCGCATCTATGCAGGCGCAAAGATCTACGACAGGTTCGTCGCCGAGCTGTCGTCCGCCGTGTCCTCCATCAGATTTGCTCAGGATGACGACACCCAAAACGAGATCGGGCCGCTCATTTCCCTGCGCCAGCGCGACAGGGTCGCCAGTTTTGTGGAACGGGCGCTGGAACAGCCGCATATGGAAGCGACGGCCGGAGGCAAGATGCACGGCGGCAACGGCTTCTTCTACCAGCCCACCGTGATCGCCG
Organism: Hyphomonadaceae bacterium; assembly: GCA_039942135.1. Lineage (GTDB taxonomy): Bacteria > Pseudomonadota > Alphaproteobacteria > Caulobacterales > Hyphomonadaceae > CALLCD01. Next base: position 953 of record JBDVDE010000049.1, read on the forward strand.
GAGCGCTTCAGTCGGACGAAATCGTGCGCCGGGAAGTGTTCGGGCCGGTGGTCTCCGTCACCCGCTTCAGCGAAGACGAAGAGGCGGTCAACTGGGCCAACGACAGCAATTACGGTCTGGCGTCTTCCGTGTGGACCCGGGACGTCTCCCGGGCCATGCAGACCTCCGCGCGCCTGCGCTACGGCTGCACCTGGGTCAACACCCACTTCATGCTGGTCAACGAGATGCCTCATGGCGGCCTGAAACAATCCGGCTACGGCAAGGACATGTCCCACTATGCCCTGGAAGACTACACCGCGGTCCGCCACGTCATGATCGCCCACGGCTGACGCTGCAAGGGCGGGGTGTCGTCTGCTCCGGTTTGGCACCATTTGAGACCGCCGGGTCGTCTCGGATAAAGCGGCAGGGCCGCTGGCGGGCGCTGTCGCACGCGCGCCTGTCAGGCCGGTGACGGCCGGGCCCGGTTTCCGGGCGATCCCGGTCAAAACTATTGGGGAAACCTTCGGGCACGGCGCAAGGATTGCCCGACGCGCTTGCCGGAAGCCATGTGACCAGAATGGACCTTGAAAAGAATGGTCGGAGTGAGAGGATTCGAACCTCCGACCCCCTCGTCCCGAACGAGGTGCGCTACCAGGCTGCGCTACACTCCGACGTGTTGTTTGGATCTTGATGCAAAATCCAACGGGAACAGCGGGGCGGACCCGCGCTGCGTGGAGCGTCATTTAGCAAAGCTGACCTGTTCCCGCAAGGGCTTTGCTCCGGCACCCCGATTTTTTTTGAAAACCGCGAAATCCCGCAAGGGGACAGCCCGACCGGGAGGCGGGTTCTGGAGGTGACGCGGCTGCCCGGGCAGCCCGCATGTGCCGGTTTCCGCTGCCTTTCGACACACCTTTCCGCCGACGCCGGGCGCGGTGCTGTCTCCTGGCCTGCCGGGCCTCACGAACCCCGTCCGAACACCCGGGGACTGGTGCGCCACGCGCCATGACGTGCCCCGTCCCCGAGAGGTGCCGGCGCGCGCCAGGCCGGTTCCCAAACGCCGTGTAAATCCGCCTGGGGAAAACCCTGGGCGAGGGCAGGGGCAAGAGCCGCGGCAAGGCTTGCGCATCTCAAACGACATCGTTATACAGCGTTCCCACGGCCATGGGGTGTAGCCAAGCGGTAAGGCACCGGTTTTTGGTACCGGCATGCGAAGGTTCGAATCCTTCCACCCCAGCCAGTTTTCCTTTTCGAAAATTTGATTTTGAATCTGTGCGGCTTGAAGCCCAATTCGCATGATGTGGAATATGTGTAGCGCGCAACTTCGTTTGGCACCCGATTATCTACCAGCAAGCCGCCGCGAGCCGCGCGGTGCGCCAAATGGCCATGATTGCCACTTGGGTCTAGCCTGGCTGCAGCGTGAGCCGTGCACCACGCCGCCAGCAGCGCTGACAGACCAGTGCGCTAGCAATTCGGCTCTCATTGATAAAGACATCGTCTTCCCCATACCGCTCAATCAGCATAGCGAGATTGAGCGGCCGGCCGTGGCCACAATAGCAATTGGCGTATAGGCGGTAGCTTGAACGCTGCGGGTCACCCAGCGTGCTGAGCGAGACAGAATGTGGCAATTCTGATGACCTGTGTTTCCTATCAAAGCACGATACGAATGCTCTTTAGCGTGTGTGCCTGTTCCCTCATTTCTGACAATCCCATTGCGTTGAAACTCGCTTTTGAATAGCCCCGCGTTTTCTAGACGCCTTCGGAGTTCATTTTCTGCTGCCGTTCGAACTCGACGGGTGACAGCATCCCGTTTCTGACGTGTTTGCGTTTTGGATTGTAGAACATCTCGATGTAGTCGAACACATCTTGCCTGGCTTCGACGCGGGTCTTGTAGGCCCGACGCCGTATTCGCTCGCGCTTCAGCAGGTTGAAGAAGCTCTCGGCAACAGCGTTATCATGGCAGTTTCCGCGCCGGCTCATGGAGTGTTCCAGATTATGAGCCCTTAGGAACGACGCCCAGTCCAAGCTTGTGAATTGAGAGCCCTGGTCTGAGTGGATCAGAACCTTGTGTTTTGGTTTCCGCCGCCATACGGCCATGAGCAGGGCCTGCAACACGACATCCGTGGTCTGACGGCTCTGTATCGACCATCCCACGACACGGCGGGAAAAGAGATCGATCACGACCGCCAGATAGGCGAAGCCTTCCAGTGTTCTGATGTAGGTAATGTCTGTCACCCAGACCCTGTCGGGTTCCCGCACATCGAACTGCCGGTCCAACGTGTTGTCGACGACCTGCGACGGTTTGCCCCCATGACTGCCCGGGCGACGCTTGTAGCCGATCTCGGCCCTGATTCCGGCCAGCTTGACCAGACGTGCAACACGGTTCAGGCAGCAGGTCGTCATGAAGCTTGCGATATCCATAGACCTTGCCGCTCTCTTTCCAGGCCTTGTCGAGAAGCTCGGTCTGGCGGATGTCTTCGCGGGCGCGTCTGCTCAGCGGGTTCTTCAGCCAGGCATAGAAGCCGCTCGGATGGATGCGCAGGCAGCGGCACATCGCCCGTACCGAAAACACGGAGCGATGCTCGACCATGAAGGCGTACCTCACTTTGCATCCTTGGCGAAGTACGCGGTTGCCTTTTTCAAGATGTCGCGCTCCTCGGTGACGCGAGCCAGTTCCTGCTTCAGCCGGCGGATCTCCGCGGCCTGATCATTTGCCACCGGATCGGCCGGCTTCGAAAACCTCTTCTTCCAAGCATAAAGGGAATGTGCGCTGGCACCCAAGCGCTTCGAAACCTCCGAAACAGGGTAACCGCGCTCGGTGATTAGCGCCACCGCATCCCGCTTGAAATCGTCACTGAAATTGCTCGTACCCATCATGGCCTCCTTGCCTAAAATTTTGGGAGGAAGGCGTCTACAAATCTAGGGGCTATTCAGCCCGCGTCTTGCGCTCCACGGAATTCACCGCTCAAAGAGGCTGCGAAATCCGCCTCGTTCATCTGTCTTGCGAACGCAAACAAGTGGGTCATATGTGCGCTGAGCTCGTCAAAGAATTTTACGATATCCACTTAAACTCCTTGGCTCGCACCGAAACAAAACACTCGCCTGAGCGATGAGGCGTGTTTTCAGCTTGCACCGCCTATCGGCTGGGTGGTCACATCTTCTATAAGATCACAATTCTCTACAATACGATTGGATCGAGCCTCACGCCTATCGGAATTCCAACGGGCAATCTCGCATCCTTCTCCAGCCAATATTTCTCTCTCTGGATTCGCATAATGTACCATATGGAACCTACGGACTTTAGGCCTTTCGCATCCATGGCCTCAGCAGGCAGTTGCACCCTGAAGCCTTTTGCACACTCTCTTTAAAGTTGAATTATGAGATGCGCATCGTCGCGGCCGCAGGCGAGGAAAAATCCAAGCCCTGGGAGGAGCCAACCTACGGCCGGGCTTCGCTCGAACTCCGGTTGGCCTATCCCGTCACCGGTGATGTCGCTAACTGCTCAAGTGCGATGTCGCGCGGCAATACCGGCGCGAGTTGTCGAAGTTTTCTGCGTGTAGTTCTCGATTGTTGCAACTCCCTCCGAAGAGTGGTTAGTTGCTGAGAATGGGAGATTAGGTGATGAGATTTTTGATCGTGGCGGCCATGTGTTCCGTGTTTCTTGCGGCCTGCGCCGTTACTAGGCCGGTAGTTGTGATCGCCGACAACGGTGAAATGTTGCGCGGCTCGGCGACGGCAACGCTCTCGGGCGGTTCTTTTGAGGTTTCGGGTAAATGGAAGGGCAAGATGCTGACATGTGCCGGCAGTTATGACTCGCTGGATAGCTCGACGACGATTTCCATGCCAGTCCATTGCAACGATGGTCGTAAGGGCATCGTCATTGCCACGCGGCAGCGCAGTGGTCTCGATGGCTCCGGACGCGTGCGGCTGAACGATGGCACGGATGCGGATTTCGTTTTCGGTACTGCTGCCGAAGCACTCTAGGTCTTAGCTTGTGGTCTACGAAAGGCTTGCAGAACCTGTAGAAGCGTCCGCCAAATTTGTTTGCGATCGTTTGTGTATACTCGGCGCCGCGACCGGTAGCCCGGCTGTTGCGCCGCGAAGCGCTTGCCTGTGACTATCTGCCCTGGTCATGATCCGTCATACGGGCGATCAGGCAAGAACAAGCCCGGCAATCGGCCGTCCGGGGCCGGATTCGCATAACGTATGATATGGAATTCTGTTCGAGGGCAGGGCGGAAAATTGGCGGCATTTGACGAATTTTTGAAGCGCTCTGAAACGCCCCTTCAACCGATATTGAAAGTTGCTATCTCGAAATTGCGCGATAATTGTTTCCATTGAGCTTCTTCAAATGGCGCATTCCGCCTTCCCGCAGATCGCGCATTTTGTGCCAGGTGAAGTTGCGCGGACGTTTTCGCCGGGCCTCGGCCGAAGTGGCAGGAAACCGCCAAAAACCGCTCGATCCCACTTGATTCTGGGAAAGCCTTGATCCGCGATCCGTTCTTGCGCGTTACAGCAGGTCACTTCAAGGTCACATTTTCCTGCCCAGGCGAAAGAAAGCGGCTGCCCTACCTGAAATAGCAGATTTCGGCGAAAAATTGAACCACACAGTCTCCGGTCAGTCCGGCGCAGATCAATCTGCCTTTTTTCAGGAAAGCATACGCGCTTCATGATAGTCTTCAATCTGATTGGGGAGGAAATTATCATGATTGCGATTGTTAAATTAATGGAATTATTTAGAAATTCCGCAAAATTCTGCCTGCCACTATTTCCAGTTTTTATCCTGTTGGGTGTCACCAACATCTCTTCCGCAGATGACACACATTCAGCTGGTAAAATTTGCGACAGCTACTACGCGCTGTGCACATCCGCGCCTTGTGTTCCCGATCCGCGTGCACCTCTCACTTATGGAATTTGCGCTTGCGAAGTGCGCGAGGGATTGAATTTCGGGCTGCAGACCACGTGTGATCAACGCAAACCCTTCCAGTCCATGACGGATGGCTCGACCAGTAAAGTCGATGATATCGCGGAAATCACGACAGCGGCGGCAGAACCCGTAAGCTTGAGATCAACCTATTCGTTCGGGCAGGCTGCCGATAAGTCGGTGATGCAGTGCGCGCCGGGAAGTGCGTGGACGGACTGTCTCGACGCGCGCTGCACACTCGACCCGACAGACCCGCTGAAGGCGATCTGCACCTGCAAGATCGGCACCAAGGACGGGGCCCATGCAGACCAGGATTTTGTGACCTTCGGCGGCGACTGCAACACGCTGTCCTGCGTTCCGTCTCTCTGGTCTGCCGCCACGGTGCCTTCGTTTGCGATCGGTACGGCTGCCATGACAGATGCGTTGGGGCTGCAGGAGGCTCCTGTATCGTATTGCGTGCCGGAACATAATGCCGACGCCGATGCCGAGTGAGGTTATATAATCTCAGGCACCATGGGGCCCTGAACAAGCCATCCAATGGGTTCCTGTTTGTTCAGATTGGTGTAAGGCGCGTCGACTGTCTCGCATCGTCGGCGATATCGAGTAACGCGGGCGCCACGACCCTGCGGTTTTCCCGTCCCGCCGATGTCCGATCGCAGCGGTTTCCCCGCTTGGCTCAAAAAAAACCAGCGGCTCTTGATAGGGGAGCGCATTTGTCCGGCAATCAGGTTGGGTCTTCTTCTCACCGGCGATCATATATCGGGCGTGCTGCGCCCCGGAGGTCATTGCTCCAGCCGTGCGGGAGGTTTGCCGACGCCGGTATCCGCACCGCCTTTTTCGAGCCCGGATCACCTTGAGACCCGGGCCACCTTGAGAGAATGGCGATTGCAACAGTTGCGATGCGCGGACCCTCAAACCGGGTCGCGCGGGCAGGGCCCGTCACGGGGCGACGTCACGCAATTCAGACGCTCGGTAACGTCGTAACCCCTCGTGCAATTGCCAGCCGCGTCCTGCTGCAGCACGGTGCCTTCCGTATGAAACCGGGGACAGATCATGCCCAACAACGACACAGGCCGGGAAGTCGCCTTTTTTGAAGCTTTCCGCCGGCCATCGTGGATTGTCATGATGGTCGTCCAGATGCTGTTCGGTCTTGGCCTCGCAGTGGCGTTGATCGTCAAGTATTACATGCTGATATTCGGCACGCAGAGCTGCGAAGCCGATGGAACAACACTCGGGAATGCCATCTGGTGCACCCCGACGTTGGAGATTGTCGCGCATTTTGTCATCGCGGTCGCCGGGATCCGGTTTGCCGCCTTCATGTTTTCGGACCGCCCGCGCGCGCTGCTCGCGCCTTTGTTCATCGCTCTGGTCGGCGTGCTGCTGTTGTTCCTGTCGAGCCTTTCGACAGTGACGGCGTCCTGGCCGGTGGCGGCGGTTATCCTGACGTTGCTGGCCTGCTGTTCGGCGGTTTTTGCCGCACGGCAAGTCCTGCGTTCCCGGTCTCCGGACCCCGGATAACTCCATAAAAAGAGACGCCTTGTTATGTCGGCGCACTTGGCGTGATCTGTGTTTGACCCTGTGTACGGCACCATTCGTGCCAGCCCCTGCGAGCGCCAGACAGCTTGTGGACGGCGGGAAACTTCAGGGAGGAACAGGAATGAAAAAGGCACTTTTAGGATCGTTGTCCATAGTGGCCGTAATGACGGCGGCTGCGACATCGGCGTTGGCCGCGGAGCCGTTGAAGGTCGGCGTGCTGGCCACCCTCGAGGGGACTTACACCGTTTTGGGAGAAGACGGTGTGCGCGGATTGAAAACCGCGCTTGCGCAAACCGATGGGACAGCCGGCGGGCGTGAAATCGAGCTGATCATCCAGTCCACCGATGCGTCGCCGGACAGTGCCCTGCGCGGCGCGCGCAAGCTGGTCGAACAGGATGGTGTCGAGCTCGTGATCGGACCGCTTTCCGGGTCGGAAGGCATCGCGATCCGCGACTATTCGAAGACCCAGCCGGGCGTCACCTTCATCAACGGGGCCTCCGGTGCGATGGAGACGACCTATGTCGATCCGTCGGAGAATTTCTTCCGCTTCAACACCGATGGATCGCAGTGGTCCGCCGGTCTTGGCGAGTATGTCTTCAATGAAAAGGGCTACAAATCGGTCGCGACGGTCGGTGAAGACTATTCCTTCATCTACACGCAGGTGTTCGGATTTGTCACGGAGTTCTGCGCGGCGGGCGGCGAAATCACCGAACGGCTGTGGGTGCCGCTGGGCACCAAGGACTTCGGATCGATCATCGCGGCGCTTCCCGATGATGTCGATGCGATCTATGTCGGCCTTGGCGGCGGCGATGCCGTCAACTTCCTGAACCAGTACCAGCAGGCCGGCGGTGACGCAAACCTCATCGGCGGCTCGATCATGGTGGACGGTACGGTTCTGTCGTCCGAAGGATCGGCCAAAAAAGCCCTGATCGGAACACCGTCTTCGGGTCCGCAGGCGGACACCTGGGAGGATCCGAAGTGGCAGGCCTATGTGAAGGCGTATCAGGACACGTTCCCGGCGGACCAGCGTTTTCCCTCGCCCTCTCTCCTGGCGACCGGCTATTACAACGCAACCAATGCGATGCTGGAGTGTGTGAACACCGTCAACGGCGACCTGTCGGACGGCCAGGCGGCGTTCCGGTCCTGCCTGAGCAATCTGTCGCTGGATGCACCGAACAAGACCATCACACTTGACGGGAACCGCCAGGCGATCGGAACGAACTTCGTGTCCGAAGTGGTCGAGTTGCCGGATGGAAACCTTGCGACGAAGATGGTCAAGATGGTTGACAACGTGAACCAGACCCTGGGCCTTGACGAGGAAGCCTTCGCCGCCATCGGCTTGCCTGGCCGTGAAACGCCCGAGTGCAAGACCACTTATTGACCCCACAATCTGTCGGGCGGCACATGACTTGCCGCCCGATTTTTCTGGCCTTCCAATTCGCCGGTGAGAGCCAATGACGCTCATCACATACCCCACGCGTGTGCATTTTGCTGATGGCGTGCTTGAAGACGCGTTGTACTCCGAACTGGAGAAAGCCGGCGCAACGCACCCATTGCTGATATTTGACAGCACGTTGGTGCAGAGTGAGCTTTCCGAGCGGGTTCAGACAGGCCTGCCTTCGGCGGCGAAGCCACGGCAGTTTTCCTTCGCCCGTCACCACGACCTCAGACACGCTGCCGCCCAGGCCACCGGTCTGGCACCGGACACCGATGCGATCGTGGCCTTCGGGTCGGCACGTGCAATAGAACTGGGGCGGAAATGCCGATACGCCCTGTCGCGAACGCAAACGAACCGGCCGGAGCTGTATGTGGTTCCAGGTGCCGACGGCCTGCCCAATCCATGCACGCGCAAGCTGGAAAGCTGGCGTGCAGGCCTCCCCTCCGTACTGATCTGCGATCCCACCGTCACCCTTGACGCCGACAGTCGGCAGAGCCAGCGAACGGCGGTTCTCAGCCTCATCCG
>JBDVDE010000050.1:0-22224 GCA_039942135.1 Hyphomonadaceae bacterium
CTTCCGCTAGCGGGGTTTTCCGGTCTACAAATGCCTGGGGCGCCTGAAAGCCTCGACTATGCATTGGTACCCAATTGCTATTGCTACCGTTGCCCAGTGGGACAGGCGCGTGAGATCTGCAACATCGAGTGTGCCGACAGCGCAATTGCGCGGATCGAGGCACTCAGACCGGATCGCGTTGCCGCTCTAATCATAGAGCCTATTCAAGGATCAGTCGGGCATCCACCACCGGTCGAATGGTTTAAAAGACTGGCGGACTACCTCAAGAAACACGGTATTCTACTCATCGTCGACGAAGTCGCAAATGGGTTTGCGCGGCTCGGAAACAACTTTGCCTTCGAGGCATTCCGCATCCAACCGGACGTTCTGACGTTGTCTAAGGCAATCACAAACGGTGCGCTGCCAATGGCCGCCACACTGACGACTGCTGAGGTCACCAATGTTCTAATCGAAGCTGGATGGACACCGTCCTTTGGATCAACCCAAGACGGTAATCCTGTTTGTGCCGCTGCGGCGCTGGCTACACTCGATATTCTGGAAGCCGAGGATTGGGCAAGCCGGGCCCAATACCTTGGAAAACGGCTAGACAAGATGTTAAGGCGTGAGATTGGGAATCATCCCAACGTCGGTGAGATTCGCGGAATGGGTTTATTTCGTGCAGTGGAACTAGTGCAAAACAGGGCCACCAGATCCGCGTTCAAAAAAACCGAAGCCTTAGCAAAAGAACTGAAGGACCGGCGGCTGTTGGTGCGATGCGACGGCGGCATTATTATCATTGCCCCACCACTTTCGACACCGCACGAAGTTATTGATGAAATTGCATTCCGAGTGGGTGCGGCCTTGCGCAGCACGTCTGGGTCATAGCTCATATGACGGCGACAACATTGGTCAAAGACCTGAACCATCCGCTCACTCTTTAAAAGCCAGGAGGATGCTGGATGCTCAAGATCGGTTCATTGCTTTCGGCCGTCAATGCTCAGCACGGCCGCGCGGTGGATCCCTTACCGTCACCAACCGGAGTCAACTTATTGGCCTATCATTCCGTCGCTATGGTCGGGCCAGCTGGTAGATTTCTCGTGGTATCCGCTGCTTCTCCAAAGACACGCGAAAGCTTAAACGCATTTCTATCTAAATGTGTTAGTACTAATCTTCGTTGCATGGCTTTCAGTGAGTAAATATAACAGCAGATGGCTTGAGGAGGAAATTTACCCGCTGCTCCAATGCATTGAGCCTCTACCTACTAAATTGGTTGCGCGCCCACCGATCCGCGCATGCGGCATCGTTCTCTAAACAACTCAGACCAATCCGTCTATCGCCTTCTGGGCTTTTACAGCTACTATAAGTACACCCGTGGGAAAATGTCCCAGCAAATCTGACTAATGTTGCTGCAATCACCATTAGCCAGCGCAATCATCGCCATATCAGGGTGTGACGTTCTCAAAAGGTAAGTAGATACCGGTCCGTCTTTTCCCAAATGGCAATAAAATTCCTGTTCACCTCGGCGCAGTACAAATTGCCCTCCACCGTATTTACCGAGCGCACCATCCGGCAATCTGCCAGCGGTATTCAATTGAGCCAATACGGCTTCTTCGAAGGTACCATCGTGCAATGCTGCTTGCCAACGCTGTAGCTGACGCAAAGACAAATACATGCCTCCAGGACCAGGCATGGAACTTACTGTCGGGGTACAGCACCAATCATTAAGTAACCAACGCGCACCGACCACCGTAAGTCGACTCATATCGAATGCGCTACAGTCCAAACCGGCTGGTATAAGAACCTTTTGTGAAACCGCGTCGGTGAATGGGCATTCAGCCAATCTAGCCACGATTTCAGCGAGGAGAATGTAGTTTGCGTTGGCATAGTTGAATCCAGCATCCGGACAAGCGTCAAATGCTAGATCGGCCGCTGCAAGAGCAACCTTTGTAGGCTCATTCGGATAAGCGACGAGTGCTTCATCGCTCAATCCAGACTGATGATACAGTAGATGACCAATATTAAGCGTCGTGGCACAGCGCCACTCGGGGATCACTTCAGCGGCTTTTGTGGTTAAGGGCAACCCGTGCATGTTCAGGAGGCGCAATAGCGTCAGAGCGGTAAACTGCTTTGCCAAAGAGCCCGCGGGCCAGACACTTAAGCTATCCAGTGCCTCGCACCCGTCAGAATTGAAGTTGGTTCCGAAACTGAAGCTGAACCAACCTGTACGGTGGCGTACGGAAATTAGTCCGCCCGGACCATCGGTTTGGCGCCGATCAAAAGGCAAATAGTCCGCAAAGCGAGACAAGGCATGTGTTGCGCGCGTCTCTACCACAGTCATCCAATTCACATCTCGCGATCGGTCCGAAAACTAGTAACGTTGCTGCACGTGTCTTTATTACGGTAGATCGCACGTCATCTTCCGATGGAGTTCGCCGTAAACGTCACTTAGCAACGCGATATGTAGACTACGCGTATGAATAGCATTTTTTTTCGCCACATTCAAAGGTGGCGGCATCGTTGCGATATGCTATGGTTGGGTTGTGCGCGCTTCGCAAATTGGACAGGTCACTGGCGATGGCAAATATACTTTATCGCCTCTAATTGCTTGGGATCTGTATCCAGCTACTAAGCGCGGTGACCTAGTCGGCGGAGATCAGCAATGTCGGATCAGGATTTTTTAGTAAACCGTAGCGAGCCCAAAAGAAATTTCTTTGTTTTCCCTCCTTTGCAGCCCACCGAAGTAATTCCTCAAGACGACGCTCAACGAACCTTGCGGCTAGACGAAGCCGATGACAGTGACACGGATTTTGTAGTTTTTGTCTCGGTACCCTACTGTAGAGTGCGTTGCCATTCCTGCCACTGTTTCAAGCACGTTTTGCCGACTAAGGCCAACCAAGACGATGTCCTTGATCGTTATGTCGACGCGATCTGCACGCAGCTCGAGGAATATGCGAATACGCCAAGGTTTCGCTCAAAGCGTTGCGGGGCCATTTATTTGGGAGGCGGCACCGCTTCCCTATTGCGAACCCAGGACATCGCACGGTTGTTAACCCTGATTTCTGGTAAGTTTCACCTGCGTGAAGGACTTGAGGTTACGCTCGAGGGTAGCCCGTTGGAATTTTCTTCCAGCTACCTTGCCTCCGCACAGGCTCAAGGCGTTAACCGGCTATCCATCGGCTATCAAAGTCGTTTTAACGTTCTTCTTGAGACATTGAATTCGCCGCACCGTTCCGCGGACGGCGAAGCCGCAATTGAATGTGCGATGGGAGCGGGGTTCGATGTGGTTAACGTTGATCTGCTTTACAATATACCCAGGCAAACTCGCGAGATGTGGGAACATGAAATCGAAGCTCTCTTGGAAAAGGAAGTGGGATCCATTTCGGTCGGGGACTACATGATCTTCCCGGATAGTCCTGCGGCCAAACTCATCAAGCGTGGATTGAATCCGCCACAACTTCCCCAACACGAAGCTTTCGATTGGTTCCAGTGGACAGTCGAGCGTTTGAAGAAAGACGGCTACGAGGAATATGCGCGAGGCATCTTTCCCCGGCAGGGAAAAATGCACGACTACCTAGAAATCTCCTGCATGGAAAACGGTGATATTCTTGGAATAGGGGTCGGATCCTATTCGTTCATTTCTGGCTACCAGTTGCGCAACACCTCTCACGTAGACCGTTATGTTCAGCATATGCTAGCGCGAAATTACCTATCTTTCGACCATGTTTCCCGCAGGTCAAGCTCGCTCGATCTGCGTATCCGATACGTGATCCTCAATCTCTTTGCCTCGCGGATCGATGCACAAAGTTTTCGCAACCGCTTCGGCACGGCATTCGAAAACGATTTCGATCCGCAGCTAGCCGAACTTGCCGCAAATGGCTGGATCAAACGCGACAAAGATGTGTTTCGCTTAACTACCGAAGGCCGAAAATCGCGAAAGCACGTTTACGAGGTGTTTTACGGTGCTGGGTGATTACAAGCGCCAAGTGATCGGGATGGTGAGTAGTACGCCACAAGCGGAATACGACCGGTCGCCCTTAGTCAGCGGGTTGGAGGCTCTGGCGCGCGTGCCGTTGCTCCAAGCTGAGTTGGACAGGAGGGCAGGTCTGGAGACCGGCGGTTTGGTTACTGGCTACCGCGGCTCGCCACTTGCCGGGTTCGATAAGCTCCTAACCGCCAACGTCAAGTGCTTCACGGATGCCAATGTCCGGTTACTGCCCGCCCTGAACGAGGAAATCGGCGTTTCGATGCTCCAAGGTACGCAAGAAGCTTTCGTCGGTGAAGAGGGGCTGGGCGACGGTGCCTTTGGGTTTTGGTATTCAAAGTCTCCCGGTGTGGCCCGCTCGGTCGATGCGTTACGGCACGCCAACTTGGTCGGCACATATCGGTTTGGAGGCGTGGTATGTTGGGTAGGTGACGACCCGCAGGCAATTTCCTCTCGCTACACCCATACTAGTGAATTGTTGTTGCGCGATGCCTGTATTCCGGTACTCGTTCCGGCGAACCCGCAAACGCTGGTCGATCTGTCCATTTTTGGAATAGCCCTTTCCCGACATTCTGGCTTGTGGGTCGCGGTGATGACAGAATCGGACGTGCTGGATTCGCGCCAACCTGTTGATCTCTCGCCTGAGCGGCAGGAACGTCTCCTGCCAGGTAGACAGATTGAAGGCGTGCGCCTATCGCCGGGACAATTGGCCATTCCAACCGAGAAAATTCAAAACGAGTTGCGCCTTCCCCGCGCAAAGAGCTTCCTCAGCGGAATAGATTGGCGCACACATGTCGCGACCCCAGACACTCCTGCTGACTGTGACGTACGGGTCCGCGTCATAGCGGCGGGGCAAGCCGTCAATCAAGCCCGTAATGCACTGAACAACTTACGCATTCGTCACGATGCCGAGGCCGCGCGGGTCATAATTCACGAACTCCCCGTAATCTGGCCAATTCCCGTCAATACTGCACGCAATCTTCTCAAATTGCCGTGTGACAGGTTTTTGGTGATCGAAAATTCACACCGCACAATCACAGAACAGCTTCGGGCTGCAATGCCGCCCGATCTCGAAACAGACCTGTTTTGGCTGGAGCCCTTAACCAGCACCATGGCAGCTACTCCGACCGCTTTCGAGATTGAATCGGCGCTAGGTCATCACCTCGACCTACAAGCATCGCCGCGCGATCTTCGGCCTGCAGTCACACCAAATGTGCCGCGCTTGCCCTATTTCTGTGCAGGCTGTCCCTGCAACCGATCGACTCAGACTCCTCGCGGCGCATTATCGCTCGGCGGGGTTGGCTGTCATCTGATATCGGCGCTCGCACCTGAGGCCCCGGCGGAAGGTTTTCCACAAATGGGTGGCGAAGGCGCAAACTGGATCGGCCAATCATTGTTCAGCAATCGGAAACACGCATTCCAAGACATGGGCGACGGCACATTTACTCATTCCGGCAGCTTGGCTGTCCGAGCGGCAGTTGCAACTGAGACCACGATCACATTTCGCATCTTGGTGAACGGGGTTGTGGCCATGACCGGCGGACAGCCTGTCGAGGGGAACCCATCTCCAGCGGACATTGCGCAACAGCTTCATGCTGATGGAGTGCAATGCATCTGGGTTGTGTCTGACAAGCTCTCCAGCGCTAACCGGAAACGATTGCCGCCGAAAGTGCGCCTTGCTCGTCGCTCTGAATATCTGTCGGTTCAGGACAGGTGTGCTCAGACTTCAGGTGTTTCCGCCATAATTTATGACTCAGGTTGCGTCGTGGCCGTGCGGCAGGAAACGCCAGCCAGCAAGTGGGCCAAGCTCCCACTGATTGAGATCGATCCTGACGTATGCGATGGCTGTGACCATTGTGTAGAAGTCTCCCGCTGTGTTGCTATAGACCGCATCGATACGCCACTAGGGCCGATTCGACAGATTGCTAACAGCGTGTGCAACAAGGACGCGCGATGTTTGGACGCTGATTGCCCTGCAATGGTAACGGTTCGCCCAGCCAATTCCAAGCTATCATGTGCTGACGACTCCTCCTTTTTCCCTGCATTAGGGGAAGTAGACCCCACCACTACACCACGCGAAATTCTGATCGCCGGGATCGGTGGAACCGGAGTGTTGCGCGCGGTCCGCCTGCTTTCTGAGGTTGCGAAAAACACTGGGCTGACGGTTTCCAGCTACTGTGATCCTGGTATGTCGCAACGCGGAGGTGTGGTAACAGGCCATATCCGGCTGGCGGCTCCTGGATCCCAACTCCCGCCCACAGGTCGGCTTCCTGACAGTTCGGCGACACTTTTGATCGCTACCGACCCACTTACAGCTATACAACACGAGGTATTGCGTTATCTTGCCCCCCGCGACGCGCCTGTCACGACTGTGGTGGGAGATCTGAGGATTCAGCAGCGCCAAGGTGTGCTCGCCGTCGGGCAGATGGATGTCCCCACAACCCGCGAACTTGCTTTAGATAGCCTCCGCAAGCTGGAAGCGCGAGTTAATACTATTCATCACATTAGCATCACCGCAGACAATGCGCCAATATTGCCTCTGCTAATTGCCGCCGCCACACTCGGCGAGCTTCCGATACCGAGTGCCTTGCTCGAATCCGCGGTCCAAACTGTTGCTCCAGATGTTCTTCCATTTACAATGCGGGCGTCGACAGGGAGTTTGGAGCCACCTGCACTAGCGTCCCATCAGGAGCTGACTGCCAGGTTGACCGCTTACGGCGATGCGCAAAAAACTTTACGGTTCAACGCGCTTATCGATGATGTTGCTAGAACGATCCCAGGGGGATGCACGCTCGCTCTTCGAATCGCCCATGCGCACTATAGGCTATTGGCTGTCAAGGACGCGGTCGAAGTAGCTAACTTACTTTTGCGTCGCGAAGCCTCCAGAGATATTGCCTATCATTTACGGATCCTGCCAGAATGGTTGCTCCGACGCCCACTGGCGGTACAACCAGCGATTATCCGACCGCTTTTGCGGATGGTCGCAGCGATGCGGTCGCTAAGGAACACGCCAGCTGACCCGGCCCGTTGGACGGCTTGCGATCGCATGGTCGCAAAGGCGGGATACACTTTCGAAACACGGATCCGGAAGGCACTAGCACCAGGCGTATCGAATCGTGAAGGTTTGCTGGCCGAGATTTGCGCAAACGCCGAGCGCATTCGCGGCTACGGCTCAGTGCGTCGGCAACAGGTAAAGGTGTTTTTAGCTGGTTGATTTCGTGAGCCAGAACTACACATGGTTTAAGCGGAGCCGCGTGCAATCATCAGCTCGAGATTTCCCGACCACTTTCTGCGGACCAGAGGGTTGCGTGTAGCCAGCCAACATTGGCACACAGAATGCGATGCAGCAACTGTGGCACAGCCGGAGACTAAAGTCCTGTGTAAATCCATACCACGGTGCTCAGGATGAACGCAGCCCCAAGTCATCATTGCGCGCCCTTTAAGGATGCTCACTGTACCGACGGCGACCAGCGTCGCGTCGAACGTACGATAAACCAGAACAGAAAGAGTTTTTGCGGAAGAACGATGATAAAGTTCCTCTATCCGGTCGATGTGCTCCGGCAACAGGTCAAAACATTCCGTCAGCAAGTCTCGGTGATCGTTGCTCATCGGAGCACGCGTTATGTCCCGGAAAACCACATGAGAATCTAGCGGCACCACCAATGGCAGCGGCGGCAAGATTCGATTAAATGACAGCGGATCTTCCTGCACTTGCCATCCGTTTGACAGCATCACTTTGTCGTAGTTCTCTTGGTCGGCTCTATAGTTTTGTTCGCAGATAAGCAGATACGGTCGCGGATCAATGGCAGTGTTGCCATCGGCTTCCTCGCTCCTTGGAATGTCTTCAAGAAAATGCAAGACCGATGCATCCGGCGGTTCAGCTGCCGTGTAGATCACAGGCGAAAACCCGGGCGCTCGCCAGCCCTCAACTGTCACGCCCGCAAGGGCCTTATCCGCCTGTGACCAAAATCGCCCCAGCGTTGCCGCGGCGTCCAGACAAGGGCGATAACGCTCCAATACAGCTGAGAATTGCGTTTCACTCATGTCTTAAATTTGACCAGCGGAGTATCGGAGAGTTTTTATTCCTGGGCCGTTCAATCGCCCCACCTCTTCGATGGACAGAGATGCTGACGGCAGAATGCGTTCGGCTATCTGATACAGTTCGCTTAAACACGCTTCATTCCGTAGGCAACGCAGATCGAAGGCCCGCACCCCGGTTTGCCGAAGAGTAAAATTAGTCAGACCAGCTGCCCTAAAGGCATCACCAATTTGGCTGGTGGGAACTTTAAGGCCAGACAAATCAAAATATTTTAGGTCCTTGCCCCACAATTCATCAATCACCGTTTCCAAAGAACCATCGCTGCGTTCAACTTTGCTTATGCGACCATAGTCACCGGAGCGGTACCGGATGAAGGGCATGCTGAAGTTCAAGAGACTGGTAACTACAAGCTCCCCTTCACCCTCATCCAGAAGGTCTCCATTCGGTGTCAACACCTCAACTACGGCAGCATGTGAACGGACGCGATATGGTTCTCCGATCCCCCGTGAAATTGCAATCGCACCTCCCTCTGAGGAAATATAGGCGTCAATGGTGGGGCAATTATATGCACGCGCCAAACGTTCTCGAGTGTCGTTGAACAGTGTCTCGCCACTCGTAAATAACATGACGGGCTGTACATCGCACCGAGCCAAGTGATCTTCAGCAAAATGGACCAGAGTTGTCGGCAGTCCAGCCAAAACAGGCGGTGCTAACTCGCAAACAGCACGCCGCATTTTTTCAATTTCCCTATCGATCATAACGCGACGATAAACAGAAAATCTAAGCGGCAGCAAACACGCAGAGCCCGCCCACGTTAGAGGGTGCTCGCTAAGCAGCACAACGGAAGTTTGCCCTGGAGCAATACGGTCTGGAATGGCAATTGTATCCCAAATCGCCTCGCCATAGACTGCGTAGCACATATCGTAGAACATAGCATGATCTATCAAGACGACTAGCGGCCGCCCAGTTGTGCCGGAGGTTACATGCAGAGCCTGGCCTTTGTTGGGATCCAATCCGTCTCGAAACACTTGCCCGGCAGAGCGCACCATCTCCTGTCTAGTCGCGGGTTCGAAATCCGCCAGCGAAAGTACCAGATCCTCTGGATACTCCGCCAGCTTGTTTTTGTAGAAAGGGACACTTCGTCGGGAACTTTCCAAAAGCTGCGCCAGCAACGCTGTTGGCCCCATGTCTGTTAGCTTCTTCCAACGACGCCAAGCCGCTATAAGCTGTTCTGGATACAACGCAATTTCGACATCTGAAACACATGGCAAATGTCTTGCAGCATTGACAGCCCCTTCCTTTAGACGTGTCAGTTCCGCAACTACACCGGCATCATCGCCTGAACAGCAGTTTTTAAACAAGACGGAAAGATCTAGAGTAGGTGCCGATGTCATTCAGGAAGTCAGCCGACAACCGTCACCTGCGCCGCGACAAAGTTCTGCAAATCTTCATCTGGGATATTGCGAATCAACTCTATCATTTGATCGCGCGCCTCATCCGGGCTGACCTTAGCTTCCCCGGCAAGCTCAGAAAAGTCGCCGAAGGTAAACTCGGGTCCGTGAGTCATGTAGCTTTTACCAAATCCGCCGATTCCCGGGGCACGACTGACCATTTTTTCTTTAGCACCCATTTGAACGCTCCTTAACAATCTATGATTGTCACTTTGCCACAAGACAACAAAAAGTCAATCCACCTTTACCATACGTAATTCTTGTCATAGCCTAAACGTGTTTACGACTAAGGATGCTAATCAATTTACGCTTAAACGCCTGGTTTGAGTTTCGGAATTGATGCTACCGATTGGCCGTTGGCAATCGTAGATATCAAGCCTTTTGAATGCGCGCAGTGTTTTGCCGGACTGCTTTTAGAGTATTTCACTTGAAGAGCGTTGAAAGAACGTTCGGCCTTTCCGTTTGCAGCTCGCATACCCTGTCGCAGATGTGCTTCGTACTGATACGCTGACACGGCTTTGCGAGAAGTCCGATCTGTCACTTGCTTAATGAATGGTCGTGACTCGCAAACACCTTCTTTCTTAGAATGGATGTGAGTAGCTCAATAAGGGCAAAGCCAAATTCAGCAATTGTTGGAGACGAGATGCATAGTCGTAGGACATCGAACGAGGGCGTCCGGTTGTGGATGCCCTGAAATGACTATCCCCTTTATGGTCGCCGAAGAAACAGCCACAACAGATTGAAAGCCTCTCCACTACATCCGGACAAGTCCAATTGTCTCTGGGACTTATATGGCACCGAGATACTCTTGCCGCCTTTCGGAGTATGGAGAGTAACTCATGGCAATAGAGGCTATTACGACAGACAATAGTAGCAAGTGGACTTTAGAAACAAGAGAAATGCTACCAAAGCTCCCTTCGTTCAAAGGCGCGAAAGTTGACACTATTTCTGGTCATACTTTGCAATTGCAAAAACATCGTTGAACTATGTTCGGCAGGATCGTTTTTATGAAGGACACTAGCACGCAACGTTGGGAGTGCCTCAAAATCACCTCCGCCATCTGTGTTGTGAGGACTGTTTTATGCTGGTTAAGTATTTGAAGTTTATACCTATCTTATTGCTTAAGTTATGCTACCGTGTGCGTTCTGGTAGCTAGCCAGTTTGTTGCCATTTTTCGGTCTCCAACGGTCATTTTACGATATGGGGCGCACCGTGTGCGACAGCGAATTCATGCCGTGCTACACTTGCGTCAACCCAAGGTCTTTGAAGCTTTTCCAACTCGCTGCGATGGCGCGCCAACGCCCGTGCCTGTCGCGCGACAATCTTAGTCCACTCGCTGGTTCCAGGTCCACCACCGTAGCGCAAATTTGCGCTTGCATCACCGAAGGCCGCAAGCAATTCAAGTTCTGCCGAGTTCTTGGTCTCTTTGGTATTGCGAAGAGCTTTTGCCAAAATATCTAGTTCCAAAGCTACCGATTGCCCAGTGGACATTGCCCTCTGTTCTACAAGAACCTGCGCATTGATCTCTGGATGCTGATTAGAAGTGGCGACTTCACACAACTCTAGGCCTTCGACTACAATGGCTGCCAGCGCACACAGCCGATCAAAGTCTATGTTTTGTTGCTCGATTAGACTTGGCAGATATCCGGACACTTCAACAGAGTTTGCCAATGGAACTTTTAAGCACGTCGCCCCGCATTCCCCTGCCTTTGCCATGACGCTGGCAGATAGACTTTTGAGGTGTTCCAGCAAGAATGGATTGCGTTTGTGGGGAAGCATGCTCGACATGCCAGACAATCTGTTCGGAAGATCTAGCACATCTACGCCTGGGATCATCCAGACTTGCATATCCTGTGCAGTTCGCCCAACCACAATGGCTGCGGTGGAAGCGGCATTAGCGAAAAGAGGGCCAGCCTCCCGCCCGCCTACCGCTCGCAGCGACAAATCGACCGGGTAGCTGAAACCCAAGTAAGAGGCGGTAATTTCGGGCCGAATTGGCAAGCTGGTGCCCACTCCGGCACCTGCACCCATCGGGCAGATTTCCAGCGCATGCGACACCGCGCGAAAAGCTTCGCGGCTGACTGCCAAAGCTCCCTCAATTGATGCTAAGTAATGCCAAGCCTGACCGGGCCCGGCGATCTGATACTGGCTCATAACGGGCAATGGTGCCTCGCCTAAATCGAACGCCCGCTCAAGTAACGTCGCACGTAGCCTGTCGAGTGACTTCAAACTGCTACAAAGCCAGCCACGCATTCTTAAGAGAAATACCGTCGCGTTTAGATCATTGCGCGACCGCCCGGTGTGCAGAAATCGGGCATTCTTCGGACCTGCGCGCCGCGCAATTTCTGCCTGGTAGGCCATGTAAAGACCTCGCGGTGCGTGAGTACCGTCGAGATCTTCAAATCCGACCGCGCGCATTTCCACAGCGGCGCGAACTAGCGTAGTTACAACAGGGCGTGGCACCAGTTCCGCGGCATCTAGCATCGCAAGATGAGCAATATCGATGTCGACATAGCATTCAAGCTCTTCACGATGCTTCGAAAGTACCACAAACGATGACAGAAGCTTGTCCAAGTCTCTGTCAAGCTCTGGATCAGGTGGCACCCTTTTCATATTACAGGCTCCGCCGCATCAACAAACTCGAGATCGAAGTTGGCAAGGTATTGATCGGCTAAGGCAAGTGCAGTGTCTGCCTGCGACGCCAGAGAAATTGCCGAAAGCACCCGGTCTCGAAAGTCACCGTTTCGGACGACGATTTCACCTTGCTTACGCAGCCTATCTGCTCGCCAAATCGATTTCGGTTTTACATCAGGCGGGGTTATCGAAGTTAGTCGACCATCCCTGTCCGCAAGGCGAAAGGCAATGGCCCCTGCGTCCGCCAGAACTTGACCGCAATCTGACAATACTTGCTCCCCCAATGCTAACATCAACCAATCTGTCAAGAGATCTCGACCAGTAACCGCCGAAAGCAAAAATGGGATTCCTCCGCCGGCCATTCGTGGGTTCACTTCCACGACAACAGGACCCTTCGGAGTGAGAATTACCTCGACATGGAAAAAACCATACTCAAGACCCAACGCCCTTGCTGCACGAACAGCGCAGGCCTGCAATTCATCAGCAACGCCCTGGGCGATTGGTGCTGGAACCATGTGCCCCGTCTCAACCCGCACTGGCAACTCTGAAACACGTTTGGCAACGACACCCAGCACCGTCAAGTCACGCCCATTTCCGCATAACTCTATCGAATACTCCGGCCCCGGTATGAATTCCTGTAGCAATAGAGTTGGTTTGCGGTCCGCCTCCCGCAGGGCTAAACGAACTTCAAATAAATCGGGCAAATACCGGACACCAACGGATCCGCTGCCAGTGACCGGCTTCAGGATCCATGCCATATCGCAAGACAGGTCGTTAAGTGCGGCTACTTCGTTGGCGGCCAGAGTTCGCGGTACCCGCAGGCCAAAATTCGCCAACCGTTCAACCTGGCATAATTTGTCCAAGCAACGCGCACATGCATCGGGATCGGTACCCGGTAGACGCAGCATTCGGGCCACCTGCGCGGTGATCGCAGTGAAGGGGTCAGAAGTTGTGCAAACTGCACATACAGACGGTATATCCTCCAACCCGGCCAAAATTGCATTTATATCTGTGGTATCAGCTGTTGTGATCGTAACATCGACATCAGCCAAGAAAGGGTACCGCTCCGGATTACGTGCTAACACTTGAACAGATCCAAGCGAAGTCGCACGGTAAATCAGTTCCGCTCCAGTGCCTGTTGTGTTACTTTCGATAAATGCAATTGATTTACAACTCTTCTCAGCCGACATGAGCTAAATCCTGCGAGATCACGTCCTGTCGCAGGCGTCTTCTCCAAGAAAAGCGTGCCCAAGGCGGTTTGCATGTTGCAACTTCTTGCCCTTCATCAGGGTTCTTTGACAAATTAGAGCACGGAGCTTTTGCCTTCAGCCAGTCGTCGCTGTAAATCGTATCTATATACCGGTGCCCGTCGTCCGGCCCAATGGCAATCACCTTCCGATTAGGGTATTGCCGGGCAACCCAGCGCCCAACCCACCACGCTGCGCCGGTGGTCGGACCGGCGAAGATACCGTGGCTACTGTGTAGGGCTCGCGTTGCACCAAAACCGGTCGGAGCATCAAGAAAATGCACATCATCGAACAACGTGTGATCAATGTTGTCTGGAACCAGGCTGTTGCCAAGACCGCGCAGCAGCCGCGATCCATCCGGTTGGCCGAAGATCACGCTGCGAAACGTATCGACGCCAATGACCGGCGTCGACGCGTCCAACGTCCGCAAAGGCCTTCCAAAGCCTGCGCTTGACCCGCCAGATCCAACTGTAGCGACTAGTGCAAGACGCGGCCCGAGGCGCTCGATCAGCGCTTCAGCCAACGTTGCATAGGAGGCCGGATTATCCGGGTTGTCGTATTGGCGTGGCCAGAATGCGTCCGGATTTTGGTTCAGGATCTCGGTTAGTCGTTCCAAGCGCGCACTCTGATAGCCGCCATCGACGGCGCACTTGTTCACCATCTCGATCCGGCAGCCCAAATCCGTCAAACGTCTTTGAAGTCGCGTATCGATGGCAGGATCGCAGACAATCACGCAGTCAAGGTCAAATTGCCGGCATACCAAAGCCAATCCAAGAGCAAACGTCCCGCTGGAAGTTTCAACCACTTGTGCACCGGGTTTCAGAACACCGGATGCTAATGCACGCTCGACAATATGCAGCGCCGGAACAGCTTTCATGCATTCGAACCAAAGCAAATGCACTCCATCGGCCACGATCAGCCGCGGAGTACAGTATAGCGCCGCAGCGTGAGGCGCGCACTTATGAACATTAGTCATGACGCGCCTCCCGTTCCTTGCTCCAAGGAGTTGTAGATCTTGATATCGCCTTGTAGCCGTGACATTCGGGCAAGCGCTTCGCTGACCTGATCCTGGTATCCGGGAGCCTGTCGGTCCAAGAGCAACGCGATACCTGTGCCTGAATGAGTCGTCACTAGACCATGTGCTGCGATGGCCTTCGCAACATCCATCATTGCCGAGAAACTTTGTTTGGGAAACCGAGATTCGTTGATCTCAGCGCTACGCGTTGCTACGGCACCGATTTCATCGATCCGTCGGCACGCAATCGCCCGAGTCAAACGCGCAAGCAGGCGCTCGAATTCCAAGCGATCTCCGATGGAATAACCCTGTCGCGAACGTTCAACCCATTGCGTATCGATGCTACCACCCTCGTCGAGTGCAACGAGAGTTATCGGGGGAAGGTTTCCCAAGTCGCGCTCAAATCCAGTTGAGCGAAAACGATAAAGGGTACAACTATCATACATTACCCCGTCGGTCGGCTCGATGTCCAGCATCTGCGTTTCCACATGGTGGAGTGGGACCTCGATCCCAAAAGTTGCGGAAATTGCCCGAGCGGCGGCCACCATATCCGCGGAAGAGCTCGAACACCCCGCCCCCTCACGCAACTCACTACTCAGAATCAGAGCGCCGCCGCATAATCCCATGCTGCCCACAAACCTGTTTGCAAGTTGTGCTGTTTTAGTCTTGCCAGGCGGCAACACCCGAACCGCCTGTTCGGTCGGATCGGCGCAAAAACTGGCGCGGGCATGAACGTCAATTGGGCAGGTAACAAGGAAATCATCTCGCAGATCCATGCCTTGCAGCAATTCTCCAAAACTGCCATGGCAAATTCCCACTCCACGCAACAACTTCGTGCCATGACCACACTCGAGTTCCGCTAGCACGGATCGTACCGGGAAAGGCACGAGATCGGTGGCCATTCACTTACTCCCACTTCAAGTGTTGACTATGCAATTCTATCAGCAGCAGGTTCGAGCGTCATTTAAACGCTAGCTCAAACGATAATACACGCTAGACGCGTGTTGTACATGTCTATATTTTCAACTCACCCCTCACGCCTCACGGTCGAAAGTAGAGCTGACGCACCCAAACAACTAAGGATCTTCTATGATTGACCTTCTTAGTGACACAGTCACAATCCCGCCTTCCGACATGTTGGATGCCATGCGTGCTGCGGTCGTCGGAGATGATGTCTACGGCGAAGATCCCACTGTGAATGCATTCGAACAGAAATGCGCGCAGCGTTTGGGTAAAGAGGCCGCTTGTTTTGTGCCCAGCGGCACTATGGCGAACCTTTTAAGTATTTTGGCCAGTTGCCCGCGCGGTAGTGAGGTTCTCGTCGGAGACCAATCAGACATTTACAATTACCAGGCAGGAGGGGCCTCAGCGCTGGGAGGAGTGGTCTATCATCCCGTCGAAACTCAGCAAGACGGGCGTCTGCTTCTGGATTCAATTGCGCGTGCAATCCGCGACGCATCAGATCCTCAATGTGCACCGGCCCGCCTTTTGTGCCTCGAAATACCGCACAACCGCTGCGGCGGCTTGCCCTTGCCAATCGATTACTTGACGGACGTAGGCACTTTTTGTCGCGAAAACGGGCTTGGATTGCACTTGGACGCGGCCCGGATCTTCAACGCTGCCGTTGCTATGGAGGTTTCTGCAAGTGAGTTAGCACGGGAAGCAACGTCACTGCAAATTTGTTTTTCGAAGAGCCTTTCGGCTCCCGTGGGTTCAGCGGTGGTGGGCTCCGAGGACCTTGTTGCTAAAGTGCGGCGCCTGCGCAAGGTTGTCGGCGGTGGTATGCGGCAAGCAGGATATTTGTGTGCAGCTGCAGACTTCGCACTCGAGCACATGGTGGACCGCCTAGCAGACGATCATCGGCGGGCTGCCTTGCTGGCTCATGGGTTGACCAAAATCTCGGGACTTAGTTGCCAACTCGGAAAGCCGCACACAAATATGGTTTTTTTCGAACTTACCGACGCGTCGATACCATTGCGAACGTTTCTGGCAACACTCGAGCGTCATGGGGTAAGAATGGGCGAACTGGGGTATGGTCGCATTCGAGCGGCTGTCCACCGACACATTACCGATGATCATGTCAAAACAGTCCTAATAGCGGTCGCCGCGGCACTAGACGAATGCCGCGCTGCTAAGTGCTCAAAAGTGGAGTATTCCTAGTAATGGTTACATGATTAGGCTCAAGAAGCCCAGTATATTTGAATAGAATCGTTGCCCTCTTTGATTGGAACTCTATGCTGTCGTGGCGTACTGTTTTTCGGAATCACATCGAGCGTTGACGAAGTTGAGTGTGCGCTCTGGTGTGTTAGTTTTCGCGACGCGTGTGCCAATGTAGCGATGGGTATCCTCCATCAAGCGTTTTGCGTGCTCTATGTCCAATATTAGATCGTGGTAAAAGCCTATTCGAGCTACTTGAGGTCCAGCGCATGAAGTGGCAGTAATCAGAGGCCGACTTCAGCGGCATTGATCCTTCGCGAATGATCGTGGCATGGTGGCAGCCAAGGTTATCAATGACAACGATTTTGCCCTACCTAAGTGCTCACACCAGAAGTTGCTCAACATAAGTCAAAGCACATTGGCCGCTGACCAGATAGTCGAAGGAGCGAACTGCGCTCAGACTGTCCAGCTCAAAGTTCACCCAGAAAGATCATGGATCGTCAGTGCTAAAGCGGACGAAACTGCGTAGGCATTTGGCCCGTTCTCTGAAGCCACTCAAGGGAAAAATGTTGGCTTTGATCCAATCTTCATCGATGAAGTCAAGCCCCCGTGATCAAGACCGGGTGGAAACGACGCCCAGCGCCGGCGCTGCTGGCAACGATACATGATGGCCAGTTCAAGAGTGAATAGTTTTACCTAAACCGACAATCTACGCGCGGCAAATAGTACCAATTCGTGTTTTAGGATTTTCTCACACCAGACGCTGCCAGCCCGTCATTCAATCCATGATGGGGCAAGCGAAGGAGTCTGGTTGATATACTCGATGATAAAGCCGCGGTAGGGCTCCGTTCAGACTTGCGTGACGCCCGTCCATCTTAGCTGGCGGCGCAATGATGCAGTGACATCTTGACTACAGATGAAACGCCAATATTGACGTCAACCAACCAACAGCTATGCCCATATAAAACCCCTGCCACAGTATGCTTGCGAATAACATTGGAAAGAAGGTGTTGCCATTTGAAACCGACGTCCAATCCCAGACAGCATTCTGATTTTTAGAGGCAAACAAAACAGATTGCCAATAGAGCAGATCAAAACACTGACCGCTCTAGAAGAACATCTTTACGTCGTAAACTTAAGCAGCTTTACCCGACAACTAACTAAGATAGGTGCACAGGTGTGATTGTAACATTTCATAACATTTTGCGACTTGCTGTAACTGTTTGTAAGTTCTGCCTGTAATTCCAGGTTGCCGCCGACTGAAAATGGCGTCAGCCTGAATTGATGAGGAATTTGAGACAAATAACGGCGCAGGCCAGAAAAGTAGTTGCTGCTGCCACAGGTCCGTTGGGACCGATCCCGATGCAAAGGGTTGTAGGCTCCCACTTCGTCTTTTTCTCGGAACTCAAGGCGTCCGGCGCGAGCTGGGAGCAGATAGCGGCCCTGCTTGAGCGGGAAGGTTTGCGCAATCGCCGAGGTTGTGCAGTGAGCACGGCGGTCCTGCGCACAACTTATGCCCGTGCCCTTAACGAGCGGAAGGTCGCCTCCGCTGCACCGGCGTATTCGGCTGCGATCTCATCACAAAACTCCGGGTATCCGGATCATCATGCCATTGGCGCGACCGAATCTGGCGGTGCCAGCAATGGTTCGCTGAAGGATACTATGACAAGGACTGCGCGTCTGCGTGGAATTTTGTGAGGATAGGAATGACCATCCCTGAAGATAAAAGACAAGAAGCTCTTGAGGGGCTGGAGACTGGCGTAACAGGCAATGCGGAAAAATTCGGACTGAAGCCTGCGGCCCTCGCCATGAGGCTCGCTCCCATTGGTGATCGATACGCTGTTGCAAAGAAAAAATACCAAAAAAGCCCAACACGTGGCGCGATTTTGAATGCTATCGCGGAAGCCTTGGAGGTTGGCGATAGTTCTTTCGCTGACGCGCTTGGGAAATTGGAGAGTGTCGCACTTCGTGCGGTGTTAGGCATTTATCCCAATTCGGGCATTCGGCTCCAGGGTGGAGATGCTGCGTCAGACGTCTCTGTTCCCGAGCGCCCTGATCTGGAGGTCTCTGCCATAAAGAAAATGGCCGCGGCGAAAGCGAGATCCGGCAGCCCGGTCCTATACGACGCGGAAATCCGGTTTCCCGCGTTATCCTGGCTCTGGTCGGACGATGAGCAGGAAACCCGCAAGCGGCTAAGGGAATTTGCAAGTATAAATCTCGAATTGACCCGTAACCTGGTGCGTGAAGCCTATCAGCAACTGGAATTGGTTTTCCAGGTTAATGAAGGGGAAGGCGGACGGAATCAGAAAGTTGATGACGGTCTGATCACCCCGGCGGACTGGCGGATGATGAACGAGGTTCTGGATCTCATCTGGCCTATCGAGAATGGCAAGCTCAATCCACAGCGGGTGGAAGATGCCAGGCAGGTCGTCGAACAGGTGGTTATCTTTGCGCTGGGGGAGAAGGGCGCAGAAGCCAACAAGATGAAACCGAAGATGAAACTGAAAGCGAAGAAGACAGAAAAGGAGAAGATCGAGCAATCGTATTCCTTCAGTAAAGCAGCCTTTTCCATGATCATGAGCCTTCGGCACCAGATCAACACGTTGCGCCGTGCAGTGACTTTCATTGAAGCGCGAAGAATGGAACTTACTCTGCCCAATGCAAAGAATGAAATTCGCTTGCGCCGTCTAAACCGTCTGGATCGTGTCGCGTTCTATCCCCTGCTGGATTGGCGTCGGGAGCTGGAACGGCGCTTGGATGAAGCAGACTATCGCGTCTGCGATGAAAATGTCCGGCGCGTTACAGGTAGCCGTCTGAGTTTTCCAGAGGTGCCCAGGTACCAGAAAAGCCTTCCACAGTCGATGATCACACTCAAACTCATCCATGCCATGAAAAACCACTGCGGCAAACCGGTGCCTGCCAACGTCGAAACAGAAAAAGCCGCGTGATTCCGCCAATTCTGGGTCGTTAGTGCATAGCTTTTCACAAGCCGTGCGAGGATTTTCCTGTCGCCAACAGCATGGAGATCCGAATGACGGCATTGTTGAAATACCCCTCAAATGAAACTGCTCAAAAGCCTGTGCGGGTTCTGAGCCTTTGTACCGGGATCGGCGGGGATACCGCCGCGTTCGAGCTCACCGGGATCGCGCACGAGACAATTGCGGTCGCCGAGTTTGACCCAGTCGCCTCGGCAGTGCTCGAGCAGAAGTTTCCCGATATCCAAAATATCGGCGACATCACGGCAATCGACAATTGGAAGGACTACAATGGCAAAGTCGACATCCTTATCGCAGGCATCCCGTGCCAACCCTACTCGACGGCAGGCAAGCAGAAAGGCGCGGACGACCCGCGTGACCTCTCGCTCGAAGTCTGCGGGATCGTTGAAGCAGTCCAGCCAGCGTGCTTCCTTTTCGAGAACGTCCCGGGTTTCGAAACCATCGAGGACGGCCGCCCGTTCGCCGCTTTCAAGGAAAGGTTGCTTGACGCCGGATACTCGGTTGACCATCGGGTTCTCGACGCCAGCCCCTTCGTCGCACAGCGCCGCGCCCGGCTGTTCCTTTGCGGACATCGCGGAGCAGCCGGGACCCCACCTGGAGAAGTACTGGATATCGCCCGAAGCAGCATCGGGAGTGTTGCGCCGCGCAGAGAAAAACAACTACAAGCTGCCGTTTGTTTTGATGGAGGGGCTCCTGTCCTGCATCCGCCGCGGTTGGGAACAATCATGGCCAGCGGATCGGGAATGAAAGGCCCGGGATTGACCAGGCACGAACTTGATTTCCTGGTCGTTCAAAAGTTCCCGGGAGCCGGTCTTGTCGTCAGGCGTCCAACACCTCTAGAGGGCTTACGGGCTCAAGGATTTCCGGACACTTGGTTCGACGGCATCGAGTATCGGAGACGTCCTCTGACGGACAATGAGAAATACTGTCTCATCGGCAACAGCTGGCCAGTGCCGGTAACGGCGTCCATCCTCTCCGCGATCCATCGGCACTGGCTGACGAGTGACTAACCGCCAACCTCCCTCGCAAATCTCCGGCCGGTGCAGTCTGTACCGGCTGGGTTACTTCAGGTTTTGAGTACAAGGAAATCAACGCATGCCGAATTACGTCTACAACAGGCTCTATGCGAGCGAGAAGGTTCTCGATCATCTGGCTGGCGAAAACGGGGTCGTCGACTTTCGAACGGTTCTTCCCTTTCCCGATGGTTTGTACGAGGCGCAAGGAAAAAGCGGGATCAGCTTTGACGCTGAGGTCTGTGCGGCCAAGGTGTGCAACGAACCATGCAAAGAACCTCTCATCGCTGAGATGCAGCAGAAATTGGAGGACCGTTCGAGTGTGCTGAAGCTGGACGAAGACGCCTTCGAAGATTTCGTCGCGATGCTCCGCAGCAAGAGACGCACGGGTTTTTTCAGCTTGTTGGATTTCCGCAAGGAAGTCTGGGGGACCAAGTGGAATGCCTGCCACCCCGAGCGTTCGGAAGATCATGTCTCGTTTGCGACGGCCTGGGATACGCCGGTTCCGGTCCTTGTCGCCTTGTCGAAACTTTTTCCGGATGAAGACATTCATGTGGAACATGTCGACGACATCTATGGCGACCCGGGACACGTCACACTCCGCAACGGCGAAATCCTGGATAGCGTGGGGATAGAAGGATGGCTGGCACCTGAGGAAATGAATAGCGCCGGCGGCGAAGATGAAACGGACGTGGAAGAAAGAGCCCAGGCTGCGCTTTGAAACATCCCGGCACTCCCGACCGATCATCGTCACTCGAACCATGATCCGGCAGGCGCGTTATTGACGCCTGCCGAATTTTTCTTGAAGGGGACCGGAAAACATAAGGGTCGTTAGTTCAGAGCCCGCTCTGACCGGTGATGTAATGGAACTCCCAGCAACAAGGAGTTTTATTATGGGCAAGGCATCATCAACCGGGTCGGCCGCCGACACGGCGCTTCATCCCCGGGTAATATTCACCGGATCGGACAAAGGCGGCGTCGGCAAGAGCTTCGTCAGCACGTTGGTTGCTGATCTACTCGAAATCGAGGATCGGCCGTTTCGCCTGATTCAGATCGACGAACAGGACAGGCTGCCGGCCCTCTTCGGCGATAGGGTCACCACGGTGGCACCTGCCCGCCTCGACGATCTGCGGCGCGATCCGAGCGCGATCGTGACGGCCTTCGATCCCCTTTATGCCGCGGTCGAACAATCCCTTGCCGATGGTGTGACGTTGATCGTGGATATCGGCGGTCCGCAGCAGATGCTCATCGAGGAATATTGCGGTCTGGTGGATCTCTACGCGGATCTCCTTGAAGCGGGCGCACAGGTAAACTGGCTAGTTCCGGCGACGGCGGAACCGGAGGCGATGCGCGGAGCGGTGCGAACCGCCCGGGAAGTTGGACGGGTCCTGCCTTCGGCGCAAAGGGCGGTCGTTCTCAACGGGCGCGACGGCGCCTTCCGTTTCTATCCAGGCTCGCCCGCAGATGCGGTCTGGAAGGACACCCTGGAGCCGCTCTTCAAGAACATCGCGAGGGTGGGCGTCCCGGCGATTGCTCCGGGATCGTGGATGCCCTCCGAGGCTGCGGGCAAGCGGTTCATCGATGTTGTCGCAGCTGATATCCCGGCGGTTCAGGCATGGACGGGGCGGAGCCGGCCGGCGGCCAAGGTGTTGCGCGGGGATGTTGCAGCCTTCCTGGCGCAAGCCCGGCAGTCCTTCTCGCAGGTTCTGAA